>JBHLOC010000075.1:0-12841 GCA_048940925.1 Promethearchaeota archaeon | reverse complement strand
CTGTTTAATATTTTTATAAGAACTTCCTTCTCATGATCAGATAATGCTTTTATTAATTTGTTTTCAACAAGGTTCCGATGTTCCTTATAATTTGAGTAAAATTTCTGACCAGAATCTGTGAGAGATAGAATAACCATTCTTCTATTATCGGGAGGTATTTCTCGTTTGATTAAATCTAAACTAACTAATTTATCGACTTGCCTGGTTGCTGTACTCGAAGGTAAATTTAAATTTTCAACAATATCCTTCATATTGCACGTTTTATTATTTCCAACTAGTTGGACAATAGAGAATTTTTTTCCTATTTTTTTTCTCATTGGAGGAAAACTTTCCTCCAACTTAGTAAATTTTTCAAATAATAATTCGAATAGATGGAATATATCTTGTTCAGTTTCAGCCATACCTTACACATTGGTTCGATTTTACATGCTTAAAATAGTTATGTATTTAATTTAAATATTTCCACAATGGATCATTTTCATAACAAAAATATTTAAATATCAAAAAAGTTTATATTTTACTATCGGAACATTTCCGATTGTGATATATTCAAATATGAAAATAAAAAGTATATAAAAAAAGGTGATTTTAATGGTACATGAATTTTTAAATCGAAAAAAGTTGAAATCTGGAGTTACTGAGAAAAATTCAAGGATAAAAGAATTATGGCCAATAATGCTATCTTATGCCTTTATTTCTCTAACTCATGCAACAATAATAATAAACATGATAACATTATCTAATATTATATGGCCAGGTGAATCAGTTCATCTTTTAGAGATGGGTTTAATACTTACAACAAGTCTCTGGGCTACTGCTTTTTCTGGTATATTAATAGGAGGGTTGACAGATAGATATTCTCGTAAGAAATTGCTGATATTTGTGCTTTTACTAACGGGAATTGCTTGGACCCTATATGGAATTCCTCCCGCAGGACAAGGCATGAATACATGGTATATATATATAATTGCTAGCATTCTATCAGGGTTTGGAATTGGTGGGATTAGACCTATTTTACTTAGCTATACAAATGATTTTCTTGAAAAGGATAATCGTTCAGCATTTTTCGGAAGGTATTATTCAGTTGGCTCATTATTTATACCCATAGGGATGATCTTTTCAGCTATTTTAATTCAGAATGGATTTTGGAGGTTATATTTTTGGATAATAGGAATATTAATTATTTTGAGCGCTGTAAACGTTTTCCTGCATATTCGGGAACCAATTAGAGGATTACACTCATCAGATGAACTAAAAGCTGTTTTATCTAATCAAGATTCATACGTAAAATATGATTACCGTATGACAAAAAATACTGTGAGATTAACTATTTTTAGATCAACAAACTTACTCGCATTAATAGAAGGTATTTTTTCATGGATTTTATTCGGGACTGTGCAATTTTTAATGGTATTATTTCTTCAGCAAGAACCTAATAATCTTAGTTCAATATCAGTTGCTTTATTTATGATAATTTTTGCAGTACCAGGTACAATTGCAGGCACTATCTTATTTTCAAAGAGATCGGATAAATGGGGAAGCAAGGATATTAAAAAACGTTTAAATTTGATCATTTTAGCGTTAATTTTAGTAGGAATCATCCAATTGGTATTTTTTCTCATTCCGCTACCAGGATTTTCGTTACTAGAAGGAAATAACATCCTTTTCTTACTACAATCCGCTTGGATATGGGTGTTAGGAATACTTTTATTTACTAGATTTACTGTTTCAATTCTTTATAACACTAATCAACCACCAGTCCTCCAAACAATAAATCTTCCAGAAGCACAAGGGATAGTTTCATCATGGAATCAATTTGTGGAAACAATTGGACAAGGAATTGGACCTACTATAGCTTCCTTATTATTAATCATAACCTATAACAACTTTGAAATCACTGCATTGATTCTATTTTTACTGGCTCTTCCTGGTATAATAATGTGGGTATATGCTAAACGAACCATTAATAAGGATGTTGAAATTGTAACTAAAATTCTTTCAGATAGAGCAATAGAATTGGGCGTTAATAGGCATTAGTACTTTGTTTTTAAATCAGGAAATCAAAAAGTTTAAACTCTAAATTAAAATTTTTATTCTTTTTAATCCATATTTTTAGTAAGGGATGAGCTTGATTTTATAATTCTCAATATGCGCTAATTAACTTATTGATTTTACAAATAATAATAAAAAAAATAAAAAACTATTCTTAAAGTTTATCCTTCATTTCCATGCAGAAGTCTAGCGATTTTAGGTTTCTAAGGCCACCGCGGTTGACTTCCATGCTGTAGATGATTTTAGTGACTGTAATTTCGACCTTTTTATCACTGAAGGTATATGGAATGCCGTCAGGTGGAGTTGCGTAGATAAGCTTTGGAACATGTCTTGGGAAGGTCTTCTCAAGTAGAGATTGCCGAATTTTTGTCTTTAATTCATCATTTAATTCATAATCTTCATTTATAAGTAAAAATTAAGGAAGAAAAAGTCTTTTTAATAGTTCTATTTAATAATTTTTTTTTCAGCTAAAAATATAATTTAAAGAAGTAAAGAATTTTTTCCTTCTTCTTTTAATAATTCATCGTTTTCGTTGAGTTTAAGTAGGAGGATAGGATTTTTCATTTTAATTTTACGCATAAGTACCTTTTTCATTATAGCACTAGTTGAGAGTTTTCCTTGTCCAATTTCGTCAAATATTTCTAACGTTGTTTGCATCATGGCATCCCATCCTAAGATATTTTCATCAAAATTACTTATAGGATAATTCGGTAACTTCTCAACTGAAACGGTACCTTTTTCAACAATAATTAATGCTGCGTATTTACCATCCTTTGGATTTAAGAGAATTTTAAATTTTTCATCTTTAAATTTTTCTTTAAACTTATTATTGTTATTTAATGATTCGTAAAATCTTTTTCTTTTGTCAACATAATTTTCTGCTGTTAATTTTATCCCCTCCATATTTTTTTTATAATATTTCATAACATTTCTTTAATTCTTGCCCTGGCTCTAAAAGTGGCATTAACTTTGCATGCGTTTTCGGTACTTGATCAAGATGCTCTCTTAAAGATTCCCCATCTTTGTACTTTTCGTAAATCGTGAAGAGTGTATTGGTTGTAAGGTTTGTATTGACGTGTGTCCTCGAGGAATTTATCTTTTTAATGAACGAGATAAGAAGGTTCAGATAAATCAGCCAAAAAAAATGTATAAATTGTAATGCATGTGTGAACCGATGCTTAGCCAAATGCATAAACATTCATTAATATCTTGAATTATTTACTTGTAAAGGTAAGATCGACTATTCTAAAATTATAAAAAAAATTTTTAAAATTTTGATTTATTTAAGTTTATCTTTCATCTCCATGTAGTAATCTAAAGATTCTGGGTTTCTAAGAGCGCCACGATTAGTTACTTCCCTCCCGTGGATGATTTTTGTTACCACGATTTCGACCTTCTTATTAGAAAATGTATAAAGAATATCGAAAGATTTATAATAAAAAATTATTTAAAATAAAAAATCTAAATTATTTTACAAAATGCATTAATATATTATTGTAACCGAAATGAAATATTTAAATTCTATTTAAAATTATGGATAAAATTGACCTAACTATAAACTTGTTGGATTTCCATACTTATGTGCTATATCCTTATAATTCTTATCAAGCTCGAAAATTAACTTTTCTATATTTGTTAAAATCGAATCTAATGGCAAATCTTTAACAGTTAGCACTTCCATCCTTAATGATCTTGAAAGAATTTCGCTTAAAATCTCCAATGGGAACTATTAATTCCTCAATTGGTATTATTAAAAAGCTTGGAGATGTGTTCCTTACAAGCAGGTTTTTTTCACTAAAAGCACGTATGTTCTGTTTCAGTTTCATCTACACATTTAAAAGTCATATCTTAAGCTAATTTTCATTTTCTAATTTCAATGTGCTCTTTTATATAATTGATCTTCATAAAAATTTCTATTTTTAATCATGAGGAAAAAATTTTTAAAAATGTCGTGTATTTAAAACATATCAAAAAAAAATAAGCCTTACATGTTGTGACAAAAGAAAAATGAATACTCGAAAATCAGGACGAGGATTAAGCATTATAGCACTCTTGGTAGGAGTTATAGGATTAGGATTAGGTCTTTATACTATATTTTTTTCTCAATCTAAACCAAATTCTGCTCCAAAATCGTGGTACATTAAAAACGATACATTTTTATACACTGATCCCGCCTATGATTACATCTCCGTTAGTACCTTAGAATTAAGTGTCTCTATTTCGGCCGAAGAAGCTCTTTACGTCCAATATTCTGGAGATGCTTTCGTAGAACCACAAACCTTTGTAACAGTCTATTTTGAAATCGACAATGTATTAATTACAACTCCAAGTGTATCATCCCATAACCCTGATGCTACATATGCTTCGAGAGTATCGATTACGCTCCAAATGGTTAATAATTCACTTGTAGGTACTCATGTGATACGAATTATAATCCGTGGTTCGAGTATATCTAATCGTTTTCAATTCAATACGCTATTTGCTCAAGTTATAAAATTAGTTTAGATCTTTTTCATTTTCAAATTTTGAATTAATAAAGTAAAAAGAAAGAGCTGTGAAACTATTTTAAAAGGCTTTTTTTTTGTTTTTTCTTTATTTTATCCTCCACTTTTTTCATCTTATATTCTTGATAATCCGGCGTGGTTTTAAGGCAATATTTACATAAGATAGAAAATATTGGTAATAGCTCTCCAAAACTCTTTTCATCATTTTAAATCTGTAAAATAATCAAAGTATGATTTCTTTTGAGCAGAAGTTGGTTCTTTAAATTCAGGATCAGCGTTATTATTTAACCATTCTTGAGTAATACGCCAATCATCTAAGTTTAAATCTACTACTATTGGCTCTGAAATTGCTTTTAATAAATTAATGATTAATTCCGTGCTGATCTTATCCCTTTTTGAATAAAATCCGTCTGGTTCATGTTTTATAATAAGTTCTTCCTCGCTATTTTCGCCCTTGTAATGCCAAGGGGATTTTATTTTAATTGTTTTAATTTCAAAGGTGATTTCTATTTAAAACAATATGCTCATCATCACATAAAATAGAATCGCTAAAGACTAATGATGTAATGCCTAATAAGGTTTTTAATGGAAAAAAAGGAAAAAAAATTATTGAAGCTTTCCTTCTTAAAATAACTTTCATTCAAATAATTCCAAAAATTTGAATTTATTCATTCCAGAATTATATTAGATTCAAATTAATAAATTTAATTCAAATATAGCAGACAAATTCTTCGGTTTCAAAACAGGTTATCCTTAAGTCCATATTACTATTTAAATTCAAAAATAATGAATTTACACTTTAGACGATAAATTTATTTGATATTTAAGGTTGTATTCCAAAAAAAATTATAATTTAATTTTTGAATTTTTAAATTAAAATAAAGAATTTTTAACTAATTATAAAGACAAAATCCTAACTCTATTAAGATTAATAAAGATAAAAACATATTCGTTTTACATATTGCAATTTTATAAAATTAACTAAAAATTCTTTGAGACTTCAATTATGGTTAAAAACAAATCCATTATAAGAATTGATGACTTGTATTACTTACAAAATCACAAGATTAAAAAAAAGTGTTCTAATAGTGAAAATTTAGCCTATTTTAAAAAAAAAATTGATATTAATTATAATTATAAAGATTTAGATAACAATTTTAATACATTTTCGATAAACTCTAATAGATATAATACATTAAGCTTCATATATGAATTAAAAAGAGTTATTGCTAAATATATTCCAGAAAAAAGATTATTGAATAGTAAATTAACAGATGAACAATTAAGTATTGTTCTAGGGCAAACAAGATTTCATATTAAAAAAAAGAAAGATCAGATAAAGCAAGATCCAAATTACATAATTTCTATTGAAACGCTTAAAGAGTATAAATCTCAAATCAATAAAAATTTATGCAGAGTCCCTAGAGAAATCTCTGAGTTATTTAGTAAATATATAATTTTAAATAACCCAAAGAAATCGATATACGGCATATATAGATGGCATCCTTGCTTAAAAATTGATTATTTCGAATATATTGATACTAAAGAAAAGGCTTATTGGTTAGGATGGTTATTCGCAGAAGCTTGGCTTTCTAAACATGGAAATAATATCAGATTTGGGGTTGAATTGCATAAAGATGATGAGAAAGATTTATTAGATAAATTTGCTAATGTCATTGGTTTTAATCTTGAACATAAAGAAATTGAAATTAGAAGAGAAGGAGATTTAACTGATTATGTGAGGATTCGGTTTGTCAATGACGAATTTGCAAATAGTTTAATTAAACATGGTTTTATAGTTGGAAATCAAAAATCCAAATTTATTGAATTACCAAGATTAGCCTCGAGAGAACTGTATTTAGCTTTTATTTTAGGATACTATGATGGTGATGGTAAGGTAGGATCAACTGTAATCACGTCTGGAAGCATTAATTTTATCCAACAAGTTAAATGTTATTTTAAAATAACCTATAAAATTTGGCAAACTAATAGTGAATGGGAAGGAATCGGTTATAATATCTATCTTGGGATGGATCTAATGCGAGAAATGCTTACTAATTATGAAGATAGCTTATATAGAAAAAGAAAATGTTTTAAATTAAAAAAAAAGAATTAGAATTTTTTTTATTTAAGTTTATCCTTCATTTCCATGTAGAAATCCAGAGATTCTGGGTTTCTTAGAGCACCACGATTAGTTACTTCTATACCATGTATAATTTTAGTCACAGCAATTTCAACTTTCTTATTACTAAAAGTGTAAGGAATCCCATCAGTTGGTGCAGCATATATTAACTTTGGTACATGTCGTGGACTTGTCTTTTCTCGAATTGTTTGTTGTATTTTTGTTTTTAGCTCATCTGTTAATTCATAACCTTCATTTAATAGGACAAACATAACAATACGAATATCACCTTCCCATTGTTGACCGATTACCAATGAATCTGAGATTTCAGGAAGTTGTTCCACTACATTATAGATTTCAGCAGTACCAATTCTTACACCTGAAGGTTTTAAAACTGCATCAGAACGACCCCAGAAAGTTATTCCTCCAGTATCGCTATGAATTACTATATAATCACCATGCCTCCATATATTCTTTCCTTTATCCTTAAAGTGATCAAAATAAGCAGCCTTATATTTTGTCATATTATCATCATCTCCCCAAAAATATACTGGCATTGAAGGAGCAGGAGCTTCACACACAAGCTCAGCTTGTTCATCTTCAACGGGTTCTGCATTATCATTATAAGCTTCTACTTTCATTCCTAATGCACGCCCTTGTAATTCACCCGAATAAACAGGAAGAATTGGAATTGCTCCTGCAAAGCATCCATTGATATCTGTTCCACCACTAATAGAATTGAAAAAGAGATCTTTCTTAATTTCATGATAAACGTATTCAAAACCTTCTGGAGAAAGAGTTGATGCTGTTTGTGATATTTCCCTTAAAGCACTAAGATTATATTTCTCACCTGGTTTAACACCAAGACCCATTAAATAATGGATATATGCTGCACTAGTCCCAAATATCGAGATTTTATGCTTTTCAATCAATTCAAAAAAGCTTAATGGATCTGGGTATAGTGGATTTCCGTCATATAAGAATATTGTTGCGCCCACGGCTAAGGCACTGATAAGCCAGTTCCACATTTTGGCTGGTATAAGGAATACTTAAACCATCATCCATGAGGGCGCAGTGATATAATTTATAACATCACTCCTTTTGCAATCAGTGGAGAGAATTAGTTCTTTTAAATGATTGATAAGAACTCCTCCACCACTTTGAACCATGCATTTTGGTTTTCCAGTCGTTCCTGAAGAGAACATTATATAGATGGGATGATCAAAAGGTAATTGTACAAATTCCAATTTAGGTTCTTCTTCTTTTGAAATGAAATCTTCCCAGTTTTGAGCTTTAGGAATACCACTAACATCTGCTTTACCATCAGAGATGTAAGAAACAATAACAACTTTTTCTATTGAAGGAATAGCCTCTACAACCGTTTTGACGTTATCTCTAATATCAAACACTTTATCTCTATAGTAATATCCATCAACAGTAAAAAGTAATTTAGGTTCAATTTGACCAAATCTGTCGATAACCGCACTTGGCTGAAGTTCAGCACCACAAGAAGCCCAAATTGCCCCAATAGCAGTAGTTGCGAGCATTGCCGTAGGTGTTTCAATTAAGTTTGGAATATATGAAACAACGCGATCATTTACTTTTATTCCAACATCTTTAAGAGATTTTGCCAAACGAGCAACAGTTTTGTTTAATTCAGCATAAGTTATTTGTTTTGATACCTTAGTCTCACCCTGAAATATAAAAGCTAATTGATCGTCTTTATACTTAAGAAGATTTTCAGCGAAATTCATTTTTGCCCCAGGAAACCATTTTGTTCCAGGAAATACACTCAAGTCTTCAACTACTTTATCATATGGTTTAGAAGCAATAATACCTGAAAACTTCCACATGGCATCCCAGAAATCTGGTATTTGTTCTACAGACCATTTATAAAGATCTTTTCCTCCTTTAATATTCGATCCATAATTCTTATTTACAAATTCAATAAAATGAGTCGCTTCTACACTTTTAATCCATTCATCTGATGGTTCCCACAATTTTTTTCTATCGTCGCTCATAATTTTCACAAAATATTTCTTTTTTGTCGTTTTTTTAAATTGATGTAAAAAATATTGAATAATACATAATAATGTTATCACATAATAATCGATATAATAAGAATTAAACGTCTAGAACTAAGACTATACAGAAATTATGAAATATGAACTAAGAAAAAGCATTCAATAAACTATAAAATTTTTAATTTAACTCTTTTCAAGCAGTTGCTAAATTCTCTGGTGGTTTTATTACTTTATCTATTATGTGAATTTTAGGAAGAATTTACGATAGATGATCGTAAAACTAACTACATAAATTATCCCAATTCCCATGAAGATAGCTAAAAGAAGGTAGAATTCCATGGTTTTATTCTCGTTTTCTTCAATTTGTTCACCTATAATTACATATATGCAATTTGAAACAGTATATCCGTTTCTATTATGCGCAGTCACAATAAAAAAATGCACTCCATCTTGTAATCCTGAAATTGAATAATTATTATTGAAAATACCTTCTGTTATTAAATTAGATGAATTATTGATGTCCCTAAAGTAATCATTATAAGTATAAATAGAATAATTTTCAGCGCCTCTAGAATCAGTCCATATTAAATTAACGGTATTATTAGCATAAGACGCGCTTGAGTTTAATGTAAAAATTCCTGGAGGGGAATAAAGAGTCTTATCTGTTGGATTTTTAACTAATATCATTGAATTTCTTGTATACCCTGTTAAATATAGATTATCATTTGGGTCTGTAGTTATCGCATTGAAGGAATCATCTAATTCACCACCCCACAATAAATCCCATTGGAAATTCACAGTATTATTGTACATAGCTAAATAGATATCAGTTCCCATATCTTCAAAATATTCTCCATTTTGTGCAAAGTAAAAATTATCAAATGAATCTAAAGTAAAATGAATATATTTATCATTATAGAATGTTTTATTCCATAGTAAGACTCCAAAGACATTATATTTTAATAAAAAACTGAATTCTTTTTTATCTACTACTATGGATCCCAAAACATTTATTTGCTCTGAAGAATCTAAGAGCAATTCTAATCCATAAACATCATTTGGTCCACCCCATGTGACATTCCATAATAAATTTCCAGATCCATTATATTTTAATAGAACCAAATTATAATTTCCTCCTATAGTCTCATTTGTATAACCAAGAACATAAATATTATCTAGTGAATCTATTGCAAGATCAACTACATAATCTTCATTATTTCCTCCCCACCTATAGATTCCGTTTATATCACCAGAATTGTTATACTTCATCAAAACAATATCAGATTCATTATATTTTTTATCTAAAATACCAATATAAATTCTATCAGATGAATCTACTACAAGTGTTTTTCCAATACTATACTCACCTTCAGAACCCATTTGTTCCCATTCTAATGAACCAGATTGGTTAAATTTAATCAAGAAGTAAATAGGATCCCATCCAATCATTTCTCCTAAAGCTCTTCCTGCAACATAGATATTATCTGATGAATCGATTCCTATATCTTCTATTCTAAAAAAATCCCAAAGTCTATAATAATTAGTTTCCCATAATTTGGTTCCTAAATTATTATATTTAACTACAGTAAATCCACTTAAAGTGGAAGTTCCAACTATTACATTTTGATCAGAATCTAAAGCAAGACATTTTCCATAAGTGTAATGTTCATTATAAGAAGAAACCCATTCTTGACCTTCAGAGTCACCATTACCCACAATTGGTTTTATTACTTCGAAACTATCTTCAATTAAATATCTGTTTTCAACTTTATTTAGAGTAAATGATAATAATAATAAATAAAAAACACAAACAATATTTTTTTTTTTTGAATTTGATTTAATTTTTATATTCATATTTCTTCCTTATTTCAATTTATTGGCAATTATTACACTACAAACAAACATTACTGATGAAAATATTATCAAAACACGTTATCTCTTCAAAGTAACAAATTTCATTATTAATTAACAGATTTTCTACAATTTCATTATTGCTTGACTCATCTTCCAACTTAACACCATAAGTATTATTTTTTATATGATTTCGAATTAATCGATTATATTCAGCCTTAATCAGTAAAATACCATTATTTCCATTATATTCTACTACATTTTCTTCAACTAGGCAATTATCAGCCCCTCTAAGGCATATTCCTGAATTATTATTGAATAATACTCTGTTATAATTAACTTCATTCAAATTACTATAAGATATCTTTATTCCATGAATACCATTAGAATTAGCAGTATTATTTATTATAGAACAATTATCTCCAAAACTAATGCTTATTCCATACCAACCATTAAAATTAGCAATATTTTGACTAACTATGTTATATTGATCATCAATATCAAATCCCTCACGTTTATTACTACTTGCGTTATTTCCTATAAAAATATTATAAATACCTCCTTCTTCAGTATATACCCCACGACCGTTATAACTAAATGAGTTATTTTCAATTCTATTATTACTTGATTCAAGCCAAAAACCTAATGCGTCATTATCATTATTATTTACCATATTTTCTTGAATAAAATTATTACTGCTTAAGATTAATGCTATACCATCGCGGTTGTAATTGATATTATTATTTACTATTGTATTATAGTCACTAACGTGTAGATATAGTCCAGCACCAAAATTCGATTTCATGGTATTCCCGCTAACTTCTATATTATTGCAATGATCCAAATAAATTCCATATTCACGATTAAAAGAGCATTCATTATCAATTAATTTTCCATTGGTTATATGGGATAAATATATACCAATAGAATTTGAATTCCTAAATTTACAGTTTCTTATAATGAAATGTCTATTTGAATTCTCTATAAATATGCAAGCTATTTCATTATCACTCTCAACAACTATATTTTCAATAATGTATGGATTATTTACTGTACCACTTCCACCTTTACACCAAGCATAATATGATGCTGTCTGTGACCAATTGTTATTTATGTGGATATAGTTTGGTAAGTCATAAGATAAAGAACCCTCTGAATCATCCTTAAAGTATAAATTAAAAGAAATTAGTGCAGATGAAAGAATTACCGATCCTAATACAATTGATGTTATTATAAAGACTTTTTCTCTATTCAACTGGATCATTCGTGTTAATTAATAAGATTGATATTGGAATTTATTAAATATTATAGATAAATACCTTTAAAAAGATATTCTAACTAATAGACAACTTGTCAAAATTAGAAGATAAAGATTATTGGTTATTTTCAAATTAAAACTTCTTTTTTAGATATTCTATATATTCACAAACTTTTGCTAAAGCATTTACTGGACGATCCCATAATTTAAAAAGTAATACTCCGTTTTTCCTAAGTTTTTTAGACCAAGGAGCATTAAAACTCATTGGATTGATATATAATATTGGTACTGAATATTTTTGAGAATTCATTATAGTTGGTTGGAGTAATTTCTGAGCTAATTTATCAACGACTTCATCAGGTTGATGCTGAAATTCAGCATGCTGAGCTATTTGATCGTATTTAAGGTATTCATCCAAAACTTCTTGGAATCCAACAACTCCATATTGAATGATGGCGTCTATTTCTCCTGATTTCATTAAAATTTCAGGTAAAGTAATATAGAAATAGGGTAAATCCATGTCAAAAGTGCAATCAACAGGATTTTTAAAGGTCGCAGTCACAGGTGAAGCACGTTTTAGTTCTTCTTGAAGTGTTTCAGAAAATTCTGGGACTATTAAACCATGTTTTTCAGCATTATTTGCCACCATTACCCCTGGTCCACCAGAGTTAGTTATAATTCCAAGACGGTTTCCTTTAGGCACAATGCCTTTCGAGAAGATGAGGGCAATGTCTAAGAATTCTTGAACATAATCTGTTTTTATGATCCCTGTCTCTTTAAAAACTCCTTCATATATTTTAGAATTACCAGCAAGAGATCCAGTATGACTCTGGAGAGCTCGATTACCTGCTTTAGAGCCTCCAACATAAATCGCAATAATTGGCTTTTTAGGTGTGATCTTTTTTACTAATTCTAAAAATCTTTTTCCTCTCTTAACTTCTTCTATATATAATCCGATTATTTCTGTATATTTATCATCTTTATAATATTCTAAACAATCTACAATATCTATATTCGCTTCATTCCCAAC
>JBHLOC010000074.1:0-12924 GCA_048940925.1 Promethearchaeota archaeon | reverse complement strand
CCTATTGTTGAAAGTGCTTTTTATTGTTTTGATGCTTTATTTCAACCACAAGATCATCCAGCTCGTGAAATGCAAGATACTTTCTATTTAGATAATCCAAAAATTGCAAAATTACCAGAAAGAGACAGAGTTTTAGCTGTTCAGGAGACCCATGAAAGTGGAGGAGATTCAGGTTCGATTGGTTGGGGTTATAAATGGGATCTTGAAACTGCAAAAAAGATAGTATTGAGGACACACACAACTTCTACAACAATGCGTAGATTGGCACAATTTTATAGGGAGGATGATAAAGTGCCAGTAAAGGTTTTTTGTGTAGATAGAGTTTTTCGAAATGAAAGAGTTGATAAATCTCACTTAGCAGAATTCACTCAGGTCGAGGGTATCGTTATTGATGACAATGCAACTTTGTGTGATTTAATTGGTTTATTATCAGAATTTTATCGAAAAATAGGTTTTAAAAAGATTGTCACCAGACCAGGATTTTTTCCTTATACTGAACCTAGTATGGAAGTTGCAGTTTATTACGATAAATTAGGTGAATGGTTAGAAATGGGGGGGTCGGGAATATTTAGACCAGAAGTTACGTATCCATGGGGAATTAAAGAGCCTACACGTGTTTTAGCATGGGGCCTAGGTTTAGAAAGGATTGCGATGCCTTATTATGGGCGAGAAGATATGCGTGATTTTTACATCAATCCAATTAAGTGGTTAAGACAGCAGTCATATCTTAAATGAGGTGGAAAAATATGCCTACAATTGAATTAAAAATAGAAAGATTGGAAAGATTAGTTGGAAAGAAGTTGAATATTAAAGATTTGGAATATGATTTACAGTGGATAAGTTTAGATTTGGAAGATATCAATGAAGAAGATCAAAAAATTAAGGTAGAATATAATCCAAATAGACCTGATTTTTCTAGCCCAGAGGGCATTGCTAGAGCTCTTAGAGGATATTACGAAATTGAAATGGGACTCCCCTCATACGAAATTACGCCAGGAGATATTACATTAAACGTTGATCCAATGGTTAAAAAGGTTAGACCTTATATTGTATGTGGAATAATTCGAGACATTGATTTAGATGAGGATGAAGTAGCAACTTTGATGAATATTCAAGAACATTTACATTGGGCAGTGGGAAGAAATAGGAAGAAAGTAGCAATAGGTGTTCATGATTTAGATAATATTGTACCACCTTATAGATATACAGCAGTGAAACCAGATTCTGTTAGTTTTGTACCTTTACATGGTGATGGATATCCAATGAATTTAGAGGAAATTTTATTACTTCATGAAAAGGGAATTGAATATGCTCATATTTTAGAAGGAAAGGAGGTATACCCAATAATTTTTGATAGTAAGAATGAAGTTCTTTCATTTCCTCCTATAATAAATGGAGAATTAACTACAGTTACTGATGATACTAAGAATTTATTCTTAGACTTAACCGGCACCGACTTTAATGCAGTAAATTTAGCGTTAAATATTTTATCTACGACATTAGCAGATATGGGAGCAAAACTTGAAAGTGTTAATGTAAATTATGAACGAGGCAAAGAAATTATTACACCTAATTTGAATCCTAAAAGATGGGAGGTTAATAGCAACTATATTAATGATGTCATTGGATTGAATTTACAAATTTCAGAAATGATAAAATGCTTTAATAAAGTTAGAATGAATGCTGAAGAGTCTAAAAAGAAAGGTTATTTAGATATTTGGGTACCTGCTTACAGGGGAGATATTATGCATCCTACTGATTTTACCGAAGAATGCGCAATAGGGTATGGGTACTTCAATTTACCACTAACAATTCGTGAAGGTGGAATTGGTGAATTTCATCCACTGCAGGATTTCTCAAATAGAATAAGAAAAATTATGATTGGAGCAGGATACTTAGAAGTTCTTAATTTTATTTTAACAAGTTCAGAAAAACAATTTAATTACATGAAACAAGAGTTTGAAAAGAGGAAAATTGTAAAAATTGCAAATCCCGTCTCTAAAGAGTATAATACAACTAGAACGAGAATTCTACCAAAGTTAATGGACACATTACTGTTAAATAGATCTGAAGAAAAACCTATTAGAATTTTTGAGGTGGGAGATGTAATATTACTATCAAAAAAAGAGGAGACTGGAGCTAAAAGTGAAGTTCATTTATCTGCTGTTTCTTATCATGAAGATGCAGATTATACGGAAATAAAGTCCACTTTAGACTTCATAATGACCTCACTTGGGATTTACGATAATTATGAAGTTAGACCTGCTAAAAATCAGAGCTATATAGAAGGTCGATATGGGGAAATTTATTTGAATGATTCTTCCCTCGGAGAAATTGGTGAAATACATCCAGAAGTTTTAGTGAATTTTAAGCTAGAATTTCCTGTTGCAGCATTTGAATTAAATATTGAACAACTTTTTTGATTAACGAAAAATTTTATTATTTTTATACTAAAAGCACTACAATTTTTAAAATGAGTGAAAACAACAACCTAGAGAAAGATCTAAGAATTTTAAGGGACAAAATCGATAAAATTGATGATTCAATTATAGATCTCTTAAACAAACGGGGAAAATTAGTAATAGATATTGGTAATTTAAAACAAAAATTAAATTTAAAAGTATCACAGTCACAAAGAGAAAAAGAGATTATTGAAAGACTAAAAAATAAAGCAACAGTTTTTAAAAACGGGAGTATTGATGCAATTTGGAAAGAGATTATGAGTGCTAGCAAATTGATTCAAGGAGATATTAATAAAGTGGGGTATCTTGGACCAGAAGGAACATTTACCCATCAAGCAGCTCTAGAATATTTTCCAAAAGCTGGATCAGAATTCAAAACATTTAATAGTACTTCAGAGATTTTTGAAAGTATAGAAAAAGATATTATTGAATTTGGAGTTATTCCAATTGAAAATAGCCTTCAAGGTACTGTAAGAGAAACTCTAGACTTACTAATTGAAAAAAATCTCACAATATATGGGGAAGTTGAGTTGAGAATTATTCAAAATTTAATTTCTCTAGAAAAATCTGATTTATCCATGATTAAAAATATTATTTCTCATCCTCAAGCTTTTGCTCAGACGAGATCTTGGCTTAAAAAATATTTACCTAATGTTAATGTAATTAATGTTAATTCAACAGCTGAAGCTGTTCATAGAGTAAACGAATTAAATGATAAATCATATGCAGCCATTGGTACTGAATTCGCGAGCAAAAGATATAATTTAAAAGTTCTTAATTCTAAGATTGAAGACAATCCTTCAAATTACACACGGTTTTTAATAATTTCTAAAAAAGAGAATAAACTAAAAGCACCTAAAGTTAAAACATCTATAGTTTTTGTCACTAAGCATGTTCCAGGAGCTTTATACCGAGTTCTCAAAATTTTTGCTGACGCAGGTATTAATTTAATGAAAATTGAATCTCGACCACGGAGAAAAGGTCGATGGGAATATATATTTCTAATGGATTTTGAAGGTAACAGTGAAGATACTAAAATAAAAGAAGTATTAAATGAAATGAATGAGATTGTGATATGGTATAAACTATTAGGATCTTATCCTATTTTTAAATAGCAGAATTTAAGTCATTTTTAGTAACGTTTTTACTTGACAAAAAATATACTTATATACTTTTTTTAGTAAAAAATGGTTTACTTTCGATGAGTCAGAAAATAAGGTTTGATGGTCGCAAAAATGATGAGATAAGAAAAACCACAATTAAACGAAATTATCTTAAATATCCTGAAGGATCTGTATTAATAACTCAAGGACACACGAAAATCATTATAACTGCGTCAGTGATGGAATCGGTACCAAGATTTTTATTAGATACAGGAACAGGATGGATAACAGCAGAATATTCAATGCTTCCTAGAGCAACACAAACAAGAAATCAAAGAGAAACCTATCGGGGAAGATCTATGGAAATTCAACGTTTAATTGGACGATCTATGCGAGCTGCGTTTAATTATGAAAAGCTCGGGGAATATACAATAAGGATCGACTGTGATGTAATACAAGCAGATGGCGGTACTAGATGTGCATCAATTACCGGGGCATTTATTGCAGTTTTTGATGCAATTAATTATATGTATGATCAACAATTAATTTATGAATTTCCAGAATACAAAGTTGTTGCCGCAATTTCAGTAGGTATAAAAGATAGTGAAATCTCACTTGATTTGAATTATGCTGAGGATTCAAAAGTGGATGTTGATTTCAATCTCGTAATGAATGAATATTCAGAGATTATTGAAATTCAGGGTACTGCCGAAGGAGCTGCGTTTAATAAAAAAAAAATTTATGAAATAATTGATTTAGGAGAAAAGGGTATCTTTGAATTAATAAAAATTCAAAAAAAAGTCTTAAATATAAAATAAAGGCCTTGTCATAATCTTATTTATTATTAAAAATATTCATTCTTCTTTTTTCAATTCGTTAAAACCTATAAGATTAATTGCTTTCATTATTTTTGATTTTTCTTGAGTAGATGAAATACTTTCTTGAATATGTCTATCTCTAATTTCCTGAAATTCGTTTAATTTCTGCATATTGCTATTAACTAGATTTTGTTTCTCAAAAGGGTCATTTTTTAGATCGAAAAGGTATTCTTGTTCACTTTCTTCATCATAAATATATTTCCAGCCTTCTTTTCTTAGCGCGAGCAATATAAATCCTTCATTATGATTTCGCTTCATAAATCCATTTTTCTGATAGCATTCTGAAAATATAATATCTACATTTTCTAATTGTTTACCCTGCAGAATAGGTAAAAGACTCCTACCTTGAAAATTATCAGGTATTTCTAAACCATAATAATCCAGAATAGTTGGAGCGATATCAATTAATTGAACAGGATCTTTAATAATTTTAATTTGATTTATTCTCCCAATTTCTATCATAAAAAAAGGAACTCTTAAAAGTTCTTCAAAAATACTGCCTTGGTGTTCAAATACGCCATGCTCATAAAAACTTTCCCCATGATCAGCAGTAATAATTATTAGAACATTTTCTTTAAAATGACTAGTTATATAATTCAAAAGTTTTGCTAGATTTTCGTCAATATAATTAATTTCACTATCATATAATATCATTAAATCTTCAATAATGTCTTTAGAAATTTTAGAATTATGAGTCTGTGAACGAGTTTTATTAACTAAAAAATCCCTCTCTGAAATCGAAAAATCTTTTTTTCTAAAGTTTAATACATTTTTCGTAGGAGGATTATATGGGCTATGAGCATCCATAAAATGGGCCCATACAAAGAAAGGTGTTTTTATTTTCTTTAAAAGGGATATAACTTTAGTTGAAACATAGGGTGCATTATAAGCTATTGGTGTGAAAGGTAATAGAATATCTGTAAGAAGAGGAATTTTATTCCTTAACCAAGCCTTTATTCTATTAAACCCCTTTAATCTATACATTAATTTTTCAGAGAGTGATTTATAATCCAAAATTTTTTTAACATAAAAACTAAGTAATTGTTTAATTCCTAAATTCTTATCGATATTTGGCTCTCTTTTATATCTTTCTCCATCTAAGAAAACTTCAAATCCACGATCATAATTAAAGAAACGTCCAAGATTGGGGTTACTATGAATACTATATGTAAAAATTCCAGTTTCTTTTATTAACTGAGGGAATGTAATCTTTTGGGGAGGTAGTGGGCTATAGCCTCCATCGAGGAATGGCAGGATTGAAGTAAATATAGCAGAAAATGCAGTTGGTGATTCTGGTCCATTTGTTATTGCATTCAAAAAAGTTTTACCTTTTTCAGCAAATCTTTCTAAATTTGGTGCCGTATTTCGATGATATCCATAAGATCTTAAATGATCTGCCCTTAATGCATCTATAGTTATTAAGAAAACTGCTTTAATTGTTTGAGACTTATTCATTAACTTATATAAGTGAAAATAATTAAATAAGTTTTACAGTAAAATTAAATAGAAGGACTTAACTAATCAAAAAATAATAGATTTTTCATTTTTCTCAATTAATGAGCTTCAATACCTAATTGTTCTGGATGCATTTTAAAATATTCTACACCATCTTTTATTATATCAATTATAGATTTCGTAGGTAACCATCCTGTATCATTTACAATTTTATTATTCATACCAATTAGTAAAGGAACTTCACTTGGACGTAATCGTTTTGGATCTATATATACTGGATTCGAGATATTGAATACCTTTTTTACTACTTCAACATAATCTGCAATTGAGATCCCTTTACCTGAACATACATTATAAGGTTCATTATATTTTCTCTGTTCGCTTACCAAGATATAAGCATTAACAGTATCTTTTACATGAGTGAAATCTCGAATTGAATTGGGATTTCCAATTACAATTTTATCTCTTTTTCCCTTTAAGATTTCAACAACTTGGCGATGGATTACGCTAGTTACAAATTGGATTCCTCGCCTAGGTCCTTCATGATTAAATCCTCGAGTGATTATGCTTGGAACTCCATAGGAATTGTGATATAACCAAGCAATCTGTTCCGTTGCAACCTTAGATATGCCATAAATACTTCTTGGTCTAAAAGGATTTTTTTTTAAATCTTCTACAACGGGAACTTCTTTTGGGTCCACTAATCCATATTGTTCACTACTGCAGGCAACATGAACACTTTCTAGGTCATCATCAAATCTACGCGCTGCTTCAAATATTTTAATTGTTCCTACAATATTATTATTACTCACCCTCACAGGTTCTCGAAAAGAAGTCGGAACAAAAGATTCTGCTGCTAAATGAAAAATAGCATTAGGTTGGATTTTTTCAAATATCTCAAGTATCCGTTCCGCACTCGTAATATCTGCTTCATGTAAATATATTTTCCCTCTCAAATGTTCAATATTTTCATGCATAGGTACTGAATGCCTTCGAATGGTTCCATGTACTTCACATCCTAAATCTAATAGTTGTTCAGCCAAATGACTTCCCGCAAAACCACTAATTCCAGTTATAAGAATCCTTTTTTCTCTCCAATAATCTTTATTTGGTAAAGTGCTAGTTCGATTTTCAAATTCTTTTAAATAAGTGTCAATATTTTCAGGTTTTATTATGAAATCTTGACTTACTAGTTCTTTAACTCTAATATTTTCTTCTAATACTTTTTCTATAGGTATAAAATCATTCATAATATCTATAAAAAGAAATTTTAGATTGATTTTTAACTTAATTATTATTTTTTTCACAAAATATTAATAAATCTTTCAATTTTCAGGTTTTTTCGGATATGGGCATGAAAATTTTAAGATTTTTAAGTTTTGGTTATTTATTTCAATAATAAAAATCTTTACATTTTAAATTTTAATGTTGGTTTTAAAGGATCGATTTAGAAGTTATTTAAGAAATTCAAAATCAATGAATTTTTCAATTTTTAATCATTTTGAAAACTATCTTAAATATCAATTATATATTTTTTTAAAGGTAGATTACAAAAACAGATTAATTGAATTTAATAAATAATATCAAAATACATCTTTTTAGGAAAATGGTAAAAATTTTAATTTTCTCTAAGAATGCGTTAGAAAACGGACGAGGGGGAGAAGTTTTTTTTATTGAACTAGCTGCTGGATTAGGTGGTTATTATAACGTAACTCTCATAGATACGAATATATTAATTAATAAGAAGTTTTTACTGGAAGAAGAAATAGAAAAAAGATTGCGAGGAGTAAAGAGAAATCCTCAATTAAAATTTGCTCAACTTAACCTTTTCAATAAAAAATTTAATTTTCCATATCCTGGAACTATAAAAAAAATAATGAGAAAGGTCAAAGAAAATGATATTATCTATACAACAGCTGGGAATTTTAAGATAAATCTGATTTTAATGTTTACTAATATATTAAATCCTCAAAAAAAATTCATTATTGGATATCATAAACCACTACATAGTGAAAAAAAATTATCAATGTATAATTTAACATATCGAATTTCTATATTATTATTCTCTCTTTTTAAAAAAAATTTATATCATCATACGATATCACTTCATACCAAAAAATATCTTGAAAATTTTTTTGCTAAGAAAAAAGTAGTATTCTTAATCGAAGGATTAGAATTAAAAAAGTTTGATAAGAATGATGAAGAGAAAAAGAGAAGTGATATCTTAAAGTTCGTCTATTTGGGCTTTCTCGACGATATTCATAAAGGAGTAGGCGTTTTACTAAAAGCAATCGAAGAATTCTTAAATGATAATAAGGATCTCAAAATATTTTTTGAAATAATAGGTGTGGGACCTTTAAAACCAGAGGTGGAAAGATTAGAAAAAAGGTTTCCAAATTTTATTAGTTCATTAGGATATTTAACTCATGAGGATTTAGTAAAAACTCTTAAAAGAAATGATATATTTTTATTCTCTTCTCGTAAAGAACCATTTGGAAGAGTGATAATAGAAGCACTAGCAGCAAGATTAATAATAATTTGTACTAGAACCGTAGGATCAATAGAAATTTTAAAAGGAAAAAAATTTGCTTATTTTCTTAAGGATTTAAATGTAAAACATTTCAAAGAAAAAATTAATGAATTATATAAATTATGGTCGAGTAATCCGAGACAATTAAAAGTACTTCAAAATTTAGCGAAAGAATATGCGCTTCAAAAATATTCTATTGATAGCGAAATCAATATGTTTAAAGAATTCATTGATAAGATTTCATAAATTGATCCTATCTTTAAATAATTAGTTTTTAAATAAATTACTTAAAGATTTAATTCTTTAAAAAAATATAAATAACAAATCTAAAATAAATAAAAATCAATTAAAAGTAAAGTGAATGTTGAAAGTATATACAATAATCTTAGCTGGAGGGATTGGGGAAAGAATTAAACATCATCTCGCTAAACAATTTATTAAAATCGCGGGTAAGACTGTTTTAGAACATACTATTGATATTTTTGAAAAAAATGATAGAATTGATTATCTTATCATTGTAATTCATCAAAATTATAAAGATTTGATGGAAGAAATTATAATTAAAAATAATTATAAAAAAGTTATTAAAATTTTAAATGGGGGAGAAACTCGTCAAGAAAGTTCTTATATTGGTTTAAATTCAATTGAAGATGAAGATGCTATAGTTTTAATTCATGATGCAGTAAGACCCTTTATTTCAAATAGAATAATAAACGAATGTATTGAAGCTTTAAGAGATTTTAATGCTGTAGATGTAGCCATTCCCTCATCGGACACTATTATCGAAATTAATAATAAAAAATTAATTACTAATATTCCAAATAGAAAATATTTATGGAGAGGGCAAACCCCTCAAGGATTCAAGCTTCAAACAATAAAAAAAGCTCATAAACTAGCATTAGAGGATAATAAAAAAGATACTTTTTCTGATGATTGTGGATTAGTTTTAGAATACTTACATGAGAAGATATATGTTGTCAACGGAGAACAAAAAAATATTAAAATTACATATTCAGAAGATGTTTTTCTCGCTGATAAATTATTCCAATTAAATGCTTTTGAAATTTATGATGAAATTTCATTACATAAATTAAAACAAAAAGTAATAGTTATTTTTGGGGGAACTAAAGGCATAGGAAAGGCAATATCAGACATAGCAAAAAAATATGGTGCGAAAGTTTATAATTTTTCAAGATCAAAGGGTGTAGATATCTCAAATTATGAACAGATTAAAATGGTATTGGCAGAAACTTACAATAAAGAAAGTATAATTAATTATATTATAAATACTGCCGGAATTTTACGAATGGGAAAATTAGAAGACAGAGATTTATTAGATGATATTTTTGATGAAATAAAAGTAAACTATTTTGGAAGTATTGCTGTTTGTAAGGCTGGTATACAATATTTAAAGAAAAGTAATGGAGGAATCCTATTATTTACTTCAAGTTCATATACTAGAGGAAGAGCTCTATATTCAATATACTCTTCATCAAAAGCAGCAATTGTAAATTTAGTTCAAGCTTTATCTGATGAACTAGCAATTTACAATATAAAAATAAATGCAATAAATCCAGAAAGAACCGCTACGCCAATGAGGTTTAAACATTTCGGTAAAGAACCTCCTGAAACTTTATTATCTCCAGAACAAGTAGCGTTTGTATCTCTACAGACTTTATTATCTAATTTAACTGGAAGTGTAATTGATGTTAGAAGAGATGATAAAGAATTGTATTTTGATTAATTTAAGAATCTAATTAATCTAAAGAGAAATATCATAATTAATTGTTAACAATACATTTAAATATCGAAATTATACCATTTTTTTTGATATTTTATTTTTTCAGGATCCAATTTTAAATGCAGGTATTTGCAAATTCTATAACATGAATTACCATCTTGATATTTATGAGAAAAATTCTTTACTTTAATTAATTGATCTTTATATTTTGGAGCCCAAATAGATATAGTTTTAATTTTTTCAATCAATTCTATCCCATCCTTAACTAATGGCCCAGGGATAAAACTTTCATATCCATAATAAAACCCTCTTAACTTACGAAAAGATTCAAGATCGTATGCAAAAAAAATTATTGGTCTTAATGTTAAAATATAGTCAAGAAATACGGAAGAATAGTCAGTGATCAATATATCAGATATCAATAACAAATTCATTATATCTTGGTTTTTATCGACTATTTTTATATTCTCTAGGGTTTTAAAATCAATTATTTGTTCAAATTTGTGAGCTTTTAAAAGAAGTATTGACTTAGATTCTTTAAGAACCTTATTTAACTTATTTAATAATTGTCTATCCAAGGGAAATTTAGCAACTTTTTCTTCCCTAAATGTTGGAGCATATAATATAATTCTTTCAATTGAACGAGGAATTTTATTTTTTTCATAGATCTTAGAAATATATTGTCTATCATTGATAAAAAGTATATCATTTCTGGGATATCCCGTTGATATCACTCTCTTTTTTGATATTCTATATGCATTACTTAAAATAGCATGGAAATTGTCTGAACATGAAATGTGATATTCTGTTGTTTTAAACATCTTAAATATTATTTCCAGTTGAAATTTGGTTGGAAATAATGATTGGAAATTTTTTACATCAAAATTAGTAGTTTTAAATGGAATCCCATGAGCGAGATATATTAATTTTGTGTAAGGATTTAAATTGACGGGTAGAATATCAGTGAGAGTATGTGTTATAAAAATATATTTTGCTTTCAATAATAAAAAAAAAGCCTTTAAAGAAAATCTTTTATATGCTTCAAAACCTCCTTTTCTTAAAGTATATACCACATCCTTGAATTTAGATAACCATATAATTCTATAAGATGAAAAAGAATTTAAATAAAGAAAGAGATATTTGCTATTATCTGAAAAATGGTCTCCCCCGAATATTAAGAGTTTTTGATTGATATTTTTTCGTAAAGTCCTATTATATATCGCAGAAAAAAGTTCAACTAATTTAAGAAAAAAATAATTATAATTGATTTTATTTAGAACCCTTTTCATGATTTCCATTAATTACATAAATTAATCAAATTGTTATATAATTTTCTAAAGCTATAACTATAAAATGCTTTTAATTTCATTGAATATTCAGGTTCAAAAGGAAAAATTTGAGGTAAAATTTTTAATATAATGATTTTCTACGGTATGCATTTCTTAAAAGAAATGGTTATTGTATTTTAAAAATCTAATTTGGATATAATCAAAATAATATTGTCATTCTTAAACTTGGAAAGAGGAATTTACCAAATTATTTTAAAAAAGATTTCTATATATTTTGTTTCCTTATATTACCATGTTTGTTTCGGGTAATTAACAAATTAATTCCTAAATAAAAAGTTATTATCGCATCCATATATATATAAATTACTAATTTAAAAAAAAAAAATAATCCAAAGTTTTCATAATATTTTTTATTAACTGTTCTCTTGAAAAATATAGTTTTTCTTAATTTCTTTAAATATTTGCTTAATAATATTAGAAGACCTATTAAGGCTAAATTTATGTTTAAAAACATAAAGAACGGAGAGCTTAAAAGATACAAAGAAATTAGAAAAGAAATTGAGAATTTAATATAAATATTTATCTTTTTTTGCAAATAAGGATTTGTTAATGAATTCATTCTCCAACGAAATTCTTGCAAAAAATATTCTTTTAATGAGTCAGGAAAGTAAGTAAAAATTTTTCCTCGATAATCAGTTAACCAATATATTTTAAATCCTTTGGAGAAGATTAGAGGCCCTCTAAATCTATCTGAAGCAAGAAATAATTTATCATTGAAAAAATTGCCAATTTTTTTAATAACTTCATATTTGAAACAACTATTCGGTCCAGATATCTCAACTCTTCCTAATCTTGAAAATTTAATTCGAAAATGTGTATTGCGATTTATAACTATATATTTAACGATATCAATATTTTCTTGAAGTTTTAAAGGTCGAATACTACCTGCTGTCACAAATTGATTTTCATTTATTAAGGGATAAAGCATTCTTATTAAAATTTCATCATTAAGTATTACATCTGCATCAATTGAATAAATAATGCCTTCTGATACGTAATTTAAACAATCATTTAATGCCTTCATTTTTCCCCCAGGCTTCTGTTCTAAAATAATAAAATTATTGAATTTTTTAAATGAATTAGCTATTTGAATTGTATCATCATTACCTCCTGCGCTTATTATTACCTTTAAGTAGGGATAACTTAAATTTGAAATAGATAATAGACAATCCTCAAATACTTTTCCCTCTTTCCAAGCAGGAATAATAATGTTTACAAGGGGTAATTTTTTTAAATCTGATATATTTACAACTTCAGGATCTTTATGCTGGTTAAAATTTTCGATATAAATCCTATCTCTAATTAAATAAATTAATATGTTATATAAAAATATGAAAAAGAGGAGTAGAATAATAAAATTAATTGATAACATAAAATTAAAAAATACATTGATTACTTCTTTCATA
>JBHLOC010000073.1:0-13269 GCA_048940925.1 Promethearchaeota archaeon | reverse complement strand
AACTCAATGTGCGATTTGAAAATCTAGGATTCAGTTAAATTCAAAACATATCTTTATAATCTAATATGATAATAATGACTTCTTTTTAGCTTTTTCTATAATTTTTTTATTTTCAAAAGAAAAAATTAAAAAAGAAAAGATAGCCATTATAATAACCTTGTTTATTTGCACTAATCAAACCAGATTAAATTCGGGTATTTCACGTTAAACCTTATATATATGTATAAAATTTAGGTTTAAAAATAGAAATTAAACCATAAAGACAGTTTTAAAGATAAATTGTTATTAATAAGTTCTTTTATTTCCTATTATTAGGAGGGGGCACCACGGGGGAGGGAGATACTAAATTTAGGAAAGAAATTAGAAAAAGATATATTTCTATTGCATTTATAACGTGTTAGGATAAATATAAAGTGTACTCTATTAAAATTATTCTTGGATCAGAGTAATTAACAGTTTTAGAAATCTTATAATTTAAACTTTTCATACTTAAAATTATAAATAAAAATTTGTTATGCATATTAGAACAAATACTTAAGAAAGACAATTATGAAAAGAAATAAAGGTAAAAAGCAATTTAAATTTGATAAATGGAATGAGATAAGTAGAAATCGCGAGGAAGCCAAAACAAAAGAAGAAGACCGGGACTGGAATGAAAAAAATGATGAGGATGAGGAAATGGGAGAAAAAGGAGACGAATTCCACGAATCAGATTATGACACATAATATCCTTACAACCGTGTTATTATATATTTAGAAGAGGAGAAAAGATGAGTAAATTTCAAATGATTTACATTGAAATCAGACTCTGAATTGACCTTTAACGAAATTCCGGTTTTCCTTTCTTAATGATTCATAGCTTCCTTAAAGAATTTTAAATTGGAAAATTGTGAGTTTAAAAACAACTAATCATTAGCTTTTATTAAGAAGTTGTTTTTATTGAAATGGAGATTAAAAAATATGTCAAAAGAGCCTCTGAGTAACGAATCGAATAAAATTATGGAACAAATGCTTAAGATGTCAAAAGGTCAAACGATCGATGTAGTAGTCGATCATATATTACATGGAGTTACACCAGAAATGATAGATTGGTGGTGGGATAATATAGATACAACCGAGCGTTATAAATTATGGCACCCGAAAGACCATCAATCTTTTCAGTGGGAAGTTTCGCCTGAAAAAGGTCATATTGGGGCGGTTCATAAGGTTGATGAAAATATTGGTGGAGTCTCCAGTACGTTAAGAATCCGATGGGAAGATCCGAGTACTTCACCAATACCAATTGAGTATGACCATGCATTAGTAGGGAGTATGCTTGATCACAATGACAATCCAACAAGTTGGGCTTTACATGAATATGAATCAATTGAAAAGGGAACAAAGTTACGCACAACGTTTCGATTACCTGCCAGAGTTCCAAAACAGTTTATCGAAGGGCTACGTAAGCATAACAAAGAAGAGATGGGTGAATTAGTCAATTTTTTACCAAGGTTATTCGAAAAAAACAAGAACTCGACTTAATTTCGTTTAATATTTCATAAAAAGATCGAAATTTGTTATAATCTATGTTTTAAACACTTTTCATAGAATTTTAATGCATTTTTACATTAATTTAGTTTACTAAATCAAACATCCTATCAATACATCGAATGTTTCAAGAACCAATTATCTCATTTTCTTTTTTTTGAAAGTCACGCTTATCATGGCGAATTCAGCAATATAAAATACTATAAGATAAAGGATATGAAGTGTGTGTATTTCTCTGAATGGAGTTAAGGGGATGTAGTCTAATAATACTTCCAAAAAGAGATAGAATCGGATAATTACTAGAGATATTATAATCTTTTTTTCCTCCTTTTCCTTAATATATCCTATCAAGGTGATAGTGAAGGGAATTATCAGAGGAACGACAATAATACCAGAAACCTGCCAGAGTTTCATATTGCTGAGTTTTGTCGCAATATACAAAACACTTTTATGAGCATTTTAACCAAATATTACATCTTTCATTAATAGTTGATAAAAGTCATTCTTACGATTCGATTTAATTAGCTATTCTTTTATATATTATTAAGAAACACCCTCTCCCTTATAATCAAGAATATTGGATACCATCCATGAATTAATAAGAAAGAAATCGTTATACCTAATTATGGTGCTAGTACGAAGAGAAGGAGTTCTCTTGGAAGCAACGGAGAATGAGTTTGAAAATCAGGCTGTATTAAACCCTACAGTGGTCCAGCAAGGAGATACATTACATTTATTCTATCGGGCTGTAAAAGAAGGAAATTATTCAAGTATTGGTTATTGTAAATTGGAAGGGCCATTGAATATCGTAGAAAGGAGAGAAAGTCCTGTATTGTTTCCTGAACATGATTATGAAACACATGGTACAGAAGATCCTAGAATCGTTTTACTTGATGGTACTTATTATCTGTTTTACACGGCCTATGATGGAAAAAATGCGTTAGTAGCATACGCAACTAGTAAAGACTTAAAAACGTGGGAAAAACATGGAATACTTTCAGCTAAAATGAGATATGATGAAGCAGGGCAATTTTTCCGTTTATCAAAGTTAAAAGAAAAGTATCACTTCTTTATATCATATTATAAGGATGTCGTGGCCGAAGATGTACTCCTATGGGAAAAAGATTCATTCATTTTTCCAAAAAAATACAACAATAAGTTTGTACTGTTCCATAGAATATTACCTGATATTCAAATTGTTTGTTTCGATGATTTTAAAGATTTGACAATCGATTTCTGGAAGGATTATCTAAAAAAATTAGGCGATTATGTTTTAATGGAGCCAAAATTTGGATACGAATCAAGAAATATCGGTGCTGGAGCACCATTAATAGAAACTGAAAGAGGTTGGCTTATGTTATATCATTCTGTAGAGGATTCTAATAAAGGTAAGGTGTATCACGCAAGTGTCGCCCTCCTTGATAAACAAAATCCGCTTAAAGTAATAGGACGACTTAAAGAACCTCTTTTTTCGCCAACCGAAGATTATGAAAAAATTGGAGATATAAATAATGTTGTTTTCCCTACAGGCACTGCAATATTTGGTGAAAGGCTTTATATTTATTATGGTGCCGCCGATAAGAGAATAGCCGTAGTATCGGTAAATCTGCATAAACTTCTTCACGAACTCTTGGCGTCTGAACTAGAAGTTGGGATTGGCTTTTTAGCAGGACAGATTTTTAATCTTACATTTACAGAAGAAAAAAGTTTAACTCACCTTAAGAATTTATTGCATCAAAACGAAAAAGTTTTACTGATGGCAATTGGTTGGTTAGCAAGGGAAAACAAAGTTCTGTGTAGATTTGATTCAGACGAATTATTCATTAGATCAATAGAATAACAATTAATAATAAAATAGTTCAAATATTAAAGATCTTAAATTTTTTAATGTTTTTGTCTTTTTTTAAAATTAATTTATTGAAATTTATATTGTGGAATTTAATTTTCTGTTTTTTTAAAGATCAGACATTTTTTATCATTGTAATCAAAAAAGCAGAGCCTTATCTAGTAAAATTGGGATAAATAACATCTAAAAATTTAAAAGTGGTAAGATTCTAACTTAATTGCTTTATCTCTAATGAAAAAAGCAAAACCTATTTTTTTTGTTAGATATATTCATCTTTTAAATGTGATTTAGAATGGAATCTAATTGGATCCTTTATATGGCCACATATCCTCCCAGAAAGTGTGGGATTGCTACTTTTACAAAAGATTTAAGAACAGCAATGGATAAGAAATTTTCTCCTTTTATAAAATCAAAAATCCTCGTTATGAATAATAATAACGATAATAATTATGAAAATATTAAAGATGTTTTATTTGATATTGCCGATAATGATATTTCAGCATATAAAAAGGCAGCGAAAAGAGTAAATGAGATAAATTCTATAAAGTTAATAAATATACAACACGAATTTGGTATTTTTGGTGGAGAATATGGAAATTATTTAATAAAATTTTTAGAAATTGTGAAAAAACCAGTCGTCATATCCTTCCATACAGTCATCCCAAATCCAGAGGATAAATTAAAAAAAATCGTTCGCAAGCTAGCAAAAAAATCCTCTTATTTAGTTGTTATGACTAACAAGGGGATCGAAATTTTAAGAAAAGATTATGATATTAAAAAAGAGATATTCGTAATACCTCATGGAACGCCAACAGTGTCATTTGATGACAGTATAAAAGAAAAAACAGTAATAGGCATTGATGATAAAATTGTTTTATCGTCTTTTGGCCTGATTAACTCTGGGAAAGGTTATGAATATGTAATTGAGTCGTTAACTGAGGTTGTTAAAAAATATTCTAATATTTTATATTTAATAATTGGTAAGACTCATCCCAAAGTAAGGAAAAAAGAAGGAGAAAAGTATAGAAATTTTCTCGAGGAAAAAGTGAAGGAATTTGACCTTGAAAAAAATGTAGAATTCTATAATAGGTATATGACTCTAGAAGAAATAGTAAAATTTCTACTAGCAACAGATATCTATATTTCTTCAAATCTGAATCCTAATCAGATTGTTAGTGGCACTTTAGCATATGCAATATCTTGCGGTAGAGCGATTATCTCTACACCCTTCATTTATGCTAAAGATATTATTACACCTGAAAGAGGTCTTTTAGTAAAGTTCAGAGATCCTAATTCATATACTAATGCTCTAATAAAAATATTATCAAATCCCCTCTTAAGAGAAGAAATGGAAAGAAATAATTATTCATTTTCTAGGTGCATGACCTGGCCAAATGTAGCAATATCATATTATAATGTTTTCAAGCGAGTTATTCCTGATTTAGAAAAATGTGGAATGTCATATCCAGAAATCAAGTTTGATCATATCAAGAATCTTACGGATGATTTTGGGATAATGCAATTTGCAAATTATGCAAAACCAGATAAATTATCTGGATATACTCTAGATGACAATGCTCGAGCCTTGTTAGCTTGTACTCTATATTATAAGTTATTTAAAGATAATACTAAATTGAAAATGATGAAAATTTATCTGAATTTTATAAAGTATGTCCACAAAAATGAAAATAAGTTGTATAATTTTGTTAATTACAAAAAGATTGTAAATCTCGAGCAATGGAGCGAGGACGCCCATGGAAGAGCAATGATGGCTCTTGGTCATTTAATTGCTACAACAAATATTCCAATTGAATTAAGAGTAGAGGCAGAACTGATTTTTGAAAATGCAAAAAAAGCTGTCGACAAGATTAGATCTCCAAGAGCAATTTCTTTTATTTTAATAGGACTCTATTTCTATAATGTAATAAAAAATTCTGAAGTCATTAGAATTAAAAAATTAGCCGATTATCTAGCCCAGCTCTATAAGGATTGTAATAGTGAGAAATGGAACTGGTTCGAAAATTACCTTACTTATTCAAATAGTAAATTACCTGAGGCTCTTTTTTTTTGCTATAAAACAACTAAAGATGACAAATATTTAATAATTGCCAAAGAATCTTTAGACTTCCTCATTTCTATTTCGTTTAAAGACGGAAAATTTGCTCCTATTGGTCAGAACGGATGGTATCTTAAAAATGGCCATAAAGCTAGTTATGACCAACAACCAGTTGATGTTGCTTCAATGGTACAAACATTGTGCGTTGCATATGATACTACTAAAGAGAATAGGTATATGAAACTTGCAATCGAAGCATTTACTTGGTTCCTTGGAAAAAATTCTCTGAATCAAGAAGTTTACAACAATTTAACTGGTGGTTGCCACGATGGTATTGGGAAGTATTCTCTAAACATGAATCAAGGGGCTGAATCATCAATTTCTTATTTGCTTGCTAGACTTTCACTTCAAATATCAAAAGGTTCTATTGCTTTTTAGTATTTATGAACATTAACCGCTATAATACTAAAAAAGTATCAATTTCCAAAAAGCTTTCAGTGCCTTAATATTCCTATTAGTTTTAATTTAATATTAAATAATTTTTTGGAATATTTTATACCAAAACAGTTCTTATTGGCAGCAGATAAATGGTATACTTTAGAAACTTATCAAAAAGGATCTTTAAGAAAGAGACATGAATATTTTAAGATGATTAAAAACAAATTTGGAATAACACCCTTAGAATTTAATCAAAAAATTCAGAGAGTTTTAGAAGATATATTGACTTTTATCCAACTAAATTATAATGATATAATTGATATCACAAATTTAAAGGGTTTTGTTTTACCCAAAATTCCAAAAGGGTATCATAGAGTTGAAAAAACTGGCATTATAGAAATACATTTTAAATTTGAGACAAATTTTGATAATAATCAATGTGTAACTCATTCTCTTCTCACATTTGATTTCAGTTGGATGAGAAAAATATTTAGACCATATTTTAATTTATAATTTAACTAACATTTTTAAAAAACAAATTTTCTTTTGTTTCAGATTTTTATTGTTTTAAAAATCTACATTTGATTTAGAATGATTATTGGATATCAATAAATATCCATTTAGTAAAGATTAATGAAAATTTCAGAAAGACTCTAAAGGAGATCAAGGATTCAAATATCGAGCAATGAGTGCTGCTGCAAAAAATTTATATATGAAAAGAAAAAAAAAAAAGATATTTTAAAATTAAAGGTGTCTTAATTCTGAGACCTTGAAGTAGCCAATTATCATTAAAATGAAGCTTATTATTCCAAGAATTGCTATCGCAGCACCTGGTATGGCAAAAGCTGCTGTCATACCTCCAAGTAAAGCCATTGAGGGTTCAGTCCCTTCGATGTAGTCAATAATCAATGTTTTGATTTGAGGAAATGTAAAAAACGCAATCAGAACTAAAACTGCTCCAATTATTAGTGAAATAAAAAGATACAGATACGACTTTTTCATCTTTCCAGAACCATCTATAACTTTCGCACTATCAATATTTGGGAATAATCCAGAATTCCTGTCTAAGAACATCTGGAAATTTTTCCATGCAATCATAAGAAGCCATAAAGAAACAGCCCCAATAGGAAAACCTCCCAACATTACTAACAAAAGAATCTGAATTAATGGCGCTATTTGTTTAAATTCCTCTACTGTCATAGGTGCGCTATATGTAAATCCAGGGAGTGCTGAAATAAAAAGAAATGCTACGATAAGGGCAATACCGATAATTATTATGGCTCCAACAATCCCAACGACTACCGCATATATGATATATTTTCGAAACTTATCTAGCTCTTCGTTTTTCAATTCTACATTTGCGTCTTTGATGTCCCCTAGCGATAAAAGCATAACAATAAACATTACCAATGAGATAATTCCACTGGTAAAAATACTTATTATAGAAAGTATCGCCAGAACATACATCTTTATGCCAAATTCTTCAAATTGTCGAGCAAAATTCGATTTTTCCATGTTATTTTCTCTTTTATTAATTATTTTTTTGAATCACGTGAATTTAATCTTATATAAATATCTTTCTTTTATAGTCCATTAATTATGGATTTTTATCGTGAAGTTAAAAAAAGTGAAGAAAAAATTAGAAAAGAACCCTATGGTTATTTCATGTATTTCTACAAAACGAATCTCACAGTCGTTATCTCCTGAACTTTAATGGTCTTAGAATAAATTTATGAAAAACTCAGCTTTTAATTTTCAATAATTAAATATTTTAAGAATAGCATATAGTTCAGTAACCATTTCACGAAGATTTTTATTATGAAATGCTCTAGCTCTACAAGCATTTAAATTAAAAAAAAGATAGAAACCTCTTATGAACAAAACGAAATTGTACCTTGCTAATCCATGGATTTTTTTCTTATTAACCTTCGTGTTTTCATGGCTTTTTTGGAGTATAGCAGTTTATTTAAATCAAACTTATACCTCCTTTCCAACAATAATCTTTTATGCTCTTGGAGGGTTTGGTCCTTCATTAATTGGTATTTCATTAACATATTTAACTAAGAGTAAAGACGAGGTAAAAGACTTTTGGTACAGATCTCGAGATTTTAAACGTATCAACTTTCAATGGTACGGAGCAATCGTAATATTGTCACTAACTCCGCTTTTAATGGCAGGAGGATTGTCCATTCTATTCAATGGTAGTGGGATAACATTTGATCCTAATTTTTTATCTAGTTTATTAGTTTCTGTAATTTTTTTAATTATTGGAGTTATAGCAGAAGAATTCGGCTGGCGTGGCTATGTCCTAGATCCACTCCAAAGTAAATACAATGCTTTTATTTCAAGTATAATTATTGGTTTATTTTGGGGAATATGGCATATACCATTATTTTTTATCAATGGGACATATCAGGAAAGTCTTGGTTTGTTATCTATAGAATTTTGGATGTTTTTTATAATGCTCTTTCCTCATTCCATCATTTACACCTTAATATTTAATAACACTAATAGAAGTATTTTATCAGCGATGTTATTTCATTTTTGCATAAATTTTTTTGGACAATTATTTTCATTTGATGTTCAAATCAGAATACTCAGCAATATTATCATTTTCATCTTTGTAATACTGATTTTGCTAAATTATGGATATAAAAACCTGACACGTGATTTTAAAGATGATACAAAAAAAAATAATAAAAAATAGTTAAGTCCCATTTAAATAATTCTTATCGGACTTTTTCAATGAAATTTTCATTGGAATTAGACTCTGAATTTACTTTTGGAATTATAACAACTCCTCTTTTTTAAGCTTCAATTCAACATCATTTAAATCCAGCTTTTGTAATATTTCAGAAGAGGGTACACCTTCATCATTCCACCCCACTGTTGTGTAATATTCGGATTTTAATTTCTCGAATGTATTTTTATCTATTGATACTCCTTTAAACGGTCCCGATGGGAGAGGTTCCCAAAATCTAGACGGCAGAGTATCATCATGTTTTGATCTCCACTCAGCATCCGGTCCTCCAAGCAGTGCCACAGTTCTCTGTAATTGCAAAATTCTTAAACCTTTTTCACTGAACCAATTTTCTTTTGTTAATTCCCAACCTGTAACTGCTTGATAGAAACTCGCAATTTCATCAAAGGCTAAAGTAAAGGTGGTAAAGAAACAAATTACTCCAGAATCACTCATAATTGAACGCATCTCACTTCCACGACCATCAATAGGAAGAGCAGCTGATGATGTATGGTCTCCTGCTTGAACTGACACACTATATCCAATTGGAGTAGTTGTAACCATGTCCTTACCGCTTCTAAGGCCGTGTGCTCCGATTGCCATGCCCTTAAGATGAATTGCATATTTAAGAACTTCGGTTTTTTTCATTTCTTCAAGTTTCAAAGCCGCTCGATATATACCTTCTGCTAATATATCCCCAATACCTTCTCTAAAAGCAATTTTTCTGGCTAATTCTGCAAATGCATCAACGTTACCCCATCTAAGATCAATTCCTCCTAAATCTTCTTTTGTAACAATACCTCTTTGGAATAATTCTCCTGTAAAACCTAAAATTGCACCACCTTGAATTCCACAAAATCCTAATCCTTCTATTACGTAAGATAGATAAATGTTCTGTTCTGGTGAAAAAATACCCAAATTTGGCCCTAGGAATGCCTCAAGCTCGTAATCAGGATTATCACAAATAGCCCCAGCATATTTTCCATCTCTTAACACTGCTAATTTTAGGCATGTAACAGGACAACCAAAATCTCCCCAGTATTTTTTTACCCAAAGTTTATCAAATTCTTCACCTTTATAACTCTCCTCATTATGCCATTCTTCCTGCCAATTTTTAACTGGTTCTGAACTTGACTCAGCACCAAATGTGTAACCTCCCGATCCTGTACCCCAACGTCTAAAAAATTCTATCGTAAAACAATTATTTGAAAATTTTTGCGAAAGCTCGAGCATTTTATCCTGATCAAACACATCTGGTAAGGGACCAAAACCTTTTACAACCACAGCTTTCAAATTTTTAGATCCCATTACACCCCCATATCCTCCATAACCAGCAGCATGTGTATATTTTGCTATTACGGCTGCTACTCTGGATTTGTTTTCTCCAGCAGGACCTATATAAAGAACTGAAGGTTCCTTAAACTCCCCATAATTAGGATGAATCTTTTTGATATCATTAATCGAATCCCTTATGAGATAACGCATAGATTCTCTGCCAGTTTTTCCCCATATATGTGAAGCATCTTTAATCTCTATGTTATTATCACAAATGAATACATAACTCGGTTTTTCAGCCTTTCCCGTAAAAATTATTCCGTCATAACCGGCACATTTTAATTCCACACCAAACTCTCCCGCGACTGTGGAACCTACTATTCCATTACCCTGAGGGGATTTTCCGGTTACACAACTTCTTGCACCAGGAAAATATCCTGTAAAAGGGCCAGTAAGCATTAGTAAAATGTTTTCGGGACCTAGAGGATCAATCGTCTCCCACTTATTTCCAAGCCTATCCCATAATATTTTTACTCCTAGACCCCTTCCTCCCATATAATCCTGAAGAACTTTATCTGAAAATGTAATTTCTTCAGTTTTCTTATTTGTCAGATCTATTTCCAGAAATTTTCCCGCATATCCATTCACCATTCATACACCTCTTCAGTTGCCTTTTCACCCAAAATTTTTCTCGCAGTTTCATATGCGAGTTTCTTAGGAATGTTAGCTGGTATTTTTTTCATTTCTGCATCTTGACTCTCTAAGAGAATCAAAGTATCCCACTTACCCTCCTGACAACTAACTGTACATTTCGGATTTCCACCACATAAATCGCAAATCACTATATAATCATCTTGAGGATGGAGATGTGGCACTCTTCCAGGACAGGCATCAATACACGCTCCACATGCGGTACATTTCGATTTATCAGTGATTACGGCTCCTGTATGATCATCTACTGATAGAGCTTCCTCGGGACATGCCTCAACACAAGGGTAATCATTACACTGGAAGCAGAGATGAGGTATTTCAACTCCTGGAACAAACATGAAAACTCTAACCCTTGAAGCTTCCGGCCAAATTTTCCCTTCGTGATGTAGAGAACAGGCAATTTCACATCTTCTGCAACCGCTGCATTTTTCATAATTTCTTTTTATCCACAGATTACTTACGTTTTCCATATCAATATCACACTATTTGTAAATGGTCATTTGTTATTAATTATTCTCTTATTTGTAATAAGCTTATACACGATGAGAGAATACATATCTAATGATGTGTAGAAGTGTATATTTACCACAAATCCTGTTTAAAATTATTTAAGTTTGAAGAGAAAGTTATTTAGAGATAAAATCCAATTCTTTAAAAGTATTGGAACCCTTATCAAAAACCCAAACATGCGTCGACTTGTCTATCTTCAAGCATTATAAAACTTTCAATTGCTTAAGAAGAATTATTGTTAGCTATCCACTATATTTCACTAAATTTTCATTGAAATCAGACTTTGAATTTACTTTTTCTTCAATTTTTCATAGAAAATTGGGACAAAATTTAAAAAAACTGGAACCTCACGTTGTAGTGATAAAAACAAGTAACTATTAAAAATACCAAAAATTGTAAGGTTAAACAGAAGTGATAACAAATGGAGATTTCAGGATATTGTGAAGAAAAATTTGGCAAAGTGAAAAAAGCATTTGAGAAAAACTTGAATACCGGAAAGGAATGCGGTGCATCATTTTCAGTAACCATTGAAGGAAAAACAGTAATAGATTTATGGGGGGGTTATGCAGATGCAGCAAAAACGAAACCATGGCAAAAAGACACGATTGTGAATGTTTATTCTACATCCAAAGTTGCGACTGCAATTTGTGTGTTGATGCTCGCTGATAAAAAAAATATTGATGTAGACGCTCCTGTAGCTGATTATTGGCCTGAATTTGCGCAATCGGGAAAGGAAAAAATAACAGTTGGGCATTTATTATCTCATACAGCAGGGTTAGCCGGTTTTGATGAAAAAATAGAGCTAAAAGATTTTTATAACTGGAAAAAGGTCACAGAAGCTCTTAGTCGTCAAAAACCTTGGTGGGATGATAGACAAAGGAGCGGTTATCATGCATATACTTTTGGCTTTCTTTTAGGTGAAGTTGTGAAAAGAGTTTCAAAGAAAAGTCTCGGTCGATTTTTGAAAGAAGAAATAACAGGACCCCTGGATATTGATTTTCATATAGGACTCAGCGATTTAGAACGACCGAGGGTAGCAGAATTGATTCCGCCAAAAATGGAAGGAATTAAGGGGAAAATTATGATGTGGATGATGGGGCTTATAATGCGTAAAACATTGTTTCAAAAAGTTTTTACAAATCCATATGACATGACACATGAAGCTGTAATGACAAAAGAATGGCAATCTGCTGAAATTCCCGCAGCAAATGGTCATGGAAATGCCCGTGCTGTTGCAAAAGTTGGAGCCATATTAGCTAACGGGGGAGAATTAAATGGAGTTCGGTTTTTATCTCATGAAATAATTGAAAAAACTCTTGAGAGTAGAACTGAAGGGAAAGATCTAGTTCTTAACATGCCTATTAAATTCGGGTTAGGATTTGGGATCAATAATGCTGGTGGATTAATGAGCAAAATTTGTCCTAATCCGCGCACACTCTATTGGGGGGGCTATGGAGGTTCATTAATTATTGCAGACTTGGATGAAAAAATGAGTCTCGCTTATGTAATGAATAAACAAGGTTTCAAAATTATAGGAGATCCCCGGGGAGAACGGTTGATCAAAGCTGTATATTCTTCTTTATAGGATTAAAGTTGAAGTTTAAAGTAAAAACGCAACACACTAGGTAGTAATGATAAATAAAATCAGCGGACCATTACTTTATCGAACATAGTTTTATATTTCTATTTTAAGATATAAGGGCAAAAATTCGAAAATTTTGATGTCATATTTAAATTAAGGTTAATTAGGAATAGTAAGTTCAAATAATAATATTAAACGAGGTGTATCAAAATGCAAGTTCTAATAGTGTATGCTACAAAGTATGGAAATACCGAAAAAGTAGCCAAATTAATAGCAGAAGGAATCACTTCTACTGGGGATAATGAAGTAATAGTTAATAATGTAAAAGATATAAAACTTAAGGAGGAAGCTTCCTATGACTTAATTTTAATAGGATCTCCGAACCATTTTGGAAAGCATGTAGGGTCGATAAAGAAATTTATCAATAAACTTCCGCAATCTCAATTAAAGGTAAATGCGTATGCTGTATTTGATACCTACATAACCGCTGATTTTGAAAAAGCTGTTAAAAAGATGGAAGAACAGATCAGTGAAGTGATGCCGGATTTAACACTAGCAAGTCCAGGATTGTCTATAAAAGTTGA
>JBHLOC010000072.1:0-13378 GCA_048940925.1 Promethearchaeota archaeon | reverse complement strand
ATTAATATTCCACTCTAAGCTTTTTTCTACGAGAATATATGATATATCCAATTGACATTCCTCCTATCAGACCAAAAATATGTGCCCAAATATTAATTCCTGGTGAAAAAGAAGCAAATATGTAAAAAGCTAGATAGAGAAGAGCAAGTGGTAAAAGTGCTCGATTTTCTGTTGCTATAATAATAAAAGCAGCACCTATTAACCCAAAAATCGCTCCTGAAGCACCTAAGCTTATTGCATAGGTAGGTAATAGAAACAATGAAAATAAATTACCAATTAAACCTGAAATAAAGTATATTAATATAAACTCCAATTTGGAAACATATGGGTTATTCTCCACTGTTGCTCCAAACAATAACAACGCAATCATATTTGAAAATAGATGAATAATATTAGCATGAAGAAATATGGAGGTAATCAATCTCCAATATTCATAGTCATATAAGATAAATCCATTAATTTGTACTAAATTTAGTATATACTCCTCTGGTAAAGCTATGTTAAATAGAAGAAAATTAATCACATTTAAGAAGATCAAAATTAAAGTAATTTTAGCATCTTTTAAATTTTCAATATTTAAAATCATCATTTCAATTAAAACCTTAGAATGGAGTTATGAGTTTAACATTTAAATTTTATTATAACAAAGTATAATAATTGGTTTTTATATTATTTTTTTAACAATATAAGTTGATCAAATTTTGGACAAATACGACAGATATAGCGAAAGACTGAGGAATAAAAAAAAACGTTTATTAGACTCATTGATTTTAAATGAAATATTAACAGATAAAAGATTAATTAAGGCTTTTATGGATATTCCTCTTGAGAAATTCATTCCTGAAAAACTTTTGAATGTACTAAAACTTTATGAGGATGTTCCAAACTTATTTTATTTTGATGAGCAAAATCCAAGAAATTACCGGACAATTTCAGCTCCACATATGATTACTATAATGCTACAAGGTCTAGCACTAAATAGTGATGATGATTTGTTGATTTTAGGGGCCAAGAGTGGCTATATCGCAGCATTAGCGCATAAATTAGCACCTAAAGGAGAAATAATCATTCTAGAGGCTAACTCTGAAATTGCTAAAATAACATCGAATAATTTAAAAGAATTGAACTTAGATGATAAAATTTCAATAATCGTTAAAAATCCGTTATATGGAATGTCTGATTTAAGTCCTTGGCAGAAGATTTTAGTAACAGGAGCAATTGAACAATCTAAAATTCATCCATTATTAACACAATTAGATGAGGATGGTGGCGTATTATTTGCTCCGATTGGATCAGAATTTGTTCAAATTTATACCCAAATCCTTAGACAAAAAAATGAATTCTTTGGGAAAAAACAGCTACAGGTGAAGTTTTCACCGTTAATTACTCAAGTTGAGTTAGATGAATTAGAATTAATCACTGATATTGATGAGATGGAGGTTACAAAAGATTCAGAGGTAATTAATGAAGTTTCAAATCTCTCTCGAAATAAGATAAATATTAAATACACCTCAGAAATTCTTGATAAGATAACTTCAGAACATCAAGGAGAAATTCAAGATATTGATGATACTCAACGTAATGAAATATTATCAAACTTGAATATTATAGAGCAAAATATAAAAAATCTAAAAAATGAAGAAGACATTCAAAATTGGATTGAAATCATTGATGATACTGAAAATAAAATAAACAACCTCAAAAAATTTAAGAAAATATTTTCAATAAAAGTTAAGAGAATGCAAAATATACTAAATCAGATACGATCTTATAACATTGTAAGGAAAGAGTTAGAAAAATCACCTTTAAATGATTTGGTAATTATAGATAAAAAGATAGAAATAATTAATAAGCAAATTGAACAAATCAATCTCTTCTTAGAAATAACTCAAAATGAAATAATTAGAATAAAAACTTTATAGTATGAGTTAAGACCCTAATACTCAATTTTTCTTATTAATATTAAAAAAATTAGAGAATCATTTACTTTTTTAGATATTTTAATACAGCTTTCATGAAATCTGGTAAGTCATCAGGCATTCTTGATGTTATCAGGTTATTATCAATTACTACCGGAGAATCTTCAAAGTTTACACCAGCATTTATCATATCATCTTTTATTGCAAAATAGCTAGTTGCTTTACGATCTTTAACAATTTTAGCAGATATTAAAACCCAACCTGCATGACAAATAGCTCCAACTAATTTCTGATCCTTATTAATTTTAGCAACAAAATCTAATACATCTTTGTTTCTTCTTAAATGATCAGGATTTCTTGTCCCTCCTGGAATAATAACTCCACCATATTCATCGGGATTAGCATCTCTTATTAATTTATCAGGTCTAATTGGATAACCATTTTTCCCTTTAATTTCTCTTTTGAATAAGCTTAATAATTCTACTTCATGTCCCGCTTCTTTCAATCGAAGACGTGGATAATGCAGTTCAAGATCTTCATATCCATCTGTTGCAATAATTCCTATTTTCTTTTTTGTAATTTATAACACCTCCATTTTTCAGTTTACATTTTTCAGTTTAATAATGACATAATTTAAACTATGTTTCAATTTAAAAATACAGAGATATTCCTATTTTAGGTTGTAGGTTATAAAAAATTATAAATTTACTTTAAGAATCAATATTATTATAAGAAGAGTTATCGAGTTCTTAATTTCCTAAATATAATTCAATATACCTACATAGACTATTATAAACGCAATGATTATTAATAAGAAATTTAAAGGTGTTGGTATAATTCTATATGGTGTTTTTTCTTTATATTTTTCATAAGCTTCACCATACTTAGGAGATAAGATTAGTTTCTCTTCAATTCCTGCATGAACTTCTAAAATGAAGAAAATTATGGGACTTAATATTAAAGAAATGATTGAATCTGATATTATTGCAACACCAAGAAAGATAATAACCCAAGCAGAATAAACGGGATGCCTTATGATTCTAAAGATGCCTGAAGTAATTAATTTAGAATTAGCCTCATCTAATGCTTTAACTCTATATACTTTCTTTGCTTTATTAGCAAAATTGATACCCAGAATAATAAAAACTATACCCAGAAGGACAAAGAAAATCCAATAATCACGGAAATAGCTAAGATTTTGAGGAAAAACCAAAATTAAAAAACTAGAATTTAAAATGGGTATTGGAATAAGCGATAAAGTCCATATTATTGGAAAAATTTTATAAAACATCCTAATTACTGCTTTTTGCTTATTTCTTACTTTTAAAAATAATAACCAATATGTTATAAGGTTTAAAACAAAAATGAACATTAAAATAATTGTTATTAGAAGTATCATTTTTATCTATTCCTTATCAAATATAATCTAATTAATACTTAATTTATTTTATAATTTCTGATGTGAGTGATCAGTATTTTCCATATTTTCTAGCAGCATTTATAAAAGTTATAACATTTTTTAGGGGTATTTCTTTAAAAATTACTGTACTTGGTCCTAAAATAAAATGTTTATTTTCTTTAAATATATCCATTAAGCTCTTTACATGTGCTATAACTTGACTTTGATCTCCGTATGGTAAGATGTGACTTACATCGCCAAATCCAATAACCACAAAGTTTGGGTATTTTTCATTAATGAATTGTGGATTAGCGCCACCTTCCCATCCTTGTAAGCCTTGAAAGCCTGCCTCTTGAAAAGAAGGAATTAATTCTGTTGGATCACCATCAGTATGAATTTGAGGAATCATATTAGAATCAATTATGATTGAATTAATTTCCTTATAATAAGGCAAAAAGTCTTGGTTCCAACGCTCTTTTGATATCATAGATCGGCCCTTAAATGCAACATCATCTAATAATGTAACAACTTTTCCTCTTTCTCCTGTTGCATCTATTAAACCTTCAATATTTAATTTAGCTAATTTAGCATAAAATTTTATTAATTTTTTATAAAGATGGGTGTTTTTTCGAAAATTACGGCTGAAAGTAACCATTCCCATGCTTTTCCAGACCTTATCGAAAATCCCGTCAACTGTTAAGACTGGAAAAATTTTTGGGGCTAATTGTTCATACTTTCGTAAGGTCTTCTTAAGTAATTCACTATTGTCTATTTTCTTTATATTAGCATGAATATCATCTAAAATATCAATTGAATGTATATATCCACCCTCATAAAACGGAGTCTTACGTCTTATAGCTTGACCATCTTCTTTAATTCTAATATACTTCCCATTATTTTGACGAATTTTAACAAGTTTGGTTTTATAACTTGAGGGAAAGGGAGCAAAAACAGAATCAAAACCCAATGCGAGAGGAATATCAAAATAATAGTTATAAAATAATGTTTCAGAATAATTCTCTAATATTTCATCTTTATATTTATTGATAAATTCCTCTCGTGTATATTGTACATGAGTAGATACTCTATCTAGCTTAGTTCGCGCTTTATCTTCAAAAACAGCGAGATATCGTTCACGAGCATTCATAAATCCTAATTTTATAGAATAGTTATATAAAATAATTCTATTTGAAATCAATTAAATTTATTCCTTAATTTAATAACATTATATAAAACTCAAGGTAATCATGATGGAAGAGGAAGAAAAAAATTTAAGTAAAGAAGAACAGGAGTTATTCTATGAAGTGTTATTTAAAAGGATATTGGAAATAATGAGAAAACCTGAAATGGATCTAAATCCTTTTGGTGAAATGATTAACAGACTTTCAATCTTATCTGGAATTTTTAGTTTCAGAGCCATGATTTCTTTAATTCCAGAACTAGTGGCATTCGCTATGAGATATGGAATGGAAATAGAAAAAGCATATGAAGAGGAACAATTAACTTTAGAAGAAGATATACAAGGTTTTGATGAAGAAGGTCAAGAAAAGCGAATTTCAAGAATTCAAAAAGATGTTGACAAACTAAATATATATCTATAACTATAATTCTATATTAACCATTTTTTACATAATTAGATGATAAAGGTGCTAAAAAAAGAATTAATAAAATAAATTAGTTGTAAATAAATATTAAATAAAACTATTCATATTTGCTTTTAAATTCCTTTAATTTATTCATTACTTCATCATATAATGAACCGACAATGACTTTTTCTTCAAGAGCTTTTAGTTCTTTAGCATATGCTAGGATTTGATGAAGTACCGGTCCAGGTGGAAATTCGTCTCTTCTTCTTTCTAATAAACTTCCAAAAACTTCACTCGTTGGAGCTCGATCAAGAGCTTTAAACAAATCAATAAATATATCATGGATAACTCCTGCTTGAGAATCTGCTACATGTGCTTTTGGAGTTTCTGTACTAGATGGAGATATTGTTGGAAAGGTTGATGAATCTCCTCCTCCCCTACCTAAAACAATAACAACTGGTTCTGATCGGTGATAACCTCCTGAACCAGAGCAATTATAGTTGATATTCACGGAAGAACCTCCTTTTATTTCAGGAATTTTTACATGTAATTCTGATAAATCACCCTCTTGCACTACTTCGTGAGTTGCACCTTCTGGAGGGGTAAATTCTGTTAAACTAAAACTGGAAGGAATGATATCTTTAACCAATACATTTTCTAATTCAACATCTCCCTTATTTTGAACTCTAAGTCCAATACTAAACTCTCCTTCTGTAAGTCCCGGTTTAATACTTTTAAGTGTTTTTAGTTTACGTTTGACATATCTTATCTTAAGTTCTGGTTCCTCATCAGGGGTTCTAACAAATGATTTACCCTCTACAGGACTATTAACCTCAATTTTCACGGGAGTCATATATTTTATTTCAGTAGGAGGTCGTGGATTTCTTGCTAGAAGAGGATATGAAATTTCCATCTTTTTTCCTGGAAGAAATTCATTCGAGAGATTAAATAATTCAACATAAATTTGATGTTTATTAGAAAAATCTTGATCACTAGGATCTAATAATATTTTCTGGACGAATTCTTCCCTTGAACTTATTTCCATATCTCCTAATACAATTTTTACATCTTTAACTAAAGGGGGAATAAAATCAGGAGGAAGCTCATCTGATAAAAATAGCTTTTCGATAGCGGAGGAACCATTATTTATAATAGTATTTAAAATAGTCATATTTGTATTTGCATAAGCATCTACTTCAGGTGGATTTATCCCTTTATCAATAGTAGCACTTAATACGGTGTAAGTAGTTGATTCTTTTACAATTTCACCAACAACTCTTGGAATCAATACAAATAATGGTGTAAATCCAATTTCAGAACTTAACTCTGGCACATCCTTCGCTTCAACTTGAAAATCAAAATCCCATGATTCATTAGGGTTCAATATTTTATCAGGTGTTTGGGAAACTACTGTTTCAACTCCTGTTGGTATTGTCTGTGATACTTTTACATCTTCTAGTTTTACCTGCATTTCAGATTCATTAATAAATTCAACATTACAGTCCCATATACCCGGTTGAGAACCTTCATCTCTATCAATTCCACTCATTGAATCTGTAAGTCCTCTAACTTCGGGATTCATCATTGTTAATTTATAATTGTTAATTAGATAATTCACTTTTAAAACTCCAAGTTCTTGTGCGGTTAATTCTTTTATATTAACTGTGAAGAAAATCTCAAGTTCTGCTTTATTTTTAGCATCTAGAGAGGTTATATCCCAGATAAGCATTCTCTTCCCTTCCTCTTCTTTTATATTTGCATCTCCATTACTAGGATTTCTCGTCTCAATTTCTTGAATAAATGCTGGCATATCCCTTTTAATTTTTATATCTAAAATGGGAAGGTTCAAAGGATTTGTTATTATTAGCTTTAAACTACATTTGTTATCAGTCTTATAGAGAAATGTATTGTTTATTTTCCCAGAATCTGATATATCTGTATCAAAAATCTCCTCAATTTTCAAAGACGAATCTTTCAGATCTCTAATTACATACTCTTTGTTATAATCTTGAGCAGGATTTAATGTACCTACATTTAATTCTTTAGATTCAAGGGATGTATTCACGTTTTCTTTAACATCACATAATAAATTCCATAATCTGCTTCTTTGTGTTGGATTTTTCACAACTATTTTTCCATTACCGGCTATTTCCTTTAAATTTTGAGACCCGTCAAGAACTATGTGCTCCTCATCGGTAATATCAATAATTATAAGATTTTGTGACATTCAATAATCTTCTCGTATTTGTTTAATTTTGAGTTAAAAATAATTTTATCCAAAATTTGTAATCAAAATTTACTAAATAATAATAGTATGCTAATTTAAAGTTATTTACATAGAAAGTTATTTTATATATGAGTTTTAAATGATAATCAGTCTTTATGAATAATATTAATAATTAAATTGATAACAAATAAAGTGGTTAATGAGAAATTTTGGGATCTAGTTAAAGAATTCAATATCTTAATGAGATCAGCAATTGAAGGTCCAAATTGCTTAAATGTTTGCAATGGTGACTGCTGTTCTATTAAGATTGATGTCCCCAGAGTATTGGCTGAAGAATACATTAGACGCGGTTATGCTAACAAAGAAGATTTCATTAGAAGTGATAATTTTAGCTTTACACTAAGATTTGATGAAGAGAAAGGGAAGTGCTTTTTATTTGATAAGAGTTTAAATGGTTGTACTGTTCACGCTTCAGGAATTAAGCCACCTCAATGTTGGATTTACCCTACAAGGTTCTCAAATCCTAATAATGAACCTTTAAGTTGTAAGAAGCTAAATGGGTGGAAAATAATTGATACTAAGAAAACTAAGGAAGCAGAGAAATTACTGAAATATTACGTCTTTCTTTGTCAGCTAGAGGCTAAAAGGGAAGTAAAAAATATATCGAAGCGTATAATTAATAGCCTACAGACAAATAGCTTAATTTGTTCATTGAGAGCAAGCAAACCTGCTTATATTGCAGGTTTTAAAGATACTTGGGACAATTTTAAAATTTTGTCAGCTGAAGGATTATCTCTACAACTTAAAAAATTTTGTCAGAAATACAATGAAAGCTGTGAATATTTAACAGATAAAAATTTTTTAGGATGTAATAAATTGTGTAAAAAAGTAATCGAGGGATTGATTAAATTTTTACAGCAAAATATAAATAAATATGTAAAAGAAAAAGGACCTAGTTCTGATGGAAAGTATCCTTTTTTCAAATTGCATAAATTCAATAAAAAAAGATCTGAAGATTTTATTCGATTATCTTAGATTCTCTAATTCTTAAATCTTAGATTGTATATATCTAGATATTTTCTCCATAATACACTATTTTTAAATAATATTTGGATAACATACAAGTAATACGTTTTATACAAGTTTATATAGAAATTAGTGTTAGATTATGTCGTTAGGAGATAGAACTTTAAATGATTTGGCTAGAAAGGTCTTTTCTGAGAAATATGAATTTATTAATGGGCCTGTACAGTTTAAAGGGAGTTCTGGAAAATTCTGGACTTTTGATGCTCTCATAAAAAATAAATTAAATACTTTTGGAGTGTTTATAAGAGACTGGAAAAGAGAGATCTCGATAACACAGTTGCGACAACTGCATAAAGCATGCATGGATACTAATATTCAAGGTGGAATCATGGTATGTAATGTCATTACAGATTTTTCTCGAGAATATAGTTCTCAATTTGGCATACAATTACTTTCTAAAGGGCATTTAATTTCCACTTTAAGAAGAAGGAAATTTCAAAATGACATATAAACTTATGGATTAGCTTAAAATTTACTCTAGCTTAAAAGATTCTATTTTCTATTCAATATTTTAGGTTGTTGTTAAAGTTTTTTTGGAAAAATACTAAATTATAATGAATCTCCTTAATTGGTATCTATACTTTTTTAAACTATAAATATATATTTTACATTATTCCTTTATTGAGTTTTATCATTATATTAAAGATTTATAAATTACCAAGACAATTTTAATATTATAAACACGAAATTCAGACAGTGAAAGGATGATAGTAGGATATCAATTCAATGAAGAAAAAGGAGATTTTGATGAAATTGATATAAAAGAAAATGTTCCACTTTTTGAATTACTAGATTCTAATAAAATTTTACTCTTTGTTGATTATCATAATAAAAAGATATGGGTATGGGAAGGTCAAAATACATCTACGAGAATGAAATTCATTTCGGCGCAAATGGCACCAAAAATTCGTGATAAACATGATGTAACTTTTACTATTTCTTCAGTAGATGAAGCAGACGAAACAGCGGCCTTTAAAATAATGTTAGGTCTGCCTTAGCTATTTTTTATTGATAAATAAAAAGATTTTTGAAAGTTTTTATTTAACACTTATAAAAATTTTTAAACATCGTCAACTAAATTGATTTATAATTTTAATATATATCTGTTAGAATAATTCTATAAGAAAAGATAAGAAAAATATTTGATAAAGAAATAATGTAGGTAAGATCTTTAAATAATTTTTTATAAAATAAAATAAGGTCGAATTATTTATAAGATCTAAAGATATATAAAGAAAGTTAAAAGGTTATCATTGAGAATTTAAAATAAATGGTTAAAGAAAAAGGATCACTTGAAGAAGATTATGTATTTGAGTTTTATGAGGAAGATTATGCAGAATCACTAGAAGAAGAAATCCCTCAAGTGGTTGAAGAGTATAATAAAATCCATTTTGATGAGAATTTAAACGAAGAACAACTTGAAATTATAAATAATCTAAAAGGTCCAATGTTAGTTATTGCAGGTGCAGGTTCAGGTAAAACACGAACTATAGTTTATACTGTTGCTAAGTTATTACTAAATGCGGTACGACCAAACCAGATTATGCTTGTAACATTTACAAATAAAGCTGCCAATGAGATGATTAAACGCGTTGAAATTCTTCTTGGTAAACGACCAAAAGGAATTTGGGCAGGAACTTTTCATTCAATGGCCAATCGATTTATAAGAAGATACGCTAAGATATTAGGTTTAAAACCAAACTATATAATAATGGATGAGACCGATGCTAAAGCATTGATGAGAGTTTCAATTGAGAAAGCTGAAGTAAAGGATCTTGAGGAACGATTTCCTACATCTAGAATGGCCAGAGATATATTATCATTTTCTATTAATTGTAACAAAACAATTCAAGAAGTGATATTATGGAAATATCCTCAATTCGATAGTGATTCTGTTATAAAAAAATTAGAACAAGTATTTAAAATCTATAAAACCAAGAAAGCTCAAGATAACTTAGTAGATTTTGATGATCTGTTGATATATTGGAACCAATTACTCGATGAAAGATCTATCGCAAAATTAATCGCAAGAAATATTAAATACGTTCTTGTTGATGAATATCAAGATACTAATTACATTCAAGATGAAATCATATATAAAATAGTTAAACAAAATCCAAACCAGAATGTTATGGCAGTAGGGGATGATGCGCAAAGTATATATGCGTTTAGAGGAGCTAACTTCAAAAATATACTCAAATTTCAAAATAAATTTAAAACATGTAAGAAATTTACTATAACTTATAATTATAGAAGTGTTCCTCAAATTTTAGATTTAGCAAATGATTCAATTAAACACAATGAAAAGCAATTTAAAAAATCCATGCGAACAACGCGTAGAATGGGAATTCTACCCTATTACGTACAGGTAGGGGATGATGTAGAACAAGCTCGTTTTATAGCAAATCAAATATTAAAATTACGTTCAAACGGAATTGATTTACATGAAATGGCTATTTTGGTAAGAGCTGCATCTCATTCATTAAGGATCGAATTAGAACTAAGAGCTAAAAACATTCCTTATGAAGTTAGAGCAGGGGTATCATTTTTCGAAAGAGCTCATATAAAAGATATTATTGCTCATTTACGTATAATCGAAAACCCGTTTGATGAAGTATCATGGTCTCGAATTTTTTCAATAATTCAAGGGATAGGAACTACCTCTGGTATTAAAATTTTTGAAGCTATTTCAAAAAAAGAGCATCCTCTTGATGCTTTAATTAATAAGATGTTTTATGCTGAAAAATTAAAGGGATCTCGCATTTCTAAAGAAGGTATTAAAAATACTATTTCTTATGTTAAAAATATAATAGATTTAACTTCAGAAGATGATCCTTCGGAAGTAATTCTAAAATTAATTACGGTTCTTGAGGATTATTTAAAATCAAGATTTGATAATTGGCAAGAACGTATTGATGATTTAAACCAATTAAGTGTATATGCCCAAAATTTTCCAACTATTCGTAAATTTTTGGAGAATTTGAGTTTAAATTTATCTTATTTAGAAGCTAAAACAGTTCATTCGGGAGATCAAACGGAAGAAGAATTGCCTTTAATTCTGTCTACGATTCATAGGGCAAAAGGTCTTGAATGGTGCGTGGTTTTTATTCCCATGCTCTGCGAAGATTCCTTCCCCTCAAGTAGAAGTATAGGTGATTCTGATGCGTTTGAAGAAGAACGGAGAGTGTTTTATGTTGCTATAACCAGAGCAAAAGATCAATTATATCTTATATCTCCCTCTATTAAACATACATATCGGGGTCCCCAGATAATAAAGGTATCTCAATTCATCTCAGAGTTAGATTCTACTGTGTATCGTAAGTCTTCAGTGAAATTAATATCTAAAAAAGGTAAAAAGAAAGCTGAAAAAAAAGACTTATTTAAATCTGCTTTAGACCTTTTATGAAATGATGAGGAGATATTTAAAACTATTTTTATATTCATTTTTTTATTTAATATGTTATTATTACTAGGAAGATATTTCAATTTACGACGTATTTACATTAAACAATAAATTATTTTATACTAGCTAATTTATTTGACAAAAAGTCTAAATAGAATAAAATCCACTAAATTTGGTAGGTCTTTTAACTTTATATTTTAAGATAAATAATAATTTAAAAAACAAAATAATAATTCTAACGCTGGATTAATAGAATTTTTTAATTATTTAAAATAAATAAGAGGATTATGAATAATAAAAATTATTTTTGAAAATATTATGTAAAAATGAATTATGAGAAAAAAAAGAATCCATTGAGAGAATGCGTAGAATTTATCGAAAACAGTAAATTGGGATATGCTGTAGATGAAGAACCATATTCATCAAGTGAAGAAGAAGAAACGTTTGAGATACTAGAAGAGAAGATTTTTGAAATTCCACCATGCACAGATATAAGGACTATAGGATTTGTTGATGGAGGAAATGGTCCTATACTACGAAGTGCAGATTTCAATATAAGTTTAAATCGCGTTGCAGGAGTAATATTTACCTCAAATAAATGGATTAAACCAATTCACACACCTAATAAGGTAGAATTTTATAGTGCAACCGTCTTGGATGTCCTTGAAGATGATAAGCTTGCGTACATTACTCGTTTTTTTCCGATTGAAACAGAATTTTCAGAGTATCTTCCACAAGATGGATTAATCTTTCCTATAAATGATCCTTCCATAAGGGAGAGAGGATTTAGTTTACCTAATATAGAGGTTTTTGGGGGTGTTGCAATGAGATTCGCAGAATGGACTTATGCAACTAAGTTTATATTAAATGAGTTAGAAGAGGGTAGTATTTTTGTTAGAGATGGTTCACTTCAAACTGGTTATACTGGAGAGACTGAGATTGCTGAAAAATTATACCACTCTGCCATTAAAAAAGGAGTCATTGTTACTGGACTTTCAAAAACCTGCCGTTTGTTCACTCAAAATGGAAATTCACTAAATTCATTAATAAATTATATAGGTAATAAAAAATATCAAAATAATACCTGGTACTATCATCCTGTATATAAGATAACGAAGGCTCAAGAGAAAGCAGACTTGTATTTTGTAAAATTACATAAGAGTTCCGTTTATTCCTTCAGATTTGATATACTTTTAGACCAAGCAAAAAAAATGTCAAAAGATCAATGCGAAGTAGTTATATCTAATATTGCTAATATTTCCGATGACTTATCATATCCAGGTTATCCTTATGGCCTAATTAAGGCTGATCAACTTGCAGCAGTGACTTTTAAAGAATTAGAACCTCAAAAAATTCATTTAGTAGCTGAATTTAATCAAGATAATTATAATAATTATATTTTACCCCGTTTACGTTCAGTAAACGCGCATGATTTATTAAATATTTTAAGAAAATAGTCTTTAAATGATATATAATGGGAGATTTAGGAAAAAAAATTGGTAGTTTCGTCACAGGTACATCTTTAGTCAAACTAATATTAAGGCAAAAGTCAGATAAAGAATTTGAACTTGGGCAACTTTTTGTCGCAGGAAAAAATAAGAATAATTATTCAATCTATCAAATTAAAGATTTATTTTATGGTAGTCAAATTCCTGATAACACACTTGAATTGATGGCCGGATATGGTTTAGAAAGAGAAGATACCGAATTAAAAATCTATGAACCTGAATTAAGAAATTATGTATTAGCTCTCGCAAG
>JBHLOC010000071.1:0-13723 GCA_048940925.1 Promethearchaeota archaeon | reverse complement strand
ATCTCGGGGCTCCCGCTCTCACGGCCCCTATCGATTATCGGCTTGGTGAGCCGTTACCTCACCAACAACCATAATCGTCCACGATCCTATCCTATAGCAGATAAAAACCATTTTTTTTATCCCTTTTATTGAAAAACTTTTCCAAGCCTATTCAACTATGAAACATTATCCTCAGTTTCCCGAGGTTATTTTTCTCTATAGGGTAAGTTGATCATGTGTTACTGAGCAGTTTGCTATGGGAAATTTAGGTATCCCATTCAACTCGCATGGCTTATTCTCACCCAAATAGCAGTCGGGTCCGGCAGGATCAACCGGAATTAATTTTCATTGAAGTTGACACAAAGCAATAAAATACCTATTGGAATTATTCTAATATTGTATTGGGGTTCTTAATTAACTTTCTTCGGTTATAACTATTCTTGTTATAACTACATTTTTTATACCGCATCTGTGATAAAACTCTTCATTTAACGGACGTTTGCCGTAATCCAAGCATACACCGGTAAAGATGCGATTTGCATTATATAATATAGGAAAAATATATTATAAATTTTTGTGTTTTCTCGCATAAAACTGAATAAAATTTGTTAAAATTTCGTAGTTTAAAAGTCTATTTTAAAATTAAATGATATCATTTCATAAAAGGAATATTTGTTATAAAATGAACCTCCATGAGAAAATAGGAATCCACTTAGACCAAATAAAGCAGATAAAAGGTGTAGAGAATGCAGTTTTAACACAAAGAGACGGGAATCCAATTCAATCGACTGGAGTTTGGTTTTCAAAAGATGAAATTTTTAATGTAAGTTCTGCTACCAGTGCAATTTTTAATGTTGGTATTCATTTACATCCTAATGATCTAAAATATATCTTGATAGAAGGGAAAAAAGCAAAAATTTTAATTGCTCCTTTAAATAATCCTGTCCATAAGTCATTAAATAAGATTTTAGAATTACAAAATATTTTAGACGAAAATCATGAATTCTTTATCGCAATTACAGCACAACCTAATATCAATTTAGGGGGAATATTTTTACAAACTAATGAATGTTTAAGGAAAATTAAAACTAGTCTAATAACATCTGGAGAGTCCTTTAAACCACCCTTAATACAATTTAATAGTCAGAAAATTCAAAGCATTATCGAAGGATTTAATCTTAAAGAAAATGAAGAATTCAATCTAAAAATCTCTCCCTTTTCATTAAGCTTCTCAAGAGCAATATCTTTAGAATTAAAAAAAGTTTTGAATAATATCTCTTTAACAATTCCCGATTTAAAGTATGCTTTTATAACTATTGAAGGGGGATTTATCGCATCAAAATTATTAAAAAAGGTTGAAATGAGTTCAGAGACGTTAGATAAGATATCAGCAATGAGTTATTCTCTTTTTCAAACAGCTAATAGATGTGCATGGATGTTAAAAAAAATGCATGCTGAAAGAATACTATTAGATTGTGATAATACCTTTCAATTTATCGAGGGATTAGGAAGAGCTGTATTCAATACCATTATTGGAAAAATGAGACAAAAATTAGGTTTAATAAGACTAATCCTTCCCAAATTTACGAATAAAGTTAGCACACTTATTAAAGAAGCGTCTGATATTCAAGAACATAGGACATTTGATGTTAAAAGGATGTTAGGAGAATTAATTATTAAATAGCATGGTGAAAATATGAAATTTTTCGAAATTTTAGATAAATTCAAAAGAAACTATTCTTCCTTAATTCTATATTGCCTTTTAGATAGGATTCCCATTATCGTTTTTGGTGATGATTCAGATAAAATTGATAACTTATTAATTGATTTATCTGAACTTATACATTTTAGAAAAGAATACATCTTTAATACTGATTTCATTTCTAATAGGGAGTATGAAAGTTTAATTTTTAATGAAAATGTTGACTATAACTCTCAAAGAGCACACATTAGGTGCCCTTGTAATGTTGCATTCAAAGCATTAAGTCAATTTAACAAATTTGAGTCTTGGCTAATGGGAATAATTATTCCTCCTAATAAAGAAGATTTTTTTGCAATAAGAAGTCAGATAAGAGATAAAGTTAAAGAAGTACTATACATAACTCTTTCTTCCAATAGGTTTTTAGTAAATCTTGAAAAAATAAATACGAAAGTACTGGATTTACCATTAGAACAAAATATATTTAAAAAGATTTCTCAAGATACAGAAAAATCTATTATAAAAATGAAAAGAGTTTTAAATGATAAGACAAAATTGAATAACCTTGATAAAGATTTAATAGAAACATTATTAGATTTTGGAATAGAAAAAATTGAGTTAAAGAAAAATATTTTTAAAAGAGAGATTCAAAATTTCTATTCTGGTTCAAAACGTGCTTTTTTCATCTTATCAAGGTTGAATTTATTAAAAAATATCGAAATGCAAGCTAAAATAGGAAGTAAAACTCTTTTAGAAACTATTGATTATGAGGAAGCGCCTATTGAACGTATTATATCATTTATATTTAAAGAATGGGGTGAAAATTTTTCTGATTTGATTGAAGATGGTAAGAAAACTTTTATTGGTGATAAAATAGTTTCATTATGGGGTTAGAATTAGGTATGATATTTGATTTTGAGAAAAAAACATTACAAGTAAAAATTGTATATTACGGTCCTGCAATGTCAGGAAAAACAACTTCTGTAAAATATCTTTTTTCTTTTTTCAAAAAAGAAAACTCATTAAAATCAATTGATAGTACTGTTGGAAGAACACTCTTTTTTGATTTTGGAGTATTACAATTTAGCGGGACTAAGTGGGATTTAAAGTTTTTAGTATATTCTGCTACAGGTCAGGATTTTTATGCAGGCACTCGTCCAGCTACTCTAAAGGGAGTAGATGGTATAATTTTCGTCGTTGATTCTCAAAATAAATTTTTGGAACATAATTTAAGATCATGGAATGAATTGAAAATGTTATTCGGAATGGAGATATATAATATTCCCATTGTAGTTTCATTAAATAAGTATGATCTAAGGGATACCAAAAAAATAAGTGAATCAGAATTTTTATCCCTAATTGATTATAATAAATATAAAAATCTTACATTAAAAAGAACTGTTGCTATAAATGGAAAAGGACTATTGGATTCATTTAGTCAGTTAATTAATTATATATTTCCTCAAGTAGTTATTAATTTAAGTATTAATAATTAGTCTTTAATTATTAATCTTTAATTTCAACTTTTTTATACATATTTTTTGATATTCTTTTTACATAACCCTGTAAGTAAAATTGTTTTAATAAATTTCTTACCTTTCTCACTTCCAATGCTTCAATTCCTAGAATACTCATTAATTGAAAAATAGAAAACTGCTTCGGTAAATTATCCTTTATATTATTATATAAACCCGTTTTAATCCACATCTGTTCTTTTAAAAGTTATTCATAAAAATGTACATAAACTTTTATATTTTATTTATATTTAGTAAAATTTGCTCAAAGGAGTTAAGGTTTTTATAATCCTCAAAGTAACTATAAATTATCATTCCTACTTATAGTAGATCATCCTTATTTAGTCGTTTTCATCGAATCTTTACAACCTTCATTGACTCCTTTTTATCATATTGATTTAAATAATATATAAATAATATCTATTAAGTTCTAATTGTAAAGTAATAGTATTTTATAATTTATACTATTTAAAAATCATGGAACTCTTTAAATTCTTCTGGAGCTTCTCCATCACCATATATTTGATATAATCCTGTTCTTCTTGCACATTCAGAAAAACTGCGATATACATCCTTTCTTTTTTCATAGAGAGCACAAGTTTTATATATTATTGGATTCCAAAAATATAATTTAGCATCTGGTTCATACCAAAGTTTTTCATCTTTTAAGACTTGCTTAAAATCTTCTTCACCTATCACCTCTGTAAGATCTTGTTTATTGAGCATAACAATGAGAGGAATTTCCTTAATTAATTTTCCTCTTGTAATATTCTTCAATTCTTTTAAAGATTCGATATTATCTTCAAAGAAATGAGTTTGTGAATCAACAGTAAAAATAACTCCATCTGTTCCCTTAAAGATTTTCTTTCTTAAAGGAGAAAATCTCCGTTGACCTGCAACAGTGTATACATGATAAAAAACTTTTCCTCTACTTTGTTGTTTTGTGGATCTAAAGATACCTCTATCAAAATATAATGTTGATCCACTCGCCATAGAAATTTTAGTGAGATTACCCGTAGGGGCTATATCTTTATCATTCTCTTTTGTATATCTGTAGAGAGTATCTACAATTGTAGTCTTTCCTGAACCTGCCATACCCCAATAAAGAATCTTAATATAAACTTTATGATCTGCTGTAAATCGAACCATAGTGAAATCCACCTTCTATATTAAATTAAACAGTGAAGATATCGTTCCTTTTAATGTTTTTAATTAAGAATATGTAATTAATGAAATATTCTTCTAATTTTATTAAATTAAGTTAATACGTATTATTATAATTAAGTATTTATAAGTCCTTTTTGTTATTTTAACTTTTTTACAAATTAACTATCTGAGAAAAAAGTTTAAAATTAAAAGTAATGTTTAAACCTCAAAAAAAATTTCTCCTAATCTAATTTTATAGTTACACCATAAAAGTATTTGATTATATTCTTCTCCCGAATTTCCTTCTCTAGAAATTAAATTTATAATATCAGAATACATAATTTCTCTTTTTCCAGAAAATATTTTATTTAACTTATTGATTATTTCTTTCAAAAATTTTAAATTATTGTATGGTATTTTCTTAATTTTTTCCATATAATTAGAAGTCTGATTCATTTTATTTCATGACCTTTTAATAATGTGCTAAACATTTCTTTCAAGTCATTATAACTTTAAATTGAATGTTTTAAATTCAACATTTTTTATTTTTTGCGATCCCACTCTCATTCACTATGGTAGATTATTCTATTTTCGAGAAATGGAATTTCTTTTTAACATATTATTATTCCACGAAGTTAAATTAAAATTTGAGTGAATTTATTTGTCTTAAATTCCCTGAATTTAGTGATATCTATTAATCAAAAAGAAAAAAAAGATAATAATAATGCCTTTGAAGTATGCCCTGAATGTGGTGGAAATATAATTATCAATAGCTTTGAAAGAATTTGCAATAGATGTGGGTTAATAGTTAATGAATTTTTTAGAGAATCATCTTTTATTTTCAATCAAAATGATAAACTAAATAATTTAAGTAAACAGTATGTTTCTTTGGGGACAAGGACAGATTTTATAGGCGGATTAGGTTCATTTATTGATTATGAAAATTCTATATTTTTAAAGGATAAAACAGGAAAGCTTTTACCCCCAAATGAACAAAAATTGTTTAGAAGACTCAAAAAAAATTATGATCAATTTTTAAGGATTAAAAATCATGAAACGGAGTATAGAATCTTTAACATTTTAAATAAAATCTCATTATACCTAAATTTAAATAAAAATATCAGAAATAACGCGGCATATTATTATAAAAAAATAATTAAGAGTGAATCTAAAGTAATTAATAATATCTCATTAATTGCTTTTTGTATATTTTATGCTGTAAGAAAGGAATATCATAATGCACCAATTACTATCAATGAAATTTCTAAAGCTTTTCAAAACTACGGTCATAGAGTTAATCCTAGATTAATCTTAAGAGATGGAGTAAAATATAAACACTTTATAAAAAATCACTCTTTACCTCATAAAAGTGAAGATTATCTAATAAGACTAATTAATCAAGTAGTAAATCACAAAGATTTAGTAGAAAGGTTAAAGAAAAAAGGTGTCTTTTGGTCAAAAAGAGAATTCCAAAATAAGTTAATATTAGAATGTCGTAAAATACTAAAAGCATTACCTGTCAGTTTACGTGGAGGGAGAAATCCATTTATTCTGACAGGTGCAATTATATATTTAGCAGATAAGTTATTAGCTAAAAGAAATTCACAAAAAGCTATTCTAACCCAAAAAATTATCTCTGAAGTAACCAACATCGCAGAATATTCAATACGTGATCATTATGTAAATCTCCTTAAACCTCTTTTTTTAAACACTTTAAATTCTTGACAAATTCTATTGCAATTAATATATTTTAGGTAAAAAATTCTTTATATTTCTGATTTTTTACGCTTGATAATAGTTAAATGATATTAACTTTTTTAATTAAGTTATATTTATAAAATTTATAACGCTTGAGATTTTAATTAATAAAATGCTTCTGTAGTGTAGTGTGGTCAATTTTTTCCAGAAAAATATAATTTCGGATTAAGACTGAGCATACGAGGCTCTCACCCTCGGGACCCGGGTTCAAATCCCGGCAGAAGCACTAAAAATACTTAAATCTGTTCCATTAATAAAAAGGGTCTGATTTAAGAATAAATTAAATGTAAAATAGGACTTATTATAACACTATTTTTCATAATTATCCATAGATAATAATTTTTCAAGTAATTTATAGAGATTTAACAAAACTTTTATATAGTTTTCGATTAATTTCAACTGATTTTCATTTTTTAGTTTTTCTGATATCGATTTTATTTTATCAAAAATTACTAATTTTAAAGAATTATTGATATTATTATAATCTAGCGATTCTTTCACTAGATTAAATGAATCTTGGAACTGTTTTTTTTTTGAACGTTCATTAACTTTGCTGGATTCATTTTCTACTATTAATACTTTTCTATTACAAATTGGGCAAAAAGTTTCTTTATTTCTATTTCGAAAAAGTGGATTTTGACAAACTGGACATGCAATGTTCAGCATAGTGTAACCAGATCTAAGAAGATCTGCCATTTTTCTTGAATCTTCGTTAATACTAATCCCTTAAATTCTTTATAATTGTCAAACTATGATAATTAAAGCTATATTATTTATTCTTTACTTTTAATTTTTAATAAATTTACAATATATCCTGAAATTCTATTTCTTAAATGTTTTGAATCTATTTCTGAATATTTATCTAATAATTTTTTATTTTTCTCAAAATCAGTAGTAAACACACTAGGATACTTATCTATTAATTCTTTTGAAACATTTTTAATTAAAACTGTTCTAACCTTTCCCATTTCTATTAATAAACCTCGTTTCTTCTTATTTGATTACAATATTTGGTAAAATAAATTATTTTGGTTTTTATACTTTTAAAAAAAAATATTATGTGAAAAAGAAATTTCTTCATATTATTCCATTCATTATTCTCATATCATTCTCTAATTGTACTAATTTTGGAGCTTGTTTTTACTGTAATTTATATTATTTTAATTCAAACAGCCAAAAATATTATACTAATGAAAGTATTCATATTAATGCATCTTGGGAATTAGATTATAATCAATTTAATGAAATTGCTTACATTCAAATACAGATTTTTGATTCTTATAATAATATTGTTTGGAATTCATCAAAGTATGATCAAATAGGTTTTTCTGAAAAAAATTGGAATATTAGTATAATTAATTTGAATGTTTCTTTTTCAAATAGTTCCAATACTCTTTTTATCAAATTCCTTAGTTATTATTACCAAATAAGTACAATGGATATGGTAATAACTTATCTAGAAACAATAGAAATTGAAATAATGAAACGAACACTCTTTTGTGATTTAATTGGATTTAAAAATCATCTAAATATTAGTGAGAATTTAAGTATTACAGCAATCTTTTATGATGAGTTTTTAGGAGATAATTCTTTTTTAATAAACAAATCAATTTTATTTAAAATCATTTCGAACAAATCATTGATTTTCCAGTCAAACTATATTATAAATGAATCTGGAATGATTAAATTCAATCTTATTCCATCTGAACAATTAAAATTAGGGAAGAACATTTTAATATTTATTTTTAAAAACAATATTGTTTACAATGACTCCATGTTTTTCTATGAGATTTTTCTTGAGAAAATACCTGTTTTTGTTGATATTATTGAATTTAAAGAAGATTTGGGTAAGAATGAAGATTTAAAAATCATATTACGCTTTTACTATTTTCTAAATAATTCCTTAAATACACTTAATAATCATTGTATAAGAGTGATAATATTTAATGATAAATCCCTAACATATGCAAAGAACTATTTCACTGATCAATTTGGCTTTTTGAATTTATCTCTTTCTCAAGAATTTTTCCTTTTTAATGTCGATTGTAAATTAATAGTTATTGAGTTTTTCTTTAATGGAACTTTTTTGTTAGAAAATGAAAAACTAATTTTAACAGCCAGAGTAAGCTTAGCAACTAAACAAAATTCACCTTTTCAATATAATTATTTGTTTATTGTCATTTTTATAAGTGTTCTATTAGCGGTACTCTCTGTGGGTATATTTAATTATTATAAAAGACGGAAAGAGAAAATCTTGGCGGACATTACAATAAAATATTAAAATTAAAAAAAAATTAGAAGTTAATAATAATATTATCTTGCTTCGATGAAGTTTATATGATATCTAACAAAATAAATCTTTTATAACAATAAATTATTAGTCTGTATTTTATTATAAACAACTCCCTCCTTAATCATAATAAATTTCTAAGATGTGATTTTATTAAATATGGAGTATTTTGAAGATTTACTAAAAAAGCCAACATTGTTTCAAGATGAGAGAAAACTTGATATAAACTATGTTCCAGATAAACTTCCACACCGAGATAAAGAATTATCTTTATTATCGCAGCTTTTTTTAACTGTAATCACAAATCCAAATTCAATCTCAAGAAAGATTCTAATAACAGGTAAAATTGGAATAGGTAAAACAGTAACCGTAAAGTATTTCGGAGATTTGCTTAAAAAGGTATCAAATGAAAGAAATATAGCTATTGAATATGTTCATATTAATTGTAGAAAAGAAAGAACTAGCTACAAAGTATTAATCAAAATAATTAGAATGATTAATAATGACTTTCCTAAAAGAGGTTATTCTCCTCAAGATTTATTAGAAATATTATTAGAACTACTAAATATACAGAATTTACATTTATTGATTGTATTAGATGAGTTGAATTATCTTATCAATAAAGGTGAAGATTTGATTTATTTATTAACCCGAATTTATGATGATTCCCTTGATTCTCAGCAAAGAATTTCTATAATTGGAATTGTAAGAGACATTACGTGTATAAGTCATTTAGACAATAGTACATTGAGTACATTACAAAGAAATATTATAAAGTTCAATAATTATTCTAAACAACAAATATTTGATATTTTGAAATATAGAGCAGATATAAGTTTGAAAAAAAATGTTATATCTAATGAATTGATTGAAATGATTTCTGAATCAACATATAGTAATGGCGATGTAAGGTATGGATTGAATAATTTATGGAAAGCTACTAAAATAGCTGAAAGCAAAAATTTAAAATATATATCAGCTGAATGTGTTCGACTTGGAAGTCAAGAATTAGTACCTTTCTCAACATTAGATGTATTGAAGTATATATCATCGGAAAAATTAGTTTTTTTATATGCTATAATTAAGGCATTAAAAATTAGTGATTTAACTGAAATATCATTTCTTAAAATTTTAAAAAGTTATCATGTAATATGTGAAAACTTAGGATTAAATCCAAAATCATATTCTCAATTGTGGAATTATCTTCAGGAATTTAAAAGAGACAATATAATATATACTAAAATTCTAAGTGAGAAAATCAAAGGAAGAAAAGCCTTAATTCAAGTACCTGAAATCAACCTATCAAATTTAGAAAAAATTATTACAGAATTATTATATTCTAAAGGTTTGAAAATTTGAACGTAGAAGTTTCAGAAAAAGAAAATTTAATCGAAAATGTTCTCGGTTCAAAAGCTAGAGTAAAGATCTTAAAAACCTTGGCTAGAAATAAGGAATTGACTCTTTCATTGATCATCAATAATACAAGATTAAACTACTCAAATGTTGTCAAACATCTAAATTATCTAAAAAAAATAAATATGATCCAAGAAAAAAGATTTGGACGTATTAAAATATTTAGATATAAGATAGAAAATATAAAGGCACGTGGTTTTAAAAATTTTTTAGACATTTGGGAGGATTTTCATCATTAATTTGAATTTTATTTATTTTTTAATAAACCAATGCTTCATATATATAATATTTTTTATTTTTCTTTATTTAGATTTAAAATCAAGGAAGATTTCTCTGAAATTATTTAAAATCACATATACTATAGGGTTAATTTTCAATTTAATTGAATCATTATTGTTTGTTAACAATATATTTCTAATTTTATATATAAGATTTTTTTTTTTTTTTTCTATTTTAATCATTTCTGTTTTATTGTTTAATTTAAAAATAATTGGAGGGAGCGATGGAAAGCTATTTATATTAATTTTTTTAATACTTCCTATTCATCATTTAAATTTATTATATATTATGCTATTCTTCTTATCATTCTCAATTTTTTTTATTATCATCTTTATAATAAACTTAGTTGTTAATAGCTTTTTTATAAAAAATAATGCCTTTTATATTTTATTCAATATAAATTCAAAAATGTCGAATTTACAGAAACTTTTTTTGAAATCTTTCTTTAAATTTTGTAATTTTACAGATTTAAATACAAATAAAATTGTTAAGAATCCAGTAAAATCATTAATTTTGGTTTATAATGATAAAAAGTTAAAATTCCAAATGTTATGTCAATATCGACCTCCACTGATTATAATAATAATTCTCTCTTATACTATTTTGTTGTATTTAATAATATGTTGTTAATTATTTTACTTCGAATTAATTTTAAATTTAATAATTTTTATTAATTTAATGAATTTTAATGATTATTATGGTGAAAAGTAAAAGATGGAGATTGAAAAAACTAGAGAAACTTCATGGAAAATTCAATTAAAGAATAATAAGGAAAATATTGAAATTACTTCTGTTGAAGTTAGTGGAGAAGTAAGAATTATAAAATTAGCATTATTTAATAACGATAACTCCTTAAAAGTTGAGATGAGTAAAGAGGAATTCTTCAACTTTCTATCTTTAATTTCAGCGTTCAAAGATGTTGTTATAGGAGAAGAATCTGTTTTTTTGGATGATGAGTCTGATTTAATTGAAAGTGATCAATTAGGACTTCCAGAAGTTTTGGAGTCAAATGATTTTTTATCTCAGATTAATGATAAACCTGAAAAAAAAGACATGAAAGAAAATGTCAATGAAAAATTAAATCCCGAAGAATGGGATCCTTGGTAATACATGTCACATTTTTTTCATTTCAATTTTAAATTCACAAAATTCTAAATTATTATCTTCAATACAACACTGATTTTCAATGACATTTACTTTGTATAAAGCAAATTCCCCAAAACCTGTTAATAATCCCTTTAAAAAATAACAGAAGTATTTTGATTTATTTTCTAATTCAGTGGAAATATTATAAAAAAGATTTATAATAATCAAATCATCATTTATCTTTTTAGGGACAAATCTGCCCCACCCGTGATTAGTTAAAATATTACAGAATTGATTTACTAAATCATCTAAAGTTTTTGATTTCAAATTTTCATCCCAATTCTGAATTAATGTCCAACCTGCTTTTTTACCAAGCCAAACCAATAAAGATTTCACACCTTCACCGTAAATTGACGATAGAATATCGATTACTTGTGGCGGAAAAAATACAAATCGGTCATTAAATAACATATATTTGCCTTTATTATATTTTAAACCTTTAATTTTTAAAGTCTTCATAATTATTATCAGCTTTTTTTATTATATAATATTTTCTAAGACTTTCTAACTTTCTGAAAATATTATCTTTTAAATATAAGAAATACTATAAAAAATCTCGATTTCTAATTTTTTCTTATGTTGAGACCTTTAAATAATTCTATAATAAACTATATAGTGAATGATAGAATTCGAAATATTAATTTTTGAGATTAATGTAATTCTCGTCCTATTTATATTTATTTTTATTTATTCAATATTTGCAACTGATACTGTCATAACGTTATTAGCATTTTTATTATTTTTAATTTTATTAATTCCTCTCTATTTTTTATTAGAAAAATTAAAACTTTTATTTTTTATTGATAATTTGGAAATTTATAGTTTTTTCAAACTAGTTTTTTATTATTCAATTCTTATAACTCTATTCATAGGGATATTCTTATTTGTTGAAATAATATATCTTACATTTTTATGCTAAATCTACAATTTCTAAATAAGATGTATTTTAAATTAAACTAAGAATACTAATAAATGAGATTAAAAAGCTTAAAGTATATACTATGTTGGTTGCCAAAATCAATATAAGTCTTTTATTATAATTAATGATCTTCAAGAAATAGTTGGTAGTAATTGAGACACTTGATAACAAGATTATAAAAATAGCTGCTACATTGAAAAAGTTTACAGGAGTATTAAGGATATTCAAGAGAATATTACTATTTAAATTAATAGTCTTTATTATTCCTGTAAATAGGGGGAAAAATCCTGAGATACTCCCAATTATTATCGGTAAAAGGAAGATAAAGAAAAAAATCTTAAATTTTTCTCCTTTAACAATTATTTCTAATTTTTTTTCAAGCTTTTGATGTTTATTTATCAATTTTAAGATTTCAAATATTTTATCAGAGGAAAGGTAAGAATCTCTTTTAATAATTCTACCAATCACCTCTAAAAGCATGCAATAATGAATGGTTTGTAATTCCAATTTTAAATTCTCAATAATTTCACCAAAAGAGTTAGAGAAATTTAAAAGCGAAGCTATTTGATCTTGTAAAGGTTTTTTTAATGATATTATGAATTTTTTAGTATGAGAATAAGCTTTAAAGAAAGCTTGCTCCGGTGATGTTTCATTTTTTAGATTGCTAGCGAAACTTTTTAGAAATACTAAGAATTCATCAAATTTTTTTCTTTCAAAATTTGAATATTCATTTAAAAGCCCTATCATATAAGAATTTTTTCTAATAAACTTCCGAAATAATAAATTTAGAGAGATCAAAAAAAAAGGAATAAAAAAGATTAAAAATAATAAATTAACTATTTGAAATAAAATTAGAAAGCATAAACCAATTGGGCCAAATAATCCTATAAAAAATATAATACTGATTTTTGAATGTAATTCTCTTAAATAGATTTTAAATTGGATTTCTAAGGGATAGTTATTAGGGTCATTTGATTTAATAGAAAAATCAGTTAGCACAAGTCTTTTTAAATAATTGTTAAATTCATTTGAGGGTGTTAAAATTCTAGTTAATTCTCTTTCTGGCAATCCACCTTCATGAATTTTATTTAAAATGTTTTTGAAATATAAAGAAAGAGGACTTCTAAAGTTTTTAATTATTTGTAGGAAATGAAGACAATTGTCTGAGGATTTCTTTAAAGTCATTTCAATTAATGAAAATTCAATCTTAATCAAATGAAGTAATGAGTTAATCTTTGATTCATTTCTATTAACCTCATAATAAAGAATTAAATTAAATTTATACGCAATTATTAGGGCGGTTATTACTGAGAAAAGAAACAAGATTAAAACATTTATTGAAGTAAAAAGTTTTGTTAATATTAGAACGATAAATAATGAGGTTAAAAATATTATAAAACTAGCTTTATTTATATCATCTACTTCAATATTATAATTATTTTTATAGATTTCATAATATCTTTCATCTAATTCTTTAAATCTTAATTTTGGTAATTTATATTTATTAAACTTTCTACAAATGTGGATATAATTTTCGATGTTTATCATAAAATTTAAAGGATTAATGTAAATTAATAAAG
>JBHLOC010000070.1:0-13806 GCA_048940925.1 Promethearchaeota archaeon | reverse complement strand
AGATTTTCGCTAATCATCGTTGGGGACGCATTAAAATATGGTTCCCCGAGAATCATGTTTCTTTTGATAGTGAAAGAGTTTCTAATGAATATTTAATTCTAAGGAATCTCTGGAATAAAGCTCACCCACTTGATCAACCAGGTAAGGATATTTTAAAAAGTATATTAGATCTTGAAATATGTAATTGGAATCTTGAGAACAGTATTATGAGTATATGCAAGGCAATAGGTGAAAATATAGCACCCACAATCCCAATTGGGCATCTTAAATCAATAACAAGTGAAAGATGGAATAAATTATGGGCATATTATTTAGCCTTACGGAGTTGGCTTCCATCTTTAAAATCTTATGGTTATGAATCACTTCAAAATATATGCGATCCTGATAAATCTGTAAAGAAAAAGATTTATGAATTACTTGATGAACACGATAGTCTAAAAGAGTTATATGTAGAACGTTTTTGCCTTTTACTTGAATTCTGGATTGGTAATTATTATTTTAAAAAATCTCCTCAATTAATTGCCCACCAAGCTGCAGTAAATGCAATTGAAAAGGAGATCCTAAGGAAAAATCCTGATAATTTGATTTTAAAAGCAATGAAATCTGAAGGTGATGGGAGACTTCAACCTTGTAATCATAAAGCTTTCCATAGATATGATATAATAATATCAAGCATCGGAGCAAATAAATGGAGAGCAATTATGCCGAGGAAGGGAACTGATGGATTAGAACGAGCTGCCTTATTAGATAAATATCTTCAAGCCATTGGATCTTGGATTAAAGATTATAAAAAAATTGAAGAAGGTGATGGTGACAATTTATTCCAAAAAATTCGTACTCTTCTTGGAGAACCGGACAATAAGAAAATATTCCTTGCATCACTTCTTATTTTATTGTTACGACCTCAAGGAATAGCAGCGAAGCTGTTAGCAGAGAAACGAATATAACTTATCCTTCCTCAAAAATTAAATAATTTCATTTAACTAAAATCCTTGTAAATTGCTTTTCGAATCTTTTCTGCAGCAATCTTAGGATTTTTTGCACGAGTGATTCCTCCTCCTATTATAATGATATCCAAGGGATAAGCTAATAGTTTAGAAATATCACCTAAACGAATCCCACCTGCAATTGCTAATCGCGGTCGGTTTTGAATATGAGTTACAGATTCCAATTCAGCTAATGGAGCTCGTCGTGATGCTTGGATATCCAAACCACTATGGACTAGAGCATAATGTACTTTTATACCTTTATAATTGATATCAACTAGTTCTGCTAACCTTTTGGAAGGTCTTCTAGACATAATAAGGTCAGCTATAATCTCTACATGAAAATCATGTGCAGCACGGAGCGCTTCCTCAATAGTATTATTATACGCGTCAGCAAGAACAGTAGTAATATCGGCTTTCGCTTTAGCAGCCATCCGTGTTTCAAGGTACCCAGCATCTGCAGTTTTTAAATCGGCACAAATTAATTTATCTGGATACGTATCCTTTAATGCTCGAATAGCTTGGACACCTTCAGATTTTATTAAAGGTGTTCCAGCCTCCAAAATATCTACAAAAGGAGCAACTTCTCTTGAAATTGCCAGGGCATCATCTAGGTTCTCAAAATCTAATGCTACTTGTAACAATGGTTTTTGTTGATTTTTCTTAGCTTTTTGTGGCATAATAATCACAACTTATAATTAGTATTCTCCTAAATTTTATTATCAATCCCCTGTTGGTTTTATAGTACTTTTTTCCATCATCAAAATTGATGACCGAGTAGGAGCTCTTGTACGATGCATGACACCTTTTGGTACAGTAATACCTTGATTTGGTTTCAATTCAATCAGTTTATCTTCCAAATCAATTAAAAGTAATCCTTCAATAACATAGAAAAATTCATCCTCTTTTTCATGTTTATGCCAGTGGAATTCTCCTTCAATAACTCCTAACCTCACGACAGAATCATTTACCCGGCAAAGTGATAAATTTTGCCATTTTTTAGTGCAATTTTCTATTACTCTTGGAACATCAATAATTTCTAATGGATTATATTTTATTTCTTGATCAATAGAATATTTATTAGGTTCATCCATTTTCTTTCCCATATCTTTATAACTTTTAATCTATCTTAAGATTATAAGTAATTTTTTATATTTAATTAGAATTTATTCATGCTATTAAATAAATAAATATTAAACTAAATGACAAATAAAAAATGAGGAGATAAAATATTTGAAACATATTGAGGGAGAATTTAAGGGAGTAAAGGAATTAAAAATCTACTATCAAGCGTGGATTCCTGATACTCCTAAAGCTATTATACAACTTGTCCATGGAGGATTTGAACACTCTGGAAGATATCAATTTGTTGTGAATGAATTAGTTCCTGAAGGATTTGCAATATATGCAGATGATCACCGCGGTCATGGAAGATCAGAAGGATTAAGGAATTATGTTGATTCTTTTGACCAATATATAGAGGATGAAAGATTATTATACGAAATTATAAAAGAACAACATCCACATTTGCCAATATTTATGTTAGGTCATTCTCTTGGCTCCTTTATTGCAATTTATTTCACAAAAAAATATGAGAATCTGTTACATGGTCTGATTCTTTCGGGAACGGGAACAAAACCAGGTAAAGAAACTAGTGGTTTTTTAAAACTAATAGCAAAGGGTTTCTCAAAAATAATGCCTAAGATGAGTTTCAATCCGAGGCTTAATGCTAAATTTTTAAGCCACGACCCAGAAGTAGTAAATTTATACAAGAACGATCCTTTAGTAAATGCCGACAAAATTTCAGCAAGATTAAGTTATGAAATGGTAAAAAATTTCAAGCATTTAAAGACTTTTATCAGCAAATTTAAAATTAATTTACTTATTCAGTGTGGTTCGGACGATAAATTAATTAAAGGAAGCGATGAACTTGAAGATTTATTTAAAATGGATAATAAGACTATTAAAATCTATGAAGGTTTATATCACGAGGTATATAATGAAATTGAAACTGATAGGAAAATAGTATTAAAAGATCTTCGTGATTGGTTAAACAACAACTTAACCTAATGATTTTGAAAATCTCATCTACTCTTTCTTTTTATTACAAAAATTGGACCTAACTAACGAGGACGTAAATATATTCTTTTGAACTTATTTTCTTCTTCTATCAATAAGTAATTCTCCACCAACACCCACATTTTCTGACAAGTTTTCTCTTATTAATATTGTATAAACCTCTCTAGGTAATTTATATGCTTTTTCAAGAGCATTTGTAATTTCCTTAACTAATTGTCTCTTAATCTCTATATCATCAATAGGAGGTCCTTCTATGGTTACATTTGGAATTCTATTATTCACCTTTTCTCGTTAATTTTCAATTAATAATAATTTATAATAATGTATTATGAAAGTCAAGTTAAAATAATTTAATGTAGGATTTATTTAATTTTGTGTACAATTTTCTTAATACATTCATATATTACAAAAATGTAAATTATAGCAAACCTTTACATATATTATAAAAAAATTGGGGATTTCTACTTTTTCCTTTATTTATGAATATTTTGTTAAGCAAATTTATATGAAAAATAAAAATACTTACTGAATTTCTTATAAGAAGTATAATATAACATTGCAGGGTTATGTTTTTAGTTCCTCTGGATAAGTTAATACTTTTTTTGAAGATTTAATATAAAATTTCTTATTGAAATATTTTGCAACATTAACTAAAGATATCATCACAGGTACTTCAATTAAGGGTCCAATGACCGCAGCAAACGCAATTCCAGATCCTAAACCAAATATAGATACAGCTACGGCAAGTGAGAGTTCAAAATTATTGCTGGCTGCTGTAAATGACAAACTAGTAGATTTCTGATAATCTGCACCTAATTTTTTACTCATCACAAAACTGATTAAAAACATTAAAATAAAGTAAATGATTAAAGGGATCGCAATCTTGACCACATCCAACGGAATTGTGATAATTTGACCACCTTTTAACCCAAACATCACCACAATCGTGAATAAAAGAGCAATTAATGTAATTGGCGAAATTTTTGGAAGAAATTTTTTCGAATACCATTCAGCCCCTTTTTTTTTAATTAATATCTTTCTAGTTAGAAAGCCTAAGATAAATGGGATTCCTAAATAAATAAAAACGGTTTCTGCAATTGATCCGATCCCTATATTTATTATATTCGATTGGAAGCCAAGTAAATGAGGTAATAAAGTTATAAAAAACCAGGCAAATACGCTATAAAAAAGTACTTGAAATATGCTGTTAAATGCTACTAAACCCGCTGCGTACTCACGACTCCCTCCCGCTAAATCATTCCATACAATAACCATTGCTATGCATCTCGCTAGTCCGATCAAGATCACACCAATCATATATTCAGGATAACTGCTGAGAAAAATTACGGCCAAAGCAAACATTAAGAATGGTCCAATTAACCAATTTTGAATTAATGCCAAACCTAACACTTTTTTATCCTTGAATACATCACCTAATTCTTCATAGTGAACCTTAGCGAGTGGTGGATACATCATTAGAATTAATCCGATTGCTATTGGAATATTTGTGTATCCCACTTGAAACTGTGAAAGAAAGGCTTCAAAATTAGGAATAAAAACTGCGAGTAGGATCCCAATGGCCATTGCGATAAAAATCCAGAGTGTAAGAAATTTATCTAAGTTTGAGAGTTTTTTATGAGGTTTGGCGTTTTCAGCCATAATATTCATGAAATATAATTTCTAAAATTGATTTAATTCCTATATAGTTAATTTGTTATAAATTGAAAATAATATTAAATAATTTTGTTTAAAAATTAGAAGAAAACATCGAAAAAACCCTCATCAAAATAACCCTAATTTTTTAATTGATTTGTAAGTAGAAAATTAATTTTCTCTAAAGTTAATTGTAAATTTTTAACTTTTAAAAGATTTGTGTAAATGAAGAATTATTAAAAATGTGTATAAAAAGTAGTTTAATCAAAAATCATTTCTTTACAAATAATTTGTTTATGAAATTTATCTGTAAAGTATATATATTATTTTACTTAAACTATTTTTTAGTACAATAAAATTTTAAATAAGGTTATTCAAATGAAGGATAAATTTCAATTAGTAGGTACAAAAATTCAAGAATTTAAATTATCTAATTCAAGAGAAGAAACGGTAAATATCAGAGACTTAGAGGGTAAGAACGTTGTATTAGTTCTTTTCAGGGATATTCATTGACCTTATTGTCGTTGGCATGCTGCTCAACTACGGAAAGATTATGAAAAGTTTGAAGAATTAAATGCTTACTTATATCCAATATTAGCTGATAAAAAGGAAAATGCGATTAAAATGGAACAAAAATATGCACGTAAATATCCTGTATTTTATGATAAAACAAAAAAAGTTCCTAAAATGCTTAAACAAGAAGTAAAAATTACTAAACTTGGGAGAATGCCGGGATTATTGGTCATTAATAAGCAAGGAATCATTCAATATGCATATTATGGTGATAGTATGAGCGATATTCCCACAAATGAAGAAATTTTCGAAGTATTAAAAAAAATCCAATAATAATGATTTGGTAGGATTAAAGTTGAAAAGGATAATGAAGCTTTTTTTCTTAAAAGTTAGCCAAACTTATCCAAATCTTTTTTAATTTGAAGACAAATTCAATAAAACATTGAATTAATTAATTTAAATAAAAATAGGAATCCTTATTTCTCTACTCTATTAATTGGACATTCTAAAATAACATATTCATTTTTATGTTGACTATCTTCTGTGATTTTTTAATACTTATTATTTTGAAGAATCATTGATCCCGAAAAACTTGAAAAAGAAAAATTGGACTCCATAAGTTAAATAATTAAACATTTCTGAATCTATTTTTAGAATAGCAATTCTATTGTAAACCATTTTAATAATAATATATCGTGGTGAGTATGTCACCTAAAACTATCGTAAAGTTCACGAACATTAATAAAAGGTTCCATGACTTAATAGCTGTAAACAATTTAAATTTGGAAATCTATGAAGGGGAAATCCTGGGATTTGTTGGTCCTAATGGAGCAGGAAAGACAACAACTATGAAAATGTTAGGTGGACTAATTAAACCAACGAGTGGAAAAATTGAAATATATAATCATAATGGATACTTAATAGATACTATAAAAAAACCAGCTGATCTCTTTAAACTAATTGGTTTTTTGATTGATTTACCCGCTTTTTACGGAAATATAACACCACATCAAATACTTCGGTATTATTGTCGTTTATTAGGATTATCTAAAGATATTATTGAAGAACAAATAGACTGGGCACTTGAAATTGTTGAAATGTCAAAATGGAAAAATAAAATCATAAAAGAATTTTCAAAAGGAATGGTTCAAAGGTTAGGGCTTGCACAAGCTTTAGTACATGACCCAGACGTACTCGTTCTTGACGAACCACAAACAGGTTTAGATCCTTCTGGACGTATACTAGTTCGAAAAATCCTACAAAAATTGAAAAAAATAGGGAAGACAATTTTCCTCTCATCTCATTTATTATACGAAATATCGGAAGTCTGTGATCGTATAGTTATAATAAATCATGGTAATGTAATTGCAGTTGATACTCTTATCAATTTAGAACAGAAAATGACTAAAAAGCAAATTCAATGCGAAATTTTTGAGCCACTCGAACTATCTCAAGTTGAGAAAATTGTAAATGCAATCAGCAATAATATTGAGCAATATTGCGAAAAAGGGGCTAAAAATTTTGTTCTATACGATGATAATGTTCCTGGATTCAATATATACTACGATGGAACACTTTTATCTCTTAAGAAAATTCATGAAATTTTATCTATAGACATGAGACTTCCAATTATTGGATTTAGTAAAATTCGGACTTCTCGGTTAGAAGATTTGTATATAAGACTAGTAGAGCAAGATGATGATAAAAATGGAGGTGTGTTGAAAGAGTGAACTCTAATATAATTTTAGAGGAAAATCTTAATTTAAAGCAAATTTTCAATATCTATAGGTTTGAAATATTTCTACTGAGAAAGAGATATATTTTAGTTGCTTTATTATCAGTAATAGCTGTCATTTTGACGTCTCTGATGTCCTTATCAAGTCCTAATGCTAAGCTTTTTTGTGGAAGTACGCTTAGTCAAATAGGTTCAGTTTCCTATCTTTTAACATTATTTTTTGCTGGCGGAATTATAGCTAATGAATTTGATAAAAAGACAGCATTAACCAATTTTACCAAAACTGGACGTGATAATTTTTTTATTGGAAAAGCATTTGCTGCTTTTTCTAGTGTCTTAGTATGGTTTACTCCTGCACTCATAGTAACAATTATTTTTTGTTTAATAAAGTATAATACCCTTTCTATTGAATTAATAATATGGTTTGGATATTATTGTTTAGTTGGTGTATCATGTACTTCTCTTTATCTTCTATGTAGTGCTCTTTTTAGATCAGGTAGTCAAGCTATGATAATAGGATTCATTATATTCTCAAGTTCAGCTATAGTATTTGCAGTTTTTCTATTTATTGATCCAAGTTTGCCAAATCCAACCTTCATTTATCTAGAATTAGCAGGACAAGCTATTTTCTTAGGGGATACAGCAATGTCGGGGATGAATATAGATTTATTATTGGCAATCTATATATCACTTTTGTATCTTATACCTTGTCTTACAATTTCTTACCTGAGATTTAAATCTCGGGACGTTTAATTAACTAGTTTTTTATTTTAGAATATCTCTATTATTCATAACTAAATCGAGGAAATAGCATTAGAGCATTTTCCCGCTCAATAGCAATACAGTCTTCTTTATCAAGATCGTCATAATTTCCAATCCCTTGAATCATTTCCTTTACTATTCTTTCATGAACAAAGGGAAAATCACTACCAAAAAGCAATTTTGAAGGATTCGCTACTTCCATAATAGTTTTAAGCACATAAGAGGTTGCTGATATTGCCATATCATAAAAGAAGTTCTTTAGATACTTTATTAACCTTTTATTTCCAAAAGTTATTCTCCATGCTAAGTAAGGAGCAGTCCCTCCAGCATGCGCTAATATAAATCGAATATTGGAAAATTGTTTAAGAATGCCATGATGAAGTATATTTGCAACTGCGCGTGTTGTATCAAAAACAAATTCTAAAACAGAGGTAGGAAAACTGAGTTGGGGCAATTTATCATTAGGAGGTGCATGTGGATGAATAAATACCACTGATCTTCGACGATTAAGTTCTGAAAAAAGTTCTTCAAATTCGGGATCTCCCAAATATTTTCCATTTATGTTAGAAAGTAAGACAACACCATCCAGTTCCAATGTATCTAATGCATACTCTAATTCAATTAATGATGCTTCGATGTCTGGTAAGGGTAATGTAGCAAATCCACCAAAACGTTGAGGATATTTGTTAATTAATTTAGCTGAAAAATCATTACATATTCGTGCTAAATCTCGTGTAAATACACGATCTCCGAAAAAAATTCCAGGAGTAGAAATTGAAGTTATAGCAGTCGCGATACCCTGGCGATCCATTAGCTCTAGGCTATCCCTTGGCTCCCATGTTGGGAATCCTACATTCCCAGCAGTTGTAATACCAACTTTAGCTAAAGATTTAAGATATTCTGGAGGTAAAATGTGATGATGAATATCAATTCGATAAGCTTTTTTCTCCATAGTAAGCTTCATTTATTTCTTAAGAATTATTTTTCTTAATTCTTATAATCCTGTTCTTTTTTCCAATTCTTCAGGATAACGGTCGCCCATTATTTTAATTTTATCAAGTGCAGAATTAATATTCTGTAATTCTTCTGGTGTCAGTTTAATGACAACAGATCCCAGATTCTCCTCAAGTCGCTCCAACTTCGTTGTGCCGGGAATAGGAACAACCCATGGTTTTTGACCAAGCAACCATGCTAGCGCGATTTGGGCGGGCGTAGCATCATTATCTATGGCTATCTTCTTTATTAAATCCACCAGAACTTGATTTGCATCGAGATTCTTAGGAGTAAAACGAGGGACAATGTTGCGGAAGTCGGATTTTTCGAATTTAGAATTTTTATTGAATCGTCCAGTAAGGAACCCTCTACCTAGAGGACTATATGGAACAAATCCAATTCCAAGCTCTTCAAGGGTTGGTAGCAATTCTTCTTCGGGACGTCTCCACCACATTGAGTATTCACTCTGAACTGCGGTCAAGGGTAATACTTTATGGGCACGCCTAATAGTCTGTATGCCGGCTTCAGAAAGCCCCCAATGTTTAATCTTGCCTTCGGTCATCAAATCTTTTACCGTTTCAGCCACTTCCTCAATAGGTACATTAGGATCCACACGATGTTGGTAATATAAGTTAATAACATCTGTTTTAAGACGTTTAAGCGAACCCTCTATAGATGCTCTTATAGCTTCCGGAGAGCTATCCGGGGTTAGCTTCCCATCTATATTTTTTAGACCAAATTTGGTGGCAATGACTACCTGATCCCGATATGGCGTAAGAGCTTCACCCACTAATACTTCATTTGTAAAAGGCCCGTAGATTTCTGCTGTATCAAAAAAAGTTACCCCAAGCTTAATAGCCTCATGAATTAATTTGATCATCTTATTTTTGTCCGGCACTTGACCATATGCATAACTCATTCCCATGCACCCTAATCCAAGTGCAGAAACTTCAGGACCATTATTTCCTAACTTTCTTTTTTCCATTTTTCTTCTCATTTTTTAATTTTTTTTATCTCACTTTTATATTATAACAATTTTCAATTTAAATTAAGGTAGAATAATTTATTTGTTCTCAAAAATTAAGTCTTGAGAAAATAATTCATAGAAATAAGTAATATTAGTATTATCTGAAGCTTCTTCCTTATCAAAACTTATTGAATGAATACCAGAGTTAATAGCTTTTTTTATCCATACTTTGACGGCATGATCAAGCTTAAGATCTATTTTTTCTTCTCCACTAAGTTCCTTAGCCTTATAATCTATATATGATTCGAGTTCATTAACTCTGATTAAAGTTCTAGGTTTTTTCAGCTTAGTATAAATTTTCGTTCCATAACATCGCTCACAATGAATTTTAACATAACGTAATTCTAGAAATAACTCTGCTAAATGTTCAATAAGTATCTTCTTCTTAATTGAAAAATCTTTAGCATTCATCATTATTAAAACAGATAAGTAGATAACCTAAAAAAGTTGGTGATTAAAAAAATAAATATAAATTAATGAATCGAAGTTATTTAAGAAAAAGTATTTAACATTTATTCTTTTAAATTACCGATACACTCATGACCAATTGACCCTTTTGAATGGTCACTAAAGTCGCGATAATACCATAAATCCAAACTGCATACGCAAGAGAGTACTACACGAACAATCGCATCCGTTGATTCCTTGATATTCGGTTTTGGGCGCTCCTCGATCACTATCTTATTCTTACTTTTAAAGATTGCTGCTTTCATTGATATTCTTCTTCTGTTACTGGTCCTAGCCATTCTGCATTTCCTAAACTAGGATTCGTACTAATACCAACATGAACAAACCAACTATCTTTTGATGCCCCATGCCAATGTTTTACATTTGGGGGAATTTTCACAACATCTCCTTCTTGAAGCGATTGTGCTGGTTTTCCTTCTTCTTGATAATATCCTTTACCTCCTGTTACAAGAAGAATTTGTCCCCCTGGATGTGAATGCCATTTAGTTCTTGCTTCTGGTTCAAAGGTTACATTGTAGACTTGACAATTAAATAACTCCTCCGTCACCAGCATTTGAACCCATACATTCCCTGTAAAATAATCACTTGTTGCTTTTTCTCCCTTGGGAAATATCACACTTTTACTCAAATCATTTATTTTTTGCATTTTCAAACCTCTCTTTTTTGGAAAATTATTTGAGTATTAATAAATTATTAAGTAAATTAAGTCTCTCTATTAACTGATAAGTACTATCCCAGTCCCCAAAATGTAATTGTTCACGTGGTTCAGGCCAAAATTCTGCTAATCTCTCAATGACTGATTCATCCTTTCTACCACGCGTTAATCCTTTATTTTTTACCCTTTTTTCCATGAATAAAACCTAAAATAAAAGTATTTACCAATTATATTCCATTACTTTAAAAAGATCTCACTAATTAATACAAGCAATGATATTGTCTTTAAGTATCTCGGAAAATGCCCTCTTATTTAGCCTATTTTGTGCTCTACTAAATACAAAACGTTATTGTATTCTAGAATTCAGTTTTTAAATTTTCCTAAACCAAAATTAATTTATAAATTAAAAATAGTTAAATTATTGCTCTTTTAATTAATAAAAATTATAGTTAATCATTATTCTGATGTTTATAAATGTAAGCATTTAGATACATACTCTTTTTAATCCTTGCTTCAAGATTAACATTCTTTATAAAATCTTTTGGATTGACAGCATCAGGATGGTTAATATGCCTTTTTCTTATTAGCTCAACACCCTTTTCTGTCAATTCGATTATAACTAAATAACCATCTTTCTTCATAACACGGATCATTTCACTTATCGCACGTGGTTTATCTTGGATATGATGGAGTGAGGTATAAAGAAAAATAGCATCAAAAGAATCATTTTCAAAAGGCAAATTTTCAGCATAAAATGGTTTGAAAGTTATTTTTTCCTTTACATTAGCTTTTTCGGCTCTTGATTTCCAATCAGCCCAATTTGCGTTCTCTGGTTCACCAGTAATAACTTCATAACCATGAACTGCAAGTGTGATTGCCATAAACCCCCAACCAGTACCAACATCTAAAATTTTTGAACTTTTGTCCAATTTTAGCTCTTGTATGACTGAGTTTAGAAAATTACTATCATGACTAAATTTTTCCCCTAATGTTTCTTTTACCTTCGTTAAACTCATTATATTACTATTCTCGTTTTTTTCTAAATATATAAAAATGCACAGTTTTACGGAAATTCTCTTTATCTTGTTTAATAGCGATAAATTTTTCAGTTATCATAATATTAATACTATAAAATACCTCATTTCTTCTCAAAATCTAAAGAAATCGAATTAATACAATATCGACATCCCTTATTCTTTGGTACATCGTCAAAAACATGCCCTAGATGCCCCCCACAATTTTTACATAGGACCTCAGTGCGCTTCATTCCATAACTTGTATCCAATTTTTCTTCAATGTTTTCTTTATCAATAGGTTCATAAAAACTTGGCCATCCAGTTCCAGAATCAAACTTATCTTCAGAAGAAAATAAAGGTTTTCCACAACCTGCGCATTTATAAATCCCTGTTCGATGATTATTCCAATATTTTCCAGTGAAAGCAGGTTCAGTTCCTTTTTCACGAAGAACGTGGTATTGCTCTTTTGATAATTTATTTTTCCATTTATCTTCAGTTTCTTTAGACTTCATACTGTTAAAAAGGAAATACTGGTATTATAATTGATTCCTTATAAATCCTAAAAAAAATGAGGATATGTACTATAGAAAAATCCTACTATTCGTCTTAAATTTATATAACATTAGACCAAGATTTATTTCATGGAATCCTTGTGTGATAAATATGGAATATCAAAGAGCAATTTTTGCAGCAGGTTGTTTTTGGGGAGTAGAAGCCAATTTTCGAAAAATAAAAGGCGTGGTGTCTACTCGTGTGGGATATACTGGTGGACATTTTACTAATCCAACCTATAAAGATGTATGTTCTCATAAGACGGGCCATGCTGAGGCTATTGAAATTACCTATGATCCCTCTAAAGTAACATATGATGAGCTATTAGATGTATTCTGGTCGATTCATGACCCAACTACTCTAAATCGGCAAGGTCCAGATGTTGGCACTCAATATAGGTCAGCAATTTTCTATCTTGATTCAGAACAGAAAGAAAAAGCTGAGAACACTAAAACTAGACTTGAAGATTCTAAACGCTTCAAAAACCCGATTGTTACCCAGATTGTACCCGCCTCAGACTTTTGGCAAGCAGAAGATTATCACCAACAGTATGTAGAAAAAAGAGAGAAACGCTTTATTACTAATTTTTGAATAATTTAAAATTGTCCAAAATTAACAATGATTACTAGTTATCGATAACACTTTTTGATAAAAATCTAAATACTTTTATTTATTGATCCCTGTTTACTCTTACTATAAATTTATAAAAAAAAATAAAAGATAAAATTAATTTCTTATCTAATTATGTTTTTCTCTCTCAGTTTCTCCTTCCTTAGGTAAAAATATATACAACTTAAAGACATAAGGAATAATATACCTAAAACTATAGGGGGAGAATATCCTAAAATTTTACCACCTCCTTTTCCATTGCCTTCACTAGTAGTATCCACGATTAGGGTTCGAGTATCTGAGAAAGGGCCCTGATCTCCATCAGAGTTATATGCAAATACTCGCCAATACCAAATACCATCAGAAAGGGGAGTTGTTAATTCATATTCAGTTGGAATAATTCCATCAATAGTTATAAGATCAGATGAGGAAAAATCAATAGAAGTATCTAGCTGTAAAGTATAATTAACCGCAACAGTAACTTCACTCCAAGAGAAAGTAGGGGTGTTATCATTAGTAATTGAACCATTATTTGGAGATATAAGTGTTGGGGAACTTAAAGGAATGAAAAATATTTTTACACTTTGAGTAGCTGCAAAAAAACCTAAATCTCCTTCAGAATCAAAAGCCCCAACTCTCCAATACCAAGTTCCATCAGATAAAGGAGTGGGAGGTGAATAACTTAAAGAAGAAATTGTTTCATTGATAAGATTTTCCGTATCAAAACTTGGCAAAGTGTCTATCTGGATTAAATAATT
>JBHLOC010000033.1:0-56020 GCA_048940925.1 Promethearchaeota archaeon | reverse complement strand
TTCTCACATATCGCAAAAAAGTATGGGTGGAAGTATATTATTACTGAAAAGGAAGCTTATTTCTATTATCTATTAAATAAAGACCCCCTCTATGAAACTATGCGAGATCCTAATATTCTGAATGACGATCACATTTATATCTTGAAAAGAGGTGCTGCGAGATATCCATGGAAAGAAAAGATTCGCCAGATTATGTTTAAACATCAAAAAGGGGATCGCTTTCTTGAATATCGAGATTTAAAAGATTTAGAAAAGAATTTTTTCATTTATATAACTCGTTTGCATCCAGCCCTGGTTGATAATCTTAATTTTAATCTTAAAGGACTATTCCTTTCTTCAAGCATTGACCCCTACTCGGAGGAATTTTATGATAACACTAAAACCATCGGGAAAAAATTGGAGAAATATGGAATTCCGAGTTATCGGATTCATGCGTCAGGGCATGTAATCCCCCATGATCTTATAAACTTTATAATTGAAGTTAATCCTCGATATTTAGTTCCAATCCATACCGAGCATCCAGAATTTTTTGGCAAGATATTCGATAACACAAATATAAAAGTAGTAGGACCTGAACTTTATAATCCAATAAGAATTTGAGTATTAAATTTTAAGAAATGAACATGTTATGAAAGTGTGCTGTAATATTTGTGGGTTTGAAATAGAAAAAGAAAAGGCTGGATTTTATTACTGTCCTATTTGTAATGAATTTAGATATTTTTCTTAGGTTTATAAGAGTTACAAGTTGCAGTTATAAAATAATTTGAAGCCCTTGCTCCTTTAATCTTTCAATGCATTCTGGCATTTCAATCCAGAAATTAGCTTTTAAATTTACAGTTTCAAATTTATTAAACTTATTTAAAAAAAAAAAGAAAGATTTTATGAATTTTTTTTCTTTGTTCTAAATTGTTTATAAATCAAAATCTCAATTGAAACTATAAAAATCAAAATAAAAGCACCAAAAGGATAACCTTCTATTACAGACTTTTTTTTGACGGTGGTAGTACTATATTTTATAATGAACGCATCAAGTCCGCCTGGTCCAAAACTCATAGTCGAACCTGCAATATAGATATTATCCTCATTGTCTATCGTGATATCCCCTGTCCAATCATCATCATTTCCGCCCCATGTTTGATTCGATAATTCATTTCCAGCATCATCAAACTTTATTAAGCATATATCATATCCATCTGCTCCTAAACCATTAGTATAACCACAAACATAAATATTATTATCGTTACTTACAACTACACCTGTAGAATAATCATCATTTGATGTTCTCCAGAATTTATTCCATATCTGATTACCTTCATCATCATATTTTACTAGGAAAACATCACTTTCACCAGTTTCTGTATTCTCAGAAAATCCATCAATATATATATTACCATTATTGTCAACAGCTATTCCCTGGGGAATATCATTATCTAAACTACCCCAAGTCCTATTCCATATCCAATAACCCGCAGCATCAAGCTTAAAAATAAATCCATCGAATTTCTCTGCTCCCGAACTATTTGTAACTCCAGTTATATAGATGTATCCTAAATTATCTACTGTAATTGCTGTAATTGATTCATATTCATCGTAACCCCACGTATAAATCCATGGATTATTACCTGATCCGTCATATTTGGCAATAACCCCATCTGAACTCCCAGCACCATAGCTTGATGTTTTTCCCGCAACATATACCCACCATATTTATCCACAACCACATCAAACCATGTTTCTTCTTCATACCATGATATCTTTTGGTCCCATTCCAAGGATCAATTACCATTATATTTTGCAATGAACATATCGCCAGCATCCCAATATCGATCACATCGCCCAACAACATATACACCACCTTTATTATCTACTGCAATAGCTTGACTCCAATCATGATCAGAACCACCCCATGTAGTATTCCATTGTTGATTGCCTTCTAAATCATATTTTGTAATAAAAACGTCGTCTCCACCAGCCCCAAAACTGTCTGTAGTTCCAGCAAGATATAGATTATCGTTCTCATCTATTGCTATATCATCTCCCCATTCATAAGCCGACCAACCCCATGTTATATTCCATTCAATTAATATATTGGTAGAATTCGAAGAATTGATCTGTGGAATATTGGAAAAAGATCGAGCTTTTACTTGAGCAAAGCAAAAAGCAAAAAAAATTATAAATATAGGTATAAAGACAAATTTCTTTTTCATTTAATTTCCTCTTATATTTTTTTTGTCTAATATTAAATTTCTTACTTGATTTCGCTAAAACGTTAGTTAGTACATTTTAATTAATAAAATGAAATTTAACATTTTTTAGGTAAAATAATTTCAAGATTTATATAATCATTTATATAATTAAAATATTTTACATTATAGTCTATACATTTTTTGGCGAAAAATGATTTTTCATTATGAGTGAAGATGAATTAAAAGCTCGAATCAGAGAATTAGAGGAAGAACTAAGCAAAAAAAAAGAAATCAATGTTTATCGTGATGGAACTTGAGAACTTGAAGAAATAATTATGAGATTAGAAGCTCTTATTCCAGAGGAAGATGAGAAAAACAAAAGCAGAAAAAATATTGGTATTTTCCCATAAAACGTGAAGAGCTTGAAAAAACCTTACGAGAGGATGAAAAATTATTGTTGAAATTTAAAGAAGACAAAAATTATATCTACAAAATAAGGGAAAATTTGAAAAGTCAGTTAAAATCCTTAAGGAAAATGAAAGGAGAATAATCTGATAATAATTCTCCTGTTTGAAATTAATAATTAAGGGAATACCTAAGTAAAACTAAATCATCATTTTTTAGGGGAAGAGGCTCGATATCTTCAAAGCTAGTCTCACTTTTTAATGGACTGTATAGTTTACGGTCTTTAGGGGAGACTAGGCATGAGAAAGAGTCTCCAAATTTTTCAGGAACCATTTTTAAGAAAAATACTCAGTAATTTAGTTCCAAATTATTTTTTGCTAGGACACATCTATTTTCCACTTTTAATGTTACTTAATATATATTTAAATTGACAAATGTGTTAAATTTATATAATTATTAATTTCTAAAAATAGAGGTGTGAAAATATGGTTGAAAATAAAAGTTCACTATTTGGGATTATAGCCCTCATTATCGGAGCCTCTGGTTTAGGAGTTGGAGTATTTTCAGTGGTGAATTTTCAAGTCATTGAGGGACCTCCAGGAGAGGATGGAATAGATGGTACTGGAGGGCAAGATGGGCAAGATGGACAGGATATAGTAGGATTACAAGTAGGAATATTAGATCCTGATCATTATGAAATTGTCTCAGGGCTAGTAAAGGTTCGAATACTCCTCTGGAATTCGTCAACATGCTCAGTGAATGTATTTATTAATGGTACTTTAAATGCAACTAGTGTTCCTTGGGTATGGAATACAACACTCGTTAGCGACGGATGGTATAATGTCTCAGTGAAAGCTATAGATACTGAAAGTAATATTGCTCAGGATGAGATTATGGTATATGTGTTAAATAATCCCGGTCCTACTCCCAGAACAAGAGTTTATTACGAAGGGTCATATGAAGTATTTGATAATATTCGTCTCAATTTTAATCACAAAAGTTATGATACTACTAATAGTTTTGATCTAGCAGCTAATGGATACACGGTTCCTGAAGATGGAACTTATCTGATAATGACTTCAGTTTTCCTTCGAAATTTTGCTTCCCAAATTCGCTTGGGAAGCATCTATTATATGATAAACAGCTACTATCACATGAGGTGCAGTTATGCTTTAAATCCTGATGATCTGTTGTTCGTTGTAGACTTAACAGAAATTGTTTACCTTTCTAAGGGAGCCCTGGTAGAGGTGTATATAAATCCGGAATATGAGGGTACCCCATATCCAATATATATTTGGGGCTATAGTGATTATGGGTACACAGTCTTTTCCATTGCCAAATTAAACGACTAATTAGGATTTGAGAACTTGAAACCTTTTAAACACAATATAATCTTCTATGGTAGTAAAGAAGTTACCTTTTTTTTATTATTGATATTTCAAATTAAATTTGATATAAACTAATACCAAATTTATGTCATTCAAATCATCTTGCTCTTCTTCTCAGTTCAAGTGATTTTCTAATATATTGGGAAATTTCATTTATTTCATTTATGACCCCACTTTCACTTATGATATAATACATTGTCAGAAAAGATACATCACCAAACCAACATTTTGGTTCTATATTTATGGTTGGAGTAAGGGTTATCCTCTAGGATGGGTTTAAAAAGTATCAATTGGAATAATATCGGAAATCTATTTATAACTAATAATTTTTTTTTTTCAAATCATACAAGAGCTTCGAAAAATAATTGATAACAGCATAATTCCATGTCGAGAGGAATTACCATTATGAGAAGAATTAAAACACTGTATTTTCTCATTATTACTTCATTAAATTAAGTTGCCATGGGTTTCTTCTCCTAAAAGATAAGCATTGTGAATTTTACAATTGCAATTTCATAATTAATTATAAAAGTAAATATTGATATGTAGAGTATAAAATATTTTTGACAAAAATTTAGAAAAAAAAATGATGAATATTAAATTCGAGGCTAAGGAGAAAAAGAATCAAACGTTACAAACTATGATTGGGGGTAAATTTCCTAAGAGACCAAATGGCAATAAAGTGATAGAACTGTGTGGAAGGCAATTTGATTTTTTTAAACAATTTATTGGACTTGAGATTTCTCAGGTTATTAATGCATTAACCAAAGTATTATCTCTAAGTAATTTAGAACTTGCAGTAAATGAGGACCAAACAGAGAGTTTGGAGGATGTTAGAAGACTTCTCATGGATGGAGAAGAGGAATTCGCTAGATCTACGTTTTTAAGAGCATTTCCAACCTGTTTACCTTATAGAAATCCCGAAATGCCTATAGGACGATCCATACTAGGTGCTAGAGATAGATTTCTACAAGAAAAAATGTCTGGTATGCTTGATAAGATTAGAGATTCCAAATAAGGAATAAATAAGAATAGAGAAAAAGGCAATACTAGATTATAGCAAGAAGAGCAAGAAATATAAAACTACTTTTTTATTACCACAAGAGTTCTTCTTTTTACTACGGAGTTTCTTCTCCTAAAGGAAAGCGAGCGGCATTCATCAAGATTTCGCAATCGCAAAATCCCCCATTTTCTTTACAGACTTCTAAAAATTTGTTTTGCTCATTTTCTGGAATATGTATTAAATAATTGAACATTATCAGCATCCTCTCTCCTTCTTTTAAAATTCAAAAAGGCCGTAGAGAAGGATGAAAATCTACAAGGGACTACGAAATTTTGAAAAAAGTGAAAATTCTTAGTTGAAGGGGCTATAAATTATAGAGAAGGTTTGTAGGAAATTTTATGATTTTTCCATAATATCTTGTTTATTTCACTTTTTACTAACAAATTCTTATAAATAAGCAAAAATATAGGTAATAATAAAACTATTTTTAGAAAGAGGGTTTATTGGTATGAAAGCTATAGTAATCCATGGTAGTCCAAGAAAAAATCAAAACTCAGACACGTTAGTTAATTACTTCATAAGAGGATTGAATAGTAATGGAGTTAAGGAAGTAGAACATTTTTACACTAACGAATTAAATATTAAACCATGTCAAGGCTGCCTTACATGTGCGACATCAATAAATCATAGCTGTGCCATAAAAGATGATATGGAAACAATTTATTCAGCATATAAGAAAGCAGACACGATAGTTTTTGCCACTCCTATGTATTGGGGGTATATGACAGCTCAACTAAAAACTGTGTTCGACAGAATGGAAGCCCTTGCTTGGGAAGACTTTGGAAATAAAACATTTGTAGTTATAATTACTTATCGACATCACTGTGAATCAACAGTTGCATTTTTTGAGCGGATAGCGCCATTTTTTAACATCAAATTATTCATAATTACATGTTGTACTTATGATAAAGATGAACAAAAAGATATTCCAATTAATATGTGTAAAGATCATTTAGAAGAAGCGTATCAACTTGGAATTAATATAAGTAATATAGAAAACAAAAGAAATTGAATTATTATAACTTGATCTTCATATTCTCTTGCACGTTCAAGGATAAAAAAAAGATATTTTAAAATTAAAGGTGTTTGGAATTATACCTCAATATCATGTATAAGACCAAAGATAATAGTAAAGATAATCAATCCAATTGATATTAAACCGACATTGCTTAATAAGATTATAGCGTTATTTGGCTTTAAGAACCATACACCAAATATTCCACCTAAGACTAAACATCCTAATACTATAATTGAAATACTAAATAATGAAAGCCACAACTTAGTAAAATACTTTTTTACATTATTTGAAAGATGTTTATCCCACCATGTATGAGATTTATTAATTTGTGTTGCGATAATAGAGATTATAATCCCTATAATCAAAAAAGCAATTCCTCCTCCGAATAATAAGGTTAATATAGTAAGAGTAAACAACCCCAGAGCTCCGTATTTTGCTGAGACAAATCTAATTGACCAAATTATTACCATAATACCAATGATTATGGCAACTATTCCGGTAATTAAAAAGTTTGGAATTATTGTCATAGCAAGTTCACCCCCTTCTTTCCAATACCAATGTCCTGGAGCTATTGCATTTATTATTATTCCATTAGTGGGAACATTCCCTTGAGCCGTTTCAAAGATACCATGTTCGATGCTAATCAATCCCCCGATCACACCGAATGATGAAACTTCTAATTTTGTCGCGTTGATATTTGGTTTATTTGATTGCTTATCCAATTCACTATTCTGCATTATTTTTTATATTTTATCAGAATTAATAAGATTTTCCTTTCAGCTTAATTATTTAAATTCCAATTTCTCAAGTTTATAAAATTTAAAATTCAGAAAGCGGGATCTTTTACTCCATTTGGGGTTTGGTTTAATTCCTTTAAAGAAAATAGTTTAAGAGATCGTTTTTATGTTCATGGACCATTTTAGGACATTTTTTGAATTTCCTAATCCAAATTACATTTTACGAGCGTTTAAAACTTTCAAATCATTATCTATAGTGTTATGAGTAAAAAAAAGACCAAACACTCTTTTTCAAAGGAAGAAAAAGAACAAATCCAGAAAATGAAGGATGAACTCAGATTGATGGGAGTTCCGCGAGATCAGTGGAGTGTATACATCCAGAAAGAATTACGTATGCGACGGAAATCAAAAGGAATTGGTCGTCCAAAATTCATGGATAAAATTAAAGACAGGTTTGAGAACGTTGTCGGGAAAGTTGCATCAAAAAAGCTTGGAAATATTCAAGACCAACTGGGAGAATTTGAAGATTTATTTAAGCAAGGTTCTCAAGATGAGATGGATTTAATGAATATGTTTGTTTCTGATATTAAATTTGATAATATTGACGAATTAGGAAAAAATGGGACAACTTTGAAAAAAAATCCACAGAAAAAGAAAATTGTGGTGGATCTTGATTTTTTAGATGATGATGAGTAAAGATCTATATTATTGCTAATTTTTTTTTAAAACATTCGGAGCTCGACTTATTAGAATGATTGAAAGATGTATATGCTGATAAGGATATATAAGTAAAATCTAGTTTATGATTCTAAAAAAAAATATGAAAGATCTGAATTTAAGAATTTAGGATTGTATATATCATAGGTTGAATTCCAAAAATGGCAAAGAAAAGTAATCCAAAACCTACGATAAACATCAGGAAAAAAGTGAAGTATCTTAAGCCTTTTTCTAAAATTGATTGATTAGGGTTTCGAGGATCAAAGAACACCTTAACTTTGTTTCCTTCTTCATATTGTTCTGCTTTCATCATAGCAAAGATTTTAGGAACAAAAGTTCGAGCTCCACGCACGAAATCGAGTTTTATTTGGTGATTAGTATATTTCTGTCCCTGAACATCATAAGTGTAGGTTACATCTACGTTATAAGTTTCACTATCTGTTGTTAATTTTCCATACACCATTACTTTTTCTATTACTCCTTCGACAAATGGCCAATTTTTGCTTTTCAACACTTTCACAAGATATCGAAAGTTTTGTCCGATGATAAGGAGAGATGCAATATATACGGGGACTGAAATAAAGTTTATCCCCAATTGAATTAAAATATTAATTCCACTAAATGCAAAACCCAAACCTAGGAAAATTGAGGCTGTAGGTATCGTGATGGCTATTGGAGAAAAGCGCATCCAAGGATCTAATACTGAATCTTGAGGATCTTGGGGATTATAATGAATGTAGACTTTGTAGCCTTCTGGAAACAGGTTTAATACCCGTTGCACTTGAGGTTTTTCCTTATAAACATTTCTTCCGACGGGTCTTACTTTATTATTAACATATTTTTCTCCCTCAATTTCATAGGTATAAGTGATATTTGGGCGATAGATAGAAATTACCATGTGGCTTTCTTCAGCAAATTCAGCTAGTTTTTTATATTTGGGTTCTAATTGGGACGAAATAACTTCGCCAACGACAACTGGCCATTTAGAACATCTGGTCGTAATGATTATGTATCTTATAATTAAAATTAAAATTAATACTCCAATCGCAAAAAATATTAGAGAAAACCAATTTGATATGAGATTTCACCTTTAAAAAGATTTTAAATTTGATTATATTTTTTTTGTAAACTAAGATCTACCTCAATTATGAAAGAGCTATTATTTAAATCTTCTTGGAAATTGTCAGAGATCTAATTATTAGATTTGATTAAATATTATAAAAGATAACATTAAGGAATATGACAATAAGGTTAAATATCCTCTTTAACTTAATCTTCTCAAGAGCGATAAAAATCAATGAAAAAATGAATGTTATCTCAATCTATTAATAGAAATGAATGAAAAGTACAAATTTACAGAAATAACCTCTCAAGTTGGACCTAATGGGGTACAAGTCTTCGAATTACTCACTAAAAAAATGCTTGAACATGAATATATTGAATGATAAATGAAGGATAAAGAAAGGTTAATAATATAAAAAAAAACTAAATAATACGAATTTCGAGTTCTATGGAACCCACCACACCTCAGTTATTGAAGACAATCGTGGCTTTGTCATGGTTTCATCCTAAAATTGGTCCATCAATATTTTATTCATTTCCAAAATCTCAGGTGGATAAAGAAGTAGCAGATAGAATATTTGATCTTATGAATCAACCGAAGAAGGAAGAATTTTTGACACAATCTTTCGAAAATTTAAGATCCTTGAATTATTATTTTGAGATTCATTCCGATTGGGCTCGTGGGAATAAGGAAATGCTAATGGTTTCTACAATTGTTGATCAGCACTTATCTCCAGAAATAGAAGAAAAAATATCAAATTTATGTAAAGAATTTTCCGAGCGATTACAATCCAATAAAGAAATATTCACTGCTTTTTATATAAAAGATTTAAATTATCATGAAAATGATAAAGATACCGTAATAAAGAATGAAGCTCTGATAAAAACATGGTTAGATGAACTATACATTAAAATCTTTAGAAAAGCATTACTCTCAGAATTTTTAGAGATAAATAGAAAATTCGAACAATCTATGGAATCAGCAATAAATAAAATCGAAAGTGCGATGGAAAAAGAATCCGTTAATGAATTAACAATTGAGAGACAATATCTTCCGGAAATATTCAGTGCTGAGCTATTAGAAATCTCTCAGGATGATGGACTTCCAATTTTTAAAAGATCAGTTACATTATATCTTTGGTATAACGGCATTTTAACTAACGTTATCGGTAATGTTATAAAAATGAAAAAAATCACCGGTGATGAAGATGAAAATTTTCCATTTCCTTACATTTTTAAACCACCTACTCTACCTGAAGATCTAGGAATAGTAGGGGAGCCAATAGCAAAACACCCCCCAACAGAAAAGGTTCCAGAGGAAGAATTTTATTGTAAATATTGTGGAGCCGAACTCCCAAAAGGGCAATCAATCTGTCATGTATGCAGAAAGAAAGTTATATAGAGAAAAAAAGTAAGTAGTTTCTGTGCTTAATCTTTATCTTAATCCTGAAGATAATAAGGAAAGTTCTATAGAAATAAGTTATTTAGGTGTCGGATATTTTCTACAGAAACTTATACAAAATAATTTAGATTGAGACTTTCTGTGATTGTCTCGGAGTGCATAAGATTTATATAGATCTATATTCTTAATACTACACGTTAAGAAATTTAATGTATAAACTGATTAAATTGAATATTCAATTAAGATTCAATAAATAGTAATTTTAGGTGGATTGAAAATGGAAAGTGAATTAGAAGACAAAAAAATTTGTCCTTCATGTCATCAAGTAAATAAGAAGGAAAGCAATTATTGTCTTTTCTGTGGAGCTACAATAGAAAGGGTCGAATCTAAAACAGCAGATGTGAAACCAATCTCCGCTACTTCAGAGACGAATAAGCAGGAAATAACTGAAACGCTTACAGGATCTAAATATAGACATCTAGGAGGTTCGTTGTCATGCTTTACACTATTAGCAGTATTATTTGGAGTAGGTTATTTTGGTCTTATGAACTCTAATCCTTCTTCTGGTGAAGACACGTTAGCAGTAACTATTGTGACAACGATATTGGGTCTTTTCTTTATTTTTATCATTCTAATGATGCTTTGTATTACTTTTCTAATTTTAAAAAATTATAGAGGAGCAGATAAGCCAAGAACATTTACTATATCTGACCAATCAATTAAAATAAAGATTCCAGATAAACCAATTTTTCAAATTCAATGGTCTGGGGTTGTAACAGTTCAAATATATAAATCTAAATATTGGAGCGATAGGAAACGATATGGAAAATCTCTGGTAAATCTAGTTAGTAAGACTGTTTACATTATGAACTTCTATGGAAAAAATGGCTTTCTTTCTACTTTTGGATTTCATAATAAGTTAGATTTTCGTCAACGTACTGCCTATGGAATTATATCTCTTATTGAACAATATGCCCATAGATTACAGAAGGAATACATTTGGGGTAAAAATATAAAAAAAGTAAGACGAAAAAGAATGAAAAGATATAGGAAAATTTAAAATGAAATAGATGCAAATCCTTCTACTCTATATATAGATATTATAAATAAAACAACTAAATTTTAAAATTAGAGAAGCTGCTAATTAAACAAAATGGCAGAAATATTATCATTCAATGTAAATTCATTTAAGTCATGAAAAAGCGTCAGAAAAAGATTTAGAAGCAGAATTAGAAGAATTCAAATCTTTAGATATAGAGACTTTATTTTTTCTTATAAATAGAAATAATAATGACGATAATGTAAGACTTATATTTTTGAAGTACATAATATAACTAGAAGGAAAAGGAATAGAATCCTGCTACGAACATATTTAATTTTAGAACTTATAAGCGGAGAATTTTAGCATAGAAATGGGGTTATTAAAAAAGCGGAGGAAAAAGAGAAAGTTAAGATACATTCCAGCAGAGTTTATTTATGAGCATTTATATAACTCACTTAAAAGTTTTTATGAGGATATCTGTGTTAGTATTAAAGTTATTAAAAGAAAATATCCTAAAAAAGAAATTGTTCCTCCTGCAAAAAAATTGATCTATAGATCACATTATTTACCTAAACAAGAAGTAGTTCCTGATGCTAAAAAATTGATCTATAGGTCACATTATTGGGGACACTATGATGCAACATATAAAGTTATACTGTTCGGTGACCCCGGAGTAGAAAGAACTAATTTAACTCACAGATTTTTAACTAATTTGTTTAGATCAGATTCTAAAATGAGAATAGGCATCGATTTTGAAGTTAAGAGTCTTGACGTTGATGATAAAAGGATAAAATTACAAGTTTGGGATTTTGGTGGAGAAGAAAGATTTAGATTTTTATTATCTACTTATGTTCGGGGCGCAAATGGAGCCATATTCATTTATGATGCTGCAAAGTATAGCTCCTTAATACACATCGATGATTGGTTATTTGTTGTTAGAAAAGAAATGAAATCAGAGCAAGATGCATTCCCAATTATAGTTGTAGGAATAATACCAGAATTAGAAGAAGAAAGGCTAATCTCAGGAGAAGTAGGAATTAAAATAGCGAAATCAAGAGGTGTAGATGGTTTTGCGGAGTGTAATCCAAGAACAGGTGCGAATGTAGAAGAAACTTTCGAAGCGTTAACAAGACTAATGCTTGCTAGATCAGGAATTAGCGTTTCTATATAATCTCAACATAGTAGTTATTGATTTTGATTAAAATAAAATATAACTATAACTCCAAGAAATAATACAGTTCTCCTTCATGTTGATTAGATTGAATTTTCCCATTGAATAAGAGTTTGTTTAGGATACCCTCGATATTATTTTGTAAGTATTCCAACATTTCAGAATTTTCGATAACTTTCTCTAATCTTTCTAGTAAACTATGAGATGCAAATGCTTTTCCCGCATTAATTTTTAAAAAATTAATTAACATGACATCAAGTTCCTCAATCATTTTCTTTTCGTCGACTCTTATTTTCGTGTGTATTGAGCCCTCAATGGTCATTAATTTATCTTTCAAATCAAATCTAGGACTGAATACATTACTTTTATATCCTTTTTTAATCCATTGTATTGCCTTTTCATTCTCTTCAAGCTCTGCAAATGATTTAGCTTTCTCTAAGCATTCCTTTGTGTAATTGTATCTTCTATTTATTATAAAAGGGTAAAAAAATTTCAACCGTTCTTCAAATATCTCTTTTGGTTCATAATACCATAGAGGATTTAATGCACATGTTATACCATTACTTAGTATCATCTTACCTTTTCTTGACAATGATACTTTAGACCAAGGTAAATATTTAAAGCTAGGAGGTTCATTTGTAGCTATAGAAGGCATAAGCAAAGCCAAACCTTCATGAGTTATTAGAGCATCTGTAAAAAATGTCACAGTGTGCCCAATAAAAATGGAGTCCGACGAATGAGGTTCTAATAACCCAGCTCCAGCGCGAGTAAAGCTGAGCTCCGTTCCCACCTCCCAAGTTAAACGCAAATTTGTGCTATAAATTATCTCATCTTCTGGGGGAATTAACTTAAGTAATGAAGAGCTTGCTACTGGTATATAATAATTATTTCCATATTCCAATCCATTTTGAATAACCGATTTTATTCTTAAGAGCTTTTTACTATTTGGATTATAAGTCAAAGCTTTCTCAATAATTTCTAGGGCTTTTTTAAAATTCTTGAAACGTTCGTGAACATAGGCCATTTGGAGCCAATATTTATTAGGATGAATTTTTAGGGCTTCATTACAATATTTTAATGCTTCTTCATAAGAACCAAATTTAAGAGATAATTCAACTTTAAAGAGTAATGAATCCACTGATGTGGGATTTAATTCTATGGCTCTATCTATGTATAGTTTTGCTTCTTCATACTTTTCAAGAGCATAAAGCGATTTACTTTTGTAAAGCCATGCCATTTCAAATTCGGGGTTGCTTTGAATGACCTTTTCAAAATTTCTTGATGCTGCCCTATACTTCTGCTTATTATAGAAATTAACACCTTTTGCATAGAATTTGTCTTCGGTCATATAATCTTTCTGATATTAGTTCTTTTCTGTTTCAATCTCGCCAAATATGTATCGAAATGTACTATTAATAATACTACTAAAATATTTAACATTTATATAAGAAATAAATTAGAAATTATATCTAAAAAAATAAGAAGAAGCATTAATATGCCTAATAATATGGAGATCAAAGATGCCAATTGATTGACTTTCCTAAAGCACAGTAGACTGCTTAAATCCTTCACAATAACTTAACATGAAGGTAGATTACTATACTATGACTAAATTCATTTTTATCGCATGAAAAACTGACAGAAATGTGAAATTTATTTTGATATATTTTTAATTTTTATTTGGGATTGAGAGACTTACAATAAGTAATTAAAGATTTATAAAAAAAAAAAGTAAATATGAAGGCTTTATTGATAAAATGACTCTACCTGTTTACTCATTCAAAACAATCCTACTTGGTAATGGTAGCGCAATAAAGATCGCTTTCCTAAAACGTTATTGTTATAACATTTTCAATCCAAGTGAAAGATTGACTGTAGGTGTTGATTTTCATGTTAAAATGGTCGAATTAGACAACAAGCGATGTAAATTACGATTATGGGATGTTGGAGGAGAAGAAAGATTTAGGCTCCTACTACCCCAATATTGTAAAGGTGCTAATGGTGCTTTTTTTTTGTATGATATTACTGATCAATCCTCATTGAACCACGTCTCCGAATGGATAGAGATAATCAGAGAAAATGCTGGAGATATTCCAATAGTATTAATTAGATCCAAATTAGATTTAAAAGAGTATAGAGAAGTTTCAAGAGATGATGGAATACTAGTGGTAAAAAACTATAATTTTGCTTTTCTTTTTTCATATCATTCATGATTTCGCAGAAAATCAATCATTCCGAACAATACTATGATTTCTTTCATTAAAAATTGAGATTTTTTATATTTATAGTTCTAACAACTTTCTATATTAAGTTTATTAGTGTGTTACAAGAAATAATACACCTTTCCTTCATGTCGATTAGAATGAATTTTCCCATTGAATAATAGCCTATTTAATATACCCTCGATATTATCTTGTAAATGTTCCAATATTTCAGAATTTTCAATAACATTGTCTAATTTCTCTAATAAACTATGAGATGTAAATGCTTTACCCTCATTTTTTTTTAAATAATTAGTCAAAATGACATCAATCTCTTCAACCATTTTCTTTTTGTCGAATCTTTTTTTCCTGTGTATTGAGCCTTCAATTGCTATCAATTCATCGTTCAAATCAAGTTTGTGATGATACACATTACTTCTATATCCCTTTTTAATCCATTGCATTGCTTTCTCATTTTCTTCACGCTGAGTACATGATTTAGCATTCTCTAAACAATTTTTTGTGTAATAATATCTTCTCTTTGTAATATAAGAGTAAAAAAATTTTTTCCTCCTTTCAAATATTTCTCTTGGCTCATAATACCATATAGGATTTAAGTTGCATCTTAAGACACTACCTAGTGTCATCTCGCCTCCACTTGACAATGATACCTTATTCCAGTGTAAATATTTAAAGCTTGGAGGTTTTGGCTTCCAATCAGGTTCGTTTGTAAAAATAGAGGGCATAAGCAAAGCCAAACCTTCATAAGTTATTAAAGCATCTGTAAAAAAGGTTCCTTTATCTTGCTCAATATGAATAATCATTTCCATCGAAGCCAATAAAGGATGTATTAAAGCACTAAGAACTGTTAAAGCAGATGCCCTTTCTTGATCTTCTGGTCTAATCTTCCAAGTTATACAAAGATTTGTGCTATAAATAATCTCATCTTCTGGGGGAATTATCTTAAGTAATGAAGATCTTGCTACTGGTATATAATAATTGTCTCCATATTCTAAACCATTGAGCATGACCAATTTTAATCTCAATAGTTTTTTACTATTTGGATTATAAGTCAGAGCCTTCTCAATACATTCTAGGGCTTCTTTAAAATTCTTAAAACGTTCGTGAATGTAGGCCATTTGAAGCCAATATTTATTAGGATGAATTTTTAGGGCTTCATTACAATATTTTAATGCTTCTTCATAAGTACCAATTTTAAGAGATAATTCAACTTTAAAGAGTAATGAATCCACTGATGTGGGATTTAATTCTATAGCCCTATCTATGCATACTTTTGCTTCTCCATAATTTTCAAGGGCATAAAGCGATTTGCCTTTGTAAAGCCAAGCTTTTTCAAATTCAGGTTTGCTTTGAATGGCTTTTTCAAAATTTCTTGATGCTGTCCTGTACTTCTTCTTATTATAGAAATAAATACCTTTTTTATAGAATTTGTCTTCTGTCATATAATCTATCTTATATAATTTCTTTTCTGTTTCAATCTCGTCAAATATGTATTAAAATACATTTTAAGAGATTACATATCGAAAATTTTTTTTGATGATACAAATCTTAATTCTTTAATAGTTGTTTTATTAACTTATTTTTAATTGGCTTCTTTTTATTTTTCTTAAAATTTGTTTTCCCTTTTTTTTAAAAATTTCAAATTTTTTTCTCAATATTTTCTTCCTTAATTCCTTAGCTCTCAAATCATAATCTTGCAGTCCTATATGGAAAATAATAAGACTGAATGCTATCCCAAAAATTGTTAGTCCTGGCCATAGACTAGCCCAAGGTGCTTCATATGGATTCTCTCTAGCTCTATTTATATCATTACCTAATGAGACTATTGTTCCTTTAAAAAATCCTAAAAAGCCAACTGATGAATAGAGTAAAATAGCAATTGCAAAATTTAATGGAATCTGCCTAATAATTGTTTTTACTATTCTATTGATATCAATCTCTCCCGACATAGTATTAGCAATTGCTCTTGTGAAGTTAGGAATTAATAATATTCCAATAATGGGTAATGCAATTATAATATATGGTCCAAAAATATCAAGAAATAATAACACAAGGACCAATCCTGGGAAAATATAGAAAAATAACATAAATCCCATAATAATCTTATATCCCCAGCGATTATATTTACCAGCGAAAAATCCGAATATAATTCCTCCAATCAAACCTATAAGTACAACTAGAAATCCAAAAAGCATCGCATCACTTATACCCCAAATGGTTCTTGAAAAAACATCACCTCCGCTTGCTGTTTGTCCTAAGGGATGTTCTGAGGATGGAGTTTCCCATGAACCGGCATGATCTCGCATCACTTCTGTCAGAGATTGCGTTGCTATTACTTCTGGAAATAGTGAAATAAAAATAAAGATACTAACGAAAATTGCACCTAAGATAAATAAAGGAGATTTTAATCTGAGTAATAAATACTCTTTTAAAGTATCTTCAGAATTGTTTGTAACGCTATTATATTCTTTATTTCTTTTATCCTCAACTCTAAATTCTGATTTTTTATCAAAATACTTGGATTTTAAGAGATTATAAAGGATAAAGAGTAAATTTGAAATTAGAGTTATGATAATAAACATTATTATTATTGTAGCTAGAATTGCAGCTATAACAAAATAATCATATAAATGTAGAGCATCTACAAAGAGTTTACCAAATCCTGCTAGACCAAATGTAGTCTCTAATAATATAATAAACATTAATATGAACCCAAAATTGATTCCTGTTATAATTGTATTTGATACGATTGTCTTTTTATGTGATTTCCTTAACATATAAGCACGTGTTTGCCATGTAATTGTTGCAATCGTTGCGATTGATAGACAAAATCCAGGTAAGACCAGATGCCATAGGTAATCCCAAATCAAATTAGATTGCCCAGCCAATATAGCATCTAGTATTATGAATCCTGTCTCAAATGGCGGAAATTCAAGCTCAGCACTCAAATATCCTGTTGGTTCAAATAATTGTTCTTTATAACCGAGATTGTATTGTAATAGCATTCCTAAAAAAAAAACTGGGATTGAGATACCAAGACCACAGAATATTTGAATAAATCTGTCTAACCAAGTACCTTTTTTTATGGATGATATTCTGCCAAGATCGATTCCTAATCCTATTCCAATTATCATAGGTAATATACTTAACTCGATTGTTGGAGGGAGTCGTGTTTTAATTAAGTCAGAAACTAGTTCTCCTCGAGTAATTGAGACAGAACTACCCCAATCACCAGTAAATATATTTCCTATATATCGAAAATATTGCACTATTAAAGGATCACAGTATCCAAGTTGGCATTTCGTCTGCTGATAAAGACTTATGGAAGGGTTATGTTGTCCTAATGCAGCAAGATAAGCTGCTACAGGATCTCCAGGTAACAAATTAATAAGCATAAAGCTTATCATCGAACCTATGAATAGGCTTGAAATTGCTATAAGAAGTGTTAAAATTAGATGTCTATAAATTACTTTTATATTTGCATAACTTTTGATTAAATTAGAAATCAAATTTCACCTTTAATATTTTAGACCTAGAATTATCGTCTTAAAGTACATAAATGTCTAATTAGGATATAAACATTATGAAGTCCTAACAGATTTTAAACTTTATTACTTCTGATATCATTGTAGAGTTAAAAATAATGTGGTCTTTTAAGTATCATTTTTGTTATATCCTTAACCATTTTTTCGAAAGAATACTCACGGTATTCTTTGGTAATCAAGGTTATTAAAATCTAATACCTTTTTGATCATCTTTTTAAAGCTGTCTCGAATGTTGATATCTTTCATCGCAGAAGTCTTAATAAAATCTTTTTCATCATGGTTGTTAAGGAATTCCTCAATATTCAATTCATTAACTTTAAATTGATTACTCTCTTCATCAACTAAATCGAGTTTTGTACCAATTAAAGTTTTCGGGTGATTTAACATATTATGTTCTTCTAACCTGTCATACCACCAATCTAAATTGATAAGACTCTGCATCTGTGTTAAATCAAACACTAAAAATATTCCATTTGCTCCACAAATATAGTAGGGAAATAATTTTCTAAATTGTCTTTGCTCTCCAAACTCCCAAATTGAAACCATTACAAATGTATTTTCCCCATTTACTATTATTGGCAGATCGTACGTATAAAAATCTATTCCAATAGTCAATTTCGTCCCAGCATCAAATGTATCACAACATAATCTCTGTGCTATAGATGTCTTTCCCACTCCAGCACTACCAATCAAACAGATTTTGAATATATATACTGGTTTTTCAGATTCAAATATGACTTTTTTTGTCATTTATTTTGTTAATGCTTGAATAGATTTTTGTTATACAGAATAATAATAAAATGAACCAATTTAAATTTTGGTTCATTAGACTCATGAATGAGATTAAAATCTATAAAGCTGTAAAACACAAAAATTCAGATAATAATATGGTATAAAAGTTTAATGAAAATATCAATTCCAAGTTAGTAAACACATTATTTATTCCCTAATGAAATACACTATTATTCTGAACTAATTTTCTATAATTTAATTCAATTCCTTTATGTCATGTGAAAAACTGACAGAAATGTGAAACTTATATTGCTATATTTCTTATTGTTATTTGGGATTGAGAGGTTTAGAATTACTCATTAGTTTTATTCAAAAAAATGTGAATATGTAGGTCTTATTGATAAAATGTCAACTTATGATTATACTTGGAAAGTATTGCTCCTCGGAGATGATCCTGCGGCAAAAACATCTTTCACAAAGCGCTTTTGCTATAACATTTTCAACTTGAGTGAAAGATTAACAATTGGAGTTGATTTTCATGTCAAAACCATTGAGTTAAATAACCAACGTATTAAATTACAAATATGGGATGTAGGTGGCGAAAAAAGATTTAGATTTCTACTTCCTACATATTGTTTAGGTGCTAATGGAGCTATTTTTATGTATGACATTACTAAACCTTCTACTTTAGATAACATTTCAGAATGGACGAATATTGTAAGAGCGAAGGGAGGACCTATCCCAATTATGTTGGTAGGATCAAAACTTTATTCAGGAGAATCTCGAGCAGTTTCTAAACAAGAAGGAGTTATAGCGGCAGAAAAAAATGATCTCTCTGCGTTTGCAGAAATATGTCCGGAAACTGGGCAGAATGTGGATCGAGTTTTCGAAGTATTAGGAGATCTACTAATTAAAAGGTTATCATCAGACAGAATAGAACTAGCAGACCCCCCAAAATTATTAAAATCCACAGATAGAAAAATTAGGTCTGAATTCATAGTTAACGATTACTTAAAACTCCGATTAGAAAATGCTAAAACAAATATATATGTTGGAGGGCGATTATTTAATCGATGTAAATATTTATTGTTAAATTTACCTCGTGATAATTTTAAACGTTTTGATAATATTGAATCAATAGACGAAGCTGCAGTGAAATTAGATCGATCAATGGAAAGAAGTAGACCAAATGAATATATATCTCCTGAAACTGAATTTTGGGGACATTGTTCCAATTTACAAACATGGTATGAATGCAATTATGATACTCGTATTTTGCATAGGAGTTTAGCATTTCCTCTTTTGAAAGCTCTTGTTGAAGTAGGAGATAAACGTGCGAAAAAAGTATTTAAAGAGCAAATTGCTCTAAGGCTTGAAAATGGTTATCCTTCTGTTGTTTGGTATTTAATAAATGAAGGGTATTTGAAATATTTGAATAGCGACGAATTAAATACCATTTTAGAAAAACCAAAATTTATAAAAAACTTACCAAAATGGTTTAAAAATTCTAAACTTATTCCAGGATGGTTAACTAAAAGAATTAAAGCGAAATTAAAGGAGTTGAAATGCCCTTATTGTGGCTCTAAAGTATCACAAACTTCGATTCATGAATTTCTAAATGGAAAACCGATGATATGTGAACTCTGTTATACAGACATAATTGACGAATTGTCTGGTATATAGAATTAAATACCAAGATTTTTATTAGAATCAAAGAATAGAGATAAAAATTTTGAGAATAAGGTAATTTGATATAATGAGATATGACTCTACCTTTAAAATTTGTATTTTAGCTATGGAAAATGTAGGGAAAAAAACATTAGTAGATAAATATTTAGGAGGATTTTTGCATGAAGAAAATTGGAGCTTGACTATTGGGGTTGATTTTTTTAGTATAACATTAGAAATTCATGGAGAAAAGGTAAAAGTACAAACTTGGTTGTCTAAAAACGAAGAACGATTTAAATTCATTTGGGACCAGTACATTAAGGGAACTAATGGTGTAATATTGATGTATGATATTACTAATAAGGATACTTTAAATTGGATTTCTGAGAGTTGGCAAATACTAAAGGATAATTTGAATTATTCTTGTCCGATTTTATTAGTAGGAAATAAATTAGATTTGGAAGATAATAGAGATATATTTAAAGATCAATTAGAGAGGATTAAAGAATCTCATAATGTATCTTCATCAATAGAGATCTCTTTAAAGACAGGTGAAAATGTGGAAAAAATGTTTATGAAATTAGCAGAAATGATACTAGGAAAAAAAATAGAGGAGAATGAGTTTAGGTTAGTACCTCGAGAAATTATCTCTCCAATTATGGTTAGACAATATGGACAATTTATTCAATCAAAACCAATGAAGGTATCGGATCTAAAAGTAATACTTTTAGCTATTTTATCAGCAATTATCGTTATTTTTTTATCGGTTTTTTTATCCGTTTTAGTATGTTTCCAGTAGTTTTATGAATAAAAAAAATCCTAGTATTAATCTCAAATTGATTAATAAGAACAAAATTAAATCAATTTCGCAATTTGTTCAGCAGTCCGCTTGCAATCGAGAAAAATTAATCCAAGTCTTACATCTTTAGATGTAGAGATGGCCAATACAGCGTTTTGTCCTGCTTGTAGAACTAGTAGATATCCATCTCTTCCCTTGATAAATAAATATTCAAATTCACCACTTTTTATCATAGTTATGGCACTTTCAGCTAATGAGAGAAGTGCAGCAGTCATTACAGCAATTGTTGCCTCATCAACATCCTGAGGAAGAGCCGAAGCTATTATTTCCCCTTCAGTGGAAACAACAGTTGCAGCTTTTACTTCTGGAATGGTATTTATAAATTTCCCTAAGAGTTTATCAAGGTTTTCTAAAACAGAAGATTGAAACATTTCTCTTGATAAGAAGTATGGAGATTTAAGGCTCTGATTATCAGAGGGTTCAATGTATTGTAACATTTCAAGTTCTTCTTCTAAATCCTTATAAGTTTTATTTGTTTTAGAAGTTACGGTATTAACCCTTGCTTCGAGTTCAGCAATTTTCTGGTTAATTTCAGTTTTAAAGCTTGGTTTAAACTCAAGATAATCTTTTAAAATTTCCACTAACTTATTTGCATCAATTTGAGTTTTTTCAGTATCTATATGAGATTTTTCTGTATCAAAAGGGGTTTTAATGGTGTAAATATATTGTCTTCCTCTTTTTCCAAGAGTTTTAATTTTTCCTTCTCTTTTGAGGCGTAGAAGATAAGTACGTGTATCTTGTTTGCTTAACTTGAGCTTATTTGCGATTTCATTACTAGTTAATGATGTAGTTTTGAGAAGGTTTAATATACGATCCTTATTGCTTAGCCCCTCTTCAGAATTTAAAGTGATTAATACTCACCCTTAACTGTAGTTTTCTTCATTGATCCATCTCGAATAATGTATAACAATTGTAAATATCAATCTCAGTTGCTTAGTATGTGCTTATAATTACTTCTTAATAATAGTGATATTTTCTTGTTTTTTATTTAATCTGTATATTATTTGTATATTCTCATATATAAATATAGAGGGATATACTTATAAATAATACTTTAACACAAAGATTTAAATATGTAAATATACAATTAATATACAGAGGAATATACTTTAATATACAGACTGATAGCGAAAAACCATGAATGGGAGAGAAGTTAAAAATCTGCAAATTCCGGATGATATAGATTTCCTTTTAGATCTATGCCGGGATTTAATAAGAATTTTTAAAAAATGCAACCCAAATAAAGATTTGCCAATAAATCGTGAGCAAATAGCTAAGTTAAGAAACATAGAAAAAAATATACATTGAATTTTTATTAAAGTACTAATTTTGTTATATGCTTGTTGGAATAAAGTCTGAAATAGAAAAGGAGATAGAAGTTATTATGGTTGGAGAAAATAATAGCATGGAAAATTTAGAATTTGTTCTAAAAAAATTGCTAAAAAATAACCCTAATATAATAATTGCGATAATTACTTCTATGGAAGGACTCCCTATTCTTTCAATATTACCCCGAAGATATGATGAGACTAGGCTTTCTGCAATGGTAGCTACTTTGCTCTCCTTATCTGAAAGAACGGTTATAGATATGGATATTGGGGAATTCAATCAACTATATATCAAAGGAAATGATGGTTATTTATTAGTCTTTGAAGCAGAACCTGCTGTTTTAGCAGTTTCAACCACAGAAAAAGTGAAATTAGGGTTGATTTTCCATGAATGTGAGCGCACTTCGCATGAAATATCAAGAATTTTAAGAAAAGAGAAATAAAGATTGATAACAATAAATTTACTAATTTATTCAACTATAATTGCTTGATATTAATAAAGAAATTTTAGTCTAAAAGCATCAAATGTGAAAAATATATAGTTGGATTTTTTTGTCAATCTTTGGAAAAGAAAAATGTCAAATCTTCAGGAATCCGCACTTGAAAGAGAAATAATAATCAAATTACATAAGCGAAAGAACTTGTATGAAATTTAAGGATAAGAATGATTTTGGTGCTGATTGGTTAAATGCCAATATAGCTGGGTATGATATAGGTAAATCAACTCCAACAATCGAAAAAAATATTAATCAATATATCACACTCAAGTTGGAGCGTGGAAAGACTTTTATCTATGTAAATGGCAAAAGGTTCATCCAGTGTATTCGTTTAATCCTAAACATCCCGAAAGAAGATGTCCCCTTATATGATGAGGTTGATTCTATAGATGAGGCAGCGAAATTGTATAGTAAACATGTATTCCAAAATAGAATCGTAAGGGGGCCTATGGCAGCTCTTGTACCAAACCAGAGACATGATATTACTCCCGAACAGGAGTTTTGGGGGCATTGTTCTAATATTCAAGCATGGGTAGAGTATGATTATGATACAAGGATATTAATGAGTAATATATCATTTCCTTTGTTAAGAGAGTTGACCAGAGCAGGAGATCCCCTAGCAAGTAAAATATTTAAAGAAGAGATTGCTCTAAGACTCGAGAGCGGATATCCTTCAGTAGTCCAGTATCTCCTTAATCAAGGATATATACAATATTTTACTCCTTCAGAGTTCAAAACAATAATAGAGTCAACTGAACTTATTAAAGGGCTCTCATCTGATCCCAAGATATTGTCTCGGTTTTTATCATCTTGTATTCCTAAGTTTCCAACTTTACTGGAGGATATTCTTTTACAAATTCTAAAGCTTCCTGAAGGAAAAAATATCATAATTTCGAGTATTTCGGCAGAATCTAGAATGCCATCTTTGAGACCCTATTATAGATCGAATCCCCGATTATTATTTAGTCTTAAAACTGCATTAGAAAATCTTCTCAGACATGTTAGTGAAAAAATGGATGAAGATATTATAGATTGTATTCTTGTAATTGAAAATAAGATTACAGGACAGGAAATAATTTTACCGGATTTACCAAGGAGAGGTATTTTAGACGTAAGAGAAGCTATAATTTTCAATAATCTAAATAATATGTTATTGGGTGAATTAGATGAAAAAAAAAAATTACTCAAACAGATGATTTTAGAACAAATTCGGAGGAAAGAATCAAGATGTTCATATTGTTGGAGAGTCCTACGAAAAGGGCAAGACATTTGCGATTGGTGCGGACATAAAAAAGATGATGATGAAGGGGGATTTTTTCCTTTTCCATATATATTTAAACCTCCTGGAGGGGGAGGAGGGCCTAAAAAAGGAATGATCGCTGTCCCTGTCATTATATAATCAACAAAATTTTTATGCAATCTTTAAAAAGGGATTTAATCTTATTAGGACATTAGTGTAAATATATGTCAAGTTTTAAATTAAAAGTATTATTGGCAGGTGATATTGCAGTGGACAAATCCAGCTTAATTCAACAATTTATCAAAAATAGGTTTCAAACAAATTACAAGCTAACTGTTGGTGTAGATATTCTTACTAAGGATGTAGAATATACTCAGGGAGAAATTGCGACTCTAAGCATATGGGATTTAGGAGGACAGCAACGTTTTGAGTTTATTCGCAATACATTTTATAAAGGAGCGGCTGGAGTTATATTAATTTTTGATTTAACACGAGAACAAACATATAATGAGACAAAAAAGTTACTTACTGAAATTAGACAATCAGCTGGTCCTATTCCTTTCATTTTAATTGGAGATAATGTTCAGTTATTTGAACTGACAGGTATTCCAGTTATCCGAGACGAAGCTCATGAATTTGCCAGAAATGAGGGAGGCATCTATATTGAAATGTCTCCTACTAATGAAGATATTGTTGAAGAGGCATTTTGTGAACTAGCTCGTAGAATTATTAATTTAAGGAATTAAATTTTGTGGAAGTAAGAAGATATGAAGAAAATAGAAGGCTTAAATTTAAATAAATATATAGACGTTAGCTTATTTTATTGTCAGTCCCTTCTTAATTGTCGTAAGATAGATATTTTTGAATTTGTCTTGAAAAATGAAAATGAATATAGTTATGAATTTATATTTTGAGATTTTCTTATGTATTCTTAGAGTAGAAGGAAGTGGAGCGTGGTTTAAAACGAATGTAATTTTGTCATATTTTCATACAAAAATAGGGCCATCAATATTTTATTCATTTCCTAAATCTCAGGTGGATAAAGAAATAGCAGATAGAATATTCGATCTTATGAATCAACCGAAGAAGGAAGAATATTTAACGCAATCATTCGAAAATTTGAAATTAATAAATTATTATTTTCAAATTTACTCAGATTGGGCTCGTGGTTTTGTAGAAATGTTGATGCTTTCAATAATGACTACTCTGGAAATTTCCCCTGAGATTGAAGAGACTATATCTTATTTAGCTAAAAAATTTTCAGAAAAGATGCAAGCGAATGAGGACATTTTTACTGGGTTCCATATAAAGGAAATAAAAAAGTACGATGAAAGTGATAAAGAACGTATAAAAGAAAACGATACCTTAATCAAAGATTGGATACAGGATTTATATTGGGAAATTAGGGAGGATACAAGAAAAATCTCAGAAGAAGGGAAAATAACATCAATATTAAATGACCGGTATATATTTGAATCTTTGGAAAAAATGTTAAGAGAGGTGAAGAAAATCAGTGAAGAGATTAGTTTAAGCGAAGATTCTCTGAAAAAGAACTCTAAAATCAGAGATTCGATTTCAAATTTAAATATAATCATTGATGATTTATATGAAGGATACATAGAAAAAATGACAAAGCTTGATATTGAAGATGAAACTGGTTTATTTTTCACAGAAGAAGAATTGGATACTGATGCCCAAGAAAGCAAAAAAGAGATAAAAAAAGTTTTAAAGGGAGAAGTTAACGGTAAAGAAATAAATGAAGAAGAGGAAGATAATTAGGAAACAGAAGACTGAAATTCATTCAACTATTTTCTTCAATTTCATGATTTTTGTAAATACTTATTTTTAGCTTAAATATGATTTGAAATTATTGTATGAATCATTCCTTCCTTTTATGAATTATAATATGTATGCTGTAAATAAATGAAATCCAGTCTAAAACGGACTATGATGCCAAGATGTTATTCATTTCATGGAATCATTAGATAAACGTGAAAAAAAGGCAAATACAATCTTAAATAGCATAAGAGTGCTGTTTTAGTCATCAAAGCATTAAATGTTTAAATATAATGTGAGTAAATTATACATTATGGAAATCTATAAAAAATATTTAAGCAGATATTATTCTGAAATAATACTTCTTAGCATAGTGTTTTTCTTCTTTTTCGAACAGTTAACACAATTTATCGAAGCTATTTATCTTTTAAACTATATTGTCGAGGGACTAAATGAAAATGTAGCCGCAGTTTTATTCCTATTGACTCCAATATTTTTATTGTTTTTCAAAAAAGGTCTTTCTAAAAAATCGATGATTATACTTGGTGAAATTACGATAGTATGTAGGATTTTACAACCTTTTTTTGAGCCACGAATAGAAATGATAATTACTGGAATTGGGATGGGAAGTTTCCTACTCTTTTTTCCTGCATATCTTCAAAAAAAATCATTAGAAAGTAGTGAAAGAAGTGGATTATCATTAGGCATCAGTTTAGGGTTTGGATTAGCGCTATCAATTTTATTTCGAACACTCGGCTATTCCGTTGATTTAGCATTAACTTTTTGGTTTCAGTGGATTGGATGGATCTTTGCTATTATTGCTACGATATTGATGATAAACTTGTTAAACCCTCCCAGAAATGAAGCAGAGACAGAAAAAGTGAATGATATAGGAAAGATAGGGAGTAAATGGAAAGTGCTAGCTTTATGTTTGGGCATATTCACTATATTAATTCTATATTATTTTGCGTTTAGTAGTCCTGTTGTTATTGAAAGGTGGACAGAAGGGAATTACATAGCAATCATCACAATTTTCATCTTAATAATAACAAGTTTTATTATTATTGCTGCTGTAAAACCAGATTTAATCAATAAAATACCTCCAAAGGGTATTTTACTATGGAATATATTATTCGTACTAATGCTTGTGCTTACTATAGGAATCAATCAAATTCCATTTGCATTTATAACAAAATATCCGTATTTTGCACCAGAAACAACAATCTTTCATCATATAATTCTTTATTTGATGCTTTTCCTTTCGCCAATTACATTTATTGATTTTGTAATTTTACTAAGAGAATTATTAAAAAGCAAACCTTCAACACGTAAACTGGGAGTAGGTTTTTTTGCATCGGGCTTTTTTCTCATTCTTATGATATTATCAGCAGTCTTTACTACTACATGGCCTTATATTCCAGTAATTGGATCACTATTTAAGGATATGATTTGGGTTGTTTACTTGATTATTGGCGTATTTTGTGTGTGGCCTCTTTTATTAGTTAAAAAAGAATCTATGACTTTTTCTAAGAGATCTAGGGATAACATGATGAAAATTTTTAAAACTATTAGTGCAATTATATTAATTTCCATAGGAACAATTGTGGGGTGTATCCTCCTTGAATTCCCAAATATACGACCTCCTGCTGAGAATAATACGCTTTCAATTTTAACATACAACGTCCATCAAGGTGCTGATGATGTTGGAATTATGAATTTTGAGGGCCAGCGTGCAGTAATTGAGAAGTTAAACCCAGATATTATTGGTTTGCAGGAGTCAGATTTAGCTCGGATTTCTAATGGAAATAATGATTTTGTGCGGTACATTAGTTCAACATTGGGATATTATTCATATTATGGGCCTAAAACCGTGACTGGTACTTATGGAATAGCTTTCTTATCAAAATATCCTATTATGAAAGCCCGTACATTTTACATGGAATGCGTAGAAGAACAAACTGCAACGATTTGGGCACAGATTACTGTAGAGGGGAAAATATTTAATATATTCGTAACTCACCTTGGAAATTATAGAAATACAACTTTGGGTGATAGAACTCAGATTGTCCAACAAGAGAACATTTTAACTGTAACTGCGGGAAAAGAGAATGTTATTTTAATGGGAGATTTTAATTTTGAGCCTAATACAGAACAATATAACATAACAGTGGCTCAATTATATGATTCTTGGGAATTAGTATTCAATTCTGATCCCGCTAATGCAGTTGTAGATCCTAATCTCCCTGGTGATCGTACAATTCCCGATGAAAGTATAGACCACATATTTATTTCTTCACAATTAAATGAGTCCGTGACATATATCCATTATACTGGTGGACTTGAATCCGACCATCCTGCTCTATATGCTACGTTAGACTTATTAAGTATCTAATCAATTTTTTTTTTAATTTTATCTATAAATCCAAAAAATCTTCTTAAGATTTACTTAAAACTTTATTAATGACAATAATGTAAATACTCTGATATAATATTTTTATTTATTTTCTTATAGTAAATATCATAGAAGCAAATCAATCTGAATTCCTTTTCAAAGTTGTTATTGATGGAATATTCAAATCTAATATAGGAGGAGATTCAATTTTTTTTGGATTATCATTCGGAAAGTAACTGGTGCTGAGTTTTAGCTTAAAAAAATTAAAGCGATTAGTCTTGAATAAGATAATAAAACCTCAACTAGGGGAACAATAATGCACTCTGCAATAACTTTCACCTTCTAATAATCCCAAAATAAGCAACTTGATCATTTTTTTCTTTTTTAATTGGATTTTTACTCATGTTATATAAGAATTAGTTTTTTAACTAAATTATTAACATTTTTCAAAAACCACTTATCTTTTTGTAAAGTTCTATTATATTACTTTACTACAGTCATTTTTGGCAAAAAAGTAGAATTTAAATAGTAAAAAAATTTTGTATATTAACGGTAAACGATTTTTGATCGTATTGTTTTGGAGAGACTGAATGTATAGAGATATTGAGAAGGACATTCAACAATACTATGCCGATCGAGCAAAGGAATATGATTTGACCTATGAAAGACCTGAACGACAAACTGACTTAAAAACAATTCGCACTCTGCTCAAGAATTTACTCAATGAACATCATGTGCTTGAAGTAGCATGTGGAACAGGGTATTGGACTAAAATTATTAGCTCCGTTGCTAAATCTATTACTGCTACTGATATAAATAATGAAGTTCTTAAAATTGCAAAAAATAAGCTAAATAAATTGAAAAAAGTAACTTTTATCCAAGATGATTCCTATTCTTTGAAAAAAATTCGAGATAATTTCACAGCCGGATTTGCGTTTTCGTGGTGGTCTCATATATTATTATCTAAATTGAACAACTTCATCAACGTCTTTCATTCACGGCTTCAACCAGGTGCTCTTGTTATCTTTATAGACAATTGTCATATAGAGGGAAGCAGTACTCCAATAAGTCGCATTGATAACGAGGGGAATACATATCAGATAAGAAAACTACAAGATGGAAGGGAGTATGAAATATTAAAGAATTATCCAACAAAACAAACATTTGAGGAAATTCTTGGGAAAAGGGTTAAAAATCTAAAAATTGAGTTTTTAACTTATTTTTGGATAGTTACTTATAATATGAAATCAGTTTTATAATTTTAAACCACTCATTTTCGAGAAATTTTTTCAGGACTGAAGTTATCAATATCACTTAAAATTCACTAAAGACAATAATGTAAATACTCTTATATATTATTTTTATTTATTTTTTTATTATGAATGTCATTGAGGCAAATCAATCTGAATTTCTTTTCAAGGTTGTTATTGATGGACTAATCATTTCAAATATTATTGGAGATTCAATTTTTTTGGATTCTCGTTCAAAAACAACTGGTGCTGAGTTTTATCTTAAAAAATTTAAGCTATTTAATCATAATATAAAAGTTCAAGCGTGGGTTCTGAGTCAAAATAAAGACTTTAAAAGCCTCAAGCCAAGTTATTATAGCAATGCGAATATCATAATTTTTATCAGAAAACTGAATTCGTGCAATAACATAGAATTTATCAATTCTGTAAAATCAGCTAAAATAAGCCTAGATCGAGTTTTTATATTAGAAACAGAAAAAGATTTTTCAGATACTTTTTATGAGTTCACGATTATAAAAGCACTTTATGAAGAAGGATTAATGAGTGAATTGGAATATAAAGAGCAAGAAATAATCTATAAGGAAACTAAAAATTTGGAATTCAGCTTAGCAAGAGATTCAATAGTATACAAAGACTACCAAATTGAAAATTTACAAGATCTAGTAAAATCCAAAGATAAAGAAATTCTACAATTAGGGAAAACTATTGAAAAGAAAGATGAAGAAATAAATATTTTAGAGGAATCTCTTAAATCGAAGGATAAGGAAATAAGATCAAAAATTAATCAAATTAAAATCATGGAAAATACAATAAGTCTAAAAGAGAAGCAATTAGATAATCTCAGAAAAGAATTAAAATTAAGAGAGAGTAATTAAATATATTATACAATAAAAGTTAAAGTATTATTAACGGGGGATACAGCAGTACACAAATCCTGTTTGATTAAACAATTTCTCAAAATTTAATGCTTAGATGATTTTTTACTATAAATCAAGAAGACAGTTAGATACAAAATTATCAAAACTGAAATAACAATTAGGATTATTGAAAATACCGTAGAAATGGTTAATGCGAGGTATTTAGAGACGGCTTCATAATATTTATCTGTTCCCTTAATAATTTGTTCTTCGGAACCGGTTTGGACTTCCCAAGATCCATATATAGAGGCATATTTATGATTCTCCTGAATAATTTCAAGCTGTTCCTGCAAACCACCAAGGTTATGCCGGATAATAAAGCTAAAGAGAATGATGATTCCAATGAAGAATAAAACTAAATAGTATTTACTTTTCAAAATAAAATTCTGTATAGTTTTTCGCTTCATAATTTTAATTCTATTAATAACTGAATACTATGATGCTAATTAAGTATAAATTTTTATCCTTTACCTTAATAATTTTTTCGTCTTATAAATTTAAAATAGAGAATTTCAATAATATTATTTTGATTCTATTAATAACTGAACACTATGATGCTAATTAAGTATTTTTATAAGAGAAACAGAAAAAGATTTTTCAGATACTTTTTATGAGTTCAGGATTATAAAAACACTTTATGAAGAAGGATTAATTAGTGAATTAGAATATAATGAGCAAGTAATAATCTATAAAGAAACCAAAAATTTGGAATTCGCATTAGTAAGAGATTCAATAGTATACAAAGATTACCAAATCGAAAATTTACAAGATCTAGTAAAATCCAAAGACAAAGAAATTCTACAATTAGGGAAGACTATCGAAAAGAAAGATGAACAAATAAAAAATTTAAAGAAATCCCTCAAATCGAAAGATAAGGAAATAAAATCAAAAATTAATCAAATGAAAATTATAGAAAATACGATAAAACTTAAAGAGAAACAATTAGATGATCTCAGAAAAGAAATAAAATTAGAAACGAACAAATAAAAATTCTATAAAGCTGTATAAAACAAAAATTCAGATATTCATATCATATTAAAGCTTAATGAAGAAGTCAGATTCAAGTTTGTAGGTAAAGAATTTGTTATTCTGTAAAATTTTTATATTTTCTCAAATTAATCTTTAATTGAGCTAATATTACTCTTGTGGGCGATCAATAATTGAAAGAAACTCAAAAAAAAATATTAATAACTTTTTCATTTTCTTTGATTTATGGGATATGTGTCTTGTTTATCGGGTTAATAATTAGCTTTACTCTTTTTTATGTAGGAATAGATAATCAATATTTGAACAAAATAGAAGGTGGTGTAGATAGAATAATATATGAGGAAATAGTATTACACTATAAATTTAACGATCCTATATATATCCAGTTTATTAATTATCTCCTTAACTTCTTTAAAGGGGATTGGGGAAATTCATATGTAGTAGCCCCTGGTATGAAAACTATTGACTTACTAAGTGATGCATTCTCTCATACTATTGTAATTGCTATATTCCCTATAATAATAGGAGTAGGTGGGATTAAGCTAGGAAAGATTTGGGCTAGAAAAACAGATAGAATCCAAGGAAAAATAATACAAATATTTACAACAATAGCACTAGCAACCCCAATATTTTTTATTGGTAACCTAATGCAGTATATATTTCAAGACACTTTGCCTATTTCAAATTATATACTAGCTATAATTTCATTAAGTTTTGTATTCATTGCTATTATAATAAAACAAACCTGTATAAGTTTAGAAAATAAAGATCCTAATGTTGCATTTGTCTCAAATTCATTCATTGCTGCGAAGCTGTTTGGATACATTTTTGCCATGATTATTTTGTTAGAAATCATATTTCAATTACCTGGTTTTGGGTATAACTTTATCATGTCTATATATTTTGGAGACCTTTTTGTTAACAATTCGAGTATTTTTATAATTGTCATTTTATTTACTTTTACTATATTTTTATCTAACTTAGTACCCATTGGATATAAGTTCCTTAGAGAAAAAGCACCTAAATTATTTGAATTATTTCATATTAGAGATGATTTTCAATCAACACGTCCCGATCAACCAACTGAAATGGTACCCAAAAGAGATGTTAATCTTAGAATTGAATTAAAAAATTATGGATTGGCAATAGTTAAAAATCCGTATACTATAGTCGGACTAGGATTAATAGTTTTCTTTATTATTATCTCCCTATTCCCCCAACTATTTACTCCTTATAAATTACAAGAGTTAGTCAAGCCATATTTTCCTGATGAAGCCCCATTTTCTTCCCCCTCGGAAGCGCATCCCTTAGGAACTACGAAATATGGATATGACTTACTTGCAAGATTAATTTGGGGAACGCGAGATGCTTTTATTTTTGGAAGTTTAGTACTCCTTATAGGATTGATCGGAGGATCTTTTTTTGGAGTTCTTGCAAGTAAGTTCCATGGAAATATATATAATATTATTATTGGTTTTATGATTGTCTTCTTTATAATCCCTGCATTTTGGTTCTTTATAATAATCAGTCCTGTCTTTGATAGGAATGTTGCAGTATTAGTGTTTGGGATTGGTATTTTTTTAGTAATTATTTTCATTCAAATAATAGCTAATGCGATAAGATATAGAACTGACTATCTTGATATGGCTAAGCGAATAATTAAATATATTCCTTTAGAAATGGCTTTTGCAATCTTGTTATATCAATCTCTTGGGTTTATAGGGCTTGCTGATGAAAGAACAGCTCAGTTAGGGACAAGCCTTTCTTATGGTAGAGCAGAATTCGAGATATTTAGGGTAAACATTTGGCCAAGCTTTTTTATATTTCTTATAATGTTAAGCTTAATCCTTTTACATGAAGGTTTAAACACATCTATTAGACAGAAAGAGGTACTTTAGTAGTAGAAAGTGTTGGGAATCGAACTTTTTTAATCACTCATTATGACTCCCGACTAACAGAAGGATACTGTCAAAAATTAACTTTATCTTTATCGGGTTTATAGCTATTTGTTTTAAGAATTAATTTATTCGAAAAATCACCGCCTTTATAGAACTTTTAAATATAATTTGAGATAATATTTATTCATGCCATTTTGTCAAAAATGTGGGAAGGAGATTTCCGAGCTTCAATTTCAGAATTACAACAAAATGTGTTCAAAATGTTTAAGACGTGAACGAGAATATCAGATTCAAATGCAAACTATGAAAAAAATTAAATCAAGAATGAAGCAGAAAGGATTTTGGATAATTAGAGGAATCATGTTAATTATATTCACTTTACTTGGAACAGTCTTAGTCATGAGCATTCACTACTGGTATATAGTAGAAATTAGAAACCTAAATTTAGGATTCGGAACATTTTTTTTACGATATTTCTTTCCCGATGTCCTCATTGGACTTTTAGTAGGACTAGTAGCAATCATCGTGATAATAGTTGTATTCGACTTACAAGATTAACCGTATAAACCATTTTTGATTAGATTTATTTATGGCTCGATTTTTGATCCAAGCAATGTTAGAAATTGTTTCATCCATTCAGGATGAGCAGGCCAAGCTGGTGCTGTTACAATATTCCCATCAGTAATCGCATTGGAAAAAGTTTCATTTGGAGTGCCAAGTTTAGCTCCCGCAATAACACATTCTGGTCCCACAGCTGGATATGGGATACACGTCTTATCCTTCAATACACCAGCTGCAGCCAAAATTTGGGGTCCATGACAAATAGCAGCAATAGGTTTGTTGGAATCAACAAAATGCTTTGTAATTTCAAGTACTCGATTATTCAAACGAAGATATTCTGGAGCTCTTCCGCCCGGTATAACAAGCGCATCGTAATCATCTGGTTTAATTTCATCGAAGTTAGCATTTATTGCGAAATTATGTCCTTTAAATTCTGCATAGGTTTGATCTCCAATAAAATCATGGACTGCTGTTTTAACTGTATCACCAGCCTTTTTATCAGGACAGACAGTATGAACAGTATGACCAACCATAGTTAAAATTTGAAAAGGTACCATGGCTTCATAATCTTCAACAAAATCACCAACTAACATCAATATTTGTTTGCTTACCATTTTTTTCCCTCCTTTTTTATAATTTAAAGATTCACCATATTTTTAGACAACATCAATTATAAACATTTTTGAATTAAAAAAAAAGAAGCTTACTAATTAAAAAGTTTAATATCGACAGTTTTAGTGATTAAATTTTTAATTGGAGAAGGGCAAAAAAATCATTATTTTTATAGGGACTCAGACCTTTGATGCGGATATATCAATTTTGTAATCTCATTAAACATCTCAGCAACATTTTCCCCTGTTTTCAAAGAAATTTCCATATATTCTGTTATGTTCTGCATATTTTTAAGTTTTATTGCCTCTTCTTTTGATACAACACGGTTTTCTTCCAAATCAGATTTATTCCCTACCAAGATTATCGGAATATATCCTCTGGATTGAATCCATTTATTTGTTCTAATGATTTGGATCCATTTAGGGACACTATTCATAGAATTAATGTTAGTCATATCATAAATTATTATTGCTCCTAAAGTTCCAGATAAAAAAAATTCAAAAAGCTTTTCATATAATTTAAGATTAGAAAGAAACCAAATCTGTAATCTAACAGCAATGTTATTTATTACTATGTCTTTTGTGGCAAAATTTACTCCAATAGGGGAAAAAGGGTTGTAATTCCGTGAGTTTAAATAGTCTAGTACTAATGTTGATCTTCCCTCATTATCATCACCTACAATAACTATTTTAAACATAAAATCAGGAGTGCCCTTTTTTTGAAACCAAGAAGTCTTATAACCTCTCAATGCCTGCTTTTCTTCTTCATTGAGATAATTGAGATATCCTTCTGTACTTAAGAAAAATCTTGAACTTTTAGTGCCCTCATTAAATCTTATTACTATTTCTTCCTTGAAGATTCTTTGGGCTGGTTCGAATTTCAATTCTACTAATTTTCTTAATAACGGAAATGCAATATTTGTATGCAAAATATCTGTATTTAATCCGTTCTCGAAAAATGCCTGAATGTTTGAACAATGTCCCGTGAATTCTTCTTCCGGAGATATCATATATTGGATTTTCTCTGTTGATTTAAATGATTCTATAGTTTCATCAATAGATTTAATATCATCATAATTGTGAATATTCTCAATTGGAATATTTATTAATAAGTGGGCACAAATAATGAATGGTTCATTCTTGATATAGATATGAGTCCTGTTATTTATTAATCTTAAGTCCACCAAATCATTTATCTTAAATATCTTAACCGGCTTTTCTCTCCTTTTCTTGAATAATCCCACTTTTATACTAATTCGCCCAGTTTTTTTTATTATTGGTAATCCCATATATTGATAAGAAAATACAAATATATAAATCCACATTTTTGTTAAAAACTGATTTTTTTATTTCTATTTTAGGGAAATAGATAAAAGGGTAATTAAGAATAGAAAATATTCTTAAGCTAGGTAATGATTTTACCTAGAAATTATCTTTTTAAAGGTGTAGTGCGAATATTAAATAATAATGAATCAACTTTCATAATGACATACTCGAGAGGATTAATGGAATGGACAGGGAAGCACAATATAATGAAGGATCCCAAAAAACCTGTAATCAATCTTTAATTAATACGTATCAACAGGGCAAGTATTTAGGAATTCTACTAATTAACAAGAATTTTATAATCTCATAAATGAGAAGAGTTCCTATAATATATATAAGAGATGAAAAACTATTGTTTTTTAAGAAAGATTTATATTATCTTTTATCATAGAAGATATAGACAAAGATCATGGGAATTATCTATATTTTTAATAGTATCAGGTTCTTATTATTTTATCAAAAAAAAAACAAATCCAGAAAAAAATAACAGAATATAATGATGTTTTTGATAAAGAATTTGGAAAATGGGAAAAAACAGGCAAAAAGAAAAACTAAAATTAAAAATCTATTGTAATAGTTAATGTTATTGAAGAGAGGTATATGATCATGGAAAAGAAATTAAAAGTAGCTATTTTTTCAATCGTAAGTATATTAATTCTTGGAAACATAATCACAATTTCATATTTTATTGTAATAAATAGTACTGTAATTAGTTCTTGGAGTCTTACTCTAAAAGATAATGAAGGAGAGATTATATGGCCACTAGCTATATCAGATAATGGAGATTATATTGTAGCGGGCAGTGGGCAGACAAGATTATACTTATTTAATAAAAAAGAACCTGAGCCGTTGGGGACATTTATAGCAAATGAAGATATTTTGTCTGTAGATATAACTCCTGATGGTGATTATATCGTAGCTGGAGGTGCTGTTAATGATCTATATCTTTTTAATAAATCAAGCCCCATTCCAATATGGACTCATGAATTAGATCGTAGAGTAGGTCTTGTGCAAATTTCTTCAGATGGAAAGGTTATAGCAGCTAGTACATTCAATCGAGTTTACCTTTTCAAATCTGAGGAAACTAATCCAATAATAAATTATAGTATGATGAGATGCGATTCCGTAGATTTATCATTAGATGGTAAATATCTTATAGCAACTGAACTTAGAGAAGATGATGGAGTAATTCAATTTTTTAATTCATCATTTTCTCTTCCAGTGTGGAATTTTACAATTAAACCGAGTGTATCTTCAACTCCAGCTTGGATATGTTCATTAGCTATTTCGTCAGAGGGTAATTTTATTGCCGCTGGAACTCAACATGATGATTTTTATTTACTTAATAAATCGACCTACGTAAATAAAACATCGGTATGGAACTTCCATCACCCGTATGGGAGAGCACAATCCATTTCTTTTTCAGTGGATGAGACACTTATGACTGTAGGATTTCACGATGGAGTATATCTTTTTAATCCTACAGACTCAAAACCACTTTGGAATTCTTCAATAGAAGATGGGATCGGTTCAGTATTTATATCAGAAAATGGTAAATATATTATTGCTGGTAGTAGTATTTATTTAGATGAGGGATTTATTTATTTATTTGAGAGTAATACATCTGAACTTTTATGGAAACATGAATTTAATAAAGCTCTAAGATCACTTCAAATTTCCTCTGATAATCGATACATTATTACTTTAATAGGAGATAAACTATATTTTATTGATATAAATAATCCCAAAATTGACGAAACTATTCATAATAAAATACAACTTTCTTATATATTTTTAGGAGTATCAATTGGAGTTAGCTTTTTAATTGGTATTGCATATCTTTTTTATTGGTTAAAGAGAAATAGGTAAAGAAGAATTGGGAAAGTATTAGAGGATTTAGGAAAAAAATATAAAAAATAGGATAAATCTGAAGAGGATTAGGAAGAAATAGTATAAAATCTACCACTTTAGGCTCATTCGAAGAGATAGATATATTTTACACTTTTTCCCTTCTATACTAACCCCTTCCTCCTATCTCTTATAAGCCTTTATTACTTTTTTTAGAAGAAGTTGTATAGATAAAATCATCTTTTTAAATATTTATTACAAATATTAAATAATAATATAAAATCTTGTATAGGGGCAAACTCGAGAGGATTAAAGTAATGGGTAATGAAGAACAATCTAAGGGAGAAAATCGAAAACCAACCAATCAAACTGTAAATAAAACTTATAAAAGGGATATGTATTTAGGGATTCTATTACTTTTTATTGCGGTACTATTAACCGGCGTCGCATTTATTTTTATTATGATGTATGGGGGTGAATTTTTAATTGTTGCTGAGAATGAATGGATATTATATGTGTTTATCGCGTTGTTGATTGCTGGCCCTATATATAGTGTAGTTATAACGTTATTAAGTAAGAGATCAGGCAAATTGCGCGGTTTATTAATTGGCAGAATCTCAAATAAAAATGCCAGATTAGCATGGATATTATTTTGGGCAATATGGGATATATTTGTAGCCATAGCACTTATACTCGTATTTCGACTACTTTATATGGGAGCAGCGGAAGCGATACCTCTATTCCTAATAGTAATTCTTGGTGTACCTTTTTTCGGATACGGAGCCCTTTTTATAATTGGCAGCATCAAATTCTTTTTAGAAAAATTTCGATTGAAGAGGGAACCCCGGTTGATGAGGGGTTTAATGGCATCAGGAATTGCATTTCTTTTTGTGTTTGGTTCATTTGGAGTTATAATGGCATTTTGGAATCCACAATGGACCGATGGGGTTCAGCGACAAAAGTTATTTGTAGGAAGCACAGCTGGTCGGGGATATCGAATTCCCGCGTTAATTGTATTACCTGGTGATGTAATGTTGGCATTTTGTGAATCTCGATGGAATACGATGGCGGATTGGGGAGACATTGATATTGTAATGAAGAGAAGTCTTGATGGTGGTGAGTCTTGGGGCGGCATCCAAGTTATACAAAATAGAGGAGATCATACTGTGCACAATCCGTGTCCTTTATTTGATAATATCACTCAGACATTATTTTTACCATTCTGTGTAGATTATAAGAGGGTATTTATTATGAATAGTACTAATCTTGGAGTTTCATGGACAGAACCAAGAGAACTGACGCAAGAGTTAGAAGCTGAAGGATTATACTGTGCAACAGGACCAGGTAATGGAATTCAAATGTCAAATGGACGATTAATCATCCCAGCAGAAATTGGAGGTGCTTGTGTTGTGTTTAGTGATGATCATGGAAAATCTTGGCATAAGGGGGCCCAAGTTGGAGAAGGTGAAGAACCACAGGTATTTGAAAGTGTTAATGGTTCACTTGTCATAAATTGTCGTGCGGCTCGTGGGGGACATAGAATAATGGCATGGAGTAATAATGGTGGAGAAGATTGGGAACCCTACTATTACGAGGAAGATCTTCCTGAAGCTGGGACTCAAGCATCCATATTTCGTTTTACTAATACATCAACTTATAAGCGATCTCGAGTGTTATTTTCCAATCCCAATGGTTTTTCTCGAGGCCATTTAACTCTCCGAATGAGTTATGATGATGGAATAACATGGAATGTGTCAAAGCAGGTGTATGAAGGACCCTCAGCCTATTCTTCCATAGCAATTTTATCAGATTATACTATTTGCATATTATTTGAAGCTGGGAAGTATGATTTACGTGAATCTATAATTTTGATAAAAGTGGATATTGCTTGGTTAACAGATGGCCAAGATACACTAGTTCCTAAATAAACATATTTAACTTTAATTAGCCCTCAAGATTCAAAATGAAATCTCCAGAACATTTTTCATGAAAATTTAACAAACATTTATCGATTTCAGGCTCAATTGTATGATTTATACCGAGAGCATCCAGCCAGCAACTAACACGATATATAACACCACATTCATATTGTTTATTAACTCCAATCATTTTCATCCCATTGTAAGCAAAACATCGAGACATTTCCCAATGCATCCGATTATTTTCAGGGAAAGTATAGTCAAAATCCATAAAATCCCCTTTTAATACGCTAAAGCTATTAATAATAAACTCTTTAACTTGTTTAAACGATTTTATTCTCACATTTTCCCAACCCATTGTCTTTTTTATTCTTTGCATTTCAACTGCAGAAAGAGTTTTAATAGCCGCCTTATTTAGTTTATTAGCAACATCGACTCCTAATTCATGGACGCAATTATAAAACCATGCACCATCGTGAGTCATCCAACATTTTATAAGCAATTCTTTTAATTGATTTTTATTAAGTTGATCAAATAATGGCATTTCCATAATTATTTCACAGTGATTATACTTAAAAAAGTATGAAATAATTGAATTATTCTTAATAATTAAATAATAATCGAATAAATCTAAATTTTTTTATTTTATGCTTTTGTTAACCATAAACGGCAGTTGTAAAGTCTTCTTCTCCAAATTTTAAAAAAAATTATTAAGTCAATTTAAGTTTTCTTTTTACAAGTAAATTACTAACTACCCCTGCCAATCCAAGGCAAAACGCAATTGCACCGGGAATTACCATTCCAAGTTCGATTGAATTTGCATATGTAGTTGAATCTGAGGGTAGATTCATTTCTTCTTGAGCAAGATAAGGCATGACTTTGTCTCTAAACATTGGTATCCAACTTAAAATCATATTCATTTCATCATCTTCTAAGTCATTAATAGATTGTAATTCTGCAGCTGTATCGGAGGTAGGATTACTTACCGCTGACAACCATTTACTAAGACCCCTTTTATTTACTATTGAAAATTCGCTTGAAATGTCCCAAAGAGATTCTGCTGATTTTAATGATATATTAGTTGGCAATACCGACATGTCTAGCCCCTGATATCCCACTTCAAGTCCATATATTGTGCCAGCTTTTAAAGAGAGTGGAAAGCCGTGAGGATACAAAATTTTTCCTTCTGCAGTGCCATTTGCCCACTGTTCCAAAAATAATACTCTCGCATATTCTGTGATATTCATACCTACTCCATCTGGAGGTGGTAGTTTCATAAGTTCTGGGACAATATTTTCTTGAAAAGATTCCTCAAATAGCCAATATAGTATCATATCCATTTGAGTCTGCGTTAGATTGAATTCATTCATTAATGCATCCTTAACTGTATCATTATTGTAAGCCGTAATCCATTTTTTAATTCCAGTATCGTTAGTTAGAGCGTCTGGATAATTATTTTCGTCAAAAAGTGCCGAAGCAGACATTAACGTAATTCCTGAGGGTGTTTCCCGACCTACTTCAAATCCAACAAGAGTTTCATCTAAACCTTCGAGTATTTCACTAAAATCAATTCCTCCAGGATATAGAATTTCACCTAATATTGTGCCATTAGCCCATTGTTCCAATAGGAGTTCTTTTGCAAACTCAGATACAGATTTACCTATTCCCTCCGGAGGGGGTAATTTCATAAGTTCAGGAACGACATTGTCCTTAAATGACTCTTCGAATAACCAATATAGGATCATATCCATCTGAGTCTGTGTTAGATTGAATTCATTCATTAATGTATCTTTAATAGTATTATTAGTATAAGCAGTAATCCATTGCTCAATTCCAGTATCGTTTGTCAGGGCATTCGTGTAATTAATATCATCAAAGAGCGCTAGAGCTACTTTTCGAGTAATATTAGATGGTGTTATACGCCCTACTTCAAATCCAACAAGAGTTTCATTTATACCTTCAATCATTTCACTAAAATCGATTCCTCCCGGATATTGGACTTCACCTAATATTGTTCCATTAGCCCACTGTTCCATGAAAAGAGCTTTTGCAATAGCATTGACTGAAGTAAGTCCTGCTAATTCTGGCATATAATCTACATGCAATTCATTAGCAATAATAACATCAGGGATAATATATTCAATTAAGTAATCATATACATATTCATATAATTTTGTTAATTGATACCATGTACAATTATAGTTTTCTTGCATAATTTCCTTCAATTCATTAGTTTCACTTGAATTTGAGGCAGAATACTGTTCTAAAAATGTTGCAACTCCTGCTCCTGTTGATGTATCATTAAGAAAGCCTTGAATACCAGGAATATAACCTGAAATTGTGGTGCTATTGCCAAATAATATCCTATTTTGAGCATCTTCAGTAAAATTAAGTTGTTCAGTATGGTACCTTGATACACCCCAAAAAATATAAGCCCAAACTCCAGTAGTCTCATTATTGAAGAAAGGATCTATCCCTATAGGATCAACGAATGTACCGAGAAGAGAAACATATCCACCAGTCACCGCCATTGTTTCGATTAATACAGCTACAAATGTAGCCTCTACCATATCTTCTACATATGAGATTCCTACATCTCTAATACCTCTAAGAGCCTGTGGAATTCCCTTCTCTTTAATCATGGGTTCAATTTCAGATATCGCTGTATTTCTAATTCCTCTAAGAGATCGAGGAATTCCCTTCTCTTTAATCATGGGTTCTATAAGCGGAATTGCTTCTTCTTCGATCCCTAAAAGACCTTCATCAATAGAATTTGCAACTCTATTATTTATGTAATCCGCAATTAAAATACCTCCAGGTATTAAACCTGATCCTAATGTAAGTAGCAAAGCAGAGAGAACTAAGATTTTTTTAGACATTATTAATCACTTTGATAATTAATGATCAAGAATAATGATCACATATATATATTAAATTTTTGATAGATTAATATATAAATATATCTTTTGTTAGTTACTGAAAGATATCTATACTTTTTTATAGGTGATAAGATCAACGGCTAACAAAAAGAACACTATAAATCATGAATTTGCTATTTTAGAATGTATTAGAGATAATCCAGGAGGAATAACTGCTTCAGACATTGTAAATATTACTAGTTTTTCAAGGAACACAGTTTCTAAATATGTGCTTAGTCTTGAGCTTAAAAATCAGATATTCAGCAAAAAAGTAGGAGCATATAAATTATTTTTTGCTAAAAAAGAAAAATTCATTCCTTTTGAAACTGCAATAACATATTATAAAGCTCTATTATCGAAATTTAAAAAGTATTTACCAAATAATGAGGAAGTAGCAATACAAATCGGAAGAGAAGCAGCAAATGATATTAAATTTTCTTTTGGACCGAATATTCAGAAGCAATTGAGAGGTTTAAAAAGTCATCCCATTTCGAGACTATTTTTAGAAAGTTTTAAGGCTTTTTATTCTGCTTATGATATTTTTCAACCAAATATCGAAATAACAATATTGAAAATTGATCCAGAAGGGAAAAATGCCACGTATAGATTCAAGAATTCAATATTTTTAGAAGATACTGATGATTTCATTTATCATGTATATATAATGTGTGGTATATCTGAAGGTATATTAAGAAAAGCATTAAATAGAGATGTGTTATGTAAAGTCGATCAAATCTATGTCACTAACAAAAAAGAAGAATCTTTTTTTGATTTCACCATCACAATTAAGTAAGCATTGAAGAATATGAAAAAAGTAGTTTTTAGGCTCTAAGTTGATGCTTATAACCTTACACATGAGAATATAAATATAGTTTGTGAATTTATGAATAAGATAATTCAAAAAAAACCATTTACTTGCATAACAATTAGATATTCTATTCAAATATAATAGTATCAAAAAAGAGAACTAGAGGTAGGATACAGTCTTCAGATTCACATTAATTGTTTTTTCGATAATAATTATATTTTAATATTTTAGAATTATTGAGCTAATTATAGGATAACAAGCGTTAAATGAATTTAAAATGTGTTAAGCAAATAGCATGGAGAACAAGAAAATAAAGTGTCCTTTATGTAGTGTTGAATTCATTCCAAGATTTTTTCATCTCGAGAAATTGAATTTCGAGGTAACTGCTCCTGTTCACATAGTAAATAGATTCAAATTTAAGAGTTCAAACGGAGGGTTTCAACCTCCAAATATTGTGAGTCGATCGTGGGTCACGACGTGTCCCGAATGTAAATATATTATTAAATTCGCAGCCGAAATGGGCAAAAAGGAGTTTATAGACCAAGATTCGAGATCCCTCCTACATTTCAAAGAATTCAAAGAAAATGGAAAGCATTATGAATATAAGTTCCATAATCTTGATAAACCCTATAAGGAAGCTCATTATTATAATAAAGACTTAATAAACCAGTTAAAAAAGAGGATTGTAAAGGCTTTAGATGAGTTAGTTCTATCTGACTGGGGATTTTTGTATAAGATGTGGAAGACTGATTCTGAGATGGATTCATTCAAATTTTTAATAAGATTTTTATCACATATAGAGAAGTACATTGCGTCTATGAAGATTACGGTTGGTTTAGACAGCATGGTGACAAAGATTGGAGCATTGTATATACCATATGAGATAAAAGAGAATATAATAAGTTTGCTTAAAATTCGAGAAAAAGCAGTAGACCAATATTATGAATTAACCAAAAAAGATGAATATCTCTTACAAAAAACATATATAGATTTAACAATGGAATTAATTTTTCAACAAATGGCATCTCTTCATTTAAATAAAGCAAATATTGAGGAAGATCCTCTTGCTTTAGATAAAGAATTTTATTATTTAGAATTAAAAGAAATGCTTCAGGATTATATAACGAATACACTCTATATAAGGGAAGAGTCATCTCATTTTGTAATAACTATGCTTAATCGACTTAAAATAACATTGGGTTAGAGAATTTCTTAATTCTTTTATGAGCTAATTAATCCGGTTAAGCTGCTAATTATTAATAGGCACCGTAAGAAAGAAATTTTTTCCTTCTTTTCATAGGACAAAAAAGAAAAAAGTTGCTCTTTTTCATAGTGTTATGATTTTCCATTATTTTCCATGAAAAAAATGAAAAACTGATTATAATCCTCCAATATATTTAAATATGGGGCTTTGTATGGGTAGCATTGCATACAATTTTAGCAAAAAGGCATATTAGGGAACATTACTTTTTAAGGAGATACATAACAAAGAATTAAGAAAGGTTAAGTTAAAAGTAAAATGTATGATGCAATTTTAAAAACTGTCATTTTAGGTGAAACTAATTCCGGTAAAACAACCTTGATAAAGAGATTCATAACTAGTATATTTGATCCAAACTGCGTTAGGACAATTGGGGTTGATTGTCAAACTAAAGACAGTAAACTCAATGGAATGGAAATAAAACTAATGATTTGGGATTTTGCCGGAAATAAACGGTTTCGTTATATGTTTCCTGAATATTTATATGGTGCCTTGGGAGGAATTTTGATATATGATATAACAAATTACTCGTCTTTTTCTCATATTAATAATTGGTTAACATTAATAGAAAAGACAAACCAAAAATTTCCAATCATTCTACTTGGTGCTAAATTGGACTTAGACTTTATTCGAGAAGTTCCTCGAGAAGTTGGAGCGAGAGTTGCTAAATCAATGGGTTTACATGGATTTATTGAATGTTCGAGCAAAACGGGAGAAAATATTGAATTAATATTTGAAACTCTGATACGATTAATGTTAAATAACATGTCAGTTAATGAAGGAAAAATAATTGAGCTTGAAGAAACATGTTAAATCTCTTAATTAATAAATTCTAGAAAGTTGTTATTTACGGTTTTATTATTCTTTTAAGTTTGTAAAAATAAGATAGTTAATTTATGAATAATATAAGATTTCAAGAGGCTATTTTTTATACTTAAAGATTATCTTCAGATTGCTTTAGACCGTTAAAACGAGTAAATTATACAAATGCTTAGCTAAATGACATAGTTTCGATAATTTTAATGAATATTCAACTTGGATAACTTCAGTTAATTTCATGTTAATACTATGAAAAAACCAATACTATTTAATAAAATACAGTGTTCAAAATAACTGATCTTTCCAATAATAATATCAAATAAAAACAAAAGATATAGTTTATATAAAAATTATTTACTATATATTTAAACAACTATGTTTGTATTATAAAAGCATAGAAAATAATGATTAAAAGGAGTGATTACTTTGTCACAAACATATAAAAAGGAGCAAAACAAGCCTCGTTTACAAGTGGCTTTAGATTTTGAAATATTAGATGATGCTTTAGCAATTGCAAAGGAGGTAGCTCCATTTGTAGATATTTTTGAGGTTGGAACACTCTTAATAATATCCGAAGGAGTGCACGCTATTCGAACTTTAAAGGATGCGCATCCAGACAAACTGGTGTGTGCAGATTTAAAAACTACAGACACAGGATACATTGAAGTAAAATTAACTGCTCAAGCAGGAGCCAGTATTATAACAGTGCTGGCGGATGCTTATGATGTTACGATTAAGGAGGCTTTACGCGCCGCACATGATTTTCACGTAGAAATAATGGCAGATTTGATCGTTTCTCGATCACCGGTTACCACATTGGCAGGTCTCATGGATCTCAAGTATGAAGACACAAAAATACATTATGCACTCGTCCATAGTGGTTTAGATCACCGAGCGTCACGTCGAGCTCCCTTGTTTGAGTTAGAAGCAGTGGCAAGGTTACATGGAATTCCACGATTAGCAATTGCAGGAGGGATAAGAGTCACAGATATTCCTAAAATATTGGAGCATCCCGTGGATATTATTATTGTAGGAGGAGGAATTACTCGTGCAAAAAACCCTTCCATTGCTGCAGAGGAAATTCGAGAAGCTATTAATAAGTACTCCAAATAAAAACCTTAAAAATCGGCAGATTGTATTTAATAGTTTATAGTAGAGCTGTTTTTTTATATTCTGGTAGGCCATCTGGGAACCATCCTCTAGGAGTCTTATAATTTTTAATGTATCTATGTTCCCACATTGGAGCTCCGAATCTAATAGTCTGGGTATAGGAGAATCCAAATTCTAAAATGTTTACTTCAGAGAAGTTAGCTACACAAAAAATAGGTACACACTTCTTAGAATCTAATTTATCTTATTCTTTAAATTCGAGTAATTCTTTTACTCTTTGAGAGGGAATCTATTAAATCTATTCGCTGATTTTTCCCTTCAATTATTCTCTTTACATCTTCTTTAAAAGCTTTTAAAAGTTCTAATTTTTCTTGAACTGGCAATGTGAAATGACCCGTAAATTTCTCAACAAATTTTTCTTTAATTTTTTTTATTATTATAGTTATTGCATCAGATTTTGCTTTTGGTTTAGTTTTTATAATAAAGAGGAAATTAGTTAGTTTTTCCTTAATTAAAAAGAATTTATTTTTATCTATATCAACTTCTTTAACTTCATCTGCTTCCATATTTTTAGCAACTGCTTGTAACGCATAGATAAAATGAGATAATAAAGCAAGGTTAACTTCAGAAGTGCCTTTGATATAATTTTCATAACTAAAAACATTTGCACCGGAGCTATCAATGATGTGAATCCAAATTATATCGTCCATTTTCTAAACTTTAAATTAGTTGATATTTTTTCATTTAATTTTATAATTTATTCTTCAAAATTTAAACTAATTGGTTGAAATACTTTTTTATTAATTAAACCGAATATTACTTTTGTCATATCTGGATCAAACTTTTGATCAGGCATTAATAGTGAAGTGTAAAAATAATTTAAATTGGTTTGGTTCATAATTACATTTGCCTTTTCTATAATTGATTTTTCAGCAGTATTAAGTTTAGCTTTCTTTTGGAAAACAATCTCTAAAGGAGAAGCAAATGAAACATTCAGATGCCTTTCAATTAATTCGCTCAAACCAGCAAATTGTGTAACTTGTCCTCCTTTAAACTTTCGAAGTAGATCTCCATATTTTTCCTCAATGTCTTTTGCTAAATTCGTTATTAAACTTGTGAATTCTTCTGAAGGTTTTTCCGACATTACAATAATTATCCTAAAATCTTCTGATTCATTCATTAAAATTATTGAATCTTCGTAATCTAGACTTAATGTTTCTGATTTCTTATATGAACCAGTTAATTCAATTCCAAAGTTTCTTATAGCATCTAGAAAGCCTGAGATTAAGCTCGGATCCATAAATTTTCCCATAAAGAATTGTTCATATACATTTACTCCCGATTTGATATCTGAGATCATCAAATAATTTAGACTGAGGATATCTTTAAATTTGTTTGATATACTTTTAAGTTTTAAGTCAATATTTCTCTTTTTTCTTTTAATTGTTTGATAAACAGTTAAACTTGTTACACTCCCACCCCCTACCAATGCACCTATTATGATTATTAGAATAAGATTACTGTCTAAAGGAGTGGGACTTATTGTGAAATCTTGAGATTTAACACCGGCATCATTGTGGCTATTCCAATAAATATTGGCCGTCCAAGTGCCAAGAGAGGCGTTTGATGCGATCTTGAAAGAATATATAGTTTCATCTGAAGTTACAGGTATTATTCTTTTATCTATTTCTGCTCCAAGTTTGTTATAGAGTATGAAAGTGAAATTTCCTTCTCTAATTGGAGCGATAGTCGAAAATATTAATTCTTCACCTACTTTAAATTTAGTCCCTCTACTAAGATCTAAGCTAAAGTCAATTTTTGGCGATTGGGCTGAAATTTCCCAGTAGGCAACAGCATTAATAGAATTATTTAATATACTTAAAAAATTTCCATCAATCAAGATATCTTCGGATGTGGTAATATCTATATGATCCTTAGTTACGACTAAATTATACCAATTATTTGGCAATTCAATTTTAATAGAATAATTATAATTACATCTATTAATTTCAGGAATAATTTTCCAGATATTATCTTCTTTTTCTGATACATAAATAAAAGCATTAGAAAGGAATTGATTGTTCATTTTAAGATGATAATTTGTGGTGAAGAAGAATTTATTAGGCTTAATAGCAATATATAAAATTTCATCATTAGGAGATATATCTATATCGGATAACTTAAGAATACCTGAACCTATATGTGTACTATTTAGGATTTTATAAGAGTTTCCGTTTATTTCAGCGGTCATATTAAATTCTTCGGGGTAAACATCATTGTACTTGACCTCTTGATCTAATTTATATAAAAATGGCGATCCTTGAATACCATTTATCCAACCAGTACCATCATTTTCTGATCGATATAAATCTGGATAATTTGGATTTAAGTCATTATAATACCAATGATATTCTCCTGCTGCCTGAATAAAACCCCCAATTACACAAGAATAATTACCTTTAGGGAGTGTGATAGGTGTTGTAAAATTCTGATAATTCCATCCATCTACTATTGTATGATTTAAATCTACACTTCCGTAGATTGTACTATTTGGGGCATTGATTGATGTATTATAACCTCTTATTTGGAGATATATCTCATCCAATGTGTGAGGTAGAATTGTTTTTATATCAAGGTATATTCCAAAAATCTTTATAGTATCGTTGAGCTTAATTTGAACGGCAAGTTCTTCTATATTATTTTTACTTAAAAATAAGTCATCATTAAGAGGGTTACCTTCAATTATTTTTATCTCTCTTTTATCATATTCAATATCTGTAAAATTCATTTCAATATATGTGATATCCCAAGTTGATGAGGGTAATTCTATATCTATAGAACTTATATTATTTAATGCATCTTTTTTCTCAGAGAATTCAAAAGTTTTGAAATTTAAAGGAATTTGTAAAGGATTATCAATCTTCTGAGCAAATGAAATTGTGTTCTGATTAGACATAACTAAAAAGAAAATTGATAAACCCACTATGGTTATAACAATATTTTTATTCATATTTGATTTTCGCATAATCACTATACAATTTATAATTATTATGAGTTGTTATTTAAAGTTTTATTCACTATAAAATAAAAATTGGTCTTTAAAAATCACATAAATCAATTTTGTGGAAAAAACTATAATAAAATATGAATTAGTTAAAATTTGTTATAATTATGAAAAGAATTGATCTTTTAATAATCGGATATGCTGTCATCCTTATTGTAGATTTTATTTTTCTTTTGGTAGTGGATAGGTTTGATGTATTATTGATTTCAGGGCCATTAGCTCTAATCCCCCTAATTATAACGCTAATTCAAAGGAAGAGGTTTTGATATAATATGGTTGGGATTATATATCATTATATTAGCCTTGTAATTCATATTTACCTTCTAATAGCGGTTTATTATTATTGTATTAAAACGTATGGTATAAAAGGGACAATCCTCACTAATATATGCCTTTCATCTTTAGTGTTCGCATTAATTTTCACAGGTCTTTACTCTGCGGCAGATTTGGAATTCGCACCATTTGCTAAACTGAAAATAGGGGAAACTGAATTTGGGTTTTCAGATCCAGTTTCAATATTTACCATATTTATTGTCATTTTTGAATTAGCGCGATTCTCTCTTAGAAAACCAAAAGGAACTGATTTATCTATTAAAGATGTTGTAGTTATTTCCCTTGTAGTGACGTTATATGGTGTTCTGTTTCAACTCCTTGTTGATCCAACAGCAGCAGCTTTAGGACTTTACTATTATCGAAATCCTCCGGTCGTTAATATTTTTGGATTTCCGATATGGTTTATTACTGCATTTGCTATATATGGCTTATATGCGTTTATCTTTTTATTATTTGAACGTTATTATTTTCAAAAAAGTAATAGACCCATTTAAGTGATTTTCAAGTAAAATTATTAAAACCATTGTTCATATAAATGGGTAAGCTATTTTTGATTCAATCTTTTGAGTGAGAAGTGTTAATATGATTGTTGTGATAATAAATTTTTGTATTTTAATTATTTCAATCTTGTTGATGGGATTTTTATACCTCCTGAGCATTCAACCTGTTAAAATGTCAGAAAAGCATGGTGAAAAGGCGTGGGATACATGCAAGAGATTAAGGGGAATTGGCGGTTTATTTGAATTGATCTCTATAATTAGTTTAATTCTTTGGATTTGGTTCCCAATACCTCTATTTGAAACATGGATCATAAGTACCAATATTTGGATAGGAATTATTATTGCAATCTGTATTGCTATTCCCTGTGTAATTCTTATGTTATTAGGTATCAAAGCTGCTGGTTCTGAAACACTTAGTCCATCAAAAGAGACGGAAATGTATGGAGGAATCTATAAATATATTCGACACCCTCAAACACTTGGAGAATTTCCTACATTTGTTGCGTTAAGTTTCGCACTCAATTCATGGTTCTTAGTTCTGATTTCTGCATTATTTATTATTATTTATACCCCTATTATGATTTACTATGAGGAAAAAGATCTTATTAGACGATTCGGTGAAAAATATAAGGAGTATCAAAAGAATACAGGTGCTTTATTCCCAAAATTAAGGAAAAGATAATTTAACTTAAAATATCTTAATTTTGCTTTTATATAGCTTTTTTGTTAAAAAACTAATTGTAAGTTTAAATTTACTATATGTTTTAAATTCATTTATTTCGTGCGAAATAGCGGCAGAACTGTGAGGTTTATAAGCATGTATTGCTTTGTAGTATGTTGGGTATTAAGATTTAGATTAATTAATTATTTTTTTGTAAAAAGGAATGTAAGTTTAATAAGAAATTAAAGATATATAACTTCTAAAAAGTAGGTCTTTTTTATCAAATGGCGATTTATGATTATACCTTTAAAATAGTACTTATTGGTGATGAGTCTGAAGGGAGATCATATTTTGCAAGGAATTTTTGCTATAATCTCTTTGGTTCTGATACAAAAATGATTATTGGCGTAGATTTTTTAATTAAAAGTCTAACCATGCTTGGAAAAAATATTAAATTTCAAATATGGGACATGGGGGCTGAGGAAAGATTTAGATTTTTGGTTCCAACGTATTGTAAAGGTGCAAATGGTGGCATAATAGTATATGATATTAATGATGCAAATTCTTTAGCACATATTCTTGAAAATGTTCAGATAATAAGACGAGAAGCTGGAGACATTCCAATAATAATAATCGGAACTAAATGTGTAGAAGATGATAAAGAAATTTCTAAAAGTCAAGGAATACAAATAGATAAATCAAAAAGTATACAAAAAGCTGAAAAAATTTTTGAGAACTTGGCCGAAACATTACTTGAAGGTATTTCTCAGGATGTAATAGTAGTACCTCCACATTTAGAATTAAAAAGAAGGCCCTACATAAAAGAATGGCCAGAATTCAGGGTAAATGATTACTTAGTTCTCAAATTGGTAAATAATAGGACTAATATATATGTTGGAGGGAGATTATTCAATCATTGCAAGTATTTATTATTAAATATCAACCCTAATAAATTTAAAAAGTATGATGAGATTGAATCTATTGATGAAGCAGCAGAAAAGCTCGGTGATTCAACGCATGGAATCGGATTCCAAAAGCATTATATCTCTCCTAAAACTGAATTTTGGGGACATTGTTCAAATATTCAAGCTTGGTATGAACATAATTACGATACACGTTTATTACACAGAAACTTAGCATTTCCATTGTTGGAAGCTCTTATAAAAGCTGGGGATCTTATGGCAAAAAAAGTATTTAAAGAAGAGATTGCACAGAGACTTGAAAGTGGTTATCCTTCAGTGGTTTTATACTTGATAAACCAAAATTATTTGGAATATTTAACTCAAGAAGAATTGAATACGATCTTTGAAAATCCACTATTTCAAAAGAATTTGTCAAAATGGTTTAAAAATTCCAAACTTATTCCAAGATGGTTATCTAAAAAGATTAAATCCAAATTAAAAGATCTAAATTTATTGAATTAAGAAATTTAAATTAGAAAAAAGTTTTGAAACAATTACTAATTTATATTTCTGTCAAACACGCAAATAACAATCTATCTTACGATAATTATTTGTTACATAATATCTAAAGGGGGTTTAAATTTTGAAGAAATCTAAAAAAACTGTTAAAAAGTCATCAATAAGTATTATTTAAGAAGAAATTTTAAAATACATTAAAATAGTATTTTGGGAGCCTACTCAAGAATTCTTGAAATATTTAAATAATAATGCTTTAGTAGGGAAAACAATTGAATTATGTAAAACTAATACATGAAAATTATTTCTGTTAATAAAAGAAAATATCATAGAGTATTAATTAGGTATTCTAACTTTTTAATTAGGTTTAATATTAATTTCTTTGATATTATAGTTAATCTATTATCAGTTTTAACCCATCATAGGCTGCAGTTGTTTCGGGAAATAGCATTTTTGCTTTTTTTTCTGCTTTTTTCCTTTCCTCAATAGTTTTATAATAACTTGCATCAAAATGAGTTAGAATTAAGCGTTTTACTTTTGATTTTAGTGCTACATCAGCTGCTTCTTCAGGTTTGAGATGTGGCCAACCCCACTCTTCTTGACCAGGTTTATATGAACATTCTGTAATAAACAAATCAGCATCTTTAGCAAGATAATATAAATTTTGACATAACCCTGTGTCAGTGCAATATGTAATAATTTTATTTTTTATTTTAATTCTGTATCCTAGACAAGGATCTGCATGGACAAGAAGTCTACAAGTAATTGGGAATCCAATATTATGTCTTCCCTCATCTAAATCATGAGTCTGAACTTCTAAGGGTAATTCTGTGAATGGAGAGGAATAAGGATGGTTTATAATCAGATCAATGCGAGTTTTTGTCCCTTTATAACCGTATATATTAAATTTTTGATTAAAAGGGAATTTACCAAATGTATGAAGCCCTATTACATGATCAAGATGAAGATGACTAAGTAGTAGAATAATTGGTTTTTCATTATCAATATATTGATCAATCTTATAAATTCCATCACCTGCATCTAATACAATGTTAAATTCATCAGAACAAATTAATGTAGAAGTAGTATTTCCTAAATCTGTAGCATACCAGCCATTAGTTCCTAAAAATATAATTTTCATTTTTTTGCTAATTCATAGTATGTAGTAATATTAAAAATATTACTTAATTTTAAGTTAAAATTAGATAGATTATTAACTTTTTTGGATTGGGAAGCATCTCATCGAAACTGAACCATGTTAATATCCCTCATGCATGAATTCAATTTATTCCTCTTTTTCTTGTAGAGTAATTGTATAGATCATAGGAAGGTAATGATCCCAGGTTGGAAGTCCAAGGTTAACAACTTCTCCCTTCTTTTGAAAATTAATTAATTCTTCATGAATATAAAATAAATCCCAATGTCCATCTTGTAGAGATGAATAAGATTTTTGGTATTAAGTTCTATTTCTATCTTTTTTCTTGAGAGATTTAGATCGTAGTGTAATATCATAAAGCCATTTGTAGAAACTTAAATTCTTGGCATTTAAAATAGACCTCGAGAATTTTTATATTGATGATTATGGAAAAAAAGATCAAAAAAAATGGGTTAAATCTGAATGAGTTTATATATATTTCCGTCAAACGCGCAGATATACAACTCATTATTTGCATCAATACCAAAAGATGGGATTTGTAAATCAGTATTGATAAGTTCTGTATTGTTTACTACGACTCCTTCAGAATATTCCAATGCCCAGATTCTCCCAGAGATAAAATCAGCATATATATATTTTCCAATTAAATCTGTTAGAATTGAGCCTCTATAGACACATCCCCCTGTAATTGATTGTCCAAGACTATGACTATAATCATAGAGAGGGTCTATCATCTGAGATACATTAGTTCCTGGATTAAAATCGTGATTCCCTTCCTTGGCGTTCCAACCATAATTTTTACCATTTTCTACTATATCGATTTCTTCCCATGCTGATTGACCCACATCTGCAACCCAAAACTCTCCTGTATTTACGTCAAAACTAAAACGCCAAGGATTTCGAAATCCAAAAGCGAAAATTTCTTCTGCCCATCCTTCTGAATTATTGTAGAATGGATTATCGTTAGGGATGGTATACGGAAAAGACGAATCTACATCAATCCTAAGTATGGATCCTAATAATGTGCCTCGATTTTGTCCATTACCATAAGGATCACCACTCGATCCACCATCTCCTAAAGCTATATATAAATATCCATCTGGACCAAAGCCTATTTGTCCACCATTATGATTTGAAAATGGTTGTGATATTTTTAATAATATAGTTTCACTAGATTTGTTTGCAATATTAGGATCTGCAGAATCTACTTTAAAGCGTGAAAGTATAGTGTCTCCTTTTTCAGCTTCAGAATAATACACATAAAAATATCCATTCATGGTATAATTAGGATGGAATGTTAATCCAAGTAAACCTCTTTCTCCTCCATATAAAATTCGATCTCGTAAGTCAAGAAAAACTTGAGATTCACTTGTATGTTCATAATTCTCAAATACTATAATCTTGCCCTCTTGTTCAACTACAAATAGTCTATTTGATCCATCTCCTGAATCATATATTCCAACGGGCTTATTAAAAGTTAAATTAGGGAAAGCATTTTGAATTTTATAGGCATAGCTTTTCGAGGATTTGTTCTGAAAACTTAAAAGAAAAACGATACCAATCCCTACGACAATAATAATAATTACTGCAAATGTTAAAATCAATTTTTTTTTCAAAATAATCACTTAAAAATTGTTTATTAGCTAAGTAACTATTGATATTACATGCGAAGATAAATAGAAATAGGTATTCCTTTTAAAATAGAAGGTGCCATATAGATATGGTTATAATGAAAAGGAGAATTTTAGATTGAAATTTATGTTTATAATCTAAGTCAATTTTTAAAGATAATTCAATTTATCGCAATTTTAAAATTTCAAATTCTCTGATTTTCATTCTCAATAACGCAATCTGCTTCTATTTCAACCAACCAATCAGGATCAACAAATCTTTTAACTTCTACGAACGTACATGCTGGTTTTATTTTTGAGAAGAACTCTCCATGGGCTTTGGCAGCATCTTCCCATTTTGAGATATCCTTCAGCATTATTCTTGTGCGAATTACATCCTCTAAAGAGCCCCCAGCTTCTTTAATCGCTCTATTTATAATTTCTAAACAATATTTAGTTTGACCATATATATCATTCACATACGCAGTTGTACCATCTGGAGCGATTGGCGCAGTTCCTGAGACTGAGATTATATTTCCTATTCTCGATGCCCTTGAGAATCCTATGGGTTCTTCAAATGGTGACCCTGAGGAGA
>JBHLOC010000032.1:48307-56287 GCA_048940925.1 Promethearchaeota archaeon | reverse complement strand
TGGGATTTTTAGGAAACTTCTTTCTCATTTTTGGTCTTCTATACTTTTTTCCGTTTGACGAATTCCATCTTCACTTAGCAGTATTAATAGGCTTCACTTTTCTTACTCTTGGTCCAAGTTTCCTTTTCTTTAAGAGAATTGTAAGACTTAAAATTACTTTGAAAAAGTCAGATTTAATTAAAAATTTAATAAAAAATCAATTTAAAACGAATTTGTAAAGTTAACATAAATACAGTGATTATAAGTAATAGTTAAGGGCGAGCCAGTGAAAGACTCGCCCGGGCTTAACTATAGGAATTCAACACGGAAATGGAAAAGTTTCCGTGAGTTGATAAAAAAATACGCGTGATTCCAAAAATAAAATAAAATAAAAAATTACAGATTTTAACGAACCCTATACAACATATTTCTTATAATAATTAATTCTCGTCTATCTAACCTTCTTCTATTCATGTTTTTTACCTCCTTTTTATTCTTTTATATTATTTTACCTTTTTTTTTTAATTTAAAAAAAAAATTGAGTTTTTACTTATCTCATACCATAATCTCTATAAACGCGCTGTTGCTCTAATCGCTGAATTGGAACAACTTCTTTAATATTTTTGGCATCCCTTTCTGCCTTCCTAAATAATTTTATAAACCTTTCTTTAATTGATTCTTTATGTTCTAATTTTTCTAAGCGTTGTTCCTTTTTCTTTTCGACCTTCTCTACGTAAATCTTAATTCCAACACACTCCGGCGCTGCCGAACAATCCAATTCTATTTGCTCCATTTTCTTTATCACTCCTTTTTTCTTTTTTTCTAAGTATTATATAGAATTGCTCCAATATATAGTTATTACTTCAGAAGTTCTAATGTTGTTTGTAGTTCAATTGTAGTTCATACTCCAGAATGAACCAGAAACCTTAAAAGGAAGTTGCACTATATAATTATTATAGAATTATAGTATAGTTTAAAGGGAATTTTATGAGTGGAACTCAAGAAATAAATTATCCTCCCGAGGAGCTTATTGAGCCTTCAAAGCTAAGCCGTAGAAATTTTGAGCATATTATTCTTTGGATGTTAAATAATAACAAGATTGTGGAATGGGCAGATTTTAAAGAAGATCCAATAAGTATCTCTCAATCAACGCTTTCAAACTATTTAACTATGTTGGAAAGCAAGGGATATATCGAGCGAATAAAGAGAGGTAATTATCGTATTACTGTTGCTGGGCAAGATCGGTTTAATGAGATATCACGTGCGAAAGAAGCGAAAAGGGGATTAAATTTTCCTCCTAGAGCGATTTCAGGGAGTAGAAATTATGATCATATTATTCTATGGATGGCATATAATAATAATTATCTGAAATGGTCAGATTTCACAGAAGAGGATTCACCAGTTAAAATCAATCAATCCTCTCTTTCGAAAAATATCAATTTATTATTGGATAATAAATTCATTCGGAAAGATGAAAATAAAGAATATAGAATTACTCGTGCAGGTAAAACAGAATATTCAAGGGTGCTAAAATTATATGATTTAGATAGACAATCAATTTTGAATGAAGAAAGTAAGAGAATTAAAGAAATCACAAAGAAAACAATTGGTTTTTTTGAGAGATATAGAATTAAAGAGGATAATATTAAATTTCGATTTTTAAATTATGTATTAACCTTATCATTTGAAAAATTAAAGGGTTCATTAGAGTCTGAGGAAGATTTTAATAAAATTCTTTTATTTCTCTCGATCAATCATCCTGATCAATATCCAGTATATATTTCACCTGAGGACTTTTCTAAGGAATATGATATTGACATGTTAGATCTTAGATTTAATATTCGACAAATAATTGATAAAAATATTTATACTCTTAAGTTTTTTAAATTGGAAACTGAAGGGGATAAGGAGTATTATTTTCAAGCAAATGAAAGAATTGAAAAAATTTTAAGAGCTATTACTGAAGATTATATTACACGTTTTACTTATTTGAATAAATTGTATGAAGAAATTCCAAGTTGTGCGCTCCCTTTAACTTTAGAATCTGTAGTTGAAAGGATTGTTGAAAAAATCTGTGATAATGTATTTCATGAGGGATTAAAACCATCTTTAAAAAAGTTTTTACCTCGATACATTAAGTATTTAGCATATAAAATTGAAACAGAGAAGAAGTTAGAAGAAATAACCGATAAATTAGAAGGATCCATTTGGCAAGAATTTTTCAGTTCAAGTATTGAGCATTCTACTACATATGAAGAAATAAATGAAAATTATTTCTTGTATCCAAAAATCTTTGATATTTTAGAGCTTTATTATTTAACTTCAAAGATTTCAAAAATTCAAAAGAGAACAAAGAGTTTATTAGATAGTAAAGAAAATGAAAAAGCTCTTGACTATGTTAATTCTAAAATTGATGCGGGTTTAAATGATATCGAAATTTTATTATTTAAAGCGATAGTCCTCTGCCATGTGAATAAAGAATTTGAGGCAATAAACTTAATAGAAGAAGAAATAAATTATGAGAAGTATAGAGACGATGAGAGAATATATATGACTTCCTCATTCATACTTGCTTTTTCTTATACGGCTATAGGAAAAATAAAAGAAGCATTAAAGATTATAGATAATTTATATGAACTTTATCCTGATCATCAAATATCTCTTGCAACCAAAATATTAGTTTTAGCATATAGTGTGATATATGAGTTTGATATAGGAGAGAGAAATGATGAATATGTATTAGATTTAATTGATGAAGCAATCAATAATGATTCTAACTCTTTAAATAAGATCAGATTTTACCAATTAAAAAGTACAGTATTAGAACAGATGGATAAATACGAAGAAGCTCTTGAAGCTATCGACAATGCTATAAAGTTAATGCCAGATATAATTGATTTATATTATAATAAATCAAAATTGCTTATGAAAGGAGAAAACTACGAAGAGGCTATAGCTATTTTAGAATATAGTATGAAGATGTTCCCTGAAAAAAAACAGTACTTTTTAATGCAAAAAGCTTTTGTTCTTAAGGAAGCAGGCAATTTTGAAGAAGGTATACAAATCGTTAATAATGTGATAAAAGAATACCCAGAAGAGACAGATCGTGAAAATGAGCTTGCATATTTCTATATATATGTATACCAGGAAAATATGAAAAATGGTATTTCTGATGAAAAGAATAAGAAAAAAGCGATTGAAATAATCAAGAACCTAACCGAGAAAGTTCCAGATGAGGGTAATTATTTTGATTCTTATGGAGAAATACTCTTCATTACGGGAGATTATGAAAACTCAATAAATAACTATAAGAAAGCCATTGAAATTGATCCAAATGGTTGGTTTGCACCCGCTTCTTATTTGGGGATTGGTAAGTGTTATCAAAAGCTTGGAAAGTTCGAAGAAGCAATGGAATACTTACAAAAAGCGAAAAAAATGCTACATGTGTGTTATTGTCATTTTAAGCATAAGAAGGAATGGGATGAGGAAATCAATTTTTATATTAATAAGATTAAAGATTCGAATTAACAGTTATGAAATTTAGTTGTCTTTTTTTTTTATATTTGTTTATTAGATTTTGAAATCAAAAGTAGAGTTATTAAAGATATGGATGATAAAAGTTTAGAAAAAACAGTATTCCAATATAATAAAAATGCTAAGATTAAAACATCAATAGTGAATGTAATTAAAACATGTTTAACTAGCCTTGATAGCTTTTTAGAAAGTCTCTCAAGAGAGATTCCAGATTCAATTAATCTTATTGTTGAAAAAGTAAAAACTCATTATGGAAGCGCAGAAAACTTCGATATTAATATAGAATTAGAGTACCCTACACTTAGAAAATATCCAAAATTACTCGTTTTGAGTAGAGATATGGTCTTATCATTGATTAACTATAACAAATATAAACAATACCCTATTGAGGACCAAATAGAAGTTGATGCATCGGATCTAATACGAACCTACGCTCATTTTGAGTTTTATTATGTTAATTCTCTTTTAGCAATATTTTCTAGAGAAGAAGCTATTGAATATATTAAAACACAAGAAACTAAAAAAGTTCAAACAAGAAGAGATCCTAATAAATTTATAGATACACTTGAGGATTTAGTTAAAGATCTTAAAACCAATATTGGCTTTTGGCAAACTCAAGAAGCTATAGCTGAAATATTGAATGAAAGAACATTGGTATTTAAAGCTAAAAAATGTAGGTGGGCAGAAATAATGAGAGATCTCGATCCTGAATTTGGTTACGCTATGTTGTGCAATAATGATTATGAACAAACTAAGAATTATAATGCAAATTTTGTTCTTACTAGAAATAATACTCTGATGGAAGGAGATGAGTATTGCGATTTCTGTTGGCACGATACACGAAAATCAAAGCAGATTTCCCACCCCTCTGAAGAGTTTTGGAGAGATTTAAAATAGAAAAATATTTAAAATTATTTTAAAATTGAACTGAGAAAAAATCATAAGAAATCACAGATAAATTAGAAGGATACATTTGGCAAAAATTCCAATATTTCAGTTTAAGTGCTGCACCTTCTAAAACTTATGAAGAAAGAAAGAAATATTATTACTTATATCCGTATATTTTCGCCATTTTAAAGTTTTGAAAAGTATGGATAAGAAAAAAAAATATTGAACTGAATTTTTAACGACCTTTAAATATTGGCTTTCTATTTTCCCTAAGCGCTGCGATACCTTCCTGCATATCTTCGCTATCCAATTGTGGCTGAATAAAAGCATCAAATTCCTCCCTTGCTAGACGCATCGCTTTTCTTCCAGCAGGCTCCATATTCTTGTAATGTCCGTATTTGATCGCCCTTAGTGTTAATGGCGCATTATCACGTAGTATTTCAGCCATCTTGGTGGCTTCCACCATGAGTTCTTCTTTATTTTTTGTTATATGGTTGACTAATCCCACTTCATAAGCTCGTTTACCACTCATCGGTTGCCCAGACATGTAAAATTCCATAGCGATCTTAAAGGGCATATAAGGTCTATATTCAACAACTGAACCAACGATCCCGACCCAGGCTTCACCGAAGATAAACTGAGTATCTTCTGTAGCATAGGTTATATCTGTGCCATAAATTGCAAGTCCATATCCACTACCAGCAACAGTCCCATGAACGGCTCCAACGATGGGTTTCAGGATTTTGGTACCATTCGGTGGAAACGCTTTACGAAGATCGTTTAACAAACCTCTATGTCTGAGATCTGCACCAAAACTAAAGTCTGGACCATTTGCGCTGAGAATGGCCACTCTGCTTTCTGGGTCATCTGCAAAGTGTTCCCATGCTTCTCCTAAAGCCTTGCATAAAGGAGGGTCCAGTAGATTTCGCTTTGGATTATTCAATGTGATGTATGCTATCTGATCTTTAACCTCATAAATTAAAACATCATTAGCCATTTTTAACTCCTTTATTTATTTTAAAAAATTTTGTATTAGTTATATATCGATTATCTTTATATATATCTTTTATAAGAAAAGGAAAAGTTTTACTTTTATAGATTTTACTCTTAAAATTTAAGGCTTTTATATAGCCTATGAGTATGACGTAGAAAAATAGGAACTAAAGGAATTATTTACCCAGATTTAAAATAAAATAATTATTATTATAATCAACAAGAATTAAATCCTTATTTTTTATATCCTATACTTCTTTTATTATTATTGATATTGACTCATCAAAAGTCATCCCCTCAACAGTACACTTAAAAGCTAAATCTTCAGACTTAAATAATGTTGTGAAATAACCTAACCAATATTCTGAATACCTTCTATTCTGTCGGTGCCTGAAAAGAACATGATACTCCCCACTTTCCTTGTTTACCTCGATAGCGTAGAAATAATTCGCAACAGTCCACATTTTAGCAATGGTATTTATTATTTCATCAATAGTAAGATTTTTGAGGTGTTTTCCCGTATACCATAGTATTAGATCAAATGCTACATTCTTTTGGTATGCTTTTTCTCGAGCATCTTCTGGCAGTTCAGCAGCATGAATAAGCTGGTTAAAGGTCGTTTTTCCTATGAGCATCATTTTCATCTCATCTCGCGCCCGTATCCATAAATCTCTATCGAGATTTTTCAGATCTCCATAATATTTGATTACTCGTTCTATAAATGAGATATCTGATTCTTCTTCTTCCTTGTATTTATTGATAATCCCATGAATTTCGGGTGAAATTGAGTTAAAATCATCATAACAATTAACAGCATTTTTTATCAAGTCTGATATTGTGATACCTTGATCTTTATATTTATCTATTAGATCTCTTGTTGTTTCACTTACCTTAATATATATAGGTTTATCTTTGGATTCTTGTTCTTTTATATTGTTTTTATTATTTCTATTGTTGTTGTTGTTAGATTTTTCGTTTACTTTCACGATTAGAATCACCTCTTAGATCATATTTTTTAGCAACATCTATATTTTTATATTTTTTTATATATTTATAAGCTTTAGTTTTATTTATATAAGGATAAAATGGAATAAAAAATGTATTTTGTCATATATATAGATATATATCAATTTTCTCTAAATTATTAATAAATTTTAAAGTTAACTATATATAAATATATATATCTTCATATTTAGATTTTACTATTTCTTTTTGTTGTTCTTTAAGAGTTTGAAATGAATCATAACATTTAAATATACTATTATATATGATTATATGAGAAAATATATTGTATATGAAAAAATATAAAAAAAGCGAGAAAAGTTGTCTATATATTTTGAGCCTCAAGAATGTGAAAAATTGTATAAAAAAAAGCATAAAATGAAATGTTTTAAGAGGGCAATGTGGCAAAATACAGATGCCTATATAACATACCGTCTTGCGAATAGAAGGCGTCAATAAATATAGAGTAACTCTCAAAAAATTTTAATAATATAATGAAAAGGATTATAGGAAAAATGAAAAGAAATTTAACATCAGTTTGTAATAAATTTCAGAAAAAAAAATATCATAGAAAATGTGTTGATAAAGAAATTTGGAGTACTTTAGAAAAATATATAACCCTTAGAATTAATGGAAGTTTAGGCAGAAGTCCATAATAAACAGGAGGTAAAAAGAAAAATGGCATGGATGATTCCAATTGTTGCAAACAACCGCAAAAGAAGGAATAGATCTGGAGGAGGAGCATTATTTGGTGCTGTGATTTCTATGGTTATACTTGGATTAATATTTTTCTTATTTTTTAATCGTTTTAATAGATTTACAATACCTATTTGGGTAATTATCAGTGGAATAGGTGTGTTTTTAATAATTATTGTAGGTATTAGTGCTATTGCATCTTCAATGAGTCATAATTATGTAAAACCTAAGGAAAACTTACGCTATGAGCATCAATCTAATCTTCAAGAGCAACCCCAGCAATTAAATCCTTACATATTCAATGATTCAATTCTAAAGAGATTTAAAGGGAATCAAGAAAAAGTTCCTATTGCTGAAGAGATTAGTTATTGCAGTTATTGCGGTTCAAAAATAGATCGAGACGAGATATTTTGCCACCAGTGTGGATCTAAAATATAGATATTAATTTCTTCAAATTAATTTCAAATTAAAATTAAAATAAAAAGAGAAAAAGAAAATAACATGAAACAAAAAATGTATAAGGACCTTAGTAGGACATTTAAAAATATTCACTGGAAAAGAAAGAAGATTATTGGAATAATATCAATAGTGTTTATCGGGATAATCATAATATTATTAGGGTATTCTATAAGTAGTTTTTATAACATCTTTTATAGTGTATGTTTAGGGTTGTTAATCGGGGGTATCTTGATGTCAATAGTTTCTGCATTTCTCGCTGAAATGTCAACCCATGATCTGCATGGTACAGATCACTTTGATCTTAGCCATGTTGATCATGGGTTTGACCACGTTGACCACGTAGATCATTTAGACCATGTTGACCACGTAGATCATGTTGACCACGTAGATCAGTTTGATCATATTGACCACGTAGATCAGTTTGATCAT
>JBHLOC010000032.1:0-48207 GCA_048940925.1 Promethearchaeota archaeon | reverse complement strand
ACCATGTTGACCACGTAGATCATGTTGACCACGTAGATCAGTTTGATCATATTGACCACGTAGATCAGTTTGATCATGTTGACCACGTAGATCAGTTTGACCATGTTGACCACGTAGATCAGTTTGACCATATTGATCATGCAGATCAGCTAGACCATATTGATCATGTAGATCATATTAATGATACGACTCCTGCTCCATTTATGTTATTATTTTCAACATCGTTATTATTGTTTGGTATAATAGGTATATTATTTTTTTATATTTTTGCAACAAAGCTACAATTCCTCATATTTTTTACTACAGTTTCAATAACCTATATAATTACAAAATTAATTTCCACCACTTGGAAAAAGTTAGCGAAATCCCGATTTTATAATATTTCTTCCACAAAAAATTTAATTGGTGTCAAGGGAGTAGTTGTATTGGATGTAGATGAAAAAGGTGGCATTATTAAAATCAATTCCTACACACCAATGAAATTTGAAAAAGTCCATGTAAAACCATTAAATCCTGAGTCAAATTTTGAAGAAGGAGCAAAAGTATATATTTGTGATGTGAAAGATGGTTACTTTTTAATTGACAATGATATTAAGTCGATTAGATATAGGAGATGATAAATTAGGATATAAAAAGTATTGAACAAAAATTTTCAAATTATAAAAATAAAGTTCATAAAGATTTGAAAAGTATATTCCTAAGAATTAAACAAAAATTTTATTGAATTTAAAAAAAAATGAAAAAAAATTAAAAATCTATAAAAAATTGAAAATAAGGAGGTTTAGAAAAATAAAATGTTGTTTCAGCAATTATATCCTTGGATTACCGGATTAGTAATAGCATTAATAATTGTCGTGTTTTTATTTTTGATTTTCATGGCTACAAGATATAGAAAGTTTAAGACAAATCAATTCGTAATACACCTACGTAATGGTAAAGTAAAAAGTGCAGGATTAGGGGGTAGTTTGTGGCTTTTACCTTTAATTGACGAATATATTGTTATTCCTACAACAAGCATTCAAACTACCTTAGAAGCTCATGAACAAGTTGTTTCAATGGAATATCAAAACATTTCAATTGTAGGAATGCTGATTTGGAAGGTCATAGATCCAGAAAAAGCTTTTAGTGCAATCTCATGGCTTCCTGGAGATGTTAATTATGTTGAAAAGATTCTTAAAAATGCAGCAGAAGCAATTATACGTACTACCTGTGCGAATATGCCAATTGAAAAAATAATTCGAGAGCGTAGAGAAATAATAAATATTGTAAGCAAAGAATTACATGAATTGACGGCAGATTGGGGATGTATTATAGAATCAATTGAAATAAGAGAAGTAAATATTCTTGAACCCGGATTGAAAAAGAATATGGAAGCTGTAAAACAAGCAGTTGAAGCAAGAAAAGCTAGAATAGCTAAAGCAGATGCTGAAAGAGAATCAAGATTAAAAGAATTAGAAGTCCAAAATGAGATTGGGATTCAAAATCAACAAGTTGAAAAAGAAATTGAATTGCGACGTAAGGAAAAAGAAATTGCTATTGCTGATCAAGAAAGAGAACGCAAAAAAATAGAAGCTGATGGTGATAGACAAAAGAAGCTTATTGAAATCGATGCTGAAGCTCAGAAAATTAAGAAAAAACTAATTGCACAAGCTGAAGGTGAAGCTGAGAATATAAAACAACAAATGTTGGCTCAAGCTGAAGGTTTTAAAAAACAAGTTGAAGCAATGGGCAGTGCTGATGAAAGATTCTTAGCAGTTCAATTAACAAATATTTTGCCAGAAATATTTAAAAATTTAAGTCCTGACAAAATGTTTATCATGGGAGATGGAAATGAGACATTTAGTTCACTTTCAAAAGCAATTATGCCGTTCTTACAATTATTACCGGAGTATTCGGATAAAATCAAGGATTTTTTTAACAATGGAGGATCTAAAAAGTTAAAGGAAATGTTAGTCAAAAAATAGTTTATATTTTTTTTCTATATATTTTATATTTATTTCAAATAGACAAAGAAAGGTGTTATAATAATTCAAGAGAATAGAATCTTGTTAGATGATATTAAAGATATTTTAATTGAAGGTAATTTAAAATATAAAAGTAAATTTATTCAAGAATTTGAAAAAGCACAAACTGAAGATAGTTTTCCAAAATATCCAGTTTTAATTCTAACTTGTATGGATCCTAGAATAGATATCCATCGTATCTTTCAACTTAATCCAGGAGATTTATTTATATTAAGAAATGCTGGCAATGTCTTTACTTTAGATATTATGAGATCTATCCTATTGGCAATTGTTAACTATAAAATAAAATATATTATCATTTTAGGTCATTTAGATTGTGGTATGAAAAAGATAAACTTAACTGAGTTAAGAATGAAATTACCATCTGAATTTCTTTCACGTCTTTCAAAAAATAATGTAAATGTTTTTTCTGAATTAAGAAACTTCTTTCTACCATTTAGTAATGAAATTAAAAATATAATAGAGCAAATTAAAAGTTTGCAAACAGTTCAGGATCTATTTCCAGAAATTGAAATCACAGGAATGTTATATGATACTAACACTGGTTGGGTCCTTAATTATGACGAATTTAAAGATTTAGATTCTCTTGAGAATTTTAATAAAATTTATGAAGGGATAATAGAGAAAAAAATTCAACAACTAAACAAACATCTCGAAGAATTGAAGAAAGAACTAGATGAAAATAAAATAAATGAAGAAGTAATACTTAATGAAGAAAAAAATTCTATTCCTATAGAAGAAGATGATCTATTAAAAGTTCAAGATGATGAATTTCAATCTCTTCTTAAAAAAACCAGTAATAGGCTTCAATTAACGCCACTTAAAATTCAAGTACCAAAAATACACGTTCCAAAGTTGAAAGTTCATTTACCAAAATATGTTAAAAATAGAGACGATTAACCATATTTTTTAGTAGATATGAGCAAGAAGTTAATAAAAATGAAGACTTGATATAAAATTGAGTGAAAAAGAAGATGTATTAGAAAGGATTGTGATATTTGAAGACCCAACAAAAAAAAGAAAAGGTTCATTACATGCCAATAAAAAAAGTACCAAAAATACGTGGCTATACAAAAGATTCAAAATAAAGCCTAAACGAGTTTTAACTTATCTTCTTTACTTTGTACTAAGTTTTTTGTTTATGTTACTACCGATTTTTTTTATAATGTTGCTTAAAGGAATGGGTTTATAATTAAAACTAAATTAAATCAATATTATAAAACATTTTCAAATCTAATTAAAAGAAAGTGCTATTACAATAATTAAATCCTTAATTTGTGTGATTAGGAATCACTATTTGTATTGTTATCTTTCTATTTTTGATACTTTTAGCAGCTTGATGTCATAAATTTAATACAAATCAATTCATTATACATATATGAAATAGTAAGGTTAAAAATACTGGATTAAAGGCTAGTTATTCTTGCTTCCTTAAATGGTTAGTATTTATTCTGTTATCAATATTGTTTCCTGTTATAACTAATTAAACTAATTAATGAAAAAAAAAAATAAAATCTGTTATTATTGAGATTTATTGAGATTTTTTGCTAAAGTTGGTAAGATTGTTCAGGAGTCGTCTTAAATTATCTTCAAATTCATCGATTTCATTTACAGTAAAATCTTTATAAAAAATTTCTTTCATTTCATTAGATACTTGAAGATATCTATTCATTAGTTTTTTACTCTTTTCTGTTAGTTGTATATTAATGGTTCGTTTATCTTTCTGGGAGGGTATCCGTTTAATATAGCCAGCTTCTTCAAGTTTATCTAACATGTGAGATAATGTTGCTTTGCTCAATAAGGTTTTTTTTCTAAGTTCATGGAATGATATATTATCCTGACGCCAGAGTGGAAACATAACTCTTCCTTGAGCTGGGTTTATCTCAATAGTTTCATATTCACGGAGGAGTTTTGAAAATATTCTGTCTGATAACTGTTTAATCTTTGAAATCAAAAATCCTCCTTCTCTCACCCGCTCCATTATTCAATTCAACTCACGGTTCAAATTGAACTTTTTGTAATCTATAATAAAATTGTGCCGTCTTTGGAAGTAACTGAAGTAATGTATAGTCCGGATCTTCTAATCCTTCTAGATAATACCTTGTCCACCAATCCAGCCATACATTTCGCTTTATATTCATATCCTCTATAATTTCAACAACACCTCCAAACATAACACCTTTAAAATCTTCAGGATCGCAGAAATAGACCGCAATTTTTGGATTATTTTTAATATGACTGATTTTTGATGACGAAGTATTTGTAGATATATAAATTACAAATTCATTTTCTTGTTGTGAAAAGAACTCAGAAAATTCTGGAAATTGCTCTTTATTTCTCAAATTAAACATAGCTCTAGTTATAGGATACCCTTCAGAGTCAATTGTTGTGAGATAGGCTGCTTTAGAGGTTTCCATTAACTTCAAGCTTAGCTTCTTTGCCTCTTCTAGTTCCATTTCTCATATCACTGCATTTGATTTTAACTTAATTTTATAAATTCTTCCTAATTTCATCCAGTCTTTCTTTGGCTGAAGGGTCGCTTTCAAATGGCTTCTTTAATAAATCACAATAATACTCTTCACAATACGCACAATTATCGATTTGTTTATCCAGACAACAATTCCTTATTTCACATTCGCTGCACCAACTGAAAAATCTACCATCCATATTACACCCATCGCAATAAATATCTTCAGCTTTAAAAGACATCAATTCATTTGACCATTGTTTAGCTATCTTTTTAAGTTCTTCATAATCATCTTTTTGAGTGGCTAAATATGCAGGACAATCCGAACAATTAAGTCCGCAATAAGCAATAATTTTCTCCATATTTTCATAACCTCTGTTGATTTTTTTTTAACTTTTTAATTTTAATTTAAATGAAATTTATTTTTTAGGTTTATAACTATGTCCCACTTCGTATGCTTCAGCTAAATAATCCCCAATTTTCAAATATGGCCCATTTGGCATTAAAAAAATAAATGAATCAAAATTCTTAGCACTTGGTTTATTCTCTGATACATATTTCTCATCCGAATATATATCGACAATTTCTCCAATAAATAACTCAGTGTTCTTAAATTCTTTAACATTCACTAACTTACACTCGATATTTAAACTGCATTCTTTAATCATTGGGGCTGTTTTAAGGTCTCCATAAAAGAGTTCAAACTCTTTTGCTTTATCAACTTTAGAACCTGAATGTAACCCGCAGTAATCTGTTACAATAACCATATCATCAGTGGGAATATTAACACTAAACGACCTGTTTTCCTTGATGCCTTTATTAGTATAATGTTTTTTTGACATTGCAATCCCGATTAGTGGAGGATTGTCATGTAGCATATTAAACCAAACAATTGTATTGAAATTGGGTTTGCCATCAACATGAACCCCTAATAGGCATACTGGTAAAGGCAATAATGGTAATTTCCATCCTGTTTTAACTTTATTTATTTTTCTCACTCTCATTTATAAATTTAATATAACTAAATTCAATGAAAGGCTTATATCTGTTTTCCTCTTCTTTTTGGATAATAATAGGTCTCTCACGTCTCAAATCATGAATTCCAAAATGAAGATCAAGTGTATTCATACTTTATTCTTTTATTTTTTTTATTTTTTTTTAGTTTGTTTGAGATCGAATGTTCGATATCGAACGTTCCATATAAAACAATAAAACTCTTTCATATTTAAATGTTATGTTATGAGACCTATATCTCAATATTGAAAAAAAGAATTTTGATTCTTTTTTAGAATCTCAAAATAAATGATGAAGATAAATGTTCAGTTGAATACAGATAGAATCTCTTAATTAATAAGTTCAAACAGTTTAGATTTATAATAAAAAAAGAAAAACCAATCAAATAAAAAAATATTTCTCTGCCGATTTCTATCGAAATGAAAGTAATTCTTTTAATCTCAACCTTACACATATTGTTTAAATGGATTAATTTAAATAAAAACCGCTCTTATCTAAATAATTAGACGTAATTGAGATCATTTTGAGAGTATTCAAATATGGGTAAAAAAGGGATAATTTTATTTGTACTAATAATAATGATTAGTTTCAGTCTTATAATTTACATTCCAATTGCTATACTCTCAGTTAATATCTCATCATATGATATCATTGATGAGTCTGAGTCATTCATTTATGAACCAAGTTCACCATCTTCAGTTGAAAAATTATATATTAATATTGAGTTCGGTGATATTGAAATAAGATATATTGAACCTCGTGTTGATTATTTAGTGAAGATAGACATGAGTTTTGAATTGAGCGGCTTAAATTTAACGGGTAAAAATCATTCAGATTTTTTTAATATTATTTGGCATACTACTAATACTTCAGCATATCTCACAGTGGAGCTATCATCGCAAAGTTGGTTTGATGATAAACTATGGGTCTCGAGAAATGTGGATATATCAGTATCTATTAGATCAGATGTTGTTTTTGATATTATAACAAGACTTGCTGAAGGTAACTATGAAATATCAGTTCCTTGGGCAGTTACTACTGGTAATCTATTAACAAATGTCTCTAATGGAAATATTTCATATGATTTTAAGTGCGGTACAATTGAAGGCAATGTAGCTGTAGATGTAAATGAAGGAGATATTTTCTATAATTTTGATCGTTGTACCATCGGTGGTAACATAACTGGAATAACAAGAGAAGGAGATTTAGTGTTAAAATCATATAATGTAGAATATACTCAAAACTGTAATTGGATACTTAATAATAACGGTGATATGAACGTTGAAATTTCTCAATATAAAGAGATGGGTGCTAACGTAACCTGCACTGCTTGGATAATTGATGGCATGCTAGATCTTTTTTATAAAGACATTAGTGAAAATATTGGAGCATATTTTTTTTTCCCTTTAATGTCCGGTAATCCCATTTTACCTCAGGAGGGATTTAATATCACTTTCCAAAGTGAAAAGACATGGCTTATTTCTTCTGATTTTCCTACTATAAATAATTATAATCTGACACTTTATATCACAAATCCCTGTACTAGATGTCGCAATATAGCACTTCACAGTGATTAGAAAGTAGCTAAAGTTTATCTGTTTAATAAATTATATTGAGTTAAAAATTAATACTAATTTAAACAAATTTAACGGATTTGAATGAATCTATAAATGCGTGTGGATACCAACCTCTTAAATTTGATACATAAATATCTGTGCGTGTCCGAGAAGTAAGCCAAACATTCGGAAAGACTTCCTCAATAAGACGTTTTTGAATTTTATAATATAATTGTTTTCTAGCATTGGGATCGATTTCAAATACAGCTTTTTCAAACCATTCTTGCACTTGAGTATCATTAACTTGTCCCATGTTCTCCCCAATCTTCTTATTTGTATAAAATTCATTAATAAAGTTGCTAGGGTCGTTATAATCCGCGTACCAGAAACTAAAACCAAGTTCAATCATGTTTCTATGATGACCTTCCAATTCATAGGCTATATAATACCATTCTGTAAGAGTTAAATTATAAGGTTCTATTTTTACTCCAATTTGCTTAAGGTCTTCAACAATTCGATCCCCATACAATATACTTCTCGGCCAATTATAACAGGCTGAATAATTGTAAGTTGCGAGGGGTGTTGGGCTATTTGCTAACAGTTCCCATTCATTCCCAGGACTGATATCTTCATTTACAGTCAAGTTTTCTGTTCCAGGCCAATTTCCATCTTTTAGTGTTTGTCTCGCTATTGTAATATTGTAATAGGGTACCTTAATGCCTGAGATATTATGATATAAGATACTTTCTGGAATGGGTCCTTTTGCGCTAACAAACCAAGGATATAAGAGATAGTTAGAATAATTAAAAGCATAGGAGATTGATTTTCTCATGGTGATATTAATCAATTTGTTGTTCATTACGATAAAATCCAGATTTGGAAGATGTATTGGATCTGATACAGTAAACGAACGATTACTTATAAAGGAATTGAGTGTTGATTCATTGAACCAAACACTTTTCTTCATGTGAATTTCACCTGATTTTAATGCCTTATCTATCGATCTTTTTGGTAGAAGGAAAATTAACTTATCGATTTTTGGTTTGGGACCCCAGTAATATGGATTTCTAGACAGTGTAAGGTTATCGTCCGGCACATAAAAATCATATTTAAAAGGTCCTGTCCCTACAAGATCTCCAGTTTCCATATTAATGAAATCATCTGGAGGTGTAGCGCTAGGGGATAATATAGATGAATAAGTCGATGCAAATAAACTCAGGAGAGGAGCATATGGAGCGTTCAATATGAATTTAACAGTATATTCGTCTAAAACTTGAGTTTCATTAATAATAGGCGTACCATCAGGGAGTAACCATAGAAAAGAAAATGGTATAATGTCAATAAGTCTATATGCTCTATCGATGTTCCATTTAACAGCTGTAGCATTAAATGGTGTTCCATCATGGAATTTTACATGCTTTCTAAGTGTGCAAGTAAGATTTAAGCCATCGATGCTCCATTCATGATATGTTGCAAGACCATAAATTATTTCTGAATTCTCATCAATACTAAATAGACTTTCAGCAACTTGATTAATGACTTCTGCATCAACTAAATCCATAACATCAATTGGATCAAAAGTAAATGGAAAACCATAGCCCCAATAGTATAAATCACCCCCAAATTGTGTAGATTTTGAGTAAAGATTAATCCCTATTATAATACCTGCTACCGCGATAGTAATGATTACACCACTAATTATTACAGGTTTCTTCATTTCTGCAAATTTAGGAAATTTCTTCTTCGGGGGTTCTTTTTTTGCTTTTTTTTCTGTCATTTTTATCCTTTATTTAAGTTGTGTTCCTAAATCAGAATATTTTTAATAAGATTTCACATTTTTATTATAAAGTTCTTATGATTCAATATTCTTGAATAGATTTCGTATTTTTATAATATATTATAAATTTGTTGAATTTATAATTAAACTTTATGTTACAATTAAACTTTATGCATCAAGGGAAAATATTAAATTCCACTGCTATTTAATGAAGTTCATACTCAACAACATTAACATGTTCTACCATATAAGGTCCCATTTTTCGAATAGTGAATTTAAAAATAAGAATGAAAAATAATCCTTAAACAGTTTCGGTTTAGAGGGTATCCCTCCAAATATGATCCCTTCCGCGTCTACATCTATATACTGCTGAATGCGATCAATGATGAATAATGTTGATCCGAATAAAACCCACTCACCCCGTCCTTTGCGTAGTTCCGCAACTTTTTTCTTAGCATTTTTAAGACGAAAAGGAATCTTATCTTCTTCATCAAAATCTTAATAATTTGTCAAACTGAAAAGATGGATAGAACGATAAAGAAAGGAATATAAAAAAAATTTAATTTATTTTGGGTGATGAATTTTTCATTCGAAAGTTCATAAATTAATAGCAAAGAATTAAGATTGAACTGCTCCAGCTAAAACCTTCTACTCGTAATCTTTTCCTTCTAGCACATGCATTTCATAGATTGCTTCTATTTCAATACTTTCTCCAAGTATTTTACGAATTAATTCAGGGTCTTTAGCATCCCATTCACAATAGAACTTTTCTTGATCTGGCACAGCCCAACTTCTTAACCAATCAGCATCACTCGTGCAATTTGCCTTCAAATCTCTAAACATTTTATTTTTTTCAGGGGGAAGGTTTACCATCGCTTCTATTACACTTTTTTTTATTGGATGAATTACAAAATATTTAGGCATTTTAAAACCTCCTTTTAGGATTTCTAATATATCGAATTTTAATTAAAATTGGATTATTGATATTAAACATGCTTAAAATATATATTTTACGTATTTTACGCTAGGGATGGTATATCTTAGAATTATAAAAAAAAGAATAATCTTCAAACAAAATCATTTAGATAAAGTTAGATTCTTTCTTATCTTTTTAACCTTAATCGGGTTTTATAAAGAAAATTGAAAATTTTTAATCTTAAGTGTTTTAAAGAATTAACTCAAATTCACAGTTTGATAAATAATTTTACTTCTCTTAGAAAGATTCTGAATTTTATTCAACAGTAATACAGTAAGTATTAAAATCTATCATGGAAAAACAATTCACAGAAAAAAAGTAAAAAAAATTTTTTTTAATTAAATTTACTTAATCTTTTTCATATACAGATAAATCAGTGAAAGAATCGCGACTCCCGAAAAAATTAAAAAGAAAATTCCGTAAGAGATAGCATGTTCATCAGTATAACCCTCTAATAATACTAAATACAATGTATTATCTTCAACATCATGAACTCTAAGTCTATAAGAGATACAATTCTTGAAATTCCAGGCGTATGTAAAATTAGTTGACCCTTCTCTTGCCGAAAAGTATAATAATTCACCCGATTGTTTCAATGTAGAACCACTCCCAGTAGATCCATGATCAGAAAACCAATTACTGAGACCATCTTCATATTCAAATCCATAAGTAAGGGGTGCAAAAAATCCATGATATTTTACATTTGCTGAATAGAAGCTTACGTTATGCGAGTAAGTATATGTATGATTAAAAAAGGTAAAAGTAGAATTATCCAAATTTGTATAAGTTGTTTTATCAGTTGGATCATAATATGTGATTGTGGCGTATATTCTTGAAGCATTACCTTTTGTAGAGGGTGCGAAATATTGTATATAAGCTACATTAATAGTAAATTTAGAATTCACCGGAGGAAATCCAGAATCAGGTTCACTAGATTTTACAATCCATGTATAGGAATCTCCTTCTTTTATACTCCATTCTATGTCATTTGGTTGTGCTATACTTGGTGAAATCAATGCTAAAGATAAGAAAAAGCCTATTACTGTTGAATATAGTAAAAATACTTTTTTGAATTTTATCATTTTAATTTCACTCTTAGATGAATTAAGATAAAAAATAACAATCTAGTTTATATTTTTTGCTAAATAGTAAAGTAGAATTTTATAGTATAAATTCTACTAAAGCCCTGATTTATTTGATATTTCTTCTAGCTTTTAGTAAATCTTCAAATTATATCATTTAATATATGTTCTTATTTTTCTAATCTTAATCAGGTTTAAAAAGAAAATTATAAATTTCAAATCTTAACTGTTTTAAAGAATTACATCAAATATTATATTGAATTTTAATTAAAATTGGATTAGTGATATTAAACAGGCTTAAAATATATATTTTATGTATATTACGCAATGGATGGTATATCTTAGAATTATAAAAAAAAAGAATCTAAATATAATAAAGGCGGAATCACAAATCTGTAATAAATATACTAAAACTATTTAATTATATATTAATTAATAGGATAACACTAAATTACACATTTCTTAATTGAAAAACTATGATTGAATACATCTTCTTAGTTCTATTCTTTATAATTGCTATAGTAGAAATATTTGGTGAATTTAAGGATAACAAAAAAATTGAATACTGTACTAAACCACTATTAATGCCCTTGTTGATTTTATTTTATACTTTTGGAGTTATCGAGAATGCGTCAATAGCTAGAGTTAACTGGTTCATTATTATTGCGTTATTAGGTGGATGTGCAGGAGATATCTTCTTAATGCTTGAGGATCAAGATAAATGGTTCTTATTTGGCATGGGTTCTTTTTTGATTAACCAGATATTCTATATTATTTCGTTCTTCGTATCTATAAGAGAATACTCAGCATTTGATTCATGGGGATTATTCTTGCTAGGTCCTGCAATTTTAATACTCGTTTTTACGGTCCCAAGGTTTATTAACAAAACAGGAGACATGAAGATCCCAGTTGTAGTATATATTACTGCAATATTTTTAATGCATGTAGCAGCTCTATTACGTTTAGCAGATCCAAGGCTTCAAGGTTTACCATTTATTTTAGTTTATATCGGTTCGATTTCTTTTTTATTTTCTGATTCTATAATAGCAGTAAATAAATGGGATGTGGAGGTCACCCACGCAAGACTTATCATTATGACCACTTATATTATGGCTCAATTCTATATTACATTAGGATTTTATTTTACAGCTCTGTTATAAACCCAAAAATAAAAATAACTTCTCATTCTTTTTTATTTAACTTCATTGATTATATGAAGTGTAAAAAATGGAAGAAAAATATTTTAAAGCAAATCAGAAGTTGTGGGATGAATTTGCGAAAGAACATTTTCAAATTGAAAATGAATTTTATAGTGTAAAGGCATTTCTTGAAGGAAAGACTTCATTAAGACAATTTGAACTAAAAGAAATAGGTAATGTTAAGGGTAAGAAGTTATTACATCTTCAATGTCATTTTGGATTAGACACTCTTTCTTGGGCCCGAGAGGGGGCAATTGTGACTGGTATTGATTTTTCAGGTGAAGCTATAAGGTTGGCAAAAGTATTAGCTGGCAAAACCAATCTTATAGGAAAGTTTATCCAAACAAACCTCTATGATTTACCCAAAGTGCTTTCTGAGAAATTTGATATAATATATACTTCTATAGGGGTTTTGTGCTGGCTTAATGATCTCAAGAAATGGGCTGAAATTATCGCTCAATTCTTAAAATCAGGAGGATTCTTCTATATTGCAGAAGGACACCCCGTCTCAAAAATGTTTGATAATGAACATCCAGACGAATTACAACTAAAATATGATTATTTCCATAGATCAGAACCAATAGAATTTATTGCCGAAGGATCTTATGCATCAAATAAAGCTCATATGAATCCGCATAAAGAATATGAATGGGATCATAGTCTATCAGATATTATCAATTCATTAATACAAGCAGGGTTAAAAATTGAATTCTTTAATGAATATCCTTTTACGACTTACAAATTATACGCCTTTTCAGAAAAAGGTTCCGATGGATATTATAGATTAAAAAATCAAAAAGCTAAGATTCCTCTTCTTTTCACCTTAAAAGCGTCGAAATTGTAGTTTAAGTAGCTTATTCTATATTTCTTTAGCTGCATTAGTTAGCCTCTAATTATAAATGATAAAAAAATAACTAACCTTTTTTCAATTTTGATTTATTTGGTAAAAAAATTTTTAATTTAATAATAATTACTTTGTTTGTTAGAACTATAAAATACGCCTCCGTTGCTTAGGTGGTAGAGCGTTGCCTTGGTAAGGCAATTCGTAAGGAAGATATCCTTAAGGACTTATAGGCCGCGGGTTCAAATCCCGCCGGGGGCTTTATTGGAAAACCATGCCGGTGTGGCTTAGTTGGTTATAGCGCCAGACACACGCTCATTCTGAAAACAAGGGTCAGACTGAAAGTGCTGGACTCATAATCTGGAGGTCGGGGGCTCGAATCCCCCCACCGGCATTTACTTTTTTTAATTTAAATTTAACTTGACTAAATTGTAAAACCTTAAATATAATAACTAAATTATGTAATTTACTGCGAATTCAATTAAAAAATTAAAGAAGGTGGATAAAATGGTTATTGTGGTTTCAATTACAACATTTCCATATAGTAAAGGGAAAGAAATTGCTGAGAGATACATTGAAGTCTCCAAAAGAATACCTCCAAATAGAGATTTAGAAAAACCTATATTAAGAATGGCGGCAAGAGTTGTGGAAGACGGTATAGAAACGATATCGATTACTGAAGTAAAAGAGGGTAAATATAATGAATTTATGAAACATCTTTCTAAAGTAAATATGGAATACTTTGACATTGAAGGAGTGAAATTTAAAATATTTACATATCTTTCTGGAGTAGATGCGATGTCTCTAGTCGGCATGTTAATGCCAGAATAATTAATAACTATATTTTAATTACTTTTTTTTCCTTTTTAAATGAAATAAAGCTATTTTTCTTTAATAATTGTTCCACCAGCTCTTTTTTCTGCTCTTAGCTTAAATTCGGATTGAAAACCTGGTTCATAATTCATATATTTAGGGATTGGATATCTCAAGCCTGCTTTATGAGTAGCTTCTAACCCTTCTTTTATTACATCCAATTTACCATTCGGAATTGCAAACATTACTTCTGATTCTTCAGCGCCTCCCCAAACTCTATCACCATTTCCTAACATTACTAACTGAGGTTTTTTGGTAAGAAATGGTTTTATCACACCTTCATGACAAGAGCCCACTCTCCCAGCAGCGGTAAACTCCATAACACCTCCCTCAATATATAAATAACTCTGAATTAACCTCATAACTTGAGCAGGTGTACAGTAAATTTGAACTATATCAGGAACAACTTTTGTTCTTGTTAAGGGAGATACCACAAGACCAATATAATCATCTGGTAAAAAATAGAAGTTTTCCATAAATTTCTCTGAAGTCTCAATATCTTTTGCATAAAGCCCTACACTAAATTTGTCAGAAAATTCTTTTGATTCTTCATTAAGGAGATCCCATTTATATAGTCCTCGAGCTACTTTACAGCTGCAATCCTCATTTAATATTGCGATAGTCCACCCATAACTACGAGACATCTTGAAATTCTGGCAGAGAAAATTTTGAATTTTTAAATCTTTATTTGGTCTTTTAGTTCCTTCAGGTATCTCATTCAATTTTTTTATTAACTTTATAGCAAGAGGAAAAGTCGCAGGCCTTATATATTTCTCAAAAATTTTTCCATAATTTGAGAATTTGTCTATTTCATCATTCATATTTTATCACTAATGAATTTCTTATAATTTTTACCAATTTAATTTTATCTTTTTAATTTTCTATTAATTTCCTTAGTTAAATTCCTCGGATTTCTATTTTTTAGATTTAAATTGCTTTCTTGTAGGAAATTTTCGAATGCTATTTTTGAAATTCGATTCAAACCTTTTTGTTTCGCCCAATTGATAGCTTTTTCTATAATTTCACCCCCATCACCCCCTATAAAGTCTGGTAAATAGAATTGGGCAAGGTGTTCATCAAAAAATATAGTCCGAATATATAATCCCTTTGGATCGAAATTTCGATACATATGAGAAATATGGCTAGGTGTTACAGTATTAACAATATTTTTACCCGCTTTTTGAATCTTCTTATAGAGCGGATACCATTTTTCATGTCCCATTGGCTCTCGACCATCTCCAGGCACCCATTGTATTCCTGTAAGTTCTGGAATTGACAATATATCATCCAAATGAGGGATTGCTAAAGGGCCATCTAAATGATAGATTGAATAGTCCATATGAGCTGCTTGAGCAATAATATCTGGTAATGCAAATCTTTTAAACCATTTAGGATTAAGCATTGCACTGAAATCACACTGAATCGGATACCATCTTTTTTCACTCCACACATTAAGCCAGGCATTACATCCATCATTATATTTTTCGATTATATTTTGAAGATCATCATATACATTGAGAGTCTTCTCTAAAATTATCGCACGACAAGTATCTATGATAACAGGTCGTCGTTTCATTGTGAGGATAATGTTTTTGGGTCCTAAAAAAGAAGATAAAATGTCTAAAATTCCACCTAAATCTGTCATTGATACTTGATACTTACCTTCAGAATGTTTTGCTGCATATTCAGTTATGTGGAGCAATCGTGAATACCATGGATTGTCGCTATTCAATTTAACACTTTCAAGAAGAGAGACAATATCATCAGGAGAAGTAGGACGGTTAAACCACACCGTGCGGGTTTGGTACTTTGGTGTAACGCCAAAAACTGCTGCCATAATTCCAGCTCCATAGTTTGGAAAAAAAGAAGGAATACTCTCTGCTCCAAAAACTAAATCAGGTATTCTTTCTTCAAAATTATCTATAGTCTGCTTGATTTCATCTGGATTTTTAGCTAAATCCCAATTAAATCCAAAAATATCAATAAGTCCTGTGATTGAACCTCCTTCTCGCGGAAGGTAGTATGAAATAACAGGGCGATCAATGATTTCATGATCCCACCATGCTTTTAACCTTTCTTTTGCTTCAACAATATCTTCTTTTACCAGATCCATATTATTTACTTGAATTATTCTATAATATTGTTTTTTAGATTTATTTTGTAGTTTTTTAATTTATAACTTTTCCATTTTTTACCTTTCTCATCTTTCAGTTTTTTTTTGATATTTTTAAACTCAAAATTTTTTTATATCTATACCTTAAAAATAATTGTTATGAATCCATTTAATTCAGAAAGAGTTACATCGGAAGATGTTGCAATTGCAGACAATAATGCTCAATGGTTAGGGATTCCATTAATCCACCTAATGGAGTGTGCGGGGTATTCTATAGCTGATGAGATTATAAAAAGGTATAGTTTCAGTAAAAAATCTACTGTTGCCATTTTTTGCGGTACAGGTAATAATGGTGGAGATGGTTTTGTAGTTGCAAGACAGTTAGCGGCATTTAACGTTAGAACGTTAGTCATTCTTGTTGGTGTTCCAGAAAAAATAAGAACAGATGCTTCTCGGTTTAATTGGGAGATAATTAACAATAAAGTGAATTATTTGGTGGAAACAGTAGTAATATCTGATTCTACGGATTTTGCGAAGATTAAATTATTAAATAAAGACATAAAAAGTTTGAGTTTAATTGTTGATGGTTTGCTAGGAACGGGAATAGTAGGGAATATTAGAGAACCAATTTCTACAGCGATAGACATAATAAATAAAATAAGAGAAGAAAAGAAGATTGAGGTTGTATCAATTGATTTACCTTCTGGAATTAATCCAAATACAGGAGAAGTTCTTCATAAGGCCATTAAAGCAGATTTAGTCATATCACTTCATCGAATAAAAAAAGGTTTAGATATAAAAAGTGAGTATATAAATGAAATTGTTGTTAGATCCATTGGAATCCCTTATGAAGCAAATCTTTTTGTTGGGACAGGAGATTTATTACCGACTTTAAAAATAAGAAATATAGATAATCATAAAGGAGAATTTGGAAGAATATTAATCATTGGGGGATCAAAGAATTACTCTGGAGCTCCTGCTTATTCATCTATGACCGCAATTAATTTTGGCATTGATCTGGTGATTACATATACTCCTGATGTAGTGGGAGATGTTATCAGAAATTTTTCACCCAATATGATTGTAAGAACAAGTCCTGGAGATTGGTTAAACCTTGAAGCATTAAAAGAGATCTGTAGGTTAATAGAATGGGCAGATACTATTTTGATTGGACCAGGTATCGGTTTAGAAAAAGAAACCGAAGATTTATTGGTTAAATTGTTGGAAAAGGTAAAAGACGAAAATAAATCATTGGTTTTAGACGCAGATGCTTTAAAGTTAGTGAAGGATCATCTTGACCTTCTTAAAGGTTTACAGGTTATCTTAACTCCTCATGAAGGAGAACTAAAAATCATGACTGATATAGATTTACCTCCATATGGTAATATTGAGGAACGTGGAAAGATTATCCGTGATTTGGCAAAGAAGTTAGATGCAACATTATTAGTAAAGGGTCCATATGATTATATTTCAGATGGTAAATTGTTAAAAATCAATAGAACTGGATGTCCAGAAATGAGTATAGGAGGAACAGGTGACGTATTAGCGGGTTTATGTGCTAGCTTTATGGCAACTAAGAATGACTCTTTCAAATCGGCATGCTCTGCAGCCTTTCTAAATGGCGTACTTGGTGAATATTGCAAAGATAATATAGGTCCTCGCTTTACACCTTTAGAAATGATTTATAGTATTAATGAAACAATTAAAAGTATATTTAACTTTTAGCTTTACAAAAATTATATATTTATAGATACTCATATAAGAGATGTCAGAACGAGAATAAATTAATTGATAAAGATTTATTAATTTTTAATTTATTATATTATTAAACTAGTTATCATATTAATTGTTGAGGTTTAAAATTTATTAAAATAGAATATTCAAATATTATAACTCAACTAACCCAAAACTAAAATTCAATCAAGGAGATCAAACGAATTATGCAGTTATTTTTAATCAACCCCGATGGGACGACTTCAGAGCTCACATCTGAAGGCCCAATCAAGGATTTATTAAAAACTGAAGAATGCTATGTTCTTGTATCAGACGATGTAAGAAAAGTTTTTCTATGGAAAGGGATTAAAAGTAGTGTGAGATCAAAATTCATTGGAGCAAAAAGATCTCAAGAAATCCGAGGGCAAGTCGGAATGCATTATAGTGTAATCCCTCTTGATGAGGGTGAAGAAGATGCTGAGTTTATAAAGTTGATTGGCGGAAAAACGGAGGCAGGTATCGCACAGGAGATAAAAGCTGAAGCAGTCTCTCCTCCCACTGGTCATCCTTTAAGACAAAGAAATATTTTTGGAACTCCAGAGCCAGCAGAAGGTATGAATATAGCAGGAAGCAGAGATCGAGAAGCTGAAAACATAGGTCCGTTATATAGAGGAGAAGCATCAATGGGAACCTACATGCCAGAAGAAACCCCAGTTAATTTTCAGGAAGTTATGTCAAAACTTGAAGAAATTCAGATGCCAGAAGGATTTGAAAGAGAATTAATTATAATTGGAAATCAGGCATATTCAGTTGTAGAGAAAGTTCAACAATTTCTTGGTAAAAAAGAAGTTACGAAAGAAATCTCGAAGGTGGGCGCAATTCCCGAAGGAATCTTCTTCGCAGCTGATTATAGTCCTAGAATCTTTAGTGAAAATGGTAAAATTTTAGCTATTGAGTTTCTTAAACGCACAGGTACAACAACAAAGCCCGTGGAAAGTAAATCTAAAAGAGAAATTTTAAAAGAGCAAATCAAAGAACAGTTAGGAAGCACTTAAAATTACATTATTTCAATTTTATTTTATTTATCTTATAATTATAAGCCGTTCGGCCTTACTTTGAAGCCTTTCTTTTTTTATTATCTTTAATAATAATAGATAGCTCTTGATTTAAAGTAATGAGTCAAAATTAGAAATATAAATTTTTAAGGATAAATTATTTAATTATTATTAATTGAAAAAAAATTCTTAACTGCTAAAAGTGTCAGATCTCACACCAGAAGAGGCTGCCTCTCTCTCAAAATTCTTAGGGAGTATAACAGAATATTCAGATTTAGAAGCACTAGCCTTAGTTACTCGTGAAGGATTGAGATTAGCTTTTTCATGTATTCCAGGATATAATATTGATCCCGATTTATTTTCAAGCTTAAGTGCAGTAGTCGTTCAGAGCGGTACTGATGCGATCGCTGCTCTAGGATATACTAACATGCTTGAAGTCGTTTTAAGAGGTGACAATGGATTTATAATACTTAGTGTTGCAGGAAGGTTTTTTCTGATGGGTGCTTCAAGACAAATCGCAGATTTAGGAAAAGTTGTAAAGATTTTTAGGTATTATTCGCAGGAAATTAGTAAACGCTATCCACAAATGTCATAAAAAATAATTGAAATTAATTAATCCTATATAGATATTAATATAAAATTTATAAAGTAATTTCAAAAATAAATCATCAAATAAAGGTTAATAAAGAATTTTATATCAAAATAAATTTAAAACCCAAATGAGTCATTATGCCTGAGATTAAACTATTTGTTGATGGTAATCCAGAAATAACAAATAAAGTAATAATTTGTAAATCTAATGCTGATAAATTAGGAATAAAGAATGGGGATCCAGTAGATGTTGTAAATAGTGACAATAATCTAAAAAAAACAGCAATAGTAGAAATTTCTGATGATATGTTAGATTTTGCTGGACAATTTGCTAAAAATATTTTGGATGATTTACAATTTTCAGGAGTAGAATTAATAGTACGTCCTGGAACTAAAACTGCAACTCCAACCCTTCAACCAGAATTAAAAGTACCAAAGGTTCCAACAAAAAGACAAGCACCAACTCCTGCACCAGGAACCCAACCTTCATTATCTCCATTACCTACACCTCCTCCCGCGACTCAACCAATACCTCAACCCACTCCAGAACCTCAACCATCCCTAACACCTTCACCATCAACTCGACCTACACCTATGCCTCAACCTACTCCCGCACCTCAACCAACATTTACACCTCCACCAAGTCCTCAGCCTACTCCTGCACCTCAACCCAGTTTATCTCCTATGCCTACTCGTCCACCTCAACCTACAATAGAACAACCTATTTCTCAAGAAATTGCTCCAACTGAACCATATCCTAATAAAATAGATATAAAAATGTTACAAAGTCAAATAAAAGGGATTATTCTTACTGCTACAGTGGATAATAATATTGAAGGCGGAAGAGTCCAGTTAAGTCCCACTATTTTGCAACAATTGGGTTTAGGTCAAGGGATGTTGATAGGATGGGAAGATCCCTTGACCAGATCAAGGGGATCAGCAAGAATCGACCAAGCGAACATTGGTAGTAATGAAATAAAAATGAGTAGGGATACATATGAAGATACTAATGTTCAAGCGGAAAAAGTAGTTGTTTTTTCCACAGAACCTCCTATTCAAAAGGTTTCTGAAATGATGTTAGAGGTCCAATCACAACCAAATTTGATGGGATATGCTTTAGTAAGCGCAAGAACTCAACATTCTCTTTCTATTAATCAAAATGACATACTTGCTTTTGAAGATGAACTCACAGGTGCTATGGGGGCAGGAAAAGTGGATATTGTAGAAGAAACTCCAGATAATGTTATTGTTATTGATAGTGAAATTCTCGAAGCTTCAGGTATTGGAAGTTTTGAAGTAAAAGTCTATAAGAATCCAAGAACAATTATTCCCCTACAAAGCATTTCACTCGGAATATCACCAATCTCTGGTGAAAATATGTGGGAGATAATAAGTACAGCAAGAGAAAATGTTACCTCCATGAAAGGTTGGATATCTAACTATATCATTTTCAAAGGGATAAAGTTAAGATGGACTGCTGTTAATATTGCTTGCTCAGTTCTAACTACTGTTCCTGATCTTACTGGCGATATCTTCGCCACTGTCACTGAAAATACAACATTAAGCTTAAGTCCTGTAGGCTTAGTCCCCTTTAATGCTATTTTAATTATTGATATTAGCCGGTCCATGATGGCGAGAGATGTTTTTGTTACAAACATAGCCCCCGCAATCGAGGGAATTAAAGCAGCTATGGAATCTCGAGAAATTCAAGAATTTCTAAAGCATTTTAAAGATGGAATTATGATACCACGCAGGATATCAGCTGCTTTTGCTGCCGTGCTGTTTCTAAGTGAAAAAGTAGGAAGAGGATTCGGTGAAAAAGTCTCGGTAATTCGCTTTGCAGACGAAGCCCAAGTGCTCCCGTTCGGTGGGAGTTTTTATATGGATTCTGCAAGTGGTAAAAAGGGAGTTCTCGAAGATGCTGCTAGGATGATTGTAGATAGGATAGGAAACGCGTATGGACAAGCGACCAACATGGGATCTGCAATGACAAATGCTCATCAAGTCTTAGATGAATTTCAGAAAATGAATCCCGATCAACCAACGATGATAGTCTTACTTACTGACGGGATTCCAACTGATGGTGATGCTTTTTTCAATGAAATTAGAAAATTCTCTGAAAACCCTAATGTTGTTATCTATATAGTGGGATTAGGAAATCCTGACGATGAATTAATGGCACGCGCCGCGACTCTGTGTGGTGGGGAGTATTTCAAACCTGAAGATGCTGGAGAACTACTAGTATGGTATTCAAAACGAGCTCGAGATCTCACTGTGAAATTAAAAGCTCATAAGGAATAATAGGTATTTTAGACCATTATTTTTAATAAATTGAGCTGATTTTATAAGGATAAAAAGTCTATTTTGTAACAATTTCATCTTCTTATTCTACTTATTTCTTAATTAAAATTTCTGCTAGACATTTTTGTAATAGTAAATTTGACCTAAATGTCAATATATATTTATGAAAGACTTAAAACTGTTAATATCTTAAATCTATGTTATAGATTTCCAAAAATTTTTAAAAAAGTGTTAACAAATATGGAAACAAGGCAAGAATTAAATGAAGATGAGACGAAAATATATCGAGAGCTTCAACAACATCTTGATGAATTACCGATTGGTTTTCCAGCTACTCAATCAGGTGTGGAACTCAAACTATTATTCTTCCTTTTTACTCCAGAAGAGGCAAAAATAGCATCAAAATTGAAATACACTCTCCAAACTTTAGATGAGATTTATGAAAATACGAAAGATTTAGGTAAAGCTAAGGAAGAACTTGAAAAGTCATTAGATGTTATGGTTAAGAAAGGATCTATCAATTTCAAAAAAAAAGATGGCAAAAAATATTATGGAAACGAAATTTACGTCTTGGGAATGCATGAGCATAGAGTTAATAAAATTACCAAGGATTATGTAGATGCATTTAAACAGTATATCAACGAAGGATTTGCTAAAGAAATGTTAAGCACTAATATTTCTCAATTTCGGATAGTTCCAGTTGAACAAAGTGTTACACCAGAACATCATATCCCTACTTATGATGAATTAACAAAAATTATTGAAGATTTAGAAGGTCCTATTTCTGTGCAAACTTGTATCTGTCGTAAGGGGATGGTTTTGTTAGGTACTCCTTGCAAGAAAACATCTTTACTTGAAAATTGTATATCTTTAGGGCATTTGGCACAACTTTACATTGATAATGAATGGGGTAGAGAAATTAATAAAGAGGAGGCACTAGATATTTTAAGAAAGAATCAAGAAGATGGATTGGTGTTTGAGGTTGGAAACGCTATCTCACCACATTTCATTTGTAGTTGTTGTGGATGTTGTTGTGATGTTTTAAATAATTTAAAATATATGCCTAACACTGCTGAACTATTACCATCAAATCATTTTGCGGAGGTAGATTTGGAATTATGTACTGGATGTGGAACATGTGCTGAACGCTGTCAAGTAAGAGCTATTAAGATAAGAAAAGAAAAATCTAAGATAAATCTTAGAAAATGTATTGGATGTGGTAATTGTGTGGTATCATGTCCTGAGGAAGCGATACATCTAGTTAGAAAAGATGAGGAAATGAAACCACCTTCAACTCCCGAAAAGCTTTACACTGAAATTTTAGTGAAGAAACAAGATTTAAAAAGTCAATAATAATAAAACTAAACCTGTCAAACAGAATTAAATTGTTAAATAAGTATTATTATAAACAAATTTTTTTTAATCTTATCATTTTCAAATCCTCATTCATATTTCAAATCTATAGATTTCATTAAAATTATTAATAATAATTTTGTTAATCATTATAAGAAGAATATCTCCATCAATTATAGTTAGAAATTTATAGCAGTAAAACAATAGTAAAAAATATGAACATTGAAAAAAATGTAAAAATGTATAAAAGAGGCGGTTGATAATTAAAGATGTCAAGATAATTTCAATTGATAATCGCGGGAGAATTGTGCTCCCTTTGGTGACTAGGAAGAATCTCGGTCTTACAACAAATTCCCAACTATTGTTGGTAAGTGATTCTGAGACAAAAGAAATAAGGATTACACCTGTAGGAATTTCAGAGGATCAGAGACCAATAAAGTTTAAGATTACAATCAAAGATGCACCTGGCTCTTTAGCTAAAATCGCTACGGTTTTTGGAGATTTGGGAATTTCTCTAATGTATGGTGAAAGTGTGGTAATCGAAAAAGACAAAACAGCGATTTGGACGGTGATAAGCCCAACTCCGCAGGATATAACCATGGATAAACTTCAGGAAGAACTTGTTAATAAAGGTCAAGCAGTTAAAGTTGAGGTTATAGCATTTCAGTGAAGTTACTATTTTATTATATCTAACTAATTGAATTAATTTAAAAGGGCTAATAATGCCAAAAAAGAAGAAAAAAGAAAAGACTCAAAAGAGAAAAAAAGAGGAAGAACCTAAGGAAGAAGTAGTTTCTGAGATTAAAGAAGTTCAAGAATATTCATTAAATGGTGCTTTACATTCGGTAAAAAAAACAGAAACGACATTACAAACGTTATTAAAAGGTGTATCAGAAGAGCAGAGATTTGTTCGTCCAAGTGAGGAAGAAGAAAAGGTTTTACCTCATTTATCTCATGAATCTAGGAGTAAAATTGCAGAAGAATTCATTTTAGAAGATGTACCATTATCTGAAAGGGTTTCAGTTAAAGATCGAGAGAAACCTTCAAAAGAATTAAAAAGGAAAGAAAAAACGAAAGTTCCTCCAAAAAAGAAGGAAGAGGTGGCTTCTAAAGCACACCCTGACGCAAGGCCTGTAGTCCCACCTCCTCAGGAAATTGAAGAAATTTCGTCTCCTGCACAAATAACTCCTCCCGTTAGTGTAGAAAAACCTTCTTTCCTTAAGGATAAACAGGAAAATATATACGCTAAGTTAACGCAATTTTTTGAGGAGTTATTAAAAGGATATAATAAAAGGTACGAAAGATGGGAAAATTCAATTTCTAATATTTTAGCAATATTAAGGAAGATGCGGAAGATTACTAAGAAAAATACAGAAGATTTAGTTGTATCTATAAATAATTTATATAAAAAGATCCAAGCTGATTTAGAATTATTTAAAGTAAAGCGAGATGAAGTAGAAAGAATAGCTGAAGTTGACATAGAGTCCATGTCTAGTGAATTCAAAAGAGTTTTGGGGTTATTGGAATTACAAATCAAGGAATATCAACTGAAGCGAGAAACTGATAACTTAATTCATCAAACATCATATTCATGATTACTTTTATCTATTTTATAAACAATGTAATTAAATCAATTTAACCATAGAGAAATGTCGTTTAAGAGCAATAATCAATTACGTCCATTAATCTTAGATATTGGGAATGATAATTTCCGTTTAGGTTGGGCGGGAAATGATTATCCAGATATTATTGCTCCTAGTGTTTATGTTGTTAGGACTGATTATTTATTTGCTTCAGATGTAATCGATGGTTTAGAAGATATCTTTATTACTGAAAAAGATGTAGAACCCCACTTATTTGGACAAGATGCTTTAAGCTATTCAAATATTCTTAAGATCAGGGAAATTAAAAAACATTCTGACTACAATGTAATGATGAAATTTTTTCATTATTATTATAAACAATTAGAAATTTCGAATGAAAATCAGTTTAAACAGCCCATTATTATTATAACACCATTTTTTATGTCTGATTTAGAAAAAACTAAATTAAGAGATATTTTTTATAATGTTTTTGAATTTCCCGCTCTACTTTTTCTTCCTGATAGTCAAGGTATCTTATCTGCATTACAAAAAACTAGTGCATTGATAGTCAATATGGGAGAAGAGAATACATATATCACATCGTTCCTTCATGGTTTCACTAATATTATGGCAAGGGACACATACCCGATAGCAGGGAGCGATTTAACAAATTATCTTCTCAATTTATTACTAAAGAGAAGAAGTGCTGAAAGAGTTGAATATCTTGATAAAAGGATAACAAAGGAGATCAAAGAAAAACTTTCCATATGTATCACTGATCCCGAGGGAGAATTTAGGCGAATTAAAGATGGATTTACAAAATATAATAGTACGATTGATTTACCTGATGGTTCAAAACTAGAGATTAATGCAGAGAGATTTCAACTTGTAGAACCTTTATTTGATCCTTCATTAATTCATATTGACTATATAGGGTTACCAGAGGTAATAGCTAAGGTTATTAAAACATGGGATAGAGAGGATTGGGGTGAATTATTACCTAATATTATACTCGCAGGAGGAGCAAGTTTAATTCCTGGTTTGGAAAAGAGATTAAATGTTGAGATTGCAAAACATTTCTCAGAAAAGATTAGAGATCAAGTAAAAGTAGTGGCTGCTTCAGGAAGAGATAATATTAGTTGGGTTGGTACGAGTGTGTTATGGATACAAAAAAAGTTAAATAAAGGATGGGAATATAATCCTAAAATCTCTGAAGAAAGCCAAGAAAATCAGTCCAGTAATTAATATATTAAACAAGTTAGAAAGAGCATTTAACAAGTTATGACTGTTGATTTAGAATTAAAGAAGGAATTTTTAACTAATTTCCAGAATAAGATAATTATTGCCCGAAAATTATTATTTGCTTCAAATCATCAATGGGCTGGAAAAATTCTTGATAATTTAGCTATGGTAATTGAGAAAAGTGATTGGATAGATGTTCAGAAGAAGCATCAACTAGTAATGATCATTTCAAATTCATGGTGGATGTATTTAAATTCACTTGTAAAACGAGAAGAAGGAAAAGTAAAAATCGATTTAATCAGATATATTGATGCATATAAACGGTTTTTCTCATTTTTATCTAAATTAGAAGATTTTTATTTATTTGACAATTTTAGCTTTAATCTTCTAAAAGAATTCCTAAAAAATGAAGATTTATCTCAAATTGGAATTACTAAATTTGTTAATTCTATTTCTGCAAAATTATTAGAAAGAAAAGAATTTCAGAAGTTAATTGAATTGCAAATATTATTAATGTTTTTGAGGAAGTCAGTTACTCCTTCAGAATATTTCACTTCAGGTTTAGAAAAATTAGGAAGAACAATATTCAATTTAGAACCTGCGAAAAGATCTTTATTTATTTATATGGTATTGGAAAATGTATGTATTAAATATAATTTTATGGAAGATTCTTCTGAATTTGTTAGAATCATTAATAAAATATTAATTAATAGACTTCCTGTATATCTCAAGAATGAGTTTAGCTACATTAGCAGGATTTCTATCAATGAAAGAAGCTTTAATACAATCCTGGCAGATCTAGAGGACTTAATATATTATTTGAATAATATCGGTGAATATTCTTGGATTATCATAATTATTAAAAATATTTTCTCAAAAATCCTTAAATTTCAGTCTTATGGCGATGCAGTCACTTATATCAGAAAATTCATTAATTTTGCTATTAACCGAAACCGTTTTGAAATGGCATTTGAGATTTATGATTTTTTAGAGGATTTATTTATTTATCAGACTGATCTTTCTTATGATAATCTTTTAATTGAACTATGGGTTGAAGCATGTAAAAAATTTGTTGATATGAAAGAGAAAAAGTTCCTATTACAATCTTTAGAAAAACTCGATACCCATTTAAAATTACCTCAGACGAGCCCTCAAATATTTCATTATTTTTATACTTGTAATATTTTATGGAAATTTAAGTCATTATTTTTTTCTTTAGAACAACGTGATTTTTGGAGAATGATGTTCTATCGAGCTCTTTTTGAAGAAAAAAATTTTAGTCTAGCCCAGAAAATCGTACCTTATTTAGATAAAGATTTTGCAAATATCCTAATTGACCTTTTCTCATTATATAATGAAATAGAGCCAATAAGATCTCAAATATATTCATTCGATGATGGGAGTAAAGTTCCAGAATTAGATAAAGATAGTTTTACGATCAAACAAATAGTTATAAGAATCAATTCAAACGGTATGATTTCATATCGAATGATTTCTATTGAAAATAAAATAATTGAGGGTGTTATCGCAAATGAATTTTGGAATGATACTCAGATTCTTGAGATATATAATGAAATCTTTTATGAGCCCGAAAAGAGAAAATTTAATTTTAATTTAACTGATTTTGGTGAATTATTATATATATTTTTGCCAAAAGTGATAAGAGATTTTTTTAAATTATTTAAAATCGAGAGTTTGAATGTAATCCCCCAGATTTACTTTATTGTAGATAATATGACTATCCCCTTTGATTTAATTTATGATAATAATTTTTTCTTGTTAAAATATTCAAGTGGTTACAAAATTGGTGAAGTTCCTTTAGGGGGGATCTCATTTGAAACCGAGAATCCTCAAGAACTTACTCTTGAACCAATAAGCAATGCATTTGAAGTCTTAATAATCGATTTGATAAATTCAAAAGGACCTTTAAAATGGAACGAAAATACTAAACAAAAAGAATTTATATTTCCATTTTCTGCTGGAGCTAATGAATTAAATTATATATTAGATTTCTTTAATGGTAGGACTGAAATTAAACAGTTCAATTCACTGATTGGTGCTAATTCTACCCGCGAAAATATAATATCAACACTATCTAACGGAATTTATCATATTATTATTTTTGTAGGTAATATCTTCTATTCTAAATTGAGTCCTAAAGCTAGTTATTTTATTACAAATGATCAAGAGATAATCACATTTAATGAGATTAACAACTGTTTAAAAGAATCTAAAACTCAGCCTTTATTGTTTGTTGATGCCCAAATCTTTAATATCGAGGGTCAAAAGTTAAGGAATGTTCCTAGAATATTGGGGGATATAATATCACAATTTAATCAAGAACAAATTATTGGTATTATTGGAAGAACTTATCCTTTATTTAATGATGAAACAAAACAAATAATGTCCGAGTTCTTTATAAATTTATTAAATAATAATAGTCAAGGGGTATCACTTCTTAAAGCTCGTCAAACTTGTATATCTCAAAAACTAGAAAATATGGTAGAACAACAGATAAAAGAATCGAATACATTGCAAGGTGTTAGAAGAATAGATCTAAGAAGTAGTTTAGCCGTATCAAGCTATTTACTTTTTGGTCAACCTTGGAGAAAATTAAAGTCTTAATTTTATAATCATTATTAGAAGGATTTTATGAATAAAAATTAATAATAGTGATTTAATTTACAATAATTATAAAAATAATAAAAAAGAGCGAAGTTGATATAAATTGTCAGATCCTCGAGTCCTTGAGTTAAGAATCGAAAATAAAAGACTTAAAGAACAAATTACTGCGTTAGAAAATAAAATTTTAACTTTAGTGGGAATGTTTGACATTGAATCATCCGGTGACCCTTCAAGAAAAAATTTTCTCAACGATCAAATATTAAATTTAATTAATTCAACAAAAGAACAATTGAATATAGTAACTCCCAAGATTGATGACTTTTACGCTAAAGAATTGAAAAAACTTGTTCAAAGAGGAATACCTATTATTCTTATTTCTAACGATAGAGCAGATATTCCGAAAGAATATCGCCCTATATATGACGATTTGAAGCTTACAGAAGGAATTAGTATGATTAATAATCCTAATGTAAGATTTCTTTTATTGTTTAATAGTGAACAAGCGGTTTATGCAGGAAGTTCTTTAGTTAAAGAAGAATTAGCTAATGCAATTTTAATAGTTACCTCAGTTAGAGAAAAATCAAAGTTAAGGAAAATTTCACAAATATTCTCACTAATGCTGCCCAGCTTTATGAGAAAATAAGCTACTTTTTTATCTTCAATTTTTTTATATGATAATCTAGATCTTTAAAATGGGAAAAGAAAAAATAGTTAATTGCGAAACAATAACAAGGATTTTTGGACTGGATTCAGATATCCACAATGAATTTATTAGATACTTTAAAAAGAAATCAATCTCCGAAAAGAATTTCGAAAAAAGTTTTAAAAAGTGGAAGATTGCATTCTATAAAATCTATGGCAAAAATGTCTCTTTAGAATTATATCTTAAACATACTTATTTTACTCAATTATTAAAGATTCTATTCTTTCATAAAATAAAATTAATTAAAAATCTTAATTTTGAAGATTTAGATGAAAAAGATATCGAAATTGAGTTAAAAAAATATAAAATCTTTGAATTCGAATATTTTTTTTGGGCGCCTATAGAAAAACAACTATATCGTAAAATATTTGATAAAATTGAGAACGCTAGATTTGTTAAGGAAGACCTTTTTAGTGAAATATATCAACAAATCTTTATTTCTGAGATTAGACATAAAAAGGGGGAATTCTTTACACCATTGCACCTTGTAAAAAAAATGGTTGGAGACGTATATGAGTTTGGTTTAAAGATATTAGATCCTTCATGTGGTTCTGGGAGTTTTATAGTCAATATACTCTTAAAGATTTTTGAATCCCAGAATTCTTTTTCTTCAAAACTTAAAGCTTTTCATCAAGTTTTTGGATTTGATATAAATCCTTTAGCCATTATTTCAACAAAAGTTAACATCTCCTTATTTCTTTTAGAATATTTTAAATTAGAATATATAGATTTCCAAAAACTCAATATTTACCTCTGCGATTCTCTATTTCCAGATAATTGTACTAATCAATTAAATAAAGAAATTAATAAACTGTATAATTCATTTGATTTAGTGATAGGAAATCCTCCGTGGCTCACATATAAAGATTTGTTTGATAAAGAATATCAATCCCAAATACGGATATTATCTGATAAATTAGGAATAAAACCTTTAAGCCAATATATTACACATATCGAATTAGCAACAATTTTCTTTTATGCTATACCTATAAAATTTTTAAAAAAGGGAGGTACTATTTTTTTTGTAATGCCTAAGAGTGTATTGAATGGAGACCACTGTTATAAGTTTAGAGCTTTTTCAATTTTTAATAAAAACTTGGAAATCTGGGATTTTCCTAATAATTACTTTTTTAATGTTAACCATGTTTGTCTGAAAGCTCAATATATTGGTCCAGATAGTCCAATCACAATATTTCAAAAATATCCAATTAAAACTAAGATATTAAATGATAAATTAGAGTTACTCCAAGAAATATTCTACTCAAGTTTAAAAATTGAAGAAGATGGAGCAAAATTATTACTGCCTAATAATCAATTAAAGGCAATTAATAAAATGGCAAAAAGCCCTTATAAAGATAAATTCTTCCAAGGTGCTACGTTAGTTCCTAGAACACTAGTATTTTTCCAAATAAAAGAAAAAAAAGATGGATTTCTTGTGGTATCTTCTGATCCTGATGTTATGTCCAGAGCAAAAAAAAATTGGAAATATACCTTTGAAGATAAAGAATTTGAAGAGATTTTTCATTTTAAATCATTTTTGAATATTGATCTCATTCCTTTTTATATTAAAAGTTTAAAAGATGTTTTTTTACCAATCAATAAGCAATTTGATTTTGATCCTTTATTCCTTCAAAAATATCCAAGAGCAATGAGTTTTTACAAGGAGATAAATACATTTTATCAAAGGCATAAAAAAGAAACTAGCGATATCAACACATTATTTGCAAACTTGAATTATTGGGATAAATTAAAAAAACAGGTGTATACTAAATCTTATTTGGTTGTTTACAATGCAAGTGGTTCGAATTTAAAATCTGCTGTGATAAATAATAAGGAACAAAGAGTTATTATTGGATCAGAAAACTATTATTATTCTACTGATTCTGAAAATGAAGCTAATTTCTTATCAGCTATTTTTAATGCACCTATTTTATCAAAAAATATTAAATTAGTAAAAAGTTCAAGGCATATTCATAAAAGGCCATTTATTTTCCCTATTCCTCTCTATAATAAAAATAATGGGTTGCATAAGGAATTAGCGAAGAAGGCAAAAAAATATCACACAATAGTACAAGATTTATTCCTAAATAATCCTAAAATTAATTCGAAAAAAGTCAGGATTATCATAAATCAGAAATTGATAAAATTGGATAAGTTAACTAACCAAGTGATTTTTGAATAAATATAATATAAAACTTTATCTTTATAAAATTATTTTCTTAAATGAAGAAGAGCGTAAAAAAAGAAAGTTGTTAGTGAATATTAAAATTGAGTTTTGAAGATTTAGGTATTAGCGAAAGAAACACTTTCGCTTTAAAAGAATTAAATATTATATATCCTACACCTGTTCAAAAAAAAGCGATCCCTCTAATTATAGAGGGCCATCATTTAATGACTCAATCTAAAACGGGTACTGGAAAAACTTTAGCTTTTTTATTACCCATTTTTGAGCAGTTAAAATATATAAATAATGAAGTCTTGATTTTAGTTCCGACCAGAGAACTTGCCAAACAGATTAATACTGTTATCAAGGATTTAAGAAATCCAAGAGTTAAATCAATGACCATATATGGCGGTGTTTCTATTAATAACCAAATTCAGAAATTAGAGAATGGCGTTCATATCATTGTAGGAACACCGGGTAGAGTTATTGATCTTTTTAAAAGAAAGGAACTTTCCTTCAGAAATATTCGATTTGTTGTTTTAGATGAGGGAGATCGCTTATGGGATATGGGTTTTGCCCCAGATGTGAAATATATTTTGAGTAAGATTCACACAGAATACCAATTTATGTTGTTTTCAGCAACTTTGGATTATGATATGCGACAATTAGTTAAAAAATATACAAAAAATAAATTTGAATTTTTAAATTTAAGTCGAGATAGTTTAACTGTCGGAAATACTAGGCAGTTTTATTACTTAATTGATCGGTATCAAGAAAAATTCAGAACATTTATAAAAATCTTAAAGAAAGAAAACCCTAAACATGTATTAGTGTTTGTAAATACGAGAAAAACCGCATCTTGGCTGTTTAAGAAACTAAAATCCCAAAGAGATTTTCAATTTAGAGTAGGCATCATTTCAGGCAAATTAACACAATTTCAGAGAGAAAAAATATTACATCAGTTTAGGACCCATAAAATTAATTTACTTATAGCTACTGATGTAGCAGCTAGGGGTCTTGATATAGAAAATATTTCTCATGTTATAAATTATGATGTGCCAAAGTTTCCAGATAATTATGTACATCGAATAGGGCGTACATCAAGGATGAATAAAAAAGGTGTTGCTATTACATTATGTTTAAAAGATGAGTATGAATACCTATGCCATATTGAAGGTCTTATAGATAAAGAAATTAAATTAAAGACTTTATATAAGAAAAAAGATCCAAAATATCACAATCCTTTTTATTAATACTTTTTAAAACTAAGGCTATTAAAGATAAAAATTAAGATAAAAATTGAAATAGTATCTTAATTACTCTTTTAATCTAAAAGATAAAATTGAACTTACTAAGAATAGTAAAAAAAATAAAGAGATTAATCATCAATATTAGGTATATCTTTAATGGGAGTAAAATCTCCCTCCATAACGCTTTTGAGCATGTTAACAGCGTCATCCCAGATTGTATCCATAATTTCCTTTAGTTTTGTAAAATCATTTGAATTCTGCAATTTCAAATTAATTGTTTGGATTTCGCTATTAATTGAAATATCCATCGGTATTTTTTCTTTCATTCCACCAAACATCTTAAGCATCACGAGAATCTCTTCAGGAGTAGCGAGATTTCCACGTACTTTAGATTTAATATGTAATGTTATTGTTAGATTCGATTCATCAAAATTAATCTTAATCGCTTCCTTTAACATATCTTTTAAAAGTGGAATTATTTCTTCCATTATTATCTTCCTCCTTTTGTTTTATTCTCATTCTTTATAATTGGGATATCGATATATGAAGCGTGCAAGTTGTTTCGTGAAATTGAAATCACTGGTCTGCCGTCCTTGGGATACTTTTTAAAGGTGTCTTTATCTCCCCCTGCTATAGCAATTCTAATTCGATGTCCTTTCTTGATTAATACTGATGTAGTATGCATACTAAATTTTATTTCTGTGATTTCTTCAGGAGTTAGAGGAGCAGCATCTTCTTTTTCATAAGTGTGATAAGGGATAAGTAAATTATAGGGATGTTTTTTATCTGAAATCTTCCTGTGAATGAGTCTAAATTCTCCATCGGTAATATATATTACATTTCCGTTTTCATCAATATCTTCAAGATATATAAAAATTGCTCCATCTTCATGAGATGATGATAAATACAAGCATACTATCACCTGACCTGTAATTTCTACATCTTCTTGGAAGGGAATACTATTATAACATAAAAGTTTTTCATCCATCTTATCTCTATCATTATAGATGATAGGAAATGCTAATAAAGCCCACCATCGATTATTCCTTTTTGTTGTTGCTCTAAAATTTATTTTATAGTCATCCTTTCCAATATTTTCATTCGGCTCGTTTCTAGTTATTGTCAAATTTTCTGAAAAATACCAACGTTGATATTTATGACCTTTAGGGGGCCATACTGTAGTTTTTTTCCATTGTTCTTCTACCATTGTATAATAATATAAGACTCTTTTATTCCAACCTTCACCAAAGATGCATATATCAAAGAAATTCATCCAAGTATGTATTCTCTCTCTTGGAGATGGACAAACTTCATTTCTTTCGGGAAAGAATTGATTCGCTTCTTCATGTGCTCCATGAGTCCAATCACCAAGAATAGCGATAATAGGATTATTGTAATTAATAAAACGGTGAATAATTGCATCCACATATCCTGAATCATACCATGAACACCATGCTAATATTGGAATTCCCGACTTTTCAATAAGTTTTTGACGCTTGAAGACACTAACGTCGTAAATTGATTGTCCTCTTGGTAATTTATCATCCCTATAATCTTTATCAATGGTATTTTCATGTACATACTGATTTTGTTTATGAATTTCAACAACTTTATTTAATTGAATGAGACTTATATCGCTATCGACGGGTTGAACGTTTTCTACAAATAGCCAAGCTTCTGGCATTATTTCTCTGAAGACTTTAGGATTATTTAGATCTAGATTTCTTCCTAGAAATGACCATAATTGCATGAACGCATTATCATATACACCTCCAGGGAACGCAACATCGGTATATGGATCCCAAAAACCGTGACCGGGAATCACAGCTTTAATTGCAGGATGATTGTTGGAAGCTAACAATTCTGCGGAGGTTCCTGTATATGAAATTCCTTTAGCAACCACATTACCATCCGACCAAGGTTGTTTTATAATCCAGTCAACAATGTCAGCGCCATCTTTCACTTCTTCGTCGGAAAATGGAATAATTCTAGTACCGAAAGATGCTCCAGTTCCTCTTACATCCGTGATGATATATGCATAACCACGACTAGTGATAATTTCAGGATTTGGTATATCGGTCGATAATTCATCCAATATCCATCTGAAAGGAATTCTCAATCGTCGAGCTCGCCAGTATCGTGTTTGGGTTAAAACAGTAGGTATTTTTGTGTCTTGAGGTAAATCTTTAGGAAGAACAATGGTTGCGGCAATTTTTATTCCATCTCTTACAGTTATAAAGATGTTTTGGATTTCATATTCGCCAGAATACTTGAGTTCTGGAATTGCTCCCAATTCCTTAAAAGGATTATTCTCAATCGCATTTGGATCAGTCATTCTTAATCATTTTAACTTAGGATTATATAAGTGCTATAAAAAACATATTATTAATATTAAAATAATAATTATTTCTATTATTTTAAAAATATCTGGATTTTTCTTAGAAAATCTGTGTCATGTTAAAGGTTTAGTTAGCTAATTTAAGAATATTTTTCCTTCCAAATTTCTAGTTCAGCTAAAAATTCTTCTTTTATTTCATCTCCTAATAGCTCTTTTATAGATCTCAATTTACTTATCCATTGTCTTATTACATTAACTGCTACTGCTCCATGGGATTGTAACAACACATCAGCAACACCCTGTAACTCATTGCTTAATTCATCACCTTTGAGGTTATGAACATTTTGAATTAGACTATTGAATCTATCATCCAAAGATACTCCAATTCCATCTTCAGTTTCTACCGTACTATCTCCTGCTACTTCTAATGATGGACTGAAATTTAAATTAATTCTATTTTCTTCAGCAGAATACTTTTCTTTCCACTTTTGAAATTCTAAATCAAAATCCTCTTTAATTTCGCTTTCAAGTAACCCTCTAATCATCCGAAGTTTACTTATCCAATCTTTTATTCCTTTGAGTGCAATAGAATAACCCTCTGTTTCCAATATAACATCAACAATATTCTGTAATTTTTTACTAATTTCAGTGCCACTTAGCTCTCCTAGTTTTGTTTGGATTTCTTTAAATAATTCTTTCATTTCTGTTTTAGGATCTTTTTTTCCTTCAATACCAACTGAATGAGATTCTTCTTCAGCTGGAAACTGTGATTGAGTTAACCCTGGGCTTATATATGTTTCCTCTAAAATTGAGAATGTACTTTCTTGTGGTGATGTACTATATGAATCTTCATAATTTTCAGGATGTTTTTCTTTTAATGGTTGGGAGGGAGATAATGCTTGCTTTAATATGCATAGTTTCCAACGTTGAAGATCTTCCTTTAATTTTTCTTTAAACGGTTCCTCTAGTGTTTCATTAACTGTTGCTAAAGTATCCTTCCATTTGATGATATTTGAAAATCCTTGTAATTTTAAGATTATTTCAATAAATTTATCGATTTGTTCTCCAATTTCTACTCCTTTAAGTTCATCAACTTTTTCAATAAGAATTTCAAATAAATTATTGATTTTCTCTGTTTCAACTGGTTCAATCTCAATTTCATCAAATTTCATCTCTTGCTCTAAGTCTCCTTTTTCTTCTTCCACAATTGGTGGTCTAAATTCTGGAGGATATTCTAATTCCAAAGTAGAAAACTCGTTATTCAATTGATCTAGTTCTTTTATTACATATTTTTTCATTTCATCATTCAATGGGGTGTACAGTTTTTCTAGTTTCCCTGTTAATAATTTTAACTCTAAAATATTAAGAGAGATTCCATCTTTTTCAAAAGCAACATCTATTAACCTTTTCAGTTTCTTACTAATTTTTCTACCTGTAAAATCATTTATATTTTCGATAATTTCATTAAAATCCCTATTGATTTCAATTTCCTTAGGCAATTTTGCATTATTAATTTGTTCAGCAATCAAGGGTTTTACTAATTCAATTAAAGGTTTATAAGTTGAAAAAAAGCCACTTATTTCAAACTTTGATTTATTACTAGTTTTAAGACAAATTCCAAAGATTAAATATGAATTATCACCTATAACAGCTAAGAAGTCATTGTTTTTAAGCTGACGATACTCAATATTCACCTTATTAGAGAATGCAAGAGCATGTTTATTATCATGAGAATCTGAAGCAATTATTTTTATAGACAATCCTGTAGCAGGAATTCCTTCTCCTTTATCTTTTTCTATTAAAGATTTTTTTTCAGATAACTTAGCATTCGACTCATCAACTAATTCTGCTTCCGGTTGTTCTTCCTTTTTCTTAACTTTATAGTAGTCTTTTTTCCATTTTTCAATAGCTTCTAAAAGTAAATATTGAGTATTCGAATCAAGATGCTTCCTGATAATTAAAAGCCTATTTAACCACCCTTGTATGCTTTCAATAACAGTAGAATCTGGATTGATTTCAGAAATAAATGCTAAAAGGTCAGTAATATTATGACTTAATTCAAAACCCTTTAGCTCTGCTACCTTTTTAGCTGCAAGGTCAAATTTTTCTGTGAGCTCTTTTTTTTGTTTTTTAGTGATTGATGGTCTTGAATTCAAGGATTTTTTTGCAAGGGACTTTTTGGATGTAGAATTTTGATTTTTGTGAACTTCACTAAGATCTTCTGAATAATCCAAATTAAATTTCTCTAAAGGTATAAAATATTCTATATTAGGAACGATGATAGTTAAATCATCTGTACATTTTTCTAAAAGTACGGAAAGTATTTCTTTTATTTTTTCAACACTATTAATACTCCAAAATTTTTTCAAGGAATCTTTATTTTTACTGATGTAATTTGAAATAGCGCTATATAATGAATTTTCAATATCATCAATTTTATTTTGAGGAAGAGATCCCCTACCAAGAGATAGTTCTTGTGTTCTTTTATCAATTGATTCACCCAATTTTCTTATAAATGTTTTAAAGGCTTCAACCTGACTGATTGTATCAGGAGAACTCATTTCATTAACAATATTTCTAAATTGAGAAAACATATTAGCGACAATTTCTTCAGACTCAGTAATTTTTTCTTTGACTGAATTAATTAATACTTTAAGATCATCCCCATCGAATGTGTATTGTCTTTTAAGCTGGGAGATCATTTCAATGACATCGTTTAATATTATTTGACCGAATTTTTTTACATTTCCTTCAACCTCAGACAAGATTTCCGTCGTTTGATTCGAATTTTCTTGGGAACCAATAGCATCAATTAATTCTTGACTAATTATTTCAAGATCTTTATATAAATCATCCTGAAATTTATCTAGTTGAGGATTTCTTTTTGTGTCTTCAATATTCTCATCTTCAGGAATATTAGTTAATTCTATAATACTATTCAATATTGCCGAGAATGGTGGAATAATTATATAATGAGGAATGGATTCTGAATATTTTGGAGTGATTAATAAAACTAATTTTTTTTCAATCAACTCCTCTAGGATCTCCTTAACTTTTTCTTCAGAAGAATCTGGTATGATTTTCTGAAATTCCCTGAAAGTATATGGAATATCCCCAGCACACTCAAGATATATCTTTATTGCTTCCTCAGAGAGATTAAAGGATTTTAAAAGATCTTTCAATTTCAAAACCAATATTTTCTATTTTTCGTAATGAATATAATTTTCTTAGTATAACATGAAAGAACTTATTTTTTAATATTCTGAAAAAAAAAGAATATTAATATAGAACTCTTTTAATTAAATTTCTTTTATATTGCTTTAAAGTATATTTTTAAATTGTTCTTGAGTGTGTATTATACTTAATATTTAATTTTTTTATGCTAAATTTGTATAAAGGTATAAAAAGAATATGTTTAAAAAGGTTTAACATATTATTTAATAAAAAAGCACATTTTTGTTAGATTTTGCATATATTAATTTCTAAAAATAAAATCCTATTTCTTTGAGAAAATAAAGAAAATGTAATCGAGCATTTATCTTCTTTAACATTAACTTAAAAATATAATTAATGGAGCGATAAAGATGGCAAAAAATACTAATTTTGAAGTAGAAGATAGATTTAGAAGTCTTTTTATAGAGCAAAAACAGTTAAAAAAGAAACTTCAAGAATTTAACAAAAGATATGCATTAATTACCGAAAATGTTAATGATTTCATTGGTGTGTTAGATAAAAACCTTAAATTTGAATATATAAATGAAGAATTTCACAGAAAACATTTAGGTTATTTAAATCATGATTTGGTAGGGTTAGACGCCTATCACTTGATTCATCCGGATGATATTAAGAGAGTATTCGAAAATTATAAAAAAGCAATTAGAATGGGAGAGGAAAAAATAGAACTGAGAGCAATACATAAGGATGGTCATTATATCTGGTTAGAAGTCAAAGGGAAAAGGTTTGTTGACGTAAATAACCAGCCAAAAACACTAATTATCTCGAGAGACATAACAGAAAGAAAAGAAATGGAAAGCAAATTAAAAGAATCAGAAGAAAAATATCGATTAATTGCTGAAACAGCTTATGATTTGATAGGGGTGTTAAATAAAAGGTTCAAATTTGAGTATGTGAATAAAAATGCTTTTCAGAAAATTTTAGGCTACACAAATCAAGATATTATTGAAAAATCTGCTTTAAAGTTTATCCATCCCGATGATTTATCTTATATAGCACAAACATTATTTGAAGGATTTAAGCAAGGATTTGGGCAAGCAGAGCTAAGATTTAGGCATAATAAAGGATATTGGGTATGGATTGAAGCAAAAGGTCAGACATTTTATGATATCGATGGAGAAATGAAAGCTCTCATCATTTCTAGAGATATCACTGACCGTAAAAAAGCTGAGGAAAGATTAAAAGAATCTGAAGCAAAATACCGTAAAGCATATAATCGAGCACAATTCTATAAAGATTTATTTGTCCATGATATGAGTAATATTTTAGCAGTTATTAATTCCTCAGCAGAACTCATTTCTTTTTATTGTGGTGAGTCCGAACACTCAAAAAATATCAAAAATATAAGAAATATAGTTAAAAAACAAGTCGAGAGAGGTGCAAAACTAGTATCAAATGTAAATATACTCTCTGATCTTGAAGAACACAAGGATTTTTATGAGCGTATTGAAATTGATGCTCTATTGGATAATTCAATATCATTTATAAGAAATTCCTTTAAAGATAGAAACATAAAAATCCGGTTAGAATCGAATGGAGGGAAAATACAAGTCAATGCTAATCAACTCTTACGAGAAGTATTCGATAATATTCTCATTAATGCTATAAAGTATAATGAAAATCTGCCTGTAGAGATTCTTATCCAGCTCAATAAAGTTATTGTTGATCATAGAAGTTTCATAAGAATAGAATTTATTGATAATGGAATTGGAGTTCCTGATGAGAGAAAAGAAATAATTTTTAAACGTGGAAATAGAGAATTAAAAGGCACAAAAGGTATGGGAATTGGTTTATCGTTAGTTAAAAAGATATTAAAGAACATTGATGGGACAATTTGGGTTGAGAATAAAGTTAAAGGAGAATATTCTAAGGGAAGTAATTTTATTATACTGATTCCAGAAGCTATTCCTGATTAGTTATGAGTTTATAAGGTATTAAAAATATCTTTCCCTTCGTTTAATATCTTAAAAGTAGTTTTCTATTATTTTGAGTAGTTATAATCATTTTTTCAATTATAATTAATGTGATGCTTAAAAAACAATAGATTGTTAATAATAACCTATATTGTAAAAAAGTATTAATGTAAGGTAAGCCTTTAGATATAATAATAAAAGAAGTATCCAACAGCCTCATATTAATCTTTTTAAGAATTCATTAAAAAAGCAGAGTCTCCAATGTCAGTAAGATACAAAAATAAAGAATTTTTTATGGAAAAGAATTATATAGAGTTTTTCAATGGAAAAGTAACTACGCTCCGTATCAATAATAAAAAAATTCATGATATTAAAGAAGTCATAGGCCTTGATAAACTAGAAAATTTAGAAGTTCTAGATTTATCTCACAATCAAATTAATGAAATAAGGGGATTCGAAAATTTAACTGAGTTAAAAGCTCTTAACCTTCAAAATAATTTAATAACAAAAATAAAAGGTCTTGGTTCTTTATCAAGTCTACAAATTTTAAATCTAAATAACAATATGATACACAAAATAGAAGGATTAGATACAAATATTAATTTAAAATTATTAAAACTACAGAATAACAATATCTATGAGATAGAGGGACTAAATAACTTACCAATTTTAAATGAATTGTTCTTAAATGAAAATAAAATTATGCTAATTGACGGTTTAGATTATTTAACTAATTTAGAAACGTTAAATTTATCAAGAAATTCAATTAATAAAATTCAGGGCTTAGAAAAGCTCTTAAGTTTAAAAGAGTTAAATCTTTCTTATAATAAATTTAGTCAAATTGAAGGTTTAGAAACTTTAGAAAATTTACTTTTTCTTAATCTTACAGCAAATGAGATTACTAAAATTTCAGGTCTATCGCGGCTAAATAAATTAAATCAATTAGGGTTATTTAAAAATCCAATTGAAAAAGATCTTAAAAAAATGTTTGGTTCTCGTTATTATAATCAGAAAGTACAAGAGATTGTTAATTACTCTTGGAAAGAAGAAGAAAAGGAAAGAGAAGTAATCACATATATTAAGAAATTAGCAACAATTTATGATGAATTATCAATTGAAGTTATCCAATCAAAAATAGAGATTGACTTAGAAGATCTTAGGATATTACTTGAAGATATGATTCTCAATAAACAAATTAATGCAAAAATAGAAAAAAATAGGATATTTTTTCTGAAGGAGGAAGTCCAAACCTTAGATAAAAGTCATATTAAGGTATTGAATTTTGATAAAGAGAAAGGAATTAGAGTCTTTCTAAGTTATTCTACACTTGACTCGCCCTATTTTCAAATCCCTGAGATAGCTGAATCATTAGAAATTTATCCTGAAATTGATGAAATTTTCTATTGGGAGGAGGATAGTGGAGAGAATATAGTGGAATATATGGAAAAAACTCTTAAAAAATGTAATGTATTTGTACTTTTTTGTTCTCCAAATAGTATTAAGTCTCAGGCTGTTACAGATGAATGGCAAGCAGCATTTCAATTGAGAAAAAAAAAATTACTTAAAATCGTTCCTGTATACGAAGATGAAAAATATATACCTGCTCTTTTAACCCCATTATTGAATACCCAGTTTTCTAAAAACAATTTTTCTGATTTTATTACTAAGTTATATCAAGAAATTTTGAGAGATTAATTTTAGTTTTTTATTGCTAAAGGCTAGTTGAAATTTAATATTTATTATGGTAATCAAAATTTTATAATTCACTGTTCCGTTGGACTAAAAGAATTCTTTCTTTTTTTTACGTCTTAAATAGATTAAGATGACTGAAGCAATTACAACTACAGAAACAACAGGAATTCCTATGGAAAGAAAGATTATTGGATCAAAGCCATTATTTCCTCCTCCTTTTGGTTGACCTGTTTTTGTACAAGTAACAATTATAGTGCTCCATACATGATATTTTGCATAATAACCATGACATACAAATTCAAGTCTAGATTTTGTATCATTTAAAACAGGTGTTGTACAATTTGCATTAGGACCCCATCCACTTTTAAAAAACAAAATATTATCCTCCTTTATTTCCCAGTATATTGCACGCTCATTTGTATCAACTTGAAATTGCCACGATATTGTAGCATTTGTACCAATTAATATATTAATCCAATCTCCACTATTTATCTCAAGAGCACCATCTTTTATCTGATCTTCATCAGCTACAACTTGATTTATATAGAGTTGAGAAAATAGTATTGCAACTATAAACACAAGTATCATTTTTATTCGTATACTATTTCTTTTTATTAGATTAACCATTTTCATCAGATTAGAATATTAATTTTTTGAATTTTTGTTTTTTCTACTTTTATCAAATCTTAAAATTATAATGATCGCACAAATTGAAGATATGGCTATAACTAGATATGGAGGGAATCCTTGGATAGCAGTGGGTGGTCCACCATTTCCATCTCCATCTCCATCACCATTTCCATCTCCAACTACGATTGGAATTCTGTTATCATCCCATGTAATAATAGCTCCTTCTGCTCCATCACTTACAATTTGAGGTACTAATTGATCACCATTTTCTGTGCAAATTGCTCTACCATTCGAAACCCATTGCACAGCACCCTTAGAATTGATTTTTTGAGCATATATATCGCCATTTAGGTCTCTGTAATCTTCCCACGTGATAATTGATCCATTAACTCCATCACTCACAATTCGGGGTTTTGTTTGAATATTACTGGCTGCACAGATTGCTTTACCGTTCAAATTCCATTGGATATCGCCACTAGAATTGACTTTTTGAATATAGATATCATTATTTCCACCTCTGTTATCCTGCCAGGTAATAATTGCGCCGTTTGCGCCATCACTGCAAATTTGAGGATTTTTTTGTCCATCAATTGCAGTACAGATCGCGACATCCCATTGGTAATTACCATTAGAGTCAATTTTTTGAGCGTAGATATCATTATTTCCACTCCTACTATCCTGCCACGTAATAATTGCGCCATTTGCGCCATCATTAATGATTTGAGGAAATAGTTGATCACCAATTTCGGTGCAAATTGCAGTACCATTCGGAACCCATTGGTAATTACCATTAGAGTCAATTTTTTGAGCGTAGATATCATTATTTCCACTCCTACTATCCTGCCACGTAATAATTGCACCATTTGCGCCATCACTCACGATTTGAGGAGATACTTGACCATCAATTTCGGTGCTAATTTCAGTACCATTCGGAACCCATTGGTTAACGCCATTAGCATTAATTCTTTGGGCATAAATATCATTATTTCCACTCCTACTATCCTGCCACGTAATAATTGCGCCATTTGCTCCATCACTTACGATTTGAGGAGATACTTGACCACCACTTTCAGTACAAATTGCAGTACCATTCGGATCCCATTGGTTAACACCGTTAGCATTAATCCTCTGAGCATAAATATCATTATTTCCGTCTCTGTGATCTTGCCATGTAATAATGGCACCTCCTGCTCCATCACTGCAGATTTGAGGGTCTTTTTGAACATCACTTTCCATACAAATTACGATACCGTTTGTAGTCCACTGATTCACACCATTAGAATCAATTTTTTGAGCATAAATATCTGAATCCTCCCAAGTAATTATTGCACCCCCTGCTCCATCACTGCAAATTTGAGGATTTTTTTGATCAACACCCGCAATATTAATTGCAGTACCATTCGCAGTCCATTGGGTTACACCGTATGAATTAAGATTCTGAGCATAAATCCCATCATCTCCTATTTCTGGACTTTTGACAGTTACAGTTTGCCATACATGATATCTTGCATAATACCCGCTACAATTATAAATCCATTCAGTATCATAGGCAGTAATAGTTGGAGTTGTACAATTTGCTGTTATACCCCATCCACTTTTATTGACTCCGTGTCCTATAATTTCCCAATAAACAGCATATTCATGAGTAGGCACACTAAAGCTCCAAGTTATTGTAACACTATTACCAATACTGACCGTATATGAATTTTGTAGAGTAGATATTTCTAAGGGACCATCTGTGGTATCTGCCACTATAAATGGAAAAGTTGATTGAAAGAATAATAAGGCAATAGTAAATGTCAATATTAATTTAATTTTATTTATTTTCAATTGTATAAATTCCACCATTTTTTTCTTAAATTATGCTGATAGATTTGGATTATAGATTATATTATAAATTATATAATTTAATATTTAAAATTATACTAATATTAAATCACCTTTTAGTAAAAAAAAAAAAAAAGAACCTATAGAAAGTTTAACTTGTTTTAAAAAAAAAAAAAAGAACAAAATAAAATTTTAAGATTTACTGAGAAAAAATGTTTTTTTATAATATATTTACTGATTAATCGTTTAGTTTTCAAGAGATAATCCACACATAGGACAGAAGCTTGCTATATCTTCTAATTTTGTTCCACACCGAGGACAGAAATTCTTGGAAGCTCTAGGTGTTTTTTGAATTAATTGAATAGTTTGAGTTTGAGTATATGGTGAAGCAGTATTTTGACGAACAACAACAGGTTGATCATATTCATTGTTGATTTTTTTCAAAGATGCTATTTGGAAATATCCTACAATTATCAATATGATTCCAACAATTGCAAGGATAAGAGTCATTGTAAGAATAATACCATATTTTACATTATTAGAACCTTTTAATGCATCCTTTCCAATTGATTCTGGGAACATTGTCTTATTTTCTTCAAAGAATTTAGATAGACTATTCCAAGCTCTGTATTGTATAACTCCGCTAATCACAAGAACAATCAATCCGATTAGGATAACCAATGCCATCGCTATGATAGAAGGTAAGAAAATTCGAAATCTAAATCCAAACATTAGCAGCATCATAGATGCAATTCCTGTACCCATCATAGAAAGCCCAAATAGGAGTGTAATGAAGGAAATGATGTATCTTGAACGGAATTCCATTAAATCAAGATTAGGTAATACCCGACAGACTTTTTTAATAGCACTTAATGCTAAAAATATAAAGATTAATTGAATAAATCCTGTGAAGGGAAATATAAAACTTAAGATAGATAAAATAGCAACAATTTGTATGTATGAACCAAATTCTTTAAAGTCTCTTAAAACTTCTTTTTCTACCGTTTTAATTTTCACCTTATTTTTTTTAAGAATTATTATTTTGATAACTTAAATCTAATAATTCTAATAAAAGAAAAGGAGTCCAAATTTTGATATAAATAAAAGTCAAATTTTTTTAATTATACCAATTGTAAAGAAAGAAATGGATTAGTTAAAATAATTAGAAAATTTTTTAGGTTTGAATTACTTTTCTAAAGCGTTTAAAGCAATTTTGGTTGCATCTTGAGCTTCCTTAACCTCTACCATACCTATTGCTACTGCACAGATATTATGTTGAGAAATATAATCAAATGCTATTTTCGGATTTAATCGCCCAGTGTCCAGGGTTTTCATGCCAATAAAGTAATGATCTTTATGTGTATCAACTATTTCCTCTAAAACACTTTTTCTTCTCATCATAAATCCATTAGCATTGAAGGGGATCAGAAATGCTTTAACTTCAGGAGCATTTTCAAAAATAAAATCTATTGTAGATAAAGGATTATGAGTAGCTACTCCTGGGATGATCCCACTAGAGGAAATATCATCTAATAATTTAAGAAGTCTTGCATCTTTTTGATCTGAGTAGGCACCATGGATAAAAATTATTTTCGCATCTAGATCAATTAAGTCTTCAATATTAGGATTGGGTCCTGGTAAAGTAGACCCAGTCACCACATAATCTGCATGTGTTTCTTTCATTATTTTAATGGCCTTACAGACAGCACCTCCAGGAACTGCTTCAATCCCTCGTCCACCTGCTTCATAGCAGGCTTCCATAATTTCCAGCATAGCATCTGCGTTCGTCATAAATCTCTTTCGGTAAGCATCAGCTCTGTTTCCAAATGTAGGGGGGCCAAAAAAAGGTGAAGTTCCCATCGATACAAGCGGAATATTTACTCCATTAATTTTACAAAACATTCACTTCACATCTCTTTAACTATTATATTAGTTGTAAGTGCATCGAATATAGTTTTTTTTCTTAACTTTAATTTTAAAACTTTTAAAAATATAGTATTATTAATATTTGGATCGTAGAGATTACAAAATTATTAAATTTAACCTTAACTTATTTTTTATTCAAATCTATACACTTTTGGCGAAATTTTATGAAAAAATGCAATTTAGCTTTAATAACAATATCAATACTTTTAATTTTAACAATGTTTCCTGGCATTTTAGTAGTTTCAACATATGAGAACATCTTTCCAGCTGAATTTTCGTTGTCAAAAATAAAATTACACGCACCTTCTACTACTTATAAATGGTTATCTAATGGTAATGCAATATGTTTAGCAAATAATTCACAAATTTACCCTCAAATCTGTAGCGATGGATTAGGGGGCGCAATAGTTACATGGTCTGATGAAAGAAGTGGAGATTTGAAATATAATACTTTTGTTCAAAGAATTGACTCAAATGGTAATGTGAAATGGACAACTAATGGAGAGTTAATATGTAACTCAGATGTAGAACCTCACACCATTCAAATCTGTAGTGATAAATCAGGTGGTGCGATAATTACGTGGTGTGATGAAAGAAATCCAATATATGTAGATGATATTTTTGCTCAAAGAATTGACTCGTATGGAAATATATTATGGACTTCTAATGGTATCGCAATCTGCACAGGAGACGGTGAGCAATATTATTCTCGAATCGTAAGTGATGGAGCAATGGGGGCAATTATTACATGGCAGGATAGCAGAGCTTGGAATAATGATATCTATGCACAAAAAATTAATTCTAATGGCGTTATCCAATGGATCGAGAATGGAACCGTTATATGTAATGCTAGTGAAAGTCAAATATACCCTCAGCTTGTAAGTGATGAAGCAGGTGGATCAATTATTACATGGCAGGATCACAGAGATGGAAATAATGATATTTATGCTCAGAGGATTATTGCTAACGGTGAAGTTCAATGGGATGCAAATGGTACCGTAATTTGCACAGCAAGTAATACCCAAGAATTTCCTCAACTTGTGAGTGATGGAGCAAATGGTGCAATTATTACGTGGCAGGATAGTAGAAATGGAAATATTGACATCTATGCCCAAAGAATCAATTCAAACGGTATTGTCCAATGGGATATAAACGGTATCACGATCTGTTCAGAAAGTGGAGATCAAAATTCTCCTCAACTTATCAGTGATGGAGAAGGAGGTGCTATTATTACGTGGCTGGATGAAAGAAGTGAAAAAGGTATATACCATATTTATGCCCAAAGGATTAACTCTAATGGTATAATCCAATGGTCTGTGAACGGAGTTGCAATCTGCGCAGCAAGTGGCGGTCAATTAAGTCCTCAAATTGAGAGCGATGGATCGGGAGGTGCTATAATTACATGGCAGGATTACAGAAACAAAAATCATTATGATATTTACACTCAAAAAGTTAATTCTAACGGTGATATCCAATGGGCGGTAGACGGTACCTCAGTCTGCACAGAAATTAATGCTCAATGGGAACCTCAACTTGTGAGTGATGGAACAGAGGGCGTAATTATTACGTGGGTTGATGAAAGGAATGGAAATTGTGATATTTATGCTATGAATATCAGAAGTGCCTTTCCAACTTCAAACCATCCAAGCTCTATAAACACCTCTACTAGCAGCTCAGAGGCTATTAATTGGATATTATCTGATGATTCGGGTGGAGGAGAATATCGTGTATTATCTAATAATTCCGCAAGTAATTTCTATGTCTGGAAGGATTGGACCTCATGGACAATTAATACTTCACTAGATGTTCCAATTAACCGGACTATACCCGGAATCTATAATTATACTATTGAATTTTTTGATAATCATAATCAGTTCGGCACTCCTGATACTGTTATTGTCACTATAAAACCAAGAAAAGAGCGTGCTATTCCATTTGAAAGTTATTACTTAGTATTTACTATTATTGGTATAGCTTTTGTAATTATTATGGAAAACCGCCGAAAATCGATATAATCCAAATTCTATGTATAAATTCCTTTTTCTTTTTTATTTCTAAACGCTGAAATGGGAAATGATATCACATTTATAACTTTTAGATTTTTTGAATAGCAGGTTTAGAAGTATAAAAAAGAGATATTAAAAA
>JBHLOC010000069.1:0-14260 GCA_048940925.1 Promethearchaeota archaeon | reverse complement strand
AGAAGGATAAACATAATATTTAAGAAATATGTAAACTATTTGGATTAGGATAAATGAAAGATTTTATTGTTACTCCTTGGGAAGTAAAAGGAGATATTGATTATACAAAATTAGTAGAGGAATTTGGGATAAAGTTAATTGATCAAAATCTTTTAAGAACATTACAAAAATTAACAGGAACTACTCATCCTTATCTACAAAGACGAATTTTTTTCGCACACAGAGATTTAGACTGGATTTTAAATGAATATCAGAATAATAATAAATTCTTTTTATATACAGGGAGAGGTCCTTCAGGGAATATTCATATCGGGCACATAATTCCATGGATATTTACAAAATGGCTCCAAGACACTTTTGATGTAGAATTATGGTTTCAAATGACTGATGATGAGAAATTCTTTTTTAAGGAAAATATTTCTTTAGAAAAAACTAATTTGTTAGGGTATGAAAATGCTTTAGATGTTATCGCTATTGGATTCAATCCTAAAAAAACGTTTATCTTCTCCGATATCGAGTTAGCTGGTGTACTCTATAAGTATGCTGCAAAAATCGCTAAAAAAATTACTTTCTCAATGATAAGAGCCACTTTTGGACTGAATGAAAGTTCAAACATAGGACAAATCTTTTTTACTAGTATGCAAGCAGTACCTGCAATTTTAAAGTGCTTAATTGATGATAAAAATGTCCCTTGTCTTATACCGCATGCTGTAGACCAAGATCCACATTTTCGAATCGCTCGAGATGTTCTACCTAAATTAGGGTATTATAAACCTGCGTCGATTCAGTGTATTTTTCTTCCTGGACTAAAAGAACAAAGTAAAATGTCAACTTCTGTAGGGGGTGACGCTATTTTCTCAACGGATTCAGAAAAAGAAGTAAAAATAAAAGTTGGGAATGCATTTACAGGAGGTCGTGGTTCTGCTAAGGAACAGAAAGAACGAGGAGGCACCCCCAATATATGCTCTGTTTATAAATATTTCTTCATGGCCTTTATGTTAGATAATGAAGAATTATCAACCATAAAAAATGAATGTCTAAATGGTGAAAGACTATGCGGAGAGTGCAAATCCATTTTAACAGAAAGAATTATTAAATTCCTAAAAAATCATCAAGAAAAAAGGGAGAAAGCAAGAGACTTAATTAATCAATATTGGATTTCAGAAAAATTAGACATTAAGCAATTAGTTGATAAAAAATTAGTTTAAAATGAAATAGAAATTCAACTATAAATTATCTTGAAATGTCTTATTTGATTTGTTACATTAGAGATTACTAATTTTTTCTCATCATTTGACATAGAATAGAGATTAAATATAACATCATCAATTTCTTTTAATAGTTGATTTGTCTGATTATTTATTGTTCCATTATTTTTATTTAAATTTAATTCAATGTCCTCCACACGATTGATAATAATTTGTTTGATTTGGGATCTTGGGTTTACGATTGGAAGATGCCTAATCATATATTGATTAAGATTGATTGTTGTATCTTTTTGGTTATTAATACCGTATATACAATAGAACTGAATTAATGCGGAATTAAGGATTGCACACAGATATTGAAGTTCAGCATTATCGTCATAGAGAAGTGAATATATTGAGGAAGAAAAACATAGATTATCTTCAGTAAAAACTGCTTCCGGTATTATATTATTATGCTTAATAAGTAGTTTTGGGCTAAGATAGTATTCATAATTTTCTCCTTTTAATAATTTTGCATCAATCTCTTTAATATTAAAACGCTTCTTTTTGTCTATATAGTAATACTTGAAATCATTTTTAGCATTTATGTAATAACAATTTACATCTGAGTGATTTAGCAGTTTTTTTTTCACCATTTGCAGTCCTTTATCTTCCTCTCCTCGAATCATATTTGGAAAGTTGGAAATATTTAAATAATTTAAATCTCCTTTATTCTCAAGTTTATTAATAATGCTAATAATGCGGGGAGTGGTTTTAATTCTAATACGGTTGAGTTCTATTGTGTTAGAATTACAAAAGGGACAATTTCTGTCGTAAGTATATGCGTAAAATTTTTTTGAATTAACACATAAAGGACATTCGAGATTTAAACATATTCTCAAATCGTCAAATTGTTGATTTTTATAACAGGAAAGTTTTTTCTCTGGATAATCATATATCTCCAGATGATTTTCTTTTTTTTTATCTTTTTGATAAATCACAACTTGAACTTCATTTGTAGCTCTTTTAAATAAATTTGCTCCTATATCATATATCTTCAAAATCGAAGCCGTTGTAAGAAAATCATTCCTAAATTTTAAATATCCTTGTCTGAGAAGGAAACTTTTTGGTATCAAAAAACCAATGATTCCAGTATCAATCCAATCGAGAGCTCTAATTAGGAACGCGCAGTAGATATCATTATAATAAAGATTTTGATTTTTTAAAATATCCTTCTCTTCTTTACTCAGAATATTACCATATGGTGGATTTCCTATAATAATATGAAAATGGTTCTTCTTAAACAATTTTTTTGGCCAATCGTTTGAAAAAAGACTATTTTGGACTTTTAAATTTGAAAATTTAAGGGGAAAGTGTTCCAAATTATTAAATTCAATTTCTTTATAAAACCACGCTAACAATTTAATTGAGCATAACTTAATGGCATAAGGATTTATGTCTAAACCATAAATATTCTCTAATATTTGAGTTTTTATTTTAATTGGATTTATGTTTCTATCTAAGTTTTTGATTACCTTAAAAAGAAGATCAGCCACACTAGTTAAAAAAACTCCAGAACCACATGTAGGATCGCATACAGAAAGGTTAAGCAGAATTTTAATTATTTGGTTCTTTAGATTCTGCTCTATTTTATATAAATCTTTGAAAGAATTTATCTTTATTTCAAGATTCTTAAATTTATTTAGATTTTGATTAAGTAATTCAAGTAAGGTTTTTTTAATTATAAATCTTGAGACTTCTTCATCTGTATAATAAACGCCTTCCTTCTTTCGTTTATTGTAGCTTTCCAAAAATAACGATTCATTATTTTTTATCAGCTTCAATAATGCTTTTAAACGGGAATTATTTTTTGATTCAATAGCACTATCAAAGAGATTAATGTATGTTTTGAACTGTTTAAATTCTTTACTATTATTCATTGTTTATGCGAAATTTATAACAAAAAAATTTATTTTTTATAGAACCTTTATCTTTATTAGAAATTAATAAGATCTACGTAAATTATTGTTACTTGATATTTTTATACTTGTATTTATTAATTACTATTGAAGCATGACAGACAAGGGAAATAGAAAATTAGATGAAGAAGATGATTATGGAGTAGCTCCAATTAGATCAATTGTAAAAAAAATGAAGAAAGAGTATGATAAGGATCCTAAAGATTGGAGAGTTATAGGATCGAATGATAAAGATGGTAATTTAGACACTTTCATAACAAAAAAACCTAATTCTTATTGGTTAAAATCAAAGCAGTTAAGCCCATATTCGGCTTTATCTATGGGTACGGTTGTAAGGAATCTTGATAAAGACATTGATGAAAAAGTAGGAAAAAAGATGTCTCCTAACGATATGCTCAGACTTTTTGGAATGATCGTTCCTGTTAAAAATAATCAGAATATTATAGCTACTGGAATTGAGAAATTTTCACAGCATCATGGAAATTATATCAAAAAAGTTATAGAAGAACGAGATCCTAATTTAGGATATCAACTGCGTCGAAGAGTTGATGAGGAGTTCACAAAAAAACATAATATGAGAAAGAATCTCTATATATAAAAGTTAATTTAGACTTTTTCTTTTAGTTTTCCTAATTCACCTTTCTTTTTAATTAGGAAATCAGTATTGTTGGTATATTTTGAAGTATTATTTATTAATTCTTCAATTACCGCAACTATTAATTCAGAACCTGATTTTCCAGTACCACCAGCAAATTCTTTTAATAATGGTACCTTTAAATCTTGTACATAAAAAGTAAGACCCTTAGAAATTTCTTCCATCATTAATTGGTATGCGAAATTTGCGCTTTTTTCTCCTTTCATTAATGGCTCATCAGGATCCTCAAAAGTATAGGATACTTCTAACCATTTTTCACCAGCTGTAGGTACTACACCATAAATATAGTCGCTAGTATAAATCCATAAGGGTGTTCCATTATCATAAGAAGAATCAACAATTGCTTTAAATTCCTCACTCATATTAAATCATTCCTTTTCAAGTAAATTTAAAATTTCTTATATTAGATTAATCAACGTGATTTTTTTAACTTTATAAATTTAAACTTTCTATTTTAATCTTTTCTTTTAAAATTATTGAATTTGAAACATTTTAAATGAAAGAATAATTGGGAAATAATATGCGAAAATTAGATTTTACCCAAGTAATTGTAGATATTCAAAACTGGATTAGAAATTATGTTGAATCTGCTAATATGAAAGGGATTGTATTAGGAATCAGTGGAGGTATTGATAGTGCCGTAATTACAACACTATGCGTTGGAGCGATAGGAAAAAATAATGTTATAGGTCTAGGTTTACCATGTTATTCAAATCCTCAAGATCTTGAGGATGCTAAGATGATTTCGGACTTTCTTGATATTAAGTTTATGATTTTTAACCTGACGGGTATTTATGACAAAATTCTGAGAACTATGTCATCTCAGATTAAATCAAATGAAGTAGCGAATGCAAATTTGAAAGCTCGATTAAGAATGATAATTAATTATTTTATAGGGCAATCTAATGGTTCATATCTTGTAGCAGGAACAAGTAATAGAACTGAAATAGCAATAGGTTATTTCACTAAATATGGGGATGGAGGGGTAGATTTCGAGCCCATAGGGGATCTTTACAAATGTGAAGTTCTAAAAATTGCTGAAATACTAGAAATTCCAAAACTAATAATCACAAAACCACCTAGTGCAGGATTATGGGAGGGTCAGACTGATGAAGGCGAAATTGGATTAAGCTATGATAAATTAGATGAAATTATTTATCGAATAGATTATAATTTAGAATTAGATGACCTCAATAAGGAGGAGGTTAAGAAAGTAAGAAATATGATGAGATCAGCTCAACATAAGTTGGAAATGCCACCAATTTTTAAAATACGGTAATTTAAAATATAGTAGAGTTATTATAAGCTAGCAATTACCCTACGTATCTTATTAATACGAGAAGTTATATTATTCAGTCTATTCTTAAGGTTATCACTCTGTTTGTTATATTCAAGATCATCTATAGAACCGGAAGTATAGCTCTTTTCTATTTCTTTAAAGTTTTTCTCAAGTGAATATCTTTTTCCCTCAAGAGCAATTAATTCCTGGTATAAGGAATCTTTATCAGTAGGTAATTCTTCTAATGTTGGAAGAGATTCTTCGCTACTCACGATTTCAGGTCCAGTTGTATTAAAGTCTACAAAAGGCATTGAGGATCTTTCTTGAATTTCACTTTCTTTAATTTTTTGCTGTTCATCAGATATAGGACTAATCGTTTTCTCAGATTTTGTTGTTTTCTCACTAGGTGTACTACCAACAGATGAAAATACATTAAATAAATCACTTCCAGTTGATTTTATAGGTTCTGTTTCAATCTCTTCTACAGTTACGGTAGCAATTTTTGGTTTTTTAGCAATAAAAGGTATTTTTTCCTCTTCTTCAGTCAAATCTTCACTTTGTTCTTCCGAAATTACTATTGATTCTTTAGTGTCAGAAATACTTTCTTCTTTAAAAATATCTGATATTGATTTCGCTTCGTCCTCAATTACTCCAACTTGTATCTTTGGTTTTTCTTTTTCTTGAGTCTCAATTTTTTTCTCTAATTTTTCTGTGATCTGTTTAGGAGCCTTAGGTTGTTCTGGAATTTCAGTTAATCCTATATCAATTTGTGGTTTTTTTTGTTGTTCTTCAATTATCGGGGGAGCAGTAGATTTTTCTAATTTTTCTTCGATTTTTACTTGGACATCTTGCAGTGATTTAACCTCATTTGGTTTTTCTTCTTCTAATTTTCTTTCAACTTTAACCTGAGGTGCTTTTTCTGGTTTCTTAATAGTAGGAATTCTGATTTCGGGAGGTGGTAATAATACATCTTTTTTGGGTTTAATCGTTTTAACTACTTTTATTCGAGAAGACCTTTTTACCATTTTATCTTTTTCTTCTAATTCATGCTTTAAAAATTCTATTTTTTGCTTAAGATCATCAATTTCTCCTTTAAACTGCTCAGAAACTTTACCAACAATATCTTCAATATCAATTTGAACTGCTTCTAAATCAGCTTTGGAACGGCTTTCTAAAGCTTGTTCAGTTTCCCTATCAGCAGGTAATTCTGGGACATCATCAGTTATTTTTATTATACTTTGAATATATTCAGGTACTTCAGATTCAATAAACCACAAATCAAGTGTATCCCAGTTTTCAAGCTTATTAAGAGCATCTTCAAAAAGAATCATATTTTCCCCTGCTTGAAAAGTATTTAAATTTTTTATTTCACTTACTTTTTCCATCAGATTGCTCCGTGCTTCAATTTCATCATCAGGAGTAGGTTCTCCTTGAGTTAAAAATAAATAAATTTCTTTTATTTCTTGAATTATCGTGTGAAATCTTTCTTCTTCACTCATAGGGGATTACTTAGTTAATTTAATTTGATTCTCAGCTAAATATTTCTCTTTAAATATTAAAAAACTTTTCGCCAATATATTTTTTTGCGATGATCAAATGAAATAATTCAATATAATTAATCTGAATATTTTTTAAATTATACAAGAAATCCATAAATCTCATTTAATCATTATTTTATTAGAGTTTTTTAGAAAAGTTATATTTCTTTAATTAAGAATAAAAGTGTATAGAAAGTACAGTTTGAAAAATGATTGTTAAACAAAAATTTGGTAATACAGAACATTTGAGTACACGCGTTATTTTTGGAGCAGCTGCTTTGAGTGATGTAACTCAAGAGGAAGCGGATACAACACTCGAGATCCTTTTAAAATATGGAGTTAACCATATTGACACAGCTGCTGGCTATGGAGAATCAGAATTACGAATTGGTCCTTGGATGAAGAAATACCGTAATAAATTTTTCCTTGCCACAAAAGTTTTTAAGCGTTCTTATCAAGATGCTCGTGATCAAATAGAAGCTTCACTCAAAAGATTGCAGGTTTCTTTTATAGATTTAATACAAATTCATAATTTGACAAATCCAAGAAGCTGGAAAGAAGTAATGGGACCTAATGGGGCTTTGAAAGCTCTAATTGAAGCCCGCGAACAAGGATTTGTAAAATATATAGGGGTGACGGGTCATGGATATACTGTAGCTGCAATGCACATTCAGAGTTTGGAACGTTTTGAGTTTGACTCTGTTCTATTACCTTATAACTATATGATGATACAAAATCCTATTTATGCTAAGGATTTTGAAAATCTCTTAAAATTATGTAAAGATCGTAATGTAGCAGTACAGACAATAAAGTCTCTTGCACGCCGTCCTTGGGGTGATAAGGAAAGAATTCGGACTACATGGTATGAACCTTTTGAAGATCAAGCAGATATTGACTGCGCAGTTCATTGGGTTTTAAATAAGGAAGGAATATTTCTCAATTCAAGTTCTGATATTCATCTCTTACCTAAAATACTCGATGCTGCTAGTCGCTTTAAAAGTGGTCCTCGTGAGGAGGAAATGCAAATAAAAGCCAACCAATTAGAAATGGAACCAATATTTGATGGAAGAGACCTAATTTCATAACAAAAATTTCGTACATCTATATACAAAATAAGTCTTAATGATTTTTATATGAGAAGAGAAATTGAGATACCCAAAGAAGATTTAAAGATATTAATAAAAATATTCAATTTAGATCCTAAAAAAAAGAATATTATTTTTCAAGAATTCATCAAATTTACTCCCCAAACCTCGATCAGAAAATTCATTAAACACGCTTCTAAAAGGATAAGGATTCCAGAAGAAATGATTCAACATTTCTTTTGGTCGTCTCACGATCTCAGTGAATCTTTTTTGGAATACGGTGATTCTTTTAAAAATTTCTTTAATAATATAATCAAATATCCTTTAATGAATGATTATCCTCAATTGGGTAAAGCTGTTAAAAATTATGATGATTTTGAAAGCTTTATATCAAAAATAAGAAACTTAATAGACTTTGAATATTATAACGTATTTAAGTTAGAGAACATCAATCAGATAAACGTTGGTTTCTCTAATATTATAAGCTTATACCTTTTTGATATAAAAGATAATCTTGTCCTAATTGATGCAGGGCATTCTATGCAATATTGGAAAAAGGCTTTTTATAAAGCATTAAATGAATTAAATATAAACTTTGAAAATATTGATTATTGTATAATTACTCACGAGCATCCAGATCATACAGGTCTTGTAACTGATTTAAAAAGAGCAAATCCAGAAGTAAAAATATGTTTGCACAAAATTGCCCATGAACTTGCCAAATTAAGATTAGATCTATATAGCAAGGATAATTTAGAAAAAATGGCAAAAGCAAGGGGAGAATTACTAATTAGATATGGACTCGACAAGAAAGAACTTGATTTTATAATACAACGGTTTAGTACAGGATCGACGAGATTTGGATATATTGAACCCGATGTATTGCTTAATGATAATGATAGAATTATAGATGGTGAATTACAAATTATACATTCTCCAGGTCATTCAGTAGGTCATATCTGTGTCTATTACCCAAAAAAGGGAATAATATTCTCAGGAGACCACATATTAAGTAAAATTACACCCCACTTGGGCACTCTTACAATTCCAGGTGCAATTGAATTTAATAAAAAAAATAACTATGAAAATATCTTAGAACACTATCTTAGATCTCTAGATCGCATTGATAAATTGAATTCCAAAATAATACTACCTGGACACGAACAAATCATTTACGATCCACATAAACGAATAACAGCACTTAAAAATCACCACCAGAATCGTCTTTATGAGATATCTAAAATCATTGAAAATAATCCAATGCCTCCCCTACAGATTGCTCTTAAACATTTCGGAGATGATTTGGACCAGATGAATAAAATCCTTGCAGTTAGTGAAACTTTAGTTCATTTGGATTACTTAGAATTTCAGAATAAAGTACAAAAAACAGAGAAAAACGGAGTGTTGCTTTATTGGTCCAAAAAACCATGGAAGGTAATTAAATATAGCTAAATTTTATTTTGCAATCTTTAAACAATTTGGCTTATAAAAAAAATTAAAAAAGAAAATCTTATATTTGTTACTAAATCCATATGAATAGAAAGTGTTAGAATTTGACAATAAAAACTATTATTACCACTTCTTCAAGTAAAAATAAATAATGACAATTTAAACAAAATAAAATATAGATTATGATGAATTTAATAACTGGATTCAGTTCGGATTTCTTCTTAGACACATATTTCAAAGCATAATTTAGTTTTATCTAATAAGATAGAAGAAAATATATAATATGAAAACTAACAATTAAAATACAAAACTATTTTTTTACACAAAATTAAATTGAAGGTGATGGATTTTGACAATTAAAACTAATATTACTGAAATGTTTGGAATTAAACATCCAATCGCGAGTGCCGCTATGGGTCCTTTCAGGACAACTGAATTGGCAGTAGCGGTCTCAGAAGCCGGTGGCCTTGGCATGATCTCTCATGCTAACGTATCTATGGATGGGAGGGAAGCAACTACAATAATTGCAATGAAAAAAAACCTTGATTATGTAGTTGAGCATACTGATGGAATTTTTGGATTTAATATCAGAACCTCGAGACTTACTGTTGATTGTGACAAATTGATATCAGAAACTTCAAAGCATATAATGGGAAATCCTAAGTTGAGAGAGCAATGCTTGTATGCACTCACCAGTGCGGGTTCAGCACGAAGAATGCCTGAGAACAAAGATTTCCAAAAATTAAGGGAAAACACACAGATTAAGCATTTCCATGTTGCCCCTGCGCTTTGGTTAGCAGGCAAATGTGTTGATGCGGGATGTGACGGCCTTGTGGTAACAGGTTTTGAAGGAGGAGGTCACCAATCATATGAAAAAGTTGGTGGTTTGGTATTATTACAACAAGTACAGCAAACATATCCAGATATTCCAAAAATTGCGTGTGGAGGATTTGCAACCGGTATGGGTATGGCTGCAGCTCTAGCTCTCGGAGCAGGAGGAATTGCAATGGGATCAAGATTTATCGCTTCTCATGATAGTGAATTTCATGAAAACTACAAAAATGTAGTGCCACCTGCTAAAGCTCAAGATACTATTGTGAGAACAGGAGCTCTGGGAACTATAAGACTATGGAGGAACAAATACGCCTTAGCAAAAGGATTAGTAAAAACTAAAGAAGAAAAAATGGCTGAAGAAAAAGCAAAAGAAGAATTTCGATCTTCAATATCTAAAGAAGAACTTGCTGACGAATTAAGAAAAGATGCAATTGCCGCTTTTGCAGCATATGAAGGGGATATGGATAATGGATCAGTGTTATTAGGACAAAGTATAGGAATAGTGAACCAACTTGAGAGCGTTTCTGATATTATCGAAACGATTATAAAAGATACTGAAAAATCATTAAAAAAAGCAGTAACATACGTGGTCTAATTATATTTTCAATTTCCAATTTTTTTTTAACTAATATTCACTAGTTTATATCTGAAGAATAAATGGTCTTTTAAGGAAAGTTTTATTTAGTTAGAAATTCAATTAGAATAGAAGGTGATATAATTTGACAATAAAAACTATTATTACCGCTTCTTCAAGCAAAAAGAAATAATGACAATTTAAACAAAATAAAATATAGATTATGATGAATTTAATAACTGGATTCAGTTCGGATTTCTTTTTAGACACATATTTCAAAGCATAATTTAGTTTTATCTAATAAGATAGAAGAAAATATATAATATGAAAACTAACAATTAAAATACAAAACTATTTTTTTACACAAAATTAAATTGAAGGTGATGGATTTTGACAATTAAAACTAATATTACTGAAATGTTTGGAATTAAGCATCCTATTGCAAGTGCTGCGATGGGTCCTTTCAGGACAACCGAATTGGCAATAGCGGTCTCAGAAGCTGGTGGTCTTGGCATGATCTCTCATGCTAACCAATCTATGGATGGGAGTGAAACATCTGCGTTAGTTGCAATGAAAAAAAACCTTGATTATGTGGTTGAGCATACTGATGGAATTTTTGGTTTCAACGTAAGAACTTCAAGACTTACAGTAGATTGCGATAAATTGATCTCAGAAACTTCAAAGCATATAATGGGAAATCCTAAATTGAGAGAGCAATGCTTATATGTACTCTCGAGTGCGGGTTCTGCAAGGAGAATTCCTCAGAATAAAGATTTCCAAAAATTAAGAGAAAACACACAAGTTAAGCATTTCCATGTCGCTCCTGCGCTTTGGTTAGCAGATAAATGTGTTGAAGCGGGATGTGACGGGCTTGTGGTAACAGGTTTTGAAGGTGGAGGCCACCAATCTTATGAAAAAGTTGGGGGTTTAGTACTATTACAGCAAGTACAGCAAAAACATCCAGATATTCCTAAAATTGCGTGTGGAGGATTTGCAACTGGAGCAGGTATGGCTGCAGCTTTAGCTCTTGGTGCAGGAGGAATTGCAATGGGATCAAGATTTATCGCATCTAAAGATAGTGAATTTCATGAAAATTATAAAAACGTAGTACCTCCTGCTAAAGCTCAAGATACTATTGTAAGAACGGGAGGTCTAGGAACCATTAGACTATGGAGGAACAAATTTTCTCTGACAAAAGGATTAGTAAAAAGTAAAGAAGAAAAGATTGCGGAGGAAAAAGCAAGGGAAGAACATCGAGCTGCCATATCTAAGGAAGAACTTGCCGAAGAGTTAAGGAGGGAGGGATTGGCTTATCTTTTAGCCTATCAAGGTGATGTTGATAATGGTTATGTGCTATTAGGGCAGAGTATAGGAATCATAAATCAAATCGAGAGTGTTTCAGATATCATTGAAACGATTATCAAAGATGCAGAAAAAGCATTAAAAAATGCAATAAAAGTCGTAGAATGATTCTATTAGCTCTTTCTCTTTTTTTTTTTTAAAACTTTTACATATTTTATTATTAAAACAGGATTATTCTTTAATAAAATATTTTTAAATTTAAGGTTATAAATAACCTATAATTATAATTAAATTATTTCCTTCTACAAATCCTTAAAATACTTAAAAATATTTTTCGTAAATAGCTCTAATGCATTAAAATATTCCCCAAGACCAAAAAGCTCAACAATGAAGTATTCAGCACCGACATTCACAAATTCACTTATTTGTTCTATAATTTCCTCTGAAGAGCCTGCTATAATTACTGAATCTATAACTTTTTCTGGAATATTTTCTAAAGCATATTCTCTTAATTTATCCGTATATGTAAATAATTCTGCCATTGGCAGTTTAAATACTTGATGTGAATTATATTCTTTTGGAATCTTTATGTTATAATCCTCGAGTAATTCTGGAATGAAGCATAATGAAGCACCGACTTTACGTCCAACTTCGTGTGCTTTATTAGGATCTTCATCACTAATAAAAACAAAAATTTCACAAGCCTTTTCAATCTCATTAATTCTACCTGCTTTTTTCAACAGTTTCAAGTGTTTTTCATAGAGTTTTGGGTTATAATTTATAGGTACCCAACCATCAGCTTGTTCTCCGGAAAATTCAATCAATCTTGGACTATTAGCGCCAAGCCATAATTTGGGTAACACTTTAGTTGGATATTGTAGTTTAGCATTCTTTAAATTAAAAAATTCACCGGAGTAATCTATGGTTAAATTTCGCTTTTGAGAAGTATTCCATAATAATTTTATTACTTCAACAGCTTCTTTAAGTCTTTTAGCTGGTTTATCCCATTGAATCCCGAAATTAATTAGATTCATCCCCTCTCCTGCACCAATTCCTAAAATAAAACGATTCTTTATGATTTTTTGAATTGTTAGAGAATCTAATGCAATTTGAGCTGGATGTCTTCTATGTGGATCGGTTACACTGGAGCCTATATCAATGTTCTTAGTTTCTGCTGCAGCCCAGCCTAATAATACATTACAACTTGGGATTTCTGCTCGGGGAGGTATATGGTTTAAATGATCCATGAGAAATAACGAATCATATCCCATTTTATCTATATACTTAATGGTTCTCATATAAGTCTCAGTTTTCATCATAATCATGGAACTATTTGTTCCAAGTTCCATTCCAAATTTAAGGTCCAATTCTATCACATATAATTTGATTCTTATAACGAATTTATAGATCTCAATATTATATTGAAATATATGAGGTTACACTTTATTAATTTAACACCCTTTACACTTCCTTATAATCCTTTCATTAAATCATCTGATAACAAACTATAAATAAAATATTATTATTATTAGAAGTGTGGAAGAAGATCCCCAAAAATTAGTGAATTTAGCAAATAAGCGATTTAGTGAGGTAATTGGAGACGGTTTTAAATTATTTTTTAGAAATTTTGGTTATATAATTATACCTTTCGCAATTTTGGGTATTCTTTCAATTTTTTTAAAAATCTTATTATTAACTGAACTTGAGTCATATATTGCTGAATTGGGTAGAGATCTTGTTGAAAAAATGGAAAGTACACCAGATATTTCAAATTTATATATAATTGAATTCCTGCAATTTCTAATTTGGAGTATTTTTTTATTTGTTCTCCAAACTTTAATTGGAGGGCGTATAGGGGGTATCATTACTGTAATTTCAATGTGTTCTGTTAGCACTTTTCTATACAAGAAATATGAAAATGGAGAAGCTGATTTTATTTCATCATTTAAATCTTCATTCAATAAAAGAATACTTTTGGTTATATTGTTAATTGGAATAGGTTTTCCCCTTGGAATCTTTTTTTTTCTTATACCATCAATTATCATATATGGTTTCTATATTTTTTTAATATTCACTTATAATATGCAAGATATTGAGAATCCGATTTCTAAAGCCCATTCTATCGCAAAAGGTTCTTTCTGGAGATTAATTGTAATCGCTCTCGTTTATCTCTTATCTACAGGAATAATTAACCTTATTTATAGCTCAATTTTTAACCTTGTATTAGATCTTCCCTCCCCAAGAAATTTCGAAATGAGATTTCTTTACCAAATACTATCCAATATAATATTTATTATTTTTTCTCCATTGTTAATTTGTTTATTAACCTGTTTCTTCTCAAAATTAAAAGCTCAAAAAGAATTGGATCAAAAATTTAT
>JBHLOC010000031.1:5744-56888 GCA_048940925.1 Promethearchaeota archaeon | reverse complement strand
TCATTGCTGATAATCTTTCATTTATATTTTCACTCTTAAATCGGGCTCTGCTGTTTTTAATATACCATGTAGAGAGATCCTCAATGAAATTGAATAATAACCGACTAGCCTCTGATGTATCATAATCATTCATTAGTTGCGTAATATCTCGTATAAGGCTATTCAATACACTAATTATCCATCGATCTAAAATATTATCTGAATGTGTTTTATCCGCAGTAATCTCATCAATATTGATTAGTGAATAAAACTTTAATACATTAGCTAGCAATAAATTGAATCTTCTATAGATTTGTTTCACTATTTCTTCTTTAAAACTTAAATCTTGGGCCCTCATTAGTTGTGATGACATAAGATAAATCCTTAAAGCGTCAGCTCCATATTTCTCTATGATCAGGTTTGGATCAGGATAATTTTTTTTGGATTTTGACATTTTAGTTCCGTCTTCACCAAGTAAATTACCATTTACGACAACATTTTTAAAAGGAATGTTATCAAATAATAGAATTGATATTACATGCATATAGTAAAACCATGCTCTAACCTGACCAATATATTCTGATACAAAATCACTCGGGAAATTTTGTTCAAACCATTCAATATTTTCAAAAGGGTAATGTTTTGCAGCATATGGCATTGAACCCGATTCCAACCAACAATCAAATACTTCTGATATACGATTCATTATTTTATTGCAACTTGAACATCTAAGATGTATTTTATCAACTATATGTCTGTGGAGATCAAGATTATCTGGAACTTCTTCAATCGCATTTTCTTGTAATTCTTTCACTGATCCAATTACTCTAATTACATTGCATTCTTCACACTCCCAGATGGGCATTGCTGTAGCCCAAAACCGATTTCTCGAAATGCACCAATCAGGAGCGGTTTCTATTATCTTTTGATATCTATAAGAAATTTCTTTGGGATACCAGTTTATTTTTTTATTAGTTTTTAAAAGTCTTGGTTTTATTTTTTGAATGTTTATAAACCAAGCATCAAGAGCATTATAAATTAAGGGTGTATTACATCTATAACAGAAAGGATATGAATGTGTGTAATCTTCTGTTTCGTATAAAAGGTTCCGATGATCTAGATCCTCCAAGACCTCGTCATCTACATCTTTAAACCATAAACCAATCCAATTTTTTGGACCATCGACCAACTTACCATGTTCATCAATATGTTGAATTACTGGAAGATCATACTTATTTATCATTTCATAATCAAATTCACCATAAAGTGCTATATGAATAATTCCTGTTCCTTCATCAGACAATACTTCATCGCCACCATCAATTACCCCATACCCTTTTTTGTCTCTCATAGTTGAAATTTGATATAAAGGCTTATACTCCTTATTTAACAGTTCTTTTCCTTTAAATTCATCAATTATTTCATATTCCTCTTTGATGTTTTCTAACTTGTTATTTATTAAGATTAAATATTCACCATTAACCTTTATTTTAACGTATGCTTGTTTACCATTTACAGCTAAAGCCACATTTCCAATTAAAGTCCAAGGAGTTGTAGTCCATGCTAAAAGAAATGTTTTTGGTTCTTCTTTTAATTCAAATTTTGCTATAACTGAATGTTCAGTAACCTCCTTATAACTGTTATCCATAGAAATTTCAAAATTAGAGAGCGGCGTTTCACATCTTGGACAATAAAACAAGACTTTTTTACCTTTATATATAAGACCATCAGTATATATCTTTTTAAAAATATACCACACGGTCTCCATATAAGTATTATCCATCGTTTTATATGAATTATCAAATTCTATCCACTTACCCATTCGATCAACGGTTTTTTTCCATTCATTAGCATACCAAAGCACTTTTGAGCGACAAAATTCATTAAATTCTTCTACACCCATTTGATAAATTTCATTCTTCTGCTTTATATTTAAAGCTTTTTCACAAACACTTTCTATAGGAAGCCCATGGCAATCCCAACCCCATCTCCTCTCACAACGATGTCCTTTCATTGTCCAATATCTTGGGAATACATCTTTTGTTACAATACTTAATATATTACCATGTTGAGGTAATCCCGTAGCAAATGGGGGTCCATCATAAAATACATAAGGATTATCTTTAGGTCTTTGCTCCACACTTTTCTCAAATATTTTGTTATCCTTCCAAAATCCTATAAGTTCTATTTCCTTTTTAATATACGAAATTCTAAACACCTACCTTACTTTTCTTTTTCCAATCTCAACCTTTTTAACTTAAAATTATTAAAAAATAAATTAATTAACATATTTTAGTTTACATCATAAATGTCGAAAGTTTTACTCATGAAGCAGGATGTGGAAGCAAAAACTAAGAAAATTCACTTCACAAATAAATGAATTTAGATAATAATAATTGTGGATATGATTATATTTTTTATAAAACCTAAGAATTCAGTAACCATATTCATAGCATCCACATCCACTTTATAATTAAAATTAGGTAAAATGATCTAAAAAATCTTATGGTAGTTTTTAAACTTATTTCATCGTTAATCCAAAAATATATAATTGTGAGCAATTTTCCTTTTGTCTCTTCCCGCAAGAATGTGAATGTGTTTGATTGTTTTAAGTGAATCTTTACTAAAATTATCTATTGGAATATAAACCAATTCGCGATTTTTAATTCCTGCTAGTGAAAAGAAATATTTTCGAGGTGGTTCTTTTGCCGTATAAGCGATATAATGTTCATTTGAATAAATAATTGCGGCCTTAAGTAAGCGTTCTGCTTTATTCTTCGTATCTCTATACTCATAATCCATATATGAATCAAAAATCGATCTTAGATAAATTGCTGGAAAGATCGATAGTAATCCTCCGACCTCTACATGTGTAATCCCTGGACCAATAACATAATCCCCAGGATTTGTTGAATAAAAAGCCATATCACTCTCTTTATCATGTTCTGCCCACCAAGTTAATTTATATGGATATTTTTCAACATCTCCATCATCTTTATCAAATATTACGACAATTGTATCGATTTTGCCTTGAATTTGTTGAATATTTTGAACATAAATCTTTTTCTTAAAAGCCCAATTCCTAATCGTTTCTTTAACTGCAATTCCATCCATTAAGCTGGATTTAAATTCTTCTATTTTCACTCTCTGATTTTTTAAATTCTTAATGGCTTTTTTTCTTATGAAAGCAAAGTAATCTTCTTCTAAAATATCCTCAGGAGGCCAAGAGACTGTATAATCTTTACTTTCTTCCCATTTATCCTTCCATTCACCAGGATATTTTTCTGCAGGTTTTTTCTTTAAAGGTACCTCTTTTTCTTTTCCATAAGTATAAGGGTGGTGTCTCCGCAATTTTATATACCGACCACTTGGATCATATCCACCTTCTATGCTCATCTTTAAAGTCTCATATTTATCACTCTTATCATCATAAGGATATTTCGTAGCTTTTTCCATAACTTTCCAAGCATAATCATCATCAACAATGTTTTTAGCAGTAATTAATAATTGATATAAATTAGGCAATAATCTCTTTTCTGTTAAAGAGAGGTTCCTTGAATACTGAAATAGAGTTTTCAATCTATGCAAATCTACAAATTCTTTAAATTCCTCTTCATAATCATATTTAGCTTTTAACAATATTTTTCTAATATGTTCAACCTTATTGTAAGAGCTTAATATCGTATAAATTTCCTCAGGAGTCTCTATTTTGTCTAAAGTTTCTTTAGAAAATTTCTCTCTAAATTTTAGCCATTTATAGGTATGATATGGTAATTCTCTTAAAAGAAATCTAGCATCAGAACCCTTAATATTATATATTTTTACGTATTTATGAGGGATTAAATCTAATTCCACATCTTGAACTTGTTCTGGATTTTCTAAATAATATTTTACATTTTCCCAGTGAGCCATACCGATAATAAGTAAAATCCTATGATATAATGGCATCATCTTTAAAAGATGAGCTGCCATATATTTTTCTCTAAGAATGTCTTTTTCAATATAATCATATTCATTGTCAATTTTTTCTTGATTTTTAAGGAACTCTTTTAAATTTACTTTATTCTTGAGTTTAGCTTTTTTATCCTTAAACTCTTTTTTAAAAACCTCAGAAATGGGTTGATAAAACTTTTGAAGCCCAATTTGATTAATGGCGTAATCATCTGGAAGTTTAAAACTTGGAGGTAAATACTCTGATACTGAAAGATCGATAAATTCAATTGAAATATTATGATCAAGACCAATTCTTATTCCCTCCATTATAGAATCTCCTGGATCTATCGGAATAAAATTCAATTTTTTAGGATTTAATGTATCCGCATATCCAATTAAAGATAAAAAAGGTAATCGTTCAATAGCCTCTATTACTTCATCTTTTATATTATTGGGTAATTCTACAGCAATTACATCTGGAAATACTTTGAATAGCGCAGTTCGGACCAATTTTGCGAACTCTATACGCGAATGAAAAGTTGGAATTACATAAATATTAACATATTTTAAATAAGGTTCTTTCGCCATTGGAAATAACAATACTCTTCCTTTTTTATATAATTTGAATTTTTCTTACTTCTTCCAAGCTTTAGCCATTGTTGGGTTTTGTTGGAAAAACATAACACGTACATCTTCAGTAGTTTTATTCATAACGCCTGAAAAATTTGCACACTTTTTACATGTTCCTCCTCGAAGTAGTTTATCAAAAACAACTGTTAAAATTGTAAATATAATTGTAATAACAATTAGTAAACTAAATATTACTAAAGAAAAGTACCCTTGGATCCCTATTATTAAAGTATCAATTATACCCACCGCAGCCCCAAAAAATGGAAATAAATCAATGAAACCTCCAAAAAGCCATGCCATAGCAATAACAACGATTTTTTGATCAGAAAATAAAAATTCGGGATCATCAAAGGGCTCACCTCGCTTCTTATTAGCCCATAACTGCATAGAGTAGGCAATAACACAACCTATGACATAAAAAAGCCATAGGTTATAAATTTTTATCATGAAATAATCACTCAAATCTTTTATCTGATTACCCCAGCGAATGGAATTTTATTATTGAGACTCAAGTCGCTTTATAATAATCATTATAATTAATTTTTTATGTTTTTTAAGCATTATTATTAGTTTGGGACGAAATAATTTCCGAAATAATAAATAAGTAGGAATGTATCGGAATGGGGAGTATATAATAAGAATTGAGCCCAGAAGTATATTATTGCAGAAAATTCTCCTAATATTATTAGCGTAATGATATAGCCGTGGTAATAAAAAAAATAATTGATGAGATTCCCCCATATCCTCTAATTATCCTGTTATGTTTTAAATGACTTGGTTCAACTTTAAATATTTCTCTCTCTGTTTCTTTTGGAATTTTATAATGCATAAGACTACTATCTTCAAGTATTAATAATAGAGAACCAAAATTTAGAGCTTTAATTTTTTTTATGGGTTAAAATCAGTTGAATCTTTATCAGTCTTTTTTACAAATTTATCATAATAATCGTTGACATCTTCAAAATCTTTAAATATCTTAAATGGGATTGATTCTTTCTCCTTTTTCAAGAATTCTTCATAATTTCCAGGTAAATACTTTACTGCTACTTCTTCTAGTACTTTAATTACAGAGCTTTCAAACATAACCTTTTCCAATTTATCTTGGTCTTCGTTGTTTAGTAAACTTGATTTTATATAATATCTTAAAATGTTAATACCGTCTCTAACAGTGTAGGGTTCGTCATGTATATGAGCATTCTGGAGAAAATCTACACAATATTCTAAAATTTCTTTAGATGCAAAAGGTAAATTGTACTTTAAAATTTTGAGTTCATCTATTTTATTGGGGAATTCTATGTAAATCTTAGGTTGTAGACGAGACTGAATATATTCTGGAATTTCATATGTGCTAGAATCAGCATTCATAGTGACACATAACCGAAATTCTGGATGCGCATAAATTCTAATGCCTGCTATAATACTCTCCACATATCGTCTTTTATCCATTAAAGGTGCTAAAGATGCCCAACTTTTTTCACTCATCCTATTTCCTTCATCTAAAAGGCAAACTCCGCCCTTGATCATAGCTGATACTAAAGAGCTAGCAACATAAGCAATTTTATTACCAGATGCAATTACAGGACTTATTAATAAATCTTCTGGGCGTGTATCCATTGTGCATTGGAACATGTATACATCTTTACCTAATCTTCTTCCAGCAGCATAACCAAGAGTGGTCTTTCCAACTCCAGGTTTGCCTAAAATACGTGGGTTCAATGGAAGATCATCTTTATCAACAACCATCCATGCTGCTTTTAATTGATTTATTAAATCATCATTTCCAACCCATTCCATATCAACTTGAGCTGGTTCAGCTAAGAGTAATTCGATACCTGATATTTCCACTTTTTCGGGCATTATATAACACTTATAGTATACTAATATAGGGTATAAATGTACACTATAATTAATTTTTCTATATTAAGAATCAAAAATTCGTTTGTAGCAATAATATGTAAATATGGTTTTAACTCAAATATAAAAAAACTGACTTTATCAGATATGTATAATAATATTCTCATATTTGAATAAATATGAAGAGCATCGAAACTAAGATTAGTAGAGTTATAGTAGGTAAAGTAGAGCCAGATGAGGATTTAATCGATTCAATAATCCAGATGATAAAAGAACATAATATAAGGTCTGGATTAATTAATAGTATTGGTGCTTTAAAAAAATTTACTATAGGGTATTTTGATATCAACTCTAAAAGCTATCTACAAAAAATATATGAGGATTATGTCGAATTAGTTTCATGTATGGGAAACATTTCTTTTATAGATGACCAACCAATAGTTCACCTCCATATTTCTCTAGGAACAAGAGATTACAATATAATTGGTGGACATTTGATCCAACCTACTATAGTTTCTATCACTGGTGAAGTATATATATTTGAAATTGATCAAAAATTAATTCGAGCTAATGATCCTAACCTTAATTTATCATTACTAAAATTATAGAAAAATTTTGAAATAATATGACAGAGAACAAAGAGAGGATATGGGCTTTTAAACTCTGCGTGTTAGGTGATCCTGCGGTAGGTAAAACAAGTTTAATCAATCGCTATATAGAACATAGTTTTGAGAAGGACTACCAGCCAACTTTAGGTGTTAACATTCTTACTAAAGAAATAAAAGTTGAAGAATTTAACGCATTTGTTCGCCTAATACTTTGGGATATCGCTGGACAAGATAAATATGAATTAACTAGACAGATGTTTTTTGAAGGTTGTCATGGTAGTTTGTTTGTATATGATATAACACGTCATTCCACTTTTGAAAGTATTAAATCAAAATGGCTTGAGGATTTTAGAACTTTTGCTAGACCAGATGGAGTTTATATGTTAATTGGCAATAAAGTTGATTTAAAAGATTCAAATGCAGTACCTTCGGAGAAGGGAGAAAATTTAGCAGAAGAGATAAAAGCTAGTGATTTTATCGAAACAAGTGCAAAATCTGGAAACAATGTAGAAATTGCTTTTAAAAAATTAGTATCTCAAGTATTAAAGAAAAGTAAGATTTGAAATTACATAAAGCATAGAACATATGATTGGAGATTATAAAGGAGAAGTAAAATATAAGGTTATAACCGCACTTCTTCAAGCGTATCATGATATACTTGATTATGATGGGATGAGATCCATCTTAAAAGAAGCTGAAATGCTCAACCTAAAGAACATAAAAGACCAAGATCAAGATAAAATGTTAGATTTCTTTTCACTTAAGAAAATTATATCTGCTCAAAATTGTTTATTATATGATTCTTCCAGACTCCTTTTTGAAATTGGGAAAAAATTTTCCTTTTATTTATATCCATATGGGAAAAATTTTGAAGAAATCGTTGATGACATTAATAGGTTAATAGTTACAGATTGGAAAGTTAAAATAATTGAGAAAAATAAGAATATTGTAACAGTCTTAGTTCAAAAATGTATATTTTGTTCTGAAATTGGTGTACCATGTGATTTATTTGAGGGATTCTTAGTCCATTCCTTAGAGAAAACATTACCTTCTAAATATAGAGTTACGCATTTTGGAGATAATAAAACTATAAATGATCCAAATCATAATACTTTTATTCTAAAATTGAAAGTCGAAAAAAAGCCTTAAATAGACATACGACAATATATGTATTACTATATATTAAGGATAGAAATCACTGTATGTCAACAGAAGAAGCCATGGAATTAAGAGAATTTGTCTTTAAAATAACAATTCTTGGAGAAGCAGCAGTAGGAAAAACAAGTCTTATTAATATGTTCTGTGAAGAAACTTTTCAAGAGGATTATAAACCTACCCTTGGCGCAAATATCGTACGTAAAGATGTGAATTTAGAAAATGCTAAAGTACGATTGATCATGTGGGATCTGGCTGGACAGGAAAAATACAGTGTTATTAGATCTATGTACTTCCAAGGATGTGAGGGTGCGCTTCTTGTATACGATGTTACTCGCTATAATACATTTGATTGTATAACTTCAAAATGGTTGCGTGATTTTAAGAAATATGTGAGGAAAGAAGGAGTTTATATATTAATTGGAAATAAAACTGACTTAAAAGACGAGCGTGTAGTTCCAACTGAAAAGGGACAAGAACTAGCAAAGAAGATTAACGCCAACAATTTTATAGAAACTAGCGCCAAATTGGGAGAGAATATTGAAGAAGCATTTTTATTGTTAGTTAATCAAATCTTAAGTAATCATGGGGTAAAACTTTAAAAAGTTTTAATAATCTCAAAAAACTCTTTTTTGTATCATAGTATTGAGAATTAAATGAATTTAAATTAATTTATAAGAGAAAATTTTATATGAAAGAAACTTCTCATAGAATAGCTAAAGCTCCAAAATCAACCATTAGAGAATTATTTGATCTTGCCGCAGGACGCTCAGATGTAATTAGTCTCGGTATTGGTCAACCAGATTTCAGAACTCCTGAACCTGCTATAAAAGGTAATATTGAGGCTTTAAAAAAAAATATAACAATGTACGCTCCCACGAAAGGAGTTCCAGAATTATTAGAGTTAATAGAAAAGAAGATGAGAAAGGATAACAAAATTGAGACCGATTGGAAAGACAATATAATAGTTACTAATGGTGGGAGTCAGGCAATTACATTAGCTTTTGCTTCCATTTTTAATCCTGGAGATGAGTTAATCTTGTCATCACCTAATTTTGTATCATATTTTTACTGTAGTTCCTTTTTCGGTATAAATACTGTAGAAGTAGAAAGAAATAAGGATTTTAGTCCAGATATAGAAGGAATTGAAAAATCAATTACAGAAAAGACAAAAGCAATTCTAATCAATTCTCCAAACAATCCTACTGGTCATGCGTTAAATCTTTCTCAATTAAAAGCAATTGTGGATATTGTTGTAGATAATGATTTATATCTAATCTCAGATGAAGTTTATGAAAACTATATATATGATGGACTTAAACATACGAGTCCAGCTTCTTTGAATGACATATTTAAACGGACTATAACACTAAATGCTATGTCAAAATTATTTTCAGCAACAGGTTTTAGATTAGGGTATGCTGTAGCTTCTAAAGAAATTATTGATTTAATGGAAAAGTACCATCAGTATACGGTAGCAGGAACTAATCATGCTGCTCAGTATGGTTTTATAGAAGCATTAAAAATGAATAGAGAATTTTTCAAAAATATCTGGGAGAGTTTTGATAAGAGAAGAATTTTAGTCTATTCTAGATTAAAAGATATGGGTTTTGACGTGATAAAACCACTCGGATCTTTTTATATTATGCCTTCAATCAAACTTTTTAAGATGAATGGTTCAGAATTCTCACGAAAAGTAATGAAAGAACAAGCTGTAGCGATAGTACCCGGAGATATATTTGGATCTTTTTCAGACCATATGATACGTATATCATATGCTACGGAGATGTCCAAACTTGAAGAAGCTATGGACAGAGTTGAAAATTTTGTTAAACATTTAAATTGCTGAATACAAAGTATATACATTACTTAAAGAATCTTTCAGTTATTTAACTTAGATTTTTTATAAACATTATCCATAATCAAAATTTGAATATATAATTCAAATTCCATAAAAAAATGAAAATTTTTATTAATCACAATTAGTTATGCCTAAATAGTAATAAAAAAATTTTAGCTGAGATAAAAAATAGAGCCCATAATAATGAAAAACCAAAGTAATTCCAAATTTTATAAGGATGTTACCCCAGAACTTTATCAACGCTTAGTAGATTATAGAAAAAATCATCCTATAAAAACTATTATATTAAGAAATAAAGAAATAGAATATATTAGTTGTGGAACTGGTGAAAAAACAGTTCTTACCTTTCATGGTGCACTTGGAAATGCAGAGGGTAATTTTCAAGCTATTCTTTTTTTTGAAAAAAATTATAGGGTTATCGCCCCCTCAATTACTAATTTTGAAAGCTTGGATGAATTTAGTGAAGGAGTAAATGAAATTCTAAAGAAAGAAAATGTGAAAAAATTTATATTAATAGGTCAGAGCTTTGGAAGTTTCATGGCTCAACCGTATTTTCATAGAAATTATAAAAATATAGAGGCACTTATTCTTATAAATAGTTATCCTCCAAAAAATGAATGGGTAAAGGATTTTAAAAAATCTATAAAAGTGTTTAAATTTATACCAGCTTTTCTATTAAGGAAATTGATATCAAAAAAACTTTTAAAATTAGCCAATGAAGACAAAGATATAACTAATGAAATTCAGGAAGAATTAAAATTTACAATTGCATTTATGAAAGAAAGGTTTAGTAAAATAGAGAAAAGTGTTATAGTATGTCAAGCAATTCTCACAAGAGAATTCAATAATGAAAAATACAATATAGAAGATTATTACGGGTGGGATGGAAAAGTTCTAATTTTTACAGCGAATGACGATCATGGCTTTCCTTATCATGAGGAATTAAGAAGGCAATATCCCAATGTAGAAGAAATAATATTTGAGAATGTAGGGCATATGGGCACTTTACTCAAAAGAGATGAATATCATGCTAATTTAAATAGGTTTTTAGATTTATTAAATTAAAAAGATGTAATCAGTAAACCCTATGAGAGAAATAATATTAGAGAACAGTGAGATTGATTATAAACTAAAAAAGGTTAAATTTAGGATGAATCTTAGTGTTGGGTTTTTCATTTTCTGTATTATTTTTGGAGTTTTATTCTTATTTATTTCTTTAAGTATTAATTATGAATCAGAGTTATGGGTAGCTATTTCATTTATCGCAACTGTTGTTATATGGATCACTGGAATCTATGTTTTATATTTCCTTGGGTCTACCTCAAGGCATATACTCTTTTATTATAAAATGATAAAACCTCTTAAGCTTGATCATATCAGTTTAAATTCTAAGTTCATAATGTCAATAAAAGATCAGATATATATTATGTTTTCAGGGTTTGCAAATGGAGTGTATTTTATAAAATTAAAAATTAACGATAATCCCAATTTAATAGACAAAAAACCCAAAAAACTCCCTAGATTCATTATTAGGTTAAATAAAAAAATGAAAATAGACGATCTCACTATTAAATTTGGAGAATTTTCTGGATTTTTTAGGATTCCAGTAAATAAAGGTGAATATGTCAATGGTAACGCTAGAGTATTTTTTATGCCAATAGTACTTTTCTCCAAAACTCAGAACACTGCTGAATATATTATTAGGATGCTCGATATTGTCCAAGAGAAAGTTTCTTGAATTTTTTTTGAAAATATTTACTTTTATTTTATTCTTAAGTTATTTTCATATATCTTTTTTAAATCTAATATTTAATCATATTACACTGGAAATAGTAAAGGAAGTTAGACTTCTTGAGAAACCTACTGAATTTAGCCAACTTACTTAGATTAAATATTAAAAATCTAATATTAGGTTTTTATTGAAATTCCAGCATACCTACTTAGCTCAATTTTAAAAAGGAATTATCGTAGCGAATATTTAATCAAGGGAAGGAATAGTTATACTGCGATAATTAGGTTTTTAAGGAGCAATATTAAGGTTTTGAGAATGAAATTACGAAGAGAAACAGGGGATACCTTTTAAAAAATTATGATGATTCACAATAGTAAGTTGAACTATTATAATTTCACTCATTTTTCTGAGCTTAAAATAATAATTAAATGTTTCTTAGGAGATTAATTATTTAAAATTAAGCAATGGTAAAAATGTTTAAAATTTATTAAAAGAAGTAGATAATTACAATTATAATATTCTTTTATTTATAGAAGTCAGCTTTAGATTCACTAATATTTCGAGACTCAGTTAATTGTTTAGCCATATTTTTATATCTTTCAATTATTTCTTCTGGTAGTGTTGACTTTATCTTAGATAAAGCGAAATCAAAATGCTTTTTTTCTATTCTATCTAAAGAAGTCATTTTTTCTCTAATCGCTTGCATTCCCGCTTCTCGGCTCAGATTTTCTAAGTCTGCCCCACTATACCCCTCTGTTTTCTGTGCTATACTTTCTAAGGAAACATTTTCAGATAATGGCATAAATTTAGTATGAACTTCTAAGATTTTTAATCTAGCATTGTAATCTGGAGCTTCTACATAAATTAAACGATCAAATCTTCCAGGTCTTAAAAACGCAGGATCAACAATATCAGGACGATTTGTGCTTGCTATAATAACAATTCCTTTTCTATTTTCAATACCATCCATCTCAACTAAAATTTGATTTACTATTGATGCGAAGGTATGTGTATTCTCATAAGATCCCCTTCCGGCAGATATTGCATCTATTTCATCAAAATATATTATTGAAGGTGCAGCTTGACGTGCTTTTCGAAATATCTCTCGTACTGCTTTTTCACTTTCTCCTACCCATTTAGAAAATATTTCTGGACCTTTTATTGCTATAAAATTTGATTGGCTTTCGTTAGATATAGCTTTAGCTAAAAGAGTTTTACCACAACCAGGGGGTCCAAAAAGGAGGATCCCGTTCAAGGGGCGAATACCTGCCTTTTTAAATACTTTTGGATATTTTAATGGCCATTCTACAGCTTCTCTTAATTCTTCTTTAATATCTTCTAAACCTCCAATATCTTCCCACGAAACATCAGGAACCTCAACCATCACTTCTCGCATAGCTGAAGGTTCAATTAAATTAATCGCTTTTATAAAATCATCATCTTTTATTCTTAATTCTTGAATAACTTCACTTGGAATTGGTTCATCCAAATTTATTTTTGGCAATACTCTTCTTAATGAAAACATCGCAGCTTCTCTACTTACTGCCATGATATCTGCTCCGACAAAACCATGTGTTATTTCAGCATAATTATCAAGATTAACATTTTCCTCAAGCGGCATTCCTCTTGTGTGTATTTGGAATATCTCTTTTCTACCTTTAACATTTGGAACTCCAAATTCAATCTCTCTATCGAATCTTCCTGGCCTTCTTAAAGCTTCGTCAATTGCATTTACTCTATTTGTAGCTCCAACACATATAATTTCACCTCTACCACGTAAGCCATCCATTAATGATAAAAGTTGAGATACTACACGTCTTTCGACTTCACCAGATGTATCAACTCTCTTAGGAGCAATTGAATCGATTTCATCAATAAATATAATCGATGGTGCATTATCTTCGGCTTCTCTAAAGATTTCACGTAATCTCCCTTCACTTGCTCCATAAAATTTACTCATAATTTCTGGACCATTAATAGTGATGAAATTAGCATTAGATTCTTGAGATACAGCTTTTGCCATTAATGTTTTACCTGTTCCTGAAGGACCATAAAATAATACTCCTTTAGGTGGATCAATGTTTAAACGATGGAATAGTTCAGGATGTTTAATTGGTAATTCAACCATTTCTCTTATTCTCTGAATTTCATCTGTTAAACCTCCCACATCATCATATGTGACAACGCCTCCAGAAACATTTAGAACAGCAACCCTTCTATTAACCTTTATTATAGTATCACGAGTAATTTTTACAACTTTATCTTGAGGTTTGAGATTTTCAACAAGTAATCTTAATGTCCCTAATGTGGGTCTTCTTTTACCTCCAAATTGAAAAAATTTCATTATATCAGACATTGGGTTATCCTGATCTTCCCTATGAACAAAAGTACCTAATACTTCAACTATATCGCCAATCACTACGGGCTTATCAATCAACTTACCTTTAATCGCATCTGCTTGTCTTTTTAAGTCTACATTTGGTCTAGTAGGAGTTAATACAATTTCTCGAGCAGGATATACCTCAGTAACTTTTATTGAAACAAATTCACCAATAGTTGCACCTACATTTAATCTTTGAAGACCGTCTAAACGTATTGTTCTTTTTCCTCTATCATTAGAACTGGAAACAGCAATACCTGTTGTTTTTTTCTTACCTCTTATTTCAATGATATCTCCAGTATTTAATCCAAGATTAAACATTACATCCTGATCAATATAACATAACGAGCGTCCACTCCTACTCTTATCTAACCTTTCAATTCTTACTTTAGCAATATCCTTAATTTCTTTTTCTTGGTTCATTTTTAAATTTTTTTAAAATTAAATCACACAAATTAATTATCTAAATACAAGTAATTAAAGTAATTATGGTTTATTTTCTTTTTCTTTAATTTTTATAATAATCAGTTATGAACGTTATTCAGATATTCGTATATTTAGATTTTTTTCTAAATAGGTTCTAAATACTCTTAAAATTTCCAAATCCTTTAAAGATTTATTCTTATTAAGTTTTATAAATAGTTTTCTTAATTTAATAATCTCAGTCTTTAAATGAGTATAATTCGGATTTTTTAAAAGAGTCCCTACATATATTCTTGTAATTTTATCTAAATTCTCATTATCTATTCCTGATATAGTTTTCCTATACTCTTCTTCTTTTTTACCATTTTGAGGAATATCTCTTTTTTTTAAAAAAATTTCTATAAGCTCTTCAACTTCCTTATCCATATTTTTGATTTGAGAAAGATCATATTGTGCGTGGGGAAAATCCCAATAATATTTATTAAAATAATCAAATTTTTTATGAATTTCTTTAACAATTTTGTTTGGAATGGGCTCCCCTCGTAACTTATTCCATTTTATGCATACTTCGAGAGGTGTAGCAATGTGTATTATAAAAAAACTAATATTAAATTTTTCAGCAATTTTTTTAATATCATGTCTCATACTTGAGTAATAATTTAGATCATCACTGATAACAATAAAACCGTTTTGTACTTCCTTTTCAATTGCCCTTAGGTTTTCTTTCCTAACCTTAGGTTCTTCTCTGTGATTAAATTTATCGGATATTAAACTTTTTCTTATTTTATCGGGATCGATTATTTTAACTTTCGATTTACCTAATCTTCTCTCAAGAAACATTTTTAATTTATTAGCAAATGTTGTCTTGCCAGAAGCAGGTAATCCCGCTAAACAAACAATAAAATTTTTGTTATGCACTGAGAAATTCAACTTAATTAATATCTATGCTTTTTATTAATTCTTTTTTTTGATTTCTTGAAAATGATTTTATCTCTAATTCTCTCCTCATTGCCTCTCTTCTGGTTTGAAAAGTCTCGAAATATTTTAACTCAATATGTTTTTTTCCTCGACAAAATTTAGCTCCAGTCCCAGTTCGATGTTCATTCCATCTCCTATGGAGATTATTGGTGTATCCTGTATAATATGATTTTCTTCCTTTTTTTGAGATAGTTTCTAAAATATATACATAATAAACATTCATCTATTATACCTCTAAGTGATAAATTGACAAAGAATTATTTATTTTTCTAGTAATTCTCTTAATGCAGTCTATTATTTTTTTAAACAACCTAATAGAATTTACACAAAGATATTATATTTAATTAAATAAGAACAAAGAACTAAATTTTTATTACTTAAAACGATATTATTTTATTAACAAGTTTATTTTTCTTTGACTGCTTTAAAAGCATATTTCAAAATTAATCAAAAAAACCTGATTTATTATGCCATCGGGTATCTTTCTAATTAAATGGGATGACGTATTAGGGGGGACCATTTATATGCGATACCCAGAAGATTTAGATATCCCGGATCCTGTTGTTCAACAAATTACAATATCCCATAATTTTACAGAATCCTATATTATTACTGAAGAAAAAGAATGGAATTCAGTTTCTTATTATAATGAAAATAAAGAAATGATAATTGTTTTAGTTTTAAGGGTACGGTATGAAGATGGAAATGATTATTTGGAACTTCTAGAAGAATTCAATAAAGAGCTTGATAAGGTTACTCAAGAAGATAAATTAAAGAAAAGATTGGAGACGATGTTTAATCTTAGTTTAGATGCTTTTCGTGTGACTGATCAGGTAATAACACACTTAAGTAATCAAGTAGCTGAATTAAAAACTAAGGAGTATGATTGGGAAATAAAATTCGAAAAAGTGTTAACCTCAAATCATTTAACTGTTAAAAGTAGAATCTTATTTTTATTAACGGTGAATGAAAGTTTAAGTTTTAATGATATAAAAAAACTTACTCATACTAGTATTCAATGGTTGCAGAATGTGCTTCAAACTCTTGCTAAAAATGATGTAATTGGATATAATTCTGATAAAGATCTCTATTATTTAAATATATGAAAGAATTAAGAATCATTATAAAAGTATTTGGGCTTGTACAAGGAGTGTTCTTTAGATATACCACACGAAAGGTTGCACGAAAATTAGGATTGACGGGGTATGTTAAAAACTTACCGGATGGAAGCGTATTTATTGAAGCAGAAGGCCTTGAAGATAAATTATTCGAGCTTTTAGAATTTGCTAAAACAGGACCGAGACATGCAAAAGTAGAAAAAGTGCAACATGAAATTTTAGAGCCTAAACACCAATATAAAGGATTTGACTATGAATTTTAGTATTTAATGATCCAATATTGCACTATAATACTAGGATATTACTTTTTTTCAATAATGATACTTGAAATACATTATTTATGTCGGTATCTTATAAGAGATATAAAATTCTTAAAGAATTTACATTACTACCTCATAATAACATTAAATTTCAAACCCCATTGATTTTAAGAATGTTTGGTGCATTGAATAGAGTGAATTTAAGAAAAGAAAATAGATATATCTTATGCAATTTTCTTGATCAGCATAGTGACCAATTAGGGCTTGATGAGAATATATATGAAATAAATAATCAAAAAACTCTAAATCAGTTATTTATTTTGGCTTTTAATAAAGCTAAAGAATTCAATTTAGTTGATGCTTTGTATGAAGAATATATCAATTCAATTAATGCTATAAATAGTAAGAAAGCTATTTGAATAAGAATTAAAATTACTTCCATAGTCTTAACTATACTTAACCTGATTTATATTAACTTAAATGACTACTGGAAAAGGAAAAATAATAAAAAATATAAAAAAATTTTATATGAAAGTAATATCTTGGTATTCAGAATCTCCTATATCTTTTTTAGCAACACCTAATTCCCTTACTTGTTGATTTAATTTTAAAACAGCATCTCTTACAATTTCTTTTTGCTTTGCTCCGGTACAAACTATACGCCCTGTGCTGAAAATCAAGAAAACAGTTTTAGGATCTTGCATTCGGTAAATTAATCCGGGAAATACTTCAGGTTCATACATAGCATATTCCATCACGATAGCGGCCATATTTAGGTCAATGTTAGTATGTAAATCTCCAGAAGCTACTATATTTTGAATTGTAATTTCTGGATTAGCTAATTTTATTCCTGCTTTTCTTATGTTTTTGACAACCTTGTCCACGACTCGTTCTGCTTCAGCTGCTTGTCTAAGTCCAGTAACAACCATTTTTCCAGTTGAAAATATTAAAATTGTAGCACGAGGTTTTTCAATGCGCATAACTAAACCGGGAAAACGTTCTGGATTATATTCTACATCTGCATGTTTTCTAGCTATTTGATTTAGATCAATTTTTTCTGTAATTTCAACCGTAACAGTAGCTACAACATTCTCAATTTTATAGTCTAAATCAGATTCATAATCAATTTCCCCTTCTTCCTCTTCTTCTTCAAATTCGTCGTCAAATTCATTATCTTCTTGTGACATAATTTAAGCTTAAGGTGATAATTGAGATTTTAAAATAAAGAAACAAAAAATATTCTTTTTTGCAAGGTTCTTTTATTAATTGTATTTAAATAAATCTTCCTTTATAAAGGTGGTTGATTTAAAAAAGAATCAAGCTATAAACACCAAATTTTGATAGTTAAAAAATTTTTTAGAAAATTCAATATTGAAAAAATTAGTGAAGAAAAAGAATTAATCTACTATTTTCCCAAAATATTAATTACTGCTTCGGAATTTTATCTAAAATTATCTTTGTTAATTTTATAAAGGCATTTTCAACGTTTTCTCCAGTTTTAGCTGATGTAATAATTAATTCCATTCCGTTAGTTTTAGCGAATTGAGAAGCTTCTTTCTCAGTTATTTTTATTTGATTTTTTAAATCGGATTTATTTCCTATTAAGATAATAGGAGCATCTCCCCTTGCAATTTTAAAATCTTGTATCCATTCGTCAAGTTTTTCAAAAGAGTTTTTATCTGTCATATCAAAAATTACAAGTGCCCCATTAGCACCCTCAAGATATAGAGATCTTAAAGATTTAAAAGACTCTTGCCCTCCAAGATCCCAAATCTGAGCAGAAACACCACCATACTCCCCAACATCCAACTCTTTCTTTAAAAGGTTAACACCAAGTGTAGCTTTATAACTTTCTCTAAATTTATTCTCAATATACCTATAAACAAGTGAAGTTTTTCCCACATTCTTTTCTCCTAAAAGGGTGATTTTAATTATCCATTTATTTTCATCCATTATTAATCATCAAAAAGGGATTTTATATTCAAAATATAGTGTATAATTATTAATAATTTTCTACTTTATGTTTCTAATAAAATTTAAGAAAAAATTTAACCAAAAATTATAGCTAAATTGAAAAATTTATTAGTAATCATCTGCTCTAATCCTTCTGAAAGTTAATCTGTTTGAAATACAATCATAAAACTACAATAATTTTCGCCAGTTTGTAAGCTACATTCCAATTCCTGTGCAAAACAGTGAACATCGGACATCTTTTCTACTACTCCCGCTAATAACCCAGCTTCAAAAGAGCAAAAACTACCTGTTGTCTTGATACCTCTATTAATTAAATCCTTAATAGAAGAATGATTTCTTAATTTGAGTTGGACAATTTCTCCAGTACTTTCAATAATCTCAACATCACCAAGTTTATATTCTGAGACTAATTTTTTTAACTCATAAGGAATTTGATTCGGATCTTTAAGTTCTTTTACCTTTAAAATTGACCCTAATTCATGTCCTAAATAATAAAATATTGCTTCTAGTTGATGCCCTAAAGCAAGTAAAGCACCAACCTTCATATCACCAATAGATTTGCCTTCTTTTAAATTTTTTCTCATTTGAGCTAAAATTTTAGAGAGTAATTGTCGATCCATTTTCTTTTCACTTAATTTATTATTTTTATTAATTTCATATTTTTACATTTATAAAATTATATTTTAACAGAAGTGATAAACGCATACAATATAGCATCTATAATTTCTTCCTCTTGGATATTTACAGATAATTTTTTATCCGCAATTATTAATGTTGGGACTGATGTGATTCGATACTCTTGCATAAATCCGCGATTCTCTTCTAATTCAATAGATATTTTTTGTATTCTCAATTTCTTTCCAAAATGTGAAATATTTATTTTCTTTAACATTTCTTCCACTGGTCTGCACGGTGCGCAATGATTTGATGAAAAAAACAAGATTTTAGGATAACCTTGATCAATATCATCATACATTGTTTAAGCTTCTTTATATTTATTATATAATTCTTTAATTATCGCTTGAAATGCTTTATAAACACCGGATCCCGTTTTGGCTGATGTTTTATAGTACCCCAAGAAATTTCTTTCATTTACAATATTCAATACTTTTTCATCATCTAAATCTTCTTTCTTAACTAAATCTGTTTTATTACCAAACAAAACAATAGGTAATTCTCCCGTGTATTTTTTTATATCTTCATGCCAATTCTCAATATGATTAAAACTATCATCATCCGTATGGGAGAATACAATAATTGCTGCTTTACTTCCTTTATAGAAAGTAGGTCGCATGAAATCAAATTCGCGTTGCCCTGCAATGTCCCAAAAGAATAATTTACAATTATCACCATCAATTTCTTCATCATATTTTGAAAATTGAGCTCCTAAAGTTTTTATATAATCCTTTTGAAAACTTCCTTGCGTATATTTTTTAATTAAACTTGTTTTACCAACAGCACCATCCCCTATAACGGTTATTTTGAAAACAAAGCCTTTTGCAACATCATCATTTATCATTTAATTCACTTTGTGGTGTTTTTTTGAGAATAATATCGTTTTTCATGTAATTAATTCGAAAATATAAGATATTATTTTAATATTTATTTTTATTTGTTATTAATTTATATTTATGGTAGTTTTTATAAAAATAATTAATTGTTTTAAATATTTACATTGATATAGATGCCTCAAAATCAAAACGATATGATGTTTTGTGAAATTTGTAAAATGAATTGTTATCCAGTTCGACCTAAATTCAATATTCTAATATTTGGAATTTTCGCTATCACTATTCTAATAATATTAATTATTATTACAACAATCTCTTTCTCTTTTTTCACAGACCTATTACTCTTTATCTATTTCATGTGGGGCTTTATGGCTCTAAATCCCTACTTGATATATTATGCATTAAAAAAAAGAGATTATTGTCCAAGTTGTTATCAAAAAGTAGTCGAAAAAAATCTAGAATATCAACCGTTCGGGGAAAAAAAGCCAGAGAAATATAAATCTCTAATTCCTGTTAGAAAAGCTCCACTAAAATTATTTTGTCCTTTTTGTGGTAATTCTTTAACTGAAGGAGTAAAATTTTGTAAGTCATGCGGGAAAAAATTTGAAATACAAAGGTCATGGTGAATTTTGGAAGTTTTAGAAAGAATTGAAAAGATAATTAAAAATTTTACTGAAAAAAGTATTCACCTTGCTGTGGCAGAATCTTGCACAGGTGGTTATATTTCGAATATGATTACCAATGTTTCTGGCGCTTCAAAAGTATTTGAGAGAGGAATTGTTTGTTATAGCAATCGAGCAAAAATAGAATCAGTTAATGTTAATCCTAAAACAATTTTGGAATTTGGTGCTGTGTCTAAAGAGGTTGTACAACAGTTAGCCAATAATATAAGAAACCTTTCAAATGTAGATATAGGAATTGGTATAAGTGGTATCGCTGGACCAACAGGAGGTACACCAGAAAAACCAGTTGGCTTAGTATTTATAGGATTTTCTACAGAAAAAGAAATTATCGTAAAAAAATATAGGTTTAAAACCGAACGCATAGTTTTTAAAAAAAATGTATTGGAAAAAGTTCTTCAATTTTTGGAAAATCTTAATCTCTGAATTAATGAAAAACCAATATTAATTTAATTTTTACCCTTCTATTAAATTACCATTTTCCATAATTATTTTTTTAGAACCATCTTTATATTCTACAGTAATATTTGCTTTGGGAGCAGTTATAAAATCCCAGTGCATCTGAGAGACTGAAGTGCCTCCAAATGATATATTAAATCCAAAGGCAAGATGTACACTTCCATTTATTTTTTCATCTGTAAGAATATATCCAACTGGTTTTGTTATTACTGGATTACAGCCTATGCCAAGTTCACCAACATTATACGTTCGAAGTTCTGGAACATTATTATTTCTATCAATTTCTTCTCTTTGTTTAAATGCATTCACTAATACATCCAGGTTAGTATCTGCAGACACCTTATTAATTAGTAGTTTTCCATTTTTAAAAAATAACTCCACGTTTTTGATAAACTTATGAGTATACCTTTCTTTTGTAAGTGGAATAAATAATTTACCCTCTCCTTGTTTTTCATGAGGTGGAAAATAGACTTCACCAGCTGGTAAATTTCCTCCCAAATCTCCCAATGCAATCTGTTCATCTGATAATATTCCATCATCAAGCACTCTTACTCGATCCTCTATTGAAACCCAAAAGTCTGTTCCATTATCATCGGTTACAAACACTTTCTTAGCATTTACAAATTTATCACCTAAATTTTGTACAATGCTTTTAAGTTCATTTGAAGGAATGCTCATCCCATCAACTATGAATTTTTCAAATAAATCATACTCAACATTGTAAAATTCTGCAGCTTTTTTAGAAGGCCAGGCAGCATAGCACCATTTTTTTCCAGGTGCAAATTCTTTCTTAAATCCATAAAGTACGTCTCTTTCTGGAGTAATTGATCTTGTATACGCATCAAGCTTTTCTTTCGGAACTTTAGTTCGAATAGATGGATCTTCAAGTGGCTCCACTACAATATAAGAATCGATATTTTTTATCATCTCTAAATAATGCTTTCTTATCTTTTCTAATGTTGTTACTTTTATTTTATCATCTGTAAATCTAGACTCATCAAAATAATCAGAAGTAGAGGTTATGTGTGGAATACCCCCTTTTCTATAAACATTTAATCCTATTTCTTCCAATAATTCATGTACATATAAACCACCTGAAATAAGAACACATTCTCCCTCTTTTTTTATGTTTATACTATTAGCAATGTTTTCTGCACAAGATTTAATTTTTTGTTTACTAATCATAATTTTTGAAAATTAATTATCTCTAAAATTTCTTTTTATATACTAAACATGAATCCTTTTCTATGAGATCTTGCTAATAATTCTGTAAAAATTGATAAAATAATAAAGTCACAGAATTTATTATATTAAATAGCTATATTTAACGTACTAAGGTTAAAATTTTTAATAAGAATATAATTATAATTTTTCATTTTATGCATTAAAATTAAAGATGGTTGTCCGAGAAGCAGGGTTATTATTCCGAGGCTTTACACTAGTTAAGAAGACTTTTCATAAATCAGACAAAGAAGAGATTGATCAAGATTTACGTAGTGGATTATTGACTGCTATTATTAGTTTTGCACAGACTGCTATTTCGAAAGATTCAATAGAATATTTTGAAGGTAAGAAATATATTATTACTTTTGTCGAGGATAAAATTACGGCTGAAGATAGTTTCGAACCAGAGATTATAATATCATATAGCATTCTGGATAAAGAAAGAAAAGTTGAGAAGTATATTAAAAAAATAATCCACCCCCGTTTGAAGCAGATTATTGATGAATTTAAATCTATGAATTCAGGAAAAAATTTATCAGAAATTTCTCGATTTAGAGGTTTTAAACAGAATCTAGAAAGTATATTTGGAACTGATACACAAACTGTCGATCAAAAATTAAAAGGAGTCTTTTCTTAATACTTTTGAAATTCTTCTTATTTAAACCGTCTAATATTTTTAAATCCGCGACTTTTTTAAATACCACAATATTATAGGTAATGCAATAGTTGCATCAGAAATAACTGTAGAATATTTTGCATTTTCATTAATTTTTCCCCAAGATATAGCTTCATCTAAAGTAGCACCACTTAAACCACCAGATTCAGGGCGATCCATTGTAATTTGGATAGCATATGATGCCGAATTAGGGCAAAATTGTAGAGATTGCATTATGAAATTTTTAGGAACTCCACCACCTATAATGCATATTCCAGCCTTCTGAGCATCCCAGGCTAAATTAACCATTTCAAGCATATCTTGAAAATGATTTAAATTAATTTTTTGGTGATGAAAGCCTAATTGTAAAGCTAGACCAGAATCTGTAAAAGCAGGACAATAAATAGGTATATTTTTTTCATTACATATTTTTAAAATAGAATGAGATGTTTCTGGTAATTGCGTGCCAAGAAATTTCAAGAAAGAACTTACAGACATTTGATAATCAGGAATTTTCAATTTTGTTATGAAATCTTCAATTCCCCTATACACTTTATTTGGCATATATACATCATAAATTCTATTGATTTCATCCTTATATAATTCAGAATCATCGAGATCATGTGGATTAATACTATCTCCCTGCAAATGATGATACCCTAACGCTTCTGCAAGATCATGGGTTAAGTTTGCGCCAGTAGTTACTAAAATATCAATAAATCCCTCTTTTATAAAATCACAAATTACTTTCTGCATTCCCACAGGTACTAAAGCTCCAGCTAGGCCAAAAAATTTTACACACTCTTTATCATTCACCATTTCATTATAAATTTCACAAGCTAGCGCTAATCTTTTGGCGTTAAATCCTGTGCCTTTGAGAGAATTTATAAGTTGTAGAATATCTATGTCATCAGGAATTTCAAACTGATTAACATTTTTCCACAATTCTTTTAAATCTTTATTTGGCAACTGACTCATTCTTGTTATTTATTTACAATGAAAGACATAAATTCAACAATTAACTTAGCAGCTAAATTTAAGGTTATTCTATTATCTAAATCTAAATTAGGTGCTACTTCTACCAAATCATAAGCAATAATATTGAAATTTTTAGCAATCTCTCTTAGAATCCTCCAAACTTCGCGGTAAGTGAAACCTCCGGGAATTGCATAACCTGTTCCTGGAGAAATGGAAGGATCGAAAACATCAACGTCTATCGAAACATACAGATTATTGATATCAGACTTTTTAAAAAAGCCTAAAATGCTATCTATATATTTATCTAATCCTTCCATTAATTCAAAAGCATTAAGATATTTGATCTCCTCAGATTTCGCTATTTCTAATTCAGCAATATCTATATCCCTTGCTCCTACAATAAATAAATTTTTATTATTTATGTATTTTAAATCATAAATTCTATGAGAAATTGTAGCATGGGAATATACTCCTTTATCCCATTCTTGGTATAGATCCAAATGAGCATCGAATATAAGTATTCCAAATTCTTCTTTTTTAAGAAAATGATCACCTACTGCTTTAACTACGGGATAAGTACAAAAATGATCCCCTCCGATCATAATTGGAATAACATTTGCATTTTGTTGGTAAATATTTTTTACAAATTTCTCAATTGAAAGAAGATTTTTTTCAACATTTATTGTTTCAATACTTACGTCTCCAATATCTGCTGTTTTAAATTCTGGTATGTAATACCCTAACTCAGTTGTGTAGCCAATATCATTGGTTACTCCTCTAATATATTCAGGAGCTATGGAGGAATTGGGCAAATCCGTGGAAGTTAAATAATCCCATGGTATACCAAAAATTACAAATTGAGTATCTTCTAGTATTTCTTTTCCAAAGTCAAAAAAAGTCATGATTTTTAATAAGAATGTTATTAATAAAAGAATTACATTTGATCTAAAGTTTCTATCCCTAAAATATTTAGTCCTATTTTAATTACAATCTGTACGCAATAAATTAATAATAACCTTGCTTTTTCTAATTCTATATTTTGAGAAATTACCTGGCAAGAGGAGTAGAAAGAATTAAATGATTGACATAGACTTAATAGATATTGAGCAATTAAATGAATATTATAGGTTTTCTCGACAGAATCTAAGATTTCAGGAAAATATATTAACTGTTTTAATAGAGATACTTCTTTTTCATGATTTAATAAATTCCAATTAATATTAGAACTAATTTCTATACCAGATTTTGATATAATCGATTCAATCCTTGCATAACAATATTGAATATATGGACCAGTTTCACCTTCAAAAGAAATACTATCCTTAGGACTAAAAACAAAACCTTTAACAGGATTATATTTTAAAATAAATAACTTTATAGCTGCCAATCCTATAATTTCAGCTCTAAATTTCTTTTCAGAATTAGGAAGGTTTGGATATCTCTTTTCTACTTCTTCAAAAGCTAGATTTTCAACTTGCTCAATAACATCATCTGCATCTACAATAGTACCTTCCCTACTCTTCATCCTACCACTAGGTAAACTTATCATTCCATAAGCTAAATGATAATTATCTTCCTTGAATCCTAATATATCTAAAATGGCAAAAAGCCATTTGAAGTGTTGGATCTGAGCATCACCAACGATATATATAGATCTATCATAATCAAAATCTTCTTTCTTTTTATAAGCTAGATAAATATCTTGAGTTATATAAATTGAGGTTCCGTCACTTCGCACCAAAATTTTGTCTTCAAGATTATATTTTTGTTTTAATCTCGCGATTATAGCTCCATCTTCAGTTTTTTCAAATAATCCTTTCTTTAATCCTTCTAAGATAATTTTTTTGCCTTTTATATACAAATCTGATTCATAATATTCCTTATCAAACGAAATATCTAACTTCTTATATGTTATATTATGACCGTCTAGAGCCCATCTATTCATTTTCTTCCATAAAGCAATCGTTTCTTTATCTCCTGCTTCCCATAATTTTAATAAATCACGAGCTTCTTCCTCTAAAGCTTTATCTTGTTTTAATTTTTCAGTATACTTAACATAAAAATCTCCAACAAAATGATCACTTTTTTTATCAGGATTTTTATTATTACCCCACTTTTTATATGCTAACATGCTTTTACAAATGTGAATTCCTCTATCATTGTTCAAATTAACTTGAAATACATGATATCCCTTATATTGTAGTAGATTTGAAAGAGATTTACCTAATAATACATTTCTCACATGTCCAAAATGAAGAGGCTTATTTGTATTCGGAGAAGGATATTCAATGACGATTTTTTCATTAATTTTATCATCAAAATCACTACTTAATCCAAATCTACCATAGTCTTCTTTTAACTCGAAAATTTGACTAAGAATATACTTGGATTTAATTTTAAAATTTAAATATGGACCGATTGCTTTAATTTCATCAAAAAAGTTAGGTAACTTTAACTCTTTTTCTAAATCCTCTGCAATAGAATTCGGAGGTTTCCTTTTAAAATCTGCTAATCTAAAGCAAGGAAACGCATAAGTATAATTAATTTCCGATGGAGGGATTTCAATAAGTGATTCAATTTCCTCTAGTGTAATTTCTGATATATATTCTTTTATAAGTTCAGCGATGGTTCTTTTATTGATTATTTTCATTCTCAGAATTGTATTTTTATCAATAACTTTTAATATTTATTAGGGTTGTAAATTTTATCTGTTTTAGTAAATATATTTAAACTAACTCATAAAATTTATGCCATTGAATTGAGGTATGAAGTAAATAATGTTATTTAAACGAAATTTTAAAATAAATTTTCCTGAATGGCCTATATTTGATCAAAATGAGGTAAATGCCTTAATAGATGTTATCAACTCAGCAAATTGGTGGTGTGGATCTCCAAGTGATCATCAAGGAGAAAATGTATGGTCATTTCAAGAAGAATTTGCACAATTTCAAGAAGCAAAACATTGTATCGCAGTCAATAATGGCACAGTTGCGATTGAGGCCGCTTTAATGGCTTTAGGTGTCGGTTTAGGAGATGAGGTTATTGTATCAGATTATACTTTTATAGCCTCTGCTTCTGCTGTAATAGCTACAAATGCAGTTCCCATCTTTTGTGATATCGACCCTGAAACCTTAGTAATGGATGCTGGTATTATTGAAACCCTAATCACAGAAAGAACAAAGGCAATTATTCCAGTTCATTTAGGAGGAAATCCTGTTGAAATGGATAAATTAATGAAAATTGCAAAAGATTACAACCTTTCAATTGTTGAAGATTGTGCTCATGCTCATGGATCGAGATATAAAGGAAAAAGATTGGGAAATTGGGGAGATGCTGGTACTTTTAGTTTTCAAGCCTCAAAAATATTAACTAGTGGAGAAGGTGGAGCAATAATATGTAATTCTGATGTGTTAGCGAATAAAATATATTCTTATATTGACTGCGGGAGAAGAAAGAATAAATATTTTTATGATCATTATTCTTATGGTACAAATTATAGGATGGGTGAGTTTCAAGCAGCTATTCTCCGTGAGCAACTAAAGAAATTACCTGCGCAACATAAATTAAGAAATGAGAATGCTAAATACTTTACGGATAAGTTGAATTCAATTGATGGCATTCAAGCGATGAAACTTACACCCGGGACTGAGGAGTGTGGGTATTATGTCTATCCATTTGTGTTTAAACCTGAAAAATTTGGTGGATTAACTAAAGAAGAGTTTTACGAATATTTAAACAATAATAATATACCTACTGATGATTGTTACCCCCCTTTACATCGTTTAGATTGTTTTAAAAACATTGAATTGCGCAAAGGTATCGATTATAGTAATGCGAATTGGGGAGGAGTAAAAAGTGATGATACTTATTTTCCAGTCGCTTCAGATATCTATTCAAGAAGTATTGAATTCCCTCACGTAATTCTCTTATCCTCTAAAAGTAAACTAGAATGGATAGTAAAATTCATTCAAATGTTTAATAAATAGCTTTTTTAAATTTAATCCAGAAATCATTTTAAATTCATAATCTTAAGTGAGTCCCTTTTGTAATTCTCTAGTTGATTAATCGTTCTACATTACATCAGGTATTTGATAATTCCATTTAGTGATTGTAAAATCCCAATGTCTTCTAATCAACTCTATAATTCTATCATTTAATTGGAATTTATTTTTTTTATAATTTATTAACTGCTTCAAGTACATTGTAAATTTATCTTTATTTTTCTCAAATCCAGGAAGTTTTAGAGTAGTATAAATTATTTTCAGTTGATTGAGGGGGTCAAGTTCTAAATCTTCAAATCGAATTTCAACTAGATTTCTATTAGGTATCAATTTCTTTTGATTTAAATAAACTTTCATCATGTTTTTATAGATTTCAACAATATTTCTTTCAATTATTTCTTTAGATACTTTTTGGAACATAAATTGTTCTATTGCTTTTTTATAAAAATGTCTTGTTGATAAGAATATAATATAAGGATTTCTAAATATATGAATAAATTTTGCATCCGGGTATAGTTCTAATAAAATTCTAATCCTTGCAGTGTTTACTGGATTTTTTAAGATAAGACATTTACCCTTCATATTTAATGTCGTTGTTTTAAGTAAATAGTCATAATTATATTTCCACTTTTGACTAATTTTTGAAGAAATATTTCTAAATCGCACATACCTATGATAATATTCCACCATTCTTTTTGGAAAATATAAAGCGTTATAAAATGTATAAGGAATTAGATTTCCTAATGCCATTTCATCTTCTTGTGCTTCTTCGACACCCATTTTCATATTATCCATTGGTCGTGTTTCTGGTAATAACTTTTTCATCCAAAATTTAAAGAAATTATTACTTAAAAAAGAGTTAGGAAAAGATGCTTGAAGCATATTGATAAATCCAAATTGGGGGTCTTGACATAATAAATTATGGAGGTGAGTAGTGCCACTTCTCCAATGACCTATTATAAAAATTGGCGGATAAACTATTTTTGTTCTCTTTATTCTTTTACTATAAAGCAACTTTTCACGTACTCGAAATGGAATTCCAACAATAGTAACAGCATACATAAAAAAAATACGAGGATAATGTTTAACAGCTATCTTGCCATTAGAAATTAATAATTTCATTAAATTTTTAAAAGAACATCCAAAGATTGGGCCCATTTTTGTAAAATTACCATATTTAAATGTCAAAATTTTCACAATATTTTTTTATCAAATAAAAAATCAAAATTGTATATTAATTTAAAAAATAACTGATATATAGTTTTCATTACCGAAATATAATATTAACCTAATATATTTTTTGGGAATGGTTATAATTGTTAACAAAATGCTTTTTCTTTCAAATACCAACTTCATATTTAATTTTTGATTGTGGACAAGGATTTAGTATCCTTAAAAGAAGATTAAAATATCATTAATTTTATAATAAAAATCAAGGGAAAGTATAAACAATATTAGACCACTATTTTTACAATTATATTTTTATCATTTTTTTAGTTGAATTATAGTTTTTAAAGGACAACCTCCTCAATTTTTTTAGTTTTAGCGCTTTTATACATTGTTTCAACTATTTTCAATATTTTTAGTCCATATTTTCCATTTGTTAACGCATCTTTATTTTCAACTATACATTCAATAAAATATCTCATTTCCTGAGGATACCCAAATGTCCAAAATTCTGCTGCTACAGGAAAAGTCCAACCTTTTGTAGTTCCTGCTTTTTCAACAGCATAACTATATCCTTTCTCACTGTAGACAGTTATTAAATTAGAGAAAGTTGGGGCTACTTTAATTTGACCTTCTGTTCCAAATAACTCATAACGGATGTCATAACCTCCTGGAGACGCCCATGATTCTTCTATAACCACCTGAGCACCATTCTCAAAATATAATATTCCTAAAGCATTATCTTCAACTTCACATTCCCCAAATTTTCCCCTATCTGGATACACTGTTTTTATTTGACAAAATACCTCTTTAACATCAACACCAAGGAACCATACTAGACACGCAATATCATGTATCCCTAAATCGATTAATGAACCACCCCCTGCCTGATTTTTTTTATAAAACCAAGAGGAATGAGGTCCTGAATGTTGTTCTCTTCCACGGCCCATATATATTTCCCCTAACCCTCCCTCATCAATTATCTCTTTTGCTTTATTAAAAGCTGGAGAATACATATTATTTTCGCAATAAAATATATTTCTATTAGTAGATTTCGAAGCATCGATCATTTCCTTACCTTCATCTACATTTAAGGCTAATGGTTTTTCGATAAATACATGTTTCCCTGAATTCAAGAGATCTAATGTAATGTCTTTATGTAAATAATTTGGTAAACAAACAGATATAGCATCGCATTCTAATTTTAACAGCTTATTATAATCCATAAATCTGTCATTAGGTATATTAAACTTTTTCATTAATTTTTTTGCAGTTTGTTCATTTCTTGAGCTTATCCCTACTATATCTACATTAGGTAGCAGTTTGAAAGAGTACAAATGAAATTCAGCAGAAAATCCTGAGCCTATTATTCCAACTTTTACATTTTCCATAATACTTACCTAAAAGTTAAATTTTTTTTCAAAATATCTGATTGAATTAAATTTTTATTTTAAATTCCAAAATTCAGTAGGAGTTAAGAATTTTCTAATGTTAGAAAAAGGACATGCAGCAATACAGTTCCCACAATCACTTGAATTTTCAATCCAAAATTCAAAACACTTCTCTACATTAACATAATATTTATTCACACCAGGATTGTTAGAAATTGTAGGAGAATTAAAGTCCGGGTCCTTTTTTTTTGTAATTGCTTCTGTCTCACACGCCTCAGCACATTTAAAACAATTTTTACATTTATTCGCCACTGTTTTTATGAAGTCAGAATTTGGAGTATCTGAAACTAAAGGTAAATCAGTAAATACTTTACATATTCTTACTCTCGGGCCAAACTCTGGAGTAATTAATAAGCCATGTCTTCCTAATGCACCTAATCCAGCATCAATAGCTAATGGGATGCTAAGTGCTGTATCATTTCCACACTGAATTGCTTTATATCCCAGATTCCTTATAAACTCTCCTACACATGAAATTACGAAAGCCATTTTAGAATATGCTATAGCTACTGCTGCTGCTGCTGGCTGAGCAGGTGCAGTTGAAATTGCATTGGGATCCATCTCAATTACCATAATTATTGCCTTATTGATGTCTTTTGGCAAATTAATCTGTTGTTCTAGAATTGAATTTGAGATATTACCATCCCTTATTTTTTCTTTTGCTACTGATTCACTTGTCCGGTTAGGTCTCTTAAACCCTGTTTTATAAATCCACTTTTCATTAACATCAGCAATACCAACCAAGGATGCACCATAAAACCTTGCCACTTTCTTAATAATAGCAGTAAAGCTTTTTACATCTTTAACTAAATATTTGGATTTCATCCAATTTACTCCATATCCTATATCCATTAGCTTATCTCTCTCCCACGAGAATGCATATGGAAATTTCTCATAAACAGTCCATCCTGCTGCTACTAAAGCAAAATCTATTCTTGTATATCCATCATTATGTGAATTAATATGTTTTTCTATATTTGTATCTAAAAAACTGCCAAAATTTGGTAATGTTTTATCCCAGATTCTCCTAAATAGTATATTATTTTTCTCCTCGAAACGTTTGTAAACAGTTTCATTAATCTCGTACATATCTTAGAATTTAATCTTATAATTTATATTATAATAATATTTTATGGCAAAGAATAAAAGTTTTAGACAAAAGAAATATAACCAGCCAGAAAGGAGTTAATTCAACAAGCTTTAAGTGATTCTATTTATAGGTATTTTTTCTCTTGGTGAATTCATGGCAATGGTATTTCTCGGAGGAGCTTCCGTTCCAGGTTTTTTATTTGTATGTTTGTTAACAATTTTTATAACAGGCAGAAAAAGATCTCCGACAATGTTAGTTGACTTAAAGACAAAAAAAGAGGAATTCTTAAAAAAGCTACAAACTGGTAATGTATGCCCAGAATGTGGTAATAAAATTGAGACAGGCATTTCTGTTTGCCCTTCATGTAGTTATAGTATTGAAGGTTAAAGTAAATTACAATTGTGAATTATCAGAAATAATAGAGAGAAATAAATTAAAGTTTATTTAACTTTATCTTATCTAACAATGTTAATACTTCGCTAGATTGGTTAAAATAAACCAGAATTTTAATTTTTTCAAAGGAATTTTCATGGAAATCAGACGCTGAATTTATCTTTAATTCCCTTTGGTCAAAAATCAATTGAAGTTGTAAAAGGAGGTTTAATTGCTCAAGGAATAATGATAAAAGAATTAAATGACATATCAGATAAGATTATTGTATGTAATGCAGTTGTAACAGTTTCTATTAAATCTTGATAATTTTTTTCAATTAAATTTCAAATTTTCCAACCCAAATTCTTTTTCAGCATATCCTTTTAATGCATCCCATTGTTCTTTTGAAGTTCCAAAATATTTAAATACGGCTATACCTAAACCAAAATCAAATCCTCTTATTTGTCTTAGCATTTCATTACTATTGCATTCTACAGAATTAGTAACTGCTAATGCTGGACTTTTAAACTCAGATGCTCTTTTTTTCATATTTCTTATAAAATACCAATAAAAAAACCCACCAACCTTCCCCCAATACCATCCGTCATCTTTAGTACCCATCAGATACGGGTATTCCATAGGTGAAACTATATCAAGAATCGATGATAATTTTATCCAATCTTGTCCTAATCGTTCTCGAGACAACATTTTTTTAGGTCCAGGAAGGCAAAACCAACCTGAAAAGCATTGGCTATTTACGGATTTTATGGACTGATGAAGGTTTTTAGCAAAGTTTGTAATCGTGTCTGATTTAAATTCATACCATTCCTTACTCTTTAGTAATTTTGCTTTATTTCCATAACTTTCTCTAAATTTTTCAACACAACGATGACAAGCACATAGATCTTTAAATGAGCTATCATATCTGATATAATCTGCAAAAAAACTTTCGATTGGATAATTCTTTACTACTTCTCTAGTGAGTTCTAATAAATAATTAACGTGTTCGCTATTTGGGCACATAAAACTTGTTAATGGAATGAATCCTTTACCTCGTGCATTACGTGCTTTACCTTTCTTCTCATCTTTTTTATCTGTCAAAAATGGGATTTTTTTCTGATAATCTTCAATAGATATATTTTCAGGTAAATCTATCCTCATTTCCCCTTCCATATGGGTCGAAATATCTCCTTTTTTATATTCTTTACCAAATTTTTTACCATCTTTTCCATGAACACTAACTCTTTCAGGATGTAGATATCCTTGATATGCATCATTCATGCTTGTGAAGGATACAATAATTTTAATGTTTCTATCTTTCCCAGCATCACAAAATTCTCCTAAAATATCTCTCTCTGTAGGATTCCATCCAACATTCGTATTCCATATACAAGATCCATCTGTATCCTTAATAACGACCCCAAGCACATTGAAATGGGTATCTTGAAGTATGTCCATAATCTTATTAATGTTTAGATCATTTTTTGCAAATTCATAATCTAGCTTTCTGAAACCTTTTGGACCTCTAACAGGCATTATACCCATTCCAAATATTTTTTTAACTCCAAAGGCTTTTTGAATTTCCTCATTTTTTTCTGAGTTAAATTTAAAATATTTTGACCAATCTACAATTCTTTTCATGACACGTATACTTTTTTATGACAAAAATTTATAATGTATTTAATTAAGCATACAATCTTCATTAATGCATAAATAATTTTTAATGACAATAAAATTTTAAACTAATATTACAATGTCTTTATTATAAAACTTCAAAACATTACAAATATATAACAAGATATTAATAATAGAAATCTTAAAACTAAATAGATAAATAAACCATTAATCCATTTAAATTCAATCTTTCACTATAATAAAAGCATAAAATAAAATTAAAAATAATTGAAAAAATTAGCGGTAGAAAATAAAAATATTTAACCAAAATCACGAGAAGGTCAAAATTAAAATGTATGATGCTACATATAAAGTGGTTATATTCGGTGATGCTGGTTGTGGGAAGACCACTCTCACACAGAGGTTTCTTACTAATCTGTTCAAGTCAGATACAAAAATGACTATAGGTGTAGACTTCGAAGTAAAAAGCTTAGAAATTAATGGTAAAAAAGTTAAACTTCAGATATGGGATTTTGGTGGTGAAGAAAGATTTAGATTCCTTCTACCAACATATGTGAGAGGTGCTAATGGCGCTCTTTTTATGTATGATGTAACAAATTACTCCTCATTAGCTCATATTGATGATTGGTTATTAGTTGTTAGAAAAGAAATGAAATCTGAACAGGATGCATTCCCTATTATCGTAGTGGGGGGAAAAGCAGATCTTGTAGATAATCGTGAAATAACAGGAGATGAGGGTCTTAATATAGCAAGATCTCGAGGTGTTGATGGTTTTATTGAATGTAGTTCTAAAACTGGCGAAAACGTAGATGTAACTTTTGATGCATTAACAAAATTAATGATGCAAAAGGGAAATTTACTATAAAAAAAATTAGAATTTAAAATACTAAACTAGATTTTTCCTAATAAAAAATAAGTATTATCTTATTAATAATTGAGAATGTTTTTAAGATTCCATATTTTCATTTTCTAAAGCTTCTCTTTGTTTTAATCTTAAGCTTTTTCTTCTTTTTGAAACCATTATTTGAAAATCAAAATCTTTTTTATAATCATCCGCATATTTCAAGATTAATTCTATGATTTTTTCACTATTTTTTTCTTTAATTAGATTAATTCCATTAAAAATTGGTATTTCTGAATATTTTTCAATTAATTCAAATACCATCTCTTCAGGTAATACGTCAGATCTATCTTTAAAAGCTACTTCTATGATCTCTTCTAATCTAGTATACATTTCTCGTTTACTAAATTGACAAAGAATACATTTAGAAATTCTATTCTTGAAGATATTTAATATTATTAATCCTATAAGAAACTTGAAATTTCTTATAAGAATATCTCTATCTCCTCGGTGAAATCTTTTAATATACTGCTTAGCAAACTCTTCCGCTCTAAAGTAGAAATTTGCAAAATACAATGCTCTATTGAAATATGCAGGGACTATACAAAAAAGTCGGGTAAACCAAAAAGGTTTAATATTTGTGGGAGGATCTTCATAGAAGATATAATACACTATCCTACCATCTCTTTCCTTATATAAGATAGATTCTTTTTTCAACATATTTAAATAAGTCGATATTGTAGAACGGGCAATTTCTTTGAAATATTTCTTATAATCTTGTTCCACTTCACTTGTAGTTATTTTTTTTTTACCTTTAAGATAGAATTCCAATATTATCCCTAAAATACGGTTTTCATGAAGTCTACCAGTCTTAATTTGTTGTTCTTCTGATTCATCTTCTCGAATTTGATATAAAAAAGCAATCTCAGGAGCAAAATCTTGTATTACCTTGTCTATTAATAAAAGCTCAGAATCTGTTATCTCAATACTTTCTAACTTTGCACTTTCTATTAAAAAATCGTCTATTCTTGATTTTTCCGACAAATTTTAGAATCCTTAAATTTATTTATGATTTAAATACACTATTAAAAATTATTCGATCTTTTAATAATTATTTATTTTCCTTAACTAGACTTTATATATTTATTTAGTTTTCTATGTTGAACTACTACTTTTTGAAATATGATGAATTGTATATTGATTTACTCAAAATTATTTTTAATAAGAGCATTTTGAAAATATTTTTGTTTTTTGGTTTTGCAGTTAATTAAAATATACTTTTAAAAAGAATTATTTCCATTATTTTTACCAAAATATGATTTAAATTAGATTTCAATTATTTTTGGATTAAATGAGGATTTTTATTCTTTAGATAATAATTCTTTTTCTTGTAGAACCCGTCTCTGAACTTTTCCAATAAAATTTTTTGGTAATTCACCAATGATTGCTACATTGTGAGGAACTTTATAATGAGCCATATTGTTAGCAGCCCATTCTTTAATTTTTTGAGGGGATAAATCACAATCTTCCCTAATTGAAACCCATGCTTTGATTATTTCTCCATATTCTTCATGAGGTAACCCCGCAACAGCAACTTCAACTATATCTGGATGTTTTAAAAGAAGTTCTTCTATTTCTTTTGGAAAAACAGAATACCCTCTACATTTAATCAATTGTTTCTTTCTATCTCTTATTACTACAGTCCCATCTTCATTCATATAACCAATATCACCTGTTAAAAGCCAAGTCTTACTATTATATTCTCTGAGTGTTAACTCTGTTTCCTCTGGTTCGTTCAAATAGCTTTTCATTACCTGGGGACCAGAAATACAAATTTCGCCTGTACTTTCAATACCAAAATTACTATCTTCAGGATTTCCTAAACAAATAGGACCTTCATTAAAGTTATCAATTGGCCAAATTCCCCATTCTGTACCCGTAAAAGGCATTCCAATGCTTCCAATAGGGCTTTCTCCAAATAAATTTCCTGCACTTACAGCAGGACTAGCTTCTGATAGACCATATCCTTCTACAATTCTTCCTCCTGTGTTTTTAATGAAAGCATCATAAACCGGTTTATGAAGTGGTCCAGCACTTGAGATACAAAGAATTAACTTTCCCATTACTTTCGGATATCTTCTTTTAAGATTTCTTAATTCCGATAATCTTTTGAAAAGCATTTCAGTTCCAGCATAAATTAAACCTTTTTCACACGGTAATTTTTCGATCTGCTCACATAATTCAGTTTGGGAAGGAGGATAAGGAAAAAGCATTACCCAACCTCCAATCGCTACGGTAGTAAGCATTACTACGGTATGAGCAAAGCTATGGAATAAAGGAAGAATTCCAATATTTCCAATTCCGGGTTTTTCTCCTCCTAACCATAATTTACACTGAGTTGCATTTGATATTACATTAAAGTGTGTTAAAATCGCTGCTTTTGGGATACCTGTAGTACCTCCTGTCATTATATACGTCGCTGGATCATTTTTCACATCAATTTTTACCTGGGGAACATTATGTTTTGTTTTTATTAGATCCTTGAATTTTATTGCATCAGGATAATCAACTTTCCCTGTAGGAATTTTTTTTACAAATTTTCCTATTGCTTTTTTTACTCCCAAGATGTTTGTTAAATCTGCTAGATTTGTATAAACGATCAGCTTTATATCTAAATCTTTTATAATTGGTTTAATAAAGGACTCATATAAGGCATCTAAAACAATCAACATCTTAGGTTTGATAATATCTAGTTGGTGTAGGATCTCTATTGGTTGATAAGTAGGATTAATTCCACTAGCTATAGCTCCAATTCTTGTAATTGCATAATACCCAACTAAATATTGAATACAATTAGGTAAATGCATTGCTACAACATCTCCTTTTTCGACACCTAAATCTGATAATGCTGTTGCAAAAGATTTTACGTAATTTTGAAACTGTTGATATGTAATCCACGTATCTAAAAACCATATTAGGTTCTCATTAGCATATTTCTTAACTTGTTCATCTAATAAGTCATTAACCGTGATTTCTTCAAACTTAGTGTTAAAAGGAACACTCTCAGGCCACCACTTTTTAAACCAACGCTTACTCTCATCAATATAAAAGGGATCTTGCATATCAGATATCATAATTTTTGTTCACAACAATCAATAATAATTATTTTTCTCTTTATATCATTTAGGTAAGTCTTAATTTAAAACTTTGTAAGAACAATAGAAAAAATAAATAAAAAAAATATTTTAAATAAAATTTTTTAAATCTTAAAACAGTCTTCCATCCTTTTTCCTTTTGATTAGAATGGTGGCAACTCCTACTAATCCTATTCCTGCAATTAATACAATTAATGCCCAGAAACCTTCACTACCAGAAATCATAAATACAGAGAAACTTGGATCATGCCAGATGCCACTTCCATCTTCAAATTGAGGGTAACAGACAGCCCACACTAAAACATTGAATTCTGCTTGAACCATAATATCGCTTGAATATGTTCCAACAGTTTGACCGCCTTGAATTTTATATTCGTCATGTTGCTCCATCTCGCCTGTCCATAAGGCAACTGGAATTGTACTGGTAATTGCAGGGGCACTACTTCTGCTAGATTCACTTTCACCACCATATTCATAATCTGGTCCAGCAATATCGACAAATTCGAGATCGTCTTCAGCACCAGGACGTAAATAATTGCCAATCTTTAATTCATTGCTAGATTTATTATAGTGCTCCTCCTCTAATAACGCTTGAGGATCTTCTGGAACTTCTCCTTCAGTTTTAATGTCTAAGACGAAATGTAAAACTGTAGAAACATATATAATAGTCAAATCTAAGCCTTCTATATCTGAATTTGAGCTATAAGCCCCATCATCATCATTCCAAGGAGCAAAAAACTGATCAAGTTTCACCATAGCATGAAGTGCTTTTACTTCTTTATCCTTTCTTGGCTCAAATGTAAAACCAAAATAAATATAGTCAAGTCTTTCTTGTGGTGCACCCAGGTATGAGTTTAAATCGACACCAACAGGTACAGCTGAAATATTAACATCTCTGATATTAAGACCCCATGATATGCTTTTATTTCCCTTATTAATTGTCGGTTGCTTGAAATCAAACTGACTTACAGTTCCTAGAATCAATCGATGAGATATTTCGGTACTACGAGCTCTCTCATACATTGTACCATTAATTTCGATTGGTACATAATCATATGATAAATTCCCATCATTATCTGTGTCATTATAGAGGAAAGCTCCAGCTAAATGATGAGTAAACAAGAAAAACTCAATGTTACACCCATGAAATGCATTCGCGATTGATGCATCTGGATTATCTCCCTCAGACCCTTGTTGCATTGCATTAAGGATTTCCTCTACGTCAATATGAATCTCGAAATTTTTAATCCACAATTGAATTAAATCGAAAGAGAATTGGGTCCATACTGTTTCTATGACATTTAATTCAGTAGGTCTTAATAACCATTGCATCCTACTATCTTTATATGTAATTGCTGTGGTATTCCAGGCTTCTAACGTCTCGTTTCCATAGGGTATATCTTCAAGCTTTTCATCGACAGCAGGATCAAGACCAGAAATGATACCAGTATCCGGATCATAAGTAGTATCATTACCAGTGACTTTCCATGTTTTAGTAATACTAAAATCATCATGAGGTGTTATACTTAATTTTTGCCATGTAATTGGATTTAATACGAATAATTCGTCACCAGTGAAAATATCGTTAATATGAATTAAAAACCACGTTAATAAGGATATACCCTCTTTAACAAGTGTATTGGGTATTACTTCTCCTTTCTCTTGCATCTCCATAATTGTCTTAAAGAAATCAACCAATTTATTGACAGCTGTAATAAAAGATTTATCATTATCCCAAATAACAAGTGTAATTGCTGCTCCAACTTCAATTTCATAAGAAACTGTTCCATTTTTATGGATTTCACAATAAGCTAATCCATATTCAGTTCCAGTATAATTGCTTATAAATTCAATATATTTATTATACTGTGGAGGAGCTAACACAATTTCTGTATCATCACCTTCATTATGGAAATTATAATCAGCTTGACGTATTTTATGACTTGTATTTGCGCTAAGAACAAACACATTATCTAGCATTTCATGTTGACTAAGATTCAATCCTTGAAGAAATAGCATTTGGAATAAATATCCTAACATATTTCCGCCATATCCTAAACCACTAAATAAACCTCCAATACCTCCCTGAAATCCTTCGAAAATACCAATATCACCGCCCCCAAATTGATCAAGATCAATTGCATTATCATTTTCTTGTCCCACAACTAACATAGGCATTGTAAAGATAGAGACAAAAAGTATGGTACAAACCATTAAGGATTTTGTATTTATATTTTTCATATTTAACACATATCTTGCTTATTGAAATTAAATTCAATATTAAGGTTATATACAAAATCTAACTTTTTAATAATTTATATTCTATTATAATAGAATCTGCAAATTTTAGAGCTATAACAATGAAAAAATTGTTTGAATTTCTGAAATCAGTGATTCCGTTTGTATAATATAGTAAATCTAAATTTCTTTGAAAAAATGAAAATTTATATTTTAAATATCCAAGCTTTCTCATCAAATCAGGAAATTGGATTTAATATTAACTATTAATGGATACATGACACACTATTTTAAAAAAATGTTAATCTATTCTAATCGTAAAAAAGTATAAAACAGTACAAAGATATATAATGCGGCAGAAATAACTAAACTCCAGACTTTTAGAAATTCAGAAATTGCACCTGTTGAGTAAATTACATTTGAGCCTATAAATACTGCTGCTATAATGTATCCAGCTAGATGACTTTTAAAACCATGATACTTTGATTTGCCACGAAAAAAGTTAACAACTGAAGTGATTATGATAATGATAAATCCTAATATATAGAAAAAGTGAATTACTCCAAATTGATTAAGATCTAAAAATAAAAAAAATCCAAAAAGAAATAATTCTAAGATTTTAACATTCCAATAACTCCTCTTATCAGATGCTTCAGCAAATATTTGTTCATACTCACTTATACCTGAGTTTTGAATTAAGATTATTAAAGAGCCGATAGCTAACGCTGTGAATAAAGAGTAAGAAATCGAAAAGAGTAAATTAAGAGATTTGCGCCAAATATCATGCCATAAAAAAACTGCTAAATTAAAATATTTAGGTAAAACTACAACTGAGCAGAATAATGGAATCAAGGCAAATATCCCCATCATGATCCATGTAAATAATGATATTTTTGTATCTTCTTCCCACCTCTTTTTCCTAAATGTAGTTAATCTCCAAGCAAATGAAGCAAAACTTAAAACAGCGATTACAGGTGTAATTAAAGGGAAAATAAAGATAAAAAGAATATATAATGCATTAATGCCATAAAAAAATTTCAACCTAGAAGGAACTACGCTTATTTTCTTATCAAAATCATCTAATGTTTTCGCAAAGCGTTCAGCGAATAATATTAAAAAAAACACCCATGAAACACTAAACACAGTAGGACATATAATATTCATGATTAAAATTTCAAGGTTTCTATCATCTGAAAACCATAACTCAAAACCAGCCAAATTATATATTAGAAAAGTAGCTATAGGTACTAAAATGATGGAAATTAACACAATCAAGCGACTTAATAAAATTCCTTTTACTTCTTTAGACATAATTACTATTATACTGGTTTCTATTGATTGTTATTAATGATTTCTATTTATAATAATTAATAATGATTTCTATTTATTTTGAAGATATCTTATACCTATGAAAAAAAATTTTTAAAAATAAATAAAGCAAATTTAAAATTTTATTTTTTAAGTTCTTTTAGCTCCACAATTAACGCAAAACATATCATCAGCTTTAAGTTTAGCTCCACAATTACGACAATAAACATCCATCGAAGCAATAGGAGCAGAACTTTCTATTTCCTGTGATGGAGGGAACATTTCAGTAGGTTCTTCTTCTTGTTTTGTTTTAACTCTCCTTACTTTCTTCTTTTTCCCTCCTTCTGGCTTATATTTTAAACTACCTACAAATCCGCCAAATACTGCTCCAACTAAGCATCCTTCCAAGATTGCTGTAAGAACAGCAACAATATAAGGCAGATCTGTTAATCCTGTTATAATACCATCTAATATTGCTGGTCCAAATGGTACTAATGCAATTAACACAAAATAAATCACAGATAAAGGAATAGCATACCCAATTCCAATTGCAAGACTTGTATGGATACCACCTCGAGGTGAATGAGCAAATAGACCACTAGTAATAGCACAACATAAAATCCATGGAACAGTTACAGCTATAACCAAAAAAACATCATCAGGTCGATAAAAAATACACCAGTGAATAGGAAACAAAAATATTAATGCAAGTCCTATGAATGCACCTGCGATTAGTTCTATAATTAAACCAGCACCTCCACCTATATATCCTGTTATAGCACCCAGAGCATCTTCGAAGTTTTCAATTAATCCACCTGTAATAAGACTTGTCAAATTCAAAAATCTAAAAGAAATCCACGCCATAGGAATTAAACATAACATTCCTAAACATCCCGACCCAATAACACGTTTCCATCCCAAAATCCATCCCTCTAGTATTCTTTTGAGATTTAATTATATTATTATATTATTAAGTTTATTAGTATTTCAAAAGCTCTTTACCTATTTATAATTATGTTTCAATCAAAAACTAATAATTTTTATAAAAATAGGATTAACATATTTAAGCTTAATATTTCTTTTAAAATTATTTTAGCATTATAATTATTATAATAAAAAATAAGAAAAAACAATAAAAATATTGATCTGAATTTAATTTTAATGAAAATTATTTGATTTTCGTAATTCTTCCATTGTCCATATTAATTACTTTTGATCCATATTTGGATAGATCTCTATGAGTTACAACAATAACAGTAGTCTCCATTTCTTTGTTAATTTTTGCTAAAAGGTCCATAATTTCCTTTTCTGAGGTGGGGTCTAAATTACCACTAGGTTCATCTGCTAAAATGACCCTCGGACGATGAATGATTGCTCTAGCTATTGCACATCTTTGTTGTTCTCCACCAGACATCTGAACAGGATAATGGTCCTTTCTCTCAAGTAGATTTACATCTCTTAAGGCAGTAATAGCTCTATTTTCAATTTCTTTTTGTCGTAAAACAGTTGGCCATAAAACAGCTTCAACATTCTCAATTGCGGTCAAGGTGTTAACAAGGTTAAAATCTTGAAATACAAATCCAATTTTTTGACGTCTGAGTCTACTTAATCTATCTTCTTTCGCTCTGGCTATATTTTCTCCATCAAATATGATTCGACCAGAATCTGGTAAGTCTAAGCCCGATAACACATTGAGAAGGGTAGATTTACCGCATCCAGTAGGACCTTGAACAATAACAAATTCTCCTGACTTAATTTTTAGATTAATATCTGCTAAAGCCCGAATAATTGCTCCAGCTCTTCTATATTCTTTATTTACGTCAATAGCATCTATCATAATATCTTTTTCTGACATGATTTCAATCCCTCTTTACTCACCCACTTTTTTCAATGCAACAATAGGCCTAACTTTCAGTACCTTCCTATAAGCTAAGATGAAAGCAAGTATTTGAACTACAATAAATAATGCACTTGTAATTATAACGGGAAGTAGGCCCACTAGTATTTCATTGATGTTTAATATTAAATTAGCTGAATGTAAATAAGCTAAAGCTGCAGTATAATGAAAAAGTACCTCAATTACAATAAAAAATCCAATAAAAGTAGTAAATAAGATCATTCCCGAAACTAGGGCTAAAATGTTTTTGTTAGTATAACCTATACATTTGAATGTAGCCCATACTTTTCTTTTTCGGGAAACTAGAATCCATGCATATAGTAATGAAAGAAATAAGGAAGTTCCAAAAAAAATAGCCAAGAAATATTCTGCTCCTGCTAATTCTCCATTAACCGCTAATTCCCAGAAGAGACTAGTTAAGAATATTAATATTGTATAAATAAGTGCAAATATAGTAAACACTCTCTTTTCTCGTAAGGATAAAAGAATCGCCTTTCTCCACATTCTTAAAGCCAAGTATCTTCACCGTGATTTTTTTATTATTTATTTTTAAATTATATTTAAATTTATAATTGATTTTATTTATTTTATTATAACAATTTAATAATAAATAATTTGGTTATAATGTCTGAAATTGAAGTAATTATTGATGATTTGTTAAATACCGAACAAAATGTATTTGGGGTGGGTATAATTAGTAAAGATGGAAATTTAATAACCCAAACAGAAAATTGGAATTTAACTAATAATCTTAATGAAATTAATGAGCTTCTTAACCAAAAGTTGGAACTTGGCCAAAAAGGGATTACAAGTATCACAATTCAAGGAATCAAATATATGATAGTTGAAAATACAGAAGAAAGAAAAATAGGCACGAATATAACAGGTCAAGGACATTTGATTATTTGCCCAATTCCAATTGGAGGAACAGGAGCACTTGTCTGTTATATTAATCCTAGAGTAGGTCCGAGAGATGCACTTTTTAATGTGCAGGAATATGCTCAGAAGTTAAACGATTTAGTTTAAATCTTTTTTCCCTTCCTTTAAAAAATTCTCCAATAATTAATTAAAAGCTTTTTCAGTGCAGATTTAATTTTTCTTATATCATGAATCTTGGACTGATTTAGGAATTGTAGATTTTCAAAGGATGGAGATTTATAACTCTCGTGCAATAAAGCTTTAAAAACAGAATGAATACAAACAGGTAGACCAATCAAACTGTATCCCCCCTCAAGTATAAAAACTAATTTCCCTTCACATATCTCTTCAGCAATTCTTAACATAATTTCAGAAAATTTATAATATGAGTTCGACGTCAATAGGCAATTTCCTATTGGATCATCAAAATACATATCAAATCCGGCAGCAATCACAATTAGATCTGGTTGAAATTCTTTCAAAAGTGGGGCCACTATATCTATTACCTCTAGAAAATCTTGGTCTGTTGTGCTCATAGGTATAGGAAAATTAATATTAGTACCAAGGCCTTCTTCTGCTCCCATTTCATTAATAAATCCTATATCTCCCTCTACAAAATCAAATTCATGAATAGAAAAGTATAACACGTAAGGATCCTCATAGAAATATTGCACTAATCCATCTCCAAAATGTGTATCAATGTCAATTATTGCTATCTTCTTCTTATATTGGAGTTTTTCTCGTAGATAGAGTATAGCATTTGCGATATTATTAAAAATGCAAAGTCCAGAAGCTTTTTCTCGCAAAGCATGATGACCTGGAGGTCGTATAAGTGCAAAAGATTGACTTACTTCATTATTAATCACACATTCTATTGATTTGATTGCTCCCCCAATTGCTTTTTTAGCCAGCTCAAACGTATCTTCAGTAATAAAAACTTCTTCCCCTAATAAACCATTTCCTCTACTTGACAGATTTCTGATAGAGTCTATATGATATTTGGTATGGGCTAAATGAATTATTTCTTCTGATACAGTTTCAGGCTCAATTTTAACTATCCTTTCGTCCTCAAAAACTCCCATTTCTTTTAAATAACTTATAACTGATTTTATTCTTAAGGGTGTCTCATAAGAAAGAAATGTGGGATATGGATAAGGTGGCATATTTTTAATAGCAAAATCGTCGTCAATTATAATCCCTATTTTATTATTTCTCATCATTTTAAACTAATCAAAAATACCTAAATTATTATAATAACTTTTACATACATTTATTTTAAATAAATATGATATTTAGCACTTAAGATAATTGTGATAAAAATGGAAGCTATAGAAAGTTTTTTCATGATATTTTTAAATGCATTGCCCCTTATAGTTCTCATTATTCCTTTATTTTTCATATGGAAAAAAACTATAGGTAAATTATATTTTAGAGTGGTCCTAGGAATCGTAGTATTCTACTTGATTTATTGGATACTCCCGATAATTTTCCAAGTAGGTGATTCCCCTGATGAATTAGCGATATCACCGTCAGAGGAAGGTGATATTGCTTTTGGGATGGGTTATGTTTTTGCCCATTTTGGCTCACTTGTAATCCAATTTTTTTCTTATCCATTAATAACATTACCATTTATATTTTTTGTCGCTCCATTCATTTCTTTAATATTCTTTTGGAACCGATTAAGGAAAGAAGAAGGAACATTTATTTCAAATTTAGAACAAGTGAGTTATGAATTAAAGCAAAGTCCATTAGAAAGAGTTAAAACTGAATTGATTAGAAACAACTGGTCCCGAGAAAAAGAAATTCTGAAATTAATGATTGTTCTATTGCCTATTTCTCTCTACTTCTTACAAGTTATACTTGAAATCTCCAATTTACAAAACGAATCATTAACTACTGGTGAAACTGCGTTGGGTTGGTTCTTAGAAATACTCTTTGTGTATATAGCGATCTTTATTTTTAGCATTGAATTATTATTTTCAAGCCAAATTGCTTTGAAGGGTAGATTTTTCGGGGAACAAATCAGAGATCAAGTCTACAAAAGTTTATATACAATTGGTGTCCCTATGTCTATTTTTTCTATTATTCTATTCGCGATCCATTATGAAGCTTCAATTGTTATTATTCTCTATTTTTTTGCTTATTTCATAATGGCTTCAATAATATTTATTTTATTTCTTGATCTCTTTGAACCTATTTCCATCTTAATTTTCATCAAGTTGATTAATTGGTTGAAAAATAGAAAGAAAAATAAAATGAATACCCATAATTTTTACTATATGTTAATCTTTGGTGCATTAGGGCTCGTTGTTTATTTTATTTCAAATTTAATATTAACGAATTTTGTCTATACTCCACTTTTTGGGGGTCCAGGATCGCTGGAAGAAACAAGAATATATGTTGCAGGAGAATATACCACGAATAATCCAGAACTATATCATGTTATACAGTTTGATTTATTAATAATTTACGGAATATTGATAACTGAAATAGTACCCGCTATTATACTAACTTTATTTCTTGTCTACGGGTTGAAATTCTTAAGGAGTATAGGATTAGGTATAGTAGTTTATCTTCCTGCAATTGTGATACTTTCCATCCTTATTCTCATTGGAAGTGGGAATGTTTATTGGCTAACAGGAAAAACTAGCTATACTAGAGTCTTTGGATTTGATTTTTATACTTTGAGAACTGCGAGTTTACAAGCAAATCTAACAGATTTATTAAATATATTAGCTACACCGTATTTGTACACACGTTATATCTTTAACGTAATATTATGGAGTTTATCGATTTATTATTTTAGAAAAGAGTTCAGATTCAAAAATTTCGCTATAGATGAAAAACAAATCGAAAAAATAGCTTATTCCAATGTTAGTGATTTTCTTTCCCATGAAGATTATACTGAAAATGAAGATTATTATTTAATTTCTTTGAACCAAGATGTTGTTAAAAAATATATAAACCAAGAACGAGAAGAAATAAAAGTAATAATAAACAAAATTGAAACTGATCAATTACTAAAAGAAATTAAACCTCCTGAGGATAATGAGAAAAAAAGATTCTATTTTACCTTAAGATATCTTTATCAAAATAACTTCATTAACATTTGGAAGTCAGAATTAAGTTATACATTTGAACGGGTTGAGAAACAAGGACTTTATATTATATATGATGATGGACGAGGAATATATAATTATACATTTCAAAAAGAAGTTGATCAAGATCCTGGATTAGTATCTGGAATGTTTTCTGCTATTACATCTTTCATAAAAGAAATGACTAAATCCACTGAAGCATTGAAAAAAATTGATCACGGAGATATTACTATTCTCTTAGAATATGGTAATAAAATATTCGGAGCTTTGTTCATAAAGGGAACCCAAAGTTCAGAAGTAAGAATGCCTCTAAAAGATTTCGTCCAAAAATTTGAAGAAAAGTATAAAAATATATTAATGGAGTGGACTGGCTCACTCAATCAATTCAAGGATGAAGATAACAAAAAACTTGTAGAGGAGATTTTTAAAGAAGAATGAAATAGGGAATAATATCTTATTTGAAAATATTAATTAGATGAATTTAATTACCGACATCTAATATCTGAAGAAAAATCTAAGAAGATCTTCTAATTTAAATCCTAGATCCCCAAAAATTTCATTTCATCCTATGAATAGACTTTTTAAAAAATAAAAGAAAAAATTTAGTACTTATTATTTCGATCTTTCTTAAAATTTTTACATAGTAGGATTGATACAAGTATTAGAGTACCAAGTAGAAAGAAAATATTATATCCAGGAATTCTGCGAGTCTTTGGTTTTGGTTCCGGTTCTGGTTCTGGTTCTGGTTCTGGCTCTGGCTCCGGTTCTGGTCCTGGACCATCATCCCAAATTGGAAAATTGTCCTGACTTCCTGCGGTACCTTCAATAATGTATGGAGTATCTCCTATACCGTTATCATCAGCATCTACACCTGAATAATCCGACCAATAATTCCCTATCTGTCCATTATCCCAATGGTTATTCGAACCATCATCATGCGCGTTGAATGTATTATTAAAATAATTAAGATATATATTATTCCCGGTGCAACTCTCCGTTAAATAAATCCCATTCAGGTTATTACTCACATTATTACTTGAAATGGTGTTATAATGAACCCACTTTAAATAGATTCCATATTCATTATTATTTACAGTATTTTCCGAAATGTAGTTAGAATTACTTCCCTCTAAATATACCCCGTATTCATTATAATTTATAATATTTTCTGAAATGTCACTATCAAAACTATGATATACATATATCCCATGGGTATTGCAACTTACGTTGTTTCCCGAAATATAGTTATCATCACTCCATTGCAAATATATCCCATATGTGTTATAACTTACATTGTTTCCCGAAATGTCGTTATAATCACTATTTTCTAAATATATCCCTGAGTCAATGTCATTGTTTGCGATGTTTCCCAAAATGTAGTTCCAATAACTATTGTATATACTTATCCCGTAATCACTATTATTATTAGCAATGTTTCCCGAGATGGTATTATAATAACAATTATCCCATAAAAATATCCCCTGTGTGTTGTAACTTACGTTGTTTTCCGAAATGTCGTTATAATCACTATTATATACATATATCCCTGAGTCAATATTATTATTTGCGATGTTTCCCGTAATATCGTTATTATCACTATAATTTAAATATATCCCATAACCATTGTAATTTGCAATGTTTCCCGAGATGGTATTAGGATACGCATTATCCCGTAAATATACCCCGTAATTATTGTAGTTTACTATATTTCCTGAGATGGTATTATCATAACAATTATCCCATAAAAATATCCCATGTATGTTGTTATTAACGTTATTTCCCAAAATGTCATTAGAAACACTATAATATACATATATCCCTGAGTCAATGTTATTGTTTGCGATGTTTTTCGAAATGTTATTAGCATTACTATAATTTAAATATATCCCATTACCATTGTAGTTTGCTATATTTCCCAAAATTTTGTTATAATAATTATTATATACATATATTCCTGAGTTTTTGTTATTATTTGCGGTGTTTTGTGAAATATTATTATAATATCCATCTAAAAATAAACCATCCCCGCTATTATTGTGTACATAATTTCCTGAGATGATGTTATTATCTCCTACTAAATCTAACCCATTCCCACTATTATTGTGAGCATAATTTCCCGAGATGATATTATAATTTCCCTCCTCTAAAAATATTCCATTCCCGCTATTATTGTGTGCATTATTTCCCGAGATTATGTTATAATCTTCCCCTAAATGTAACCCATTCTCGCTATTATCGATTGCATTATTTCCTGAAACGTTGTTATTACTTCCATAAAAATTTATACCAGAAATGTTATTACTATTAGCAGTGTTGTCTGAAATGTTGTTATTATTTCCAAGTAAAAATAATCCACTCTCGCTATTATTATACGCATTATTTCCGTAGATGATGTTATAATTTCCATTTATAAATATCCCATTTCCGCTATTATTGTGTGCATTATTTCCCCAGATGATGTAATTATCTCCTTGTAGATATAATCCATAATCACTATTATTATTTGCATTATTTCCTGAAATGTTGTTATTACTTCCATATGATAATATCCCTAAATGTTTATTATTATTCACAGTGTTTCCTGAAACGTTGTTATTACTTCCCTGTACAACCATGCCCTGAACATTGTTATTAATCACAGTGTTTCCTGAAATGGTGATATCATTTCCCTGTACAGATATACCCTGAATATTGTTATTAGTCACGTTGTTTCCCGAGATGGTATTCCAATCGCAAGTACCTTGTAAAATTATACCAATATCTGTATTATTATTCACAGTGTTTCCTGAAATGGTGTTTTCATGACAATTATTTCCATATACATATATGCCCTGACCATTGTTAATAATCACTCTGTTTCCCGAAATATTATTATTATAACAATTTTCAAATAATTCTATTCCCCCCCTGTTATTACTTACGTTATTTCCTGAAATATCATTATAATCACTATTGTATAAAATTATCCCATAATCATTATTACTATTAGCAGTATTTCCCGAAATTTCGTTTTTTTCACAGTTATCAAACAAACTTAAACCAAGTGCATCGTTATTTGAACAATTATTTCCTATCAGAGTTCCGTTATTTGCATTTGTTAATCTAATTCCTGAATCCCACCAATCAACACCTTTCACATTATACACCGTGCAATTTCTGATTATAAAATACTTGTCTTTGGAATTTTCTATAAGAATTCCGCTTCTCGTAGGCGAACTGCTTGCGTCAATAGTCACATTTTCAATAATATACACCCCATTCTCAATATAACACCACTCATACTGTAAAGCAGTATAAGACCAATTTTTAGCAGGATCACTCTCATCAATATGAATATATGGTTCAAAATAGCCCCCTGATTTTTTTATACTTTTGAAAATAATTTCTTCTCGATATTCTCTAGCTTCATCAGTTTCTCCTTGAATATCAAAGACATTATTAATACCAATACTCAAAAAACCAAGAACAATCCCTAAAGTAACTAAAATTATTATTTTTTTTGTTATAGGTTTCACATTATTTTCACAAAAATTAATTGGATTAAGAATAAAATTGATAATTAGGTATTTAACACTTATGTA
>JBHLOC010000031.1:0-5644 GCA_048940925.1 Promethearchaeota archaeon | reverse complement strand
ATAGGTTTCACATTATTTTCACAAAAATTAATTGGATTAAGAATAAAATTGATAATTAGGTATTTAACACTTATGTAGGTAATTCAACGTAAATTTCGCCATATCGGAAAATCATATTCAGAAAAGAATTAAAATTCTATTAAGGATTGAGTTTGAAATAACTAGACAATTTTAAAAAATCTTAAGATATAAAAAACTATTATTGTCTTTCTCAGTTGATTTTACGTAATAGAACTTTTATAACACCTTCTACTTCTAATAAAGAAAATATTTGAATTTTTTAAGTTGGATAAAAGTAAATATTGTTAATTTTCATATTATTCAGGAATGGTTGCAACAGCACGAACCCAGCCAGCACTAGCGCGGGCAATCTTAATCGGGAAGCAATATATCGTCGCACCTACTGAGGGAACCTTATCTAAATTTGTTAGCTTTTCCATTTGAAAATAACCTAACTCAATTCCAGCAAAATGTCCTTCCCAAATAATAGAAGGATCATGACTCTGCGCCCATTTCTGAGCAGTAATAGAAAAGGGAGCATCCCAAGACCATGAATCTGTTCCTACAATATGAACTCCTTGTCTGATTATACGCAATGTTGCTTTTTTACCTACTCCTATTCCATGATGTACAAATTCTTTAGTTCCATAGTATTTGGAAGCATTAGTATGAACACATAGGATATCCCCTTCTTTTAAGTTATAATTAATCTCATTTAGCTTTTTATCAATATCTTTTGGTAATAAAACATATCCATCCTCATAATCAGTACAATTCAGAACTATTAGAGGGGCAATACACCACTCTAAAGGGATCTCATCAATAGTCATTGCTCTTCTCTGCCCTATCTCTTTATCCTGAACTGAAGCAAAGTGCCATGGGGAATCCATATGAGTTCCATTATGAGTGCTCAGAGTAATTCTTTCAGTTGCCCATCCTGTACCAAGAGGTAAATGTTTTTCTGGGTTTAGATTAAATATATCACCCATTTGGTCAGCACCTAATTTATGATCGTTGTACTCTATATGTAGCTCTGTTCTTTCTGGATCAAAAATTAATTCCTCAGGATTAATTAATGGAATAGACAAATCAATAAATTTCATTTTTTATCACTTATAGGCAAATAATAAATTAATATATGATAATTTTATTAAAGTTAAAAAATATAAAGAGATATAGTTAAATAATTCATATGTTTAATAATTTAGCTGCATTTAAGCCTAAAATTTTCTCAATCTCCTCATCAGTTAAAAAATTAACGTCATCAAAATAATTTACAGCAATTTCTATCATTTCAGGTGTATTACTATCTGAACCAAATAGGATTTTGTTTACACCAATAATTTCATTTGCTTGAATTAGTAATTCCTTTAAACGAGTAGGCATCATAAATGCAAGATTGCTAATATCTAAGTATATATTCGGATATTGAGCTGCTAAAGCAATTGCGATATCTGTAAAAGGATACCCCATATGAGTGATTACAATATTCGATCTCGGAAATGAGCTAACATACTCATCGATAAAAATTGGATTTGAGTATGTTAATACGTTCTTTCTTGTTCCTGGAGGAGGATATCCGCAATGCATTACAATAGGAATTTTATATTTTTGAGAAGCTTCTAATACAGGAAAGATTAATTGATCATTAAGTCGTTTTTTTCGGAATGTAAGCATTATTTTAAATCCTTTATAATTCTCCTCTACAATGGATCTTTCTATTTCATCTTTGATATTAACCTCATTCTTGGATTTTTCAGGAGGATTGTAGAATGGTATGAAAACATTAGGAGCAAATTTAACCCATTTTTTTACTTCTTGATTTTCTTTCATATTTACTGGTAATAATACCACCTTTTCGATATTAGCGTTATTCAAATGAAAAAGAGTCTTTTCTATAATATCGTTTGTTTCAATAGACTTTATTTTATTAAACTTTTTTACCATTCTCTCATAAAATCCATATCCCTTAAAAATAATTGAACCTGCATCAACCATTCTCCTTGTATCCATCGACTGAAAAAGATGACAATGAAAATCAATTCTCAAATACTCTCACTTTTTTTACTATATGATTTGTGACATGACTTATGTTCAATTTAATTAGAATATTATGAAATAAAATTACTTAATTGAATAGTCTTTTCCAATCTTCCAAGCTCTCCCAATTCTTTCTCCAACTTTCCAGTAATTATTATCATTTTGTGTAAGTGTGAACGGTTTCATTTTTGAAATATCTGGAATATTATTTGTTAAATACTTCTCATCTGCATATGCTTGAACTATTTCTCCGATAAATATATAATGACCTCTTTTATCGGGAGGTATAAATTCTTTAGTGTCAATTACCTTCATAACTTTACATTCAAGGTTTAAAGGGGCTTGCTGTATCATTGGCGCTGTTTCTAAAATCCCATAAAACACTTCGAAAATTTCAGATTTATCTATTTCTTTACCACTTTTTAATCCGCAATAATCCGTGGCTTTAATCATTTCTTCTGAAGGTGTGTTAACACTAAACACTTGGTTTTCGATTATTCCTTTATTTGTATAATGGGTTTTAGATGATGATATCGAAATCATATGAGGTTCATGTTCAACCATACTAATCCACGCAAGCGGCATAAAATTGGCTTTACCCTCTACATTTGCACCAATTAAAACAACAGGCATAGGATATACATAGGGATTTACTCTAATTGTATTTTTTATCATTTTTATATATCTCAAAGTTTTAGTGATTTTTAGTCTAAATTATAATTTAAAGTTTTTATTAATACTAAATAGCCCCTTTTCTTAAATTCCTTATACTAAATCTTTTCCTCATTATTAGATTCATATAAAACTAGAATTTTTAAATTTCCTTATCCCATAGAAATCTATAAAGATGTCATTTTCAGAAAGTGAAATTAGAGATATTTTAAGATATTACAATGCTAGAACATTAAAAAAATTTAAGGGAAAATTAGATAGTGGATTTTTTAATGAAATTTTTGCGAACCAAGATGTTATTGTTTAAGGTTCCATATTAAATTATTTACATTCAAGGGATCTTATACTCATTTTTTGAAAATCTTTCTTTATTCTTTGTTTCTTCAACCAAAATCGCAAAGTTCTTAGCAGCATCTTCTGTTCTGGTAAAAAAAGGAATATTATACTTACCACATAACCGTAACATTTCTAAGGATCCCTCACTTTCCATCACTGAATATAAGAAAACAGGCTTAGGGTATTTTGCTATTTGTTCCAGCATTGGTGTTATAAAATCCATTGTTCCTCCGCGTCCTCTTGGACCATCCGGTATTGACGTAAAAAATCCTTCTATTTTAGGTTCTTCTAAGACGGCTTTTTGAATTACTTGCATAACATTTCCAGAAGTACCCATCATTCGAAATGGATTAATTTCTTTTACATTTGTAGTAGTTTTTTCAGTTGACTTTTTAGCAGTAACTTTGGCTTTTTTGGCGGCATCCATCATCGCTTTTTCCATTGTAGGCCAAGAATCAACGAGAGCAAATCGGTTTGGAGGCATCCAATCGGGGAATACACTTTTAAGAATATTATAACTATTTTCACCAAATTCAGGAAACTTTAAACCGTATTTCATAGCAACATCTCCCATTACAGTTCCCATACCTCCACTTCCAACAACAAGGGCGATATTTCCTTTTTTAGGGAATTTTTTACCAGATTTATACATCATTGAAAATGTTCTCATAAATTGGAACATTTCAAAAAAATTGTTTGCTTGAATAACTCCTGCTTGTTTAATAATAGCATCAATTAATCTTTCATCTTCTGCTAAAGCACCAGTGTGGCTAGAAGCTGCTTTCATCCCTTGGCTCGTTTTTCCACCTTTTACAAGGATAATAGTTTTTTTAGGTAATTGCTTTGCTTTTTTGCACAAAGAGATAAATTTTCTAGGTTCCTTAAATGACTCTAAATACAGTGCAATGACGTTCACAGTATCATCTTTTAATATATATCCTAAAAATTCATTTTCTCCCAAGTCCATCTTGTTTCCAATTGAAACAATGTACCTAAATCCAAGATTTGGGTACTGACGAAAAATTAGTGGTGCAATTCCACCATTCAAGAAACCACTTTGGGTGATGATGGCAGCATTACCTCTTTTATAATGTGATAGAGTAAATTGCCCAGTAAAGAAACCTCCTTTTTTATCATCATAATCACCATCGAATCGACTTATTCCCATACAGTTAGGACCAACAATACGTAACTTGGAGAAATTTTCGGTAATAGCAGCTATTTCATCCCTTAATTTTAACCCTTCTATCCCAACTTCCTCAAAACCAGCACTTTGGATGATAGCCGCTTTTATTCCTTTCTTGACACAATCTTTTATAATATTGGTTACAATACGATTGTTTACATAAAATATGGCAAGATCTACCTCTCCTTCAATATCTAAAACAGATTTATTAAATTTAAAACCACATACTTCATCTTCTTCATTATAGTTCGGATTAACAGGATAAATCTGACCTTTATAGCCATTTCTGTATAGATTTTTAACTATACGGTTCCCACCTTTCAAAGGAACCTTCGAGGCACCAATTACTGCAACTGATTTTGGATTATAAAATAAATCAACAATTTTAATTACTGAATTACTCATTTTTCATCAATTCTTAGATAATAAAACTAAAAATTGTCTCTTCATTTCTAAAATATTAGACTATATATGATTTTTTCTATGAATACTGAAAAATACCTCATAGAAAGGGCTGGTAAATTAAGAGTCTGATTTTAAAGGAAATTTAATCTTAAAAAAAATATTGAAATTTAATCTCATTTCCAATCTCCCAAAAGCTTTCTTGTGGTAACCAATTGCCCCAGATGATAGGATGTATGTTGTAGAAACACAAGAAGAATCCTAAAGTAGGTAACATTCGGCGGAAGGGGCGGTCCAATTTCAATCCTACCCATAAGATCAACATTTTCGATTTTCGTAGCTGCCATCTCGAGATTCTTATTGAACTTGTCTAATAGGCCAAAAAAGTTATCATCATTGCTCAAATATTCGTCGGAGGGCCAATTCTTATCATGTGGTGGATACCAATCCATGAATTCACCCTCAAGGTTCTTCAGCAGAATATCCTGCCAAAAAACGGTATGATGCAGTAAATCCCAGCATGAATGTTCCAGGTTCGTCGGCTTTTTCCTAGCAATAGCTGGAGTAAGTCCCTCAACAGCTTTTTTTGGGGGTAGGTGCGTCAACTCACCGATAAGACCACTGGATAAATCCTTTAATAGTTGCTTTTCCATAAAACCACCTTTAAACTTTAATTTTGGAGGTTATAAAAAGTTTTTCAATAGTCGGAAAGGTTAAGTCAGAGTCTGATTTCAACGAAAATTCAGTGAAAAATTCCATAAAAGTACCATTTAAATAGATTAAAATAGCAATTAAGATTTTAAATATTTGCTATGAAATTGAAATCATTTTAATGAATGAATTATATTGAATGATTTTAATGGATAATTCGGATAATTAAAAGATGATTAAACAGATTAAAGATAAGTACTCTCTATACAATCGATTTGTGAAAGATATTTTTCTATTTGCATATCATATTGGGGATCTAGATGATTTCTACTTTTCCAATTGTACATGGTTTGGATT
>JBHLOC010000004.1:0-160553 GCA_048940925.1 Promethearchaeota archaeon | reverse complement strand
TATTTAACAAATAGACCCTTTAAGTTCACAAGAAAATGGGGCAGAAGATTTCCATGGGTAATGATCGGTGGATTTTTATATATTATTAGTTATATATTTGTTTTCTCTCCTACAGTATTTCTTCCAAATGTAGATCCGGAATCAGGGGCTTGGATTTTTTTCATTTGGTTTGTAGCGTCTACATGCATTTTTGATACATTTAATTCAATTTTTTTTGTGAACTTTTCAGCTCTTTTTCCAGACAAATTTCGTTCAGTAGATGAACGCAGAAAAGCAACAGGCTTGCAAACTCCAGTTGGAATTATTGGGATTGCTTTTGGGGCTTTAATACCACCTTTAATAATAAATCGCGATGTTGCCACTACATACATAATAAATGGAGGCTTAGTAATAATAATTGGAATAATTGTCTTAATGCTTTCAATTCCAGGTTGTCGTGAGGATCAAGCAACTATTAACCGCTATCTCGACAAACATGAATTCAAAGAAAACCCATCCTTCTTTAAAACGCTTAACACATCTCTAAAGCAAAAATCATTTCTGTTTTTTATAATTACCTATACATTATACCGATCGCTTGTTATTTGTTTTCAAGCATCAATCCCCTTTTTTGTTGAGTATGTCTTAGGGGAAGAGGTGAGTATTCAAACCTTATTATCTGCTGCCTTTCTTCTTGGTGCACTAATTTCCTCACCACTATGGGCCGTTATTGCTCGAAAAACTAATAATAATAAATTAATCATGCTGATTAATAGCCTTCTACTGTCAATATTTACCGTTCCGTTTGTATTTCTTAATACTGTGTCGCTGGCCTTTATAGTACTAATTCTATGGGGTTTTAGTCTTGGAGGATTCTGGACAATGTTAGCACCAGTATTAGGCGATGTTATTGATGAATCAGTGGTTAATACTCAAATACGTCAAGAAGGTATCTTTAATGGATTCTTACAATTCTTTGGTCGATTAGCAATTTTAGTACAAGCAATTGTGTTTGCATCAGTTCAAACGATTACAGGATTTAGGGAAGGACAACCTCTGTCTGAACAACCAGGATCAGCAATATGGGGAGTACATATCCAGTTCGCGTTAATTCCAGCCATATTTATGCTTTTAGCAACAATAGTCTTTTGGAGATATTATGATTTGACTCCAGATAAGGTAACATTCCACCAAGAAAAAATTCTTGAACTCAAATTATGAATTAATTACTAATACTTCTTTTTTTTCTTTCTTAATGCTTAAAACGTAAAAGCAAAAATAGTGAATTTAATTAGATCTATTTATAAAATATTAAATTAATATATTTAATATATTTTCAATTACAATCCATAAAATTATATATTTTCAAAAAACAGCAAGAGATGAGACAACAATTGGCTAAATGGGAATGTCAGGCCTGTGGATATATTTATGACGAAGAAGCTGAAGGTACTAAGTTTGAAGATTTACCAGATGACTGGACGTGCCCAGTTTGCGGAGTTGGTAAAGATATGTTTGAAAAGATTGATTAACTATTTAATCTCTTTATTTTTTTATTTTTTTTTATTGCTTACTTTAATATAAATTTTATAATTAATAGAATATAATTTTTTAACTTGACCTTAATTAATAATCAAAACATCAAAATTAACCTTAAAAAATAGAGGTGAAATTAAAATTACTCACTTAGAATTAATGAAAGATATCAATTATGTTGGATATGTGGATTGGGAGGTTAGAAATTTTCATGGCTATTCAACACATAAAGGAAGCAGCTATAATGCGTATATTGTGAAAAGTGGTGAAAATACAGTATTAATAGACACTGTAAAACGACCTTACTTTGAGCATTTCTTAAAAAATATAAAGGATGTATGTGATCCATTAGAAATCAATTATTTTATTACGAATCATGTGGAAATGGATCATTCAGGATCGTTTCCTCTTATCATTAAATATTTACCAAATGCCGAATTAATTGCGTCAGAAAGAGGTGTCGATGCGTTAAGAGCTCATTTTCATCAAGAAGTTGAAGACGATATTTTTAGCAGGATTAGAGCAGTCAAAGAAGGGGATACGTTAGACATTGGAAATGGTAAAAAGTTCACATTTGTGCCAATCCCTATGATACATTGGCCAGATTCAATGGTATCCTTTATGACCGATGAAAATGGTAAAAATGTATTATTTTCTAACGATGCTTTTGGACAACATTATGCGACATCAAAACGATGGGATGATGAAAATGATTTATGTGAAGTTATGCAGGAAGCAGAAAAGTATTATGCAAATATATTACTTCATCTCTCAGGGATTATAGCAAAAGCTTTGCCAAAAGTAGGAGCTTTACCTATAGATGTAATTTGCCCTTCACACGGAGTCTGCTGGAGAACAAATATTAAGGAGATCGTTGAAGCGTATACAAAATGGTGTAAAGGTGAAATTGAAGAGAATAGTGTTTTAATTGTGTATGATACTATGTGGGGCAGTACTGAAAAAATTGCTAAATCCTTAGCAGATCAAATAAGTCACAAAGGCATTTCAGTAAAAAGATTTAGGCTGACAAATGCAGATTATTCTGACGTAATAACAGAAGCTATGAAAGCAAAAGCGATTTTAATAGGGAGTCCAACATTAAATAATGGGCTATTTCCAACAGTAGCAGAATATATCTCATATCAAAAGGGCTTAAAACCTATGGATAAAATTGGAATGGCATTTGGTTCTTATGGCTGGGGTGGTGGTGCAGTTAAAGAAATAGTTGAAGTGTTGAAAGCCACCAAGATAGATGTTATGGAAGAAACAATTCAAATTAAATTTGTGCCAAAACCAGAAGATTTAAACTTTGACGAAATCATTAATAAATTAATAGAAAAGATGGGTGGTAGTTAAATTGATCGGATTTACTCTAACCGAAGAGCAAAAAGGGTTACAAAAAAAAGCAAGAGAATTTGCTATAAGAGAGGTTTTACCTGTAGCCCAGAAATATGATGAATCAGAAGAATTTCCTTTAGATGTTATTAAAAAAGCTTGGGAAGAGGGATTGTTAAATACAGGGATTCCTAAAAAGTATGGAGGTCAAGGAAAGAGTTTATTAGATTCATGTATTATAGTTGAGGAAATATCTTCTGCATGTCCCGGGATAGCAACATCAGTTTTTGACAATAATCTAGGAGCAGAACCAATTATTATTGGTGGAAGTGAAGAACAGAAGCAAAGAATATTAACGAAACTTATAAATGAATTTAAACTTATAGCATTTGCAACTTCTGAACCAGGTATGGGATCTGATGTAGCTGGAATGAAATGTCTTGCTACTAAAGATGGAGATGATTTTATTTTAAACGGTAATAAATTTTGGATTACAAATGGAGGTCACGCTGATTATATAACTATATTTGCGACAGAGGATCCTGAGAAAAAGCATAAGGGTATAGGTGCTTTTATAGTTGATACAAAAAGTGAGGGCGTAAAATTGGGGAAACATATCCCAAAATTGGGGCAAAGGGCATCTAATACCGTCTCCATCGTTTTGAGAGATGTCAGAATTCCTGAAGAAAATATCTTAGCTAGACCAGGTAGAGGTTTTATTTTAGCAATGCAAACCTTTGCTCATACTCGTCCTGCGATTGGAGCATTTGCAACTGGATGTGCACGTTCAGCAATGGAATATTCAATCGATTATGCGAAAAAAAGAGAAGTTTTTGGAAGACCAATTGAAAATTATCAAGCTATTCAGTTTAAGATTGCAGAAATGTATAAAGATATTGAAGCTGCTCGTCTCTTAACATATAAAGCCGCATGGGAAGCAGATCAAGGTATGGATAATAATTTAAGTTCAGCAATCGCTAAAGCTTTTGCTTCAGACGTAGTTATGAAAGTAACTACGGAAGCTATACAAATTTTTGGAGGATATGGATATCTTCGAACTTATCCTGTTGAAAAACTATTTAGAGACGCTAAGTTATACCAAATCTATGAAGGCACAAGTGAAGTTCAAAGAATAATTATCTCAAGATTCGTGATGAAGGGATATGAACATGCAATGCCCTATCTTGGAAAGAAGAGAGGATAAATTCTTAATCTGATTTTCATTTATAATTCTTTTATTTTTGGATTAATTTATTCTGCTTTTTTAAATTTTTTTTCTTAAGAAAATCATAATAAATTTTATAATATTTACGCTGGCATAGATTGTCGCAAAATACTTTAAAATTTTCATCCAGCCAAAGATTTCTTAGTTCATAAATTTTCAAATAATCATGATATTTACTAAACTTATAGATGTCTATTGAAGATTTACAGAATAAACAATATCTTTTTTCTAGTTCTTGTTCAATTTTTTTTAACTCATCTATTTTAAGATTTCTAAAACATTCACAACAATGAAACTCTAATATAGGAAACTGCCAAAGTTTTAAAATATATTCCGGAGAAAAATCAACATTATCACTTAAAAAATCGTAAATATTTAGATCTTTACCACAATTCCAACACTTTCTCTCTTTAAAATTCTCATCTAACTTGATTAAATCTCTTAGTTTCTGAATTTTATTCCATAGATCCGCATTATTTATCTTTTTGTAAAACATGACTATCCCAAATTATATTCTTAGATAAAATAATATTTAATTAATACAATTATAGATTTTTATAATAATCGTTTATCAAAGTATAGAAATAAGGAAATCAATATTCTTCGATTAATTAATTTAGTGCTAAAATTTCTTTTGCTGCATTAAAAAAATTGTCACATACTATCGTTGGATTTATATCAAGAGATTCTAGTTCTTGTAAATGCCTATTTCCATGCGTAGTAGTAAGATAAGCAGTTCTACCACCAGCATTCACTACTAGTTCGATATCTGATTTTCAATTTTTTCCTCTATGATTCTATTTAAGTATTTTTAAGATTATAAATAATCAAAAAAAGATAAAGAAAATAATAAAGCAACAAATAACAAAAATTTGTAGAACTGATGACATAGCTAATTTTTATATTATTACTAGTTTACATCAACCTAATTTATTGTCTTAATTAATCTAAGTTTAGATTTAAAAATTTTAAAATAGAAATAAAAAAATAAGTTTTATAATATATTTTTAAAAATTTATTCTGAAATCCATAAACCATGAATGTTGCAGAATTCCCTTGCCTTAAGACCCTCAGGGTTGGCAACTGTAAATGTGGCTTTAGGTTCATCCCCTGGGTTTAGAAATCGCCTTTCATAACAGCCACCTTCACACATAATTTCAATCCACATAATCCAATGCTCTTCAGTCATAGGATGTGGAGTACCCATGGAGATTCCAACATCCACAGTAACCTTATTCCCCTCTACCGTGATTTTTGGAACATGTTTTTCTGTTTTCCAGTCTTTTGTTTGGGGATTCATTAATTTCATTGGTTGTTCACAGCAAATCGTTTCGTGGGCAACAGGATTAAGAATTTCAATTACTTTACCGCATACTTCGCATTTGTAAATTTCTTTTTTTTCCATTTTTTTATAACCTCTTTCAATTCTAAAATTAATTTGTTCTTTATGACTTATACATTTCTATTTAATACTTTTAATTTTAAATTAACAATTTTTTAATGTTTTAGAAGTCTTCACATTTCTTTCTGAAGTATGCTCTGCTATGTCCACAGCTAGGGCATTCCCAATTCTTTGGTAACTCATCCATTTCTACTTCATAACCGCATTCCATACAAACCCATATTATTTTTTCTCCACGTTTGAAGAATGCGTCATCACCAGCTAACTTCAAGAGCTTACCATAACGTTCTGAATGGTGTTTTTCAGCACGTATAATTGCCCGTGTCCTATTAGCAATATGTGGATATCCTTCTTTTTCAGCTGTGTTGGCTAAATCTGGATACAGAGTTTGCCATTCCATATTTTCCCCTGCAATTGCAGATTTAAGATTTTCAATTGTAGTACCATATGTAGTGGGATAACTTGCCTCTACTTCGAATTCATCAAAGGGTTCTTCTTTCTTGAATTCTTGCAAATGTGTATAAAATTTACTACCATGTTGAAATTCTTGATCTGCTGTTTCTTGGAATATTTTAGATATCAACACATATCCCTCCTTTTTAGCTATTTTAGCGAAATTTCTGTATCTATAATTTGCTTGTGCTTCACCAGCATAGGCATTCATTAATTTTTTAGCAGTTTCTTTCATAGTTTTTGCCTCCATAATTTAATTTAAATATTTCGAATTAAAAGAATGTATTTGGATTTAAAATTATATTGCCTTAATTTTAACTTTTATACTTATTTTTTAAAAGAAAAATTGGTTTAGAATAGGAGAATTAATAGTTTTGATATTCAATTTTCTCTCCCTCTAAAGGATATCCTTTTCTACGCCACATCATCATTCCACCCGTTAAGTTCCTAATATCTTTAAATCCTGCTTGTGCCAAAATTTGAGCAGCCATCATAGAACGTGAACCAGAATGACAAATAGTGACGATTTCTTCATCCTTATATTCTTTTATCGCATCAGTATTGTTTATCAATTCCCCTAATGGAATTAACTTAGTATTTTCTATATGACCTCCTACACCATAATATTCTCCAGGAGTCCGAACGTCAATTAGAAGTGATGGTGAATCTCCAGTATTAAAACGTTCATATAATTCATCAACGCTCATTTCTGAAACTGGGATTGCATCAGGTCCTCTCAATTCTTTTCTCGTTTTCTTTTTAACTTTTACTGGAGCTGAAATATCTTCAAGTTCAATTCGTCCTTTTTCTAAGATAGCAACTAATTTACCCTCTTCTTTAGCTAGACTAAGTAATTGAATCGCTTCATTTAGTTTAACATAAGCTTCTACACTTGATTTAAAACCAGGATCTGTTGCATAGATCTTCAATTTTTTATTTTCAGGGAGAGTTTCTAATCCCTTAATTAATGCATTCAAAGGTCCTGGACAACTTAATCCACATGCATCAACCTCAATGAAATCTTCACTTTCTATTGCTTTTTCTTTCACATATTCTTCAATTATGTTTTCCGAAGCACCACATGCAGCGACAATCTCTTCAGTTGTAATGTTCGCCATCTCATAAGATTTGTAACCTCCTGAAAGTTCAAAAACTTGATGGAATCCTTTTTGTAAAAGAATTCTCGATGCTAAATAACTTCTATATCCAACCTCACAGTACACTAATATAGATTTATTTTTGTCTAATTCATCAATTCTCTCTCGTAATTCCTCAATTGGTATATTTACAGAATTATTAATAGATCGTGCGATATGTTCTTCTTTTGTTCTAACATCTAATATAACACCACCATTTGAATTGAAATTCTCTACATCATGCCAGTGGGCTATTGGCATATCATTTCTTAAATAGTTAGCTGCGACAAAGCCGGCTATATTTACAGGATCCTTGGCTGAACTATATGGTGGAGCATAAGTTAACTCTAATTCTTCTAAATCAAATACAGTGCCTCCCATTTTAATAATAGTTGATAAAACATCCACTCTCTTCTCAGCACCCATTCCCCCTACTATTTGAGCCCCTAAAATTTTACCTGAGTGATTTTCAAATAATAATTTAATCGACATTGGAGTTGCTCCTGGATAATACCCCGCATGATTATTGGGGTGTAAATACACTTTTTCATAATTGATATCGGTTTCTTTTAATTGCTTTTCTGTTAAACCCACTACTGCGATAGTTATATCAAATAACTTAACCACTGAGGCACCCAAAACACCTTGATACTCAGTATCTCTGCCAGCAATATTATCAGCAGCAATTCTACCTTGTTTATTAGCTGGACCCGCTAAAGCAATTGCTATCGGTTTTTTGGTCTGAAAGTGTGAAACCTGTACAACATCTCCTACGGCATAAATATTAGGATCAGTTGATTGCATATGACTATTAACTTTAATATGACCACTTTCTCCTAACTTTAAACCAGCATTTTCTGCCAATTTATTTTCTGGTCTTATTCCTATTGATAAAATTATTAAATCAGTTTCAATTAGCTGTCCACTTTTAGTTTTTACATATGGTTTACCATCTTGAGTTCTTCCAAATGAATCCACTGGATCTTCTAAAACAAGACAGACTCCATTTAAGATTAATTCTTGATGAATAAATTGAGCCATTTCTCTATCAATCGAGGGCATAACTTGATCGAGCATCTCTACAATTTTTACCTTGACACTTTGTTCCACGAGATTTTCTGCCATTTCTAAACCAATGAAACCCCCTCCTACGATAACTGCTTTCTTTATGTGATATTTTTCCACATAATCTCTTATTTTAACTGCATCAGGAATAGACCATAAAGTAAAATAGGGCACATATTCAAGACCAGAAAAAGAAGGTACAATGGGAGATGATCCTGTAGCTAAAATGAGATAATCATAATATAATGTATACTCTTTGGATTTTATCCTATCGTTTATTCTTATTGATTTATTATTTTTATCTATAGAAATAACTTCACTATTGATCCTGACGTCAATATTAAATCTTTCGAGAAATCTCTGTGGTGATACTAACTCTAAAGAGGATTGTTCCTTAATAACGTTCCCAATGTAATATGGTAAACCACAATTTGCAAAGGAAACATAAGGACCTCTCTCTAGCATGATAATATCAAAATTTTCTTTCAATCGTCTTAACCTAGCAGCTGCTGAAGCTCCTCCTGCAACACCACCTATAATAATTACTCTTGTCATGATTATCCTAAAGTTTTTTTTAAAACAATCTAATTATCTTAACTTCTTTTTAATTTATGAAAAAATAAAAATCTGGGTATTATAAGTTAGAAACTTTCCTAAATAATTCAATATTTCAATAATTGATCTAAAAATGGTTGAAAATAAATTAATAGAAGAAATAGAATCATGTATAGATTGTAAAATATGCTTAGATGTATGTGATACATATCTAGTAACCAATGATCTATTGAAGTCTCCTAATGGAAGATTAAAGATAGCCAAAAAAGTGTTTAATAACCATGAGATTTCTCAAGAAGAACTTGTGAGCCTTTATACTTGTACTCTATGTGCGTTATGTGATTTAAGTTGCCAACAATCTATAAACATATCAGAAATTATTCACTCCTCTAAAATAGCCTTAGTAAAGGAAGAAAAAGCGCCATTAGAAATTCATAATAAAATTATTAACGGAATAATTGAAAAAGATAATTCTGTCAACGGAAATCCGGAAGAAAGGTTAAATTGGTTGCCTGAAAATTATAAAAAAACTGAGATTTTTGAAAAAAAGGAATCAGATACATTATTATTTTTTGGATGTATGTCTTCATTCCGAGTAAAAGAAAGCGCTACTATTCCTTATCAAATTCTAAAACAGGCAGAATTTAACTTTAAAATTTTAGAAAAAGAACCATGTTGTGGAGAATATATCTATTCGACAGGAAATATCGATTTGGCTAAAAGAATCTTTGAAGAAAATATAGAGATGTTCAAAAAAAATGGAATAAAAAATTTAATTGTTACTTGCGGTGGTTGTCTATATGCCTTTGATCAAGTTTACAGAAAATATTGCAAGGATTATAATTTAAACGTAAAACATATTATTGATGTTATTTCTGATTTAGAAAAAAATGGCAAAATTAAATTAAAACCTTTAAATAAATCGATTACTTATCATGATCCTTGCCGATTAGGGAGAAAAAATAAAGGCAAATCTTTATTCTCTGAACCACGAGAGCTATTAAAGAAATGTGGCTTAGAAATTAATGAACTTTCAGATAATCCTGAAGAATGTCCTTGTTGCGGAGCAGGTTCGGGAATTAGAGGAGTTGATAGTAGTATTTCTATTAAAATTGGCAAAGAATTATTCGATAAGCTAGACACTAAAGAGCTTGTATCATCGTGCCCTTTATGTGTATTTAATTTTAGATATGTCAATTATAAAAATAAAATGAATATAGAAAGTAAATATGTAACAGATTATATCTTAGAATCTATAAAAAAACCCTAGAAATTAGGTTTAGGGTACAAATTTAATAAGTATTAATTTTTATCTATTTAATTAAAAAAAGTAAATAAAAATAAGTAAATTTAAGATAAATCTATCCTCTATAATCTAAATATATAATAATATCTACATATAGCTCATAATTCTCATTTTCATCGAAATCGTGGATAACTGCCCTGTCGACCTCATTGAGTTCTCCTTTAACCTCTAAAAGCTCAGATTGCTGTAATATTTTTACGTCTGATTTTTTTAGTCTCTTAGCTATTAATTCTCTTCCAGGGATCTCTTTTGAAGAAGTTGCTACAACTACTCTTCCTGTATAATCCGTTAATTTTAAGGCGAGTTCTAAAGACTCATCACCGGAATCTACAATTAGAATCCTTTTATCCCTAAATTTATCTAAATCCTTAGGAATTTCTTTATATGTCCCTTTTCCGAGAAATTCATCAAAACCCATTACTAATTGAATTTCTAGCTGACATGCTGTGGGTACTTCTACTTCAGGTTCAGAACCAGTTCTATAGTTATCAATAGCAGCTTTTAAAGCATCTGCTGCAAGATTTGAACAATGCATTTTAATTGGTGGAAGCCCTTCTAATTCTTCAGCTACGTCTTGTCTTGATATTTTATAAGCTTCATCTAATGGTAATCCTTTCGCCATCTCAGTGATCATTGACGAAGTAGCAACTGCTGAGCCACATCCAAATGTCTTAAATTTTACATCTTCAAGATATTCTTCATCTTTATCGTTTTTAGCAACTTTAATATACATAAACATTAGATCACCACATACAGGGTTACCAACACGCCCAAAACCATCAGCATTTTCGATTTCTCCCATATTCCTTGGATTTCGAAAATGATCTAAAACTTTCTCACTATACTGAGTTGATTTCATTTTATTCTTTCACCTCATTATATTTTTTTATTAAATCAGGAGGAGTTAATGGTGATAATAATCTTAACCTTTTTACAATTTTAGGTAAAACTTCTATGAGTTTATCAATATCTTTTTCTTTAGTATAACGACCAAGAGTTATCACAAGTGAACCATGAGCTTCTTCATGTAATAGACCCATTGCCATCAAAGTGTGAGAAGGTTCTAAAGTTTTTGAACTACACGCAGATCCTGTTGCGGCTGCTACCTTTTCATCTTTTAAACCAAGTATTAACGATTCACCTTCTATATAATCAAATCTGAAGTGAGCATTATGAGGAAGTCTTTTTTCGGGATGACCATTTAAATGGGAGTTCGGAATAGTTTCTAATATCCCATTAATTAACTTATCCCTTAAAATCTGTAATCTATTAGCTTCTTCGCCAATTTCTCTCCTCATTATTTCAGCAGCCTTTCCAAAACCCACAATCCCTGGTACATTCTCAGAACCAGATCTCAATCCTCTTTCTTGGCCTCCTCCAATGATAATAGGATTAATTCTAACACCTTTCTTCAAGTATAAAGCACCAATTCCTCTTGGTCCATAAATATCATTTGAAGATAATGTCATCATATCAACTGGAATTTCTTGAACATCTATAGGTATAACACTTTCGCTAGCAACAGCGTCAGTGTGAAATAAAATTTTGTTTTTCATAGCAATTTCACTTATTTCCTTAATTGGTTGAAGTGAACCAACTTCATTACTTGCAGTAGCAATAGATATTAAAATTGTTTTATCAGTAATTAACCGTTCAAGTTTATCGAGATTTATAATTCCATATTGATCTACTGGAACTCTACTAACTTTAAAGCCTTCTCGTTCTAAATATTTAGCAATATTCAAAATTGAAATGTGTTCTATTTCTGAAATTATAATATGATTACCCTTTTTCCTATATCTCATTGCAGTGCCTATTAATGCTAAATTATTCGATTCAGTTGCTCCAGATGTGAATATTATAGATTCTGGATCGGGAGCATTAATAAATTCTGCAACTTTACTTCGATATTCCACTAAAGCATCTGTAGCATCATCACCCTCACAGTGAAGAGATGCTGGGTTAGCAAATTTCTGATTTAAATATACTGTCATTTCTGAAATGGCTCTTACATCAACAGGCTTTGCTGCCTGATAATCTAAATAGACATTCATTTTTTTGATTCTCCTTTATTATATAATTATATTTAATATCTAAAACCATTGAGTAGCATCAACATCTAAAACTAAATCATTTAATGTAGCCGCTCCCACAATTTTAACTTCTGGAATAAGATCTACTTGATCCCATCCTAACATACGCTTTGAAGCTTCACACACTAAAATTTCAACACCCATCTCTAATGTCTTATCAATCATTTCTTTCACACTAGGAAAATTACCTAATTTAATTTTTTCTGCTTCACCAGGTTTTAATATTTTTAATCCCGTTCCTAAATAATACACAGTTGCTTCTATTTCCATTGCTTTTGCAGCTTGAGCTAAAACAAGCGGACTGTATTGTTTTTCTGGAGCGTCAGTTGTTTGTACATATAAAATATGTTTTTTTTCAGACAATTTTATGAATCCTCTTTATTCCTTTTTTTTAAAATAAAATATCAAATCTTCCCCGTCCTTATGAAATTCAACTAATTGAGTATCGGTTCTTTTTGCCCAACGTTTTAAGTCTTCTTCAGCTGCAGGATCATCAGCGATGACCTTAAAACATTGACCTACTTCAAGATTCTCACTAAAATTCCGAACTTCAAACAATGGTTCTGGACAGAAAAGACCTCTTGTATCTAATTCCTCTGTATATTCAAGTTCTTTACTTTTATTTTTAGTCAAATATGCAACCTCCTTTTAATTTTCATTACATTTTCGTTAATATTTTATTCTAATATTTAATTTGATCACATTAACTTCTGTGTTATAAACGACTGGTAAGAAGTATAAATATTCTTATTATAATTTAATCAAATTTAAGAATAAATATAAAAAAGTCATAAAAAAAAAGAAAAGACGCTTATAATTTATAAATCTCCAAAAAAAATACGCTTTAGATAGTAATTAAATGATTTAAAAATAAGTAGAATTTATAACTTTTGATGTTATTTCATTCCAGCTAACTGCTTAATATGTTTTACTCCTTCCACAGCATCATCTGCAAAATCGTCTGCTCCTAACTTTTCTGCTAATTCCAGGTTTAAAGGAGCTCCTCCTACTATTAATTTAACCTTATCTCTTAAACCCGCAGATTGCAAAGCTTCATGAACGACTTTAATTTGTTCAACTGTCATAGTAAGAAGTGAGCTCAAAGCGATTATCTGTGCCCCAGTTTCTTTTACTTTTTCAACTATTATGTTTTCATCGACATCCATACCTAAATCATAAAGTTCAAATCCAGAACTTAATAATAGAGAACCAAGTATATTCTTTCCAATATCATGATTATCACCTTTTACTGTACCGAGAATTATTTTAACTTTATCCTGTGATTTATCAGACGCAGCTAACGCAGGTCTGAGAACATTGAAAGCTTCTTTCATCGTTTCTCCAGCAAGAACTAGTTCTGTTAAATAATATTCTTTCTCCTCATAACGCCGACCAACCTCATCCATTCCTTTTGTTAAAGCATTTAATATATCAAAAGGATCTTTATCCTCATCTAATGCTTGTTTTACAGCATCAGCAATGTCATCTACTTCTAATTCAATAATAAGCTCTGTTAATTCTTCAAAATTCATATAATTCTACTCTTCTTTATTACTTTAATTCCCTAATTTAAAGTTGATAATTAATAATCCTTTAAATTTTATTTTATTAATAAATCAATGTGAGAAATCTTACAATTTTTTTCAAAATAAAGGAGAAGAATGAGGGAGATGAGAAAAAATCAAAATCTTAATAAACTAGTGTAAGATTTTGGGATAAAGTTTTAGTTACCATTTTAATTAGGAAATTTCCTCAATTGTACGAATTGTGCTATTCAATTATAGGGGATATTATTGTATTTTCTCACCTTCCCTCTGAAATATTAATATGACATTTTAATATTTAAATTTATTTTTAATTAGAACATAAATTATAAAAATGCAATATTAATTTCTTAAATAAAAATTAAATAATTTGGATTTTTTTTATTTAGAATCTTCTTAAATTACAATTAGAATCCGCACACCTTTTTAAAAACTTGCCAGATAATAACTATTTATCTAAGGGAAATGAAAATCAATTTGATTTAGAAGAAGTTCAAGAATTTGAGGAGGAAAATTTCAAAAAGGAGCTTAATGAAGAGAATATAGTTATTTTTGGGGAGGATTTGTTAAAAGATTACGAGATAGGAGATTTTTTAGTGCGAGCAATAGATAATGTATCATTAAAAATAAAAGTAGGTGAATTTGTTGCCATAATGGGACCTAGCGGAGCAGGAAAGACTACTCTTTTGAATTTACTTGGAGGATTAGATTCCCCTAATAAAGGAAGAATATACAATCAAGGTGTCAAAATTTCTGATATGAATCAAGAGTCTTTAACTACTTTTCGCTTAATGAATTCAGGATTTATTTTTCAGAACTATAACCTTATTAGCTCTTTAACCGCAGAAGAAAATATTATGTTCCCCCTCATGCTTTCAGGTATGAAATTTGATAAACAAAGAGAACGCGCTATTAAATTATTAAAAGATATGAGATTATCTGATAGAAGAGAACACCTACCTTTCCAATTGTCAGCTGGAGAACAACAACGAGTCGCAATTGCCAGAGCACTGGCAAATGATCCACCTGTAATATTAGCTGATGAGCCAACTGCCAATCTAGATAAAAAAACAAGCCAATTTATAAGAGATATTTTTAAATTGTTAAAGGAAGATAAAAAAACGATAATAATTGCTACGCATGATGATGATTTGATAGCATTAGCAGATAGAATTATTTCTTTTGACGAAGGGAAAATAATAAATGAAGAACGGATCTCAAATTAAAATTATAATATGGTAAATATAAATTGTCCTCATTTGATTTTGCGCTTAAAGATTTCTATCGTAAAAGGAAGCAAACAATTCCATATTTAATAATTGTTATTATCGTTATATCTATAACTGAATTTTTGATTTATTTTACCACCTCATTGGGTTTAAATGTATTGATTCAACCCTCCTTCGTAAATCAGTTCTTCTTTTCGGGAAGTATTAATGGGATTTTCAGCCAATACAATACATTGATTCAGATTTTATTAATTATTCTAGCGATCATTATTATTCTTTCAATCTCCACAACATTGGTTATTACAAAAAAAAAAGATATAGGTATAATGAGAGCGTTGGGAACTCTACCTCGAAAATTATATAATTTCTATTTTTCCGAAGTATATATCATATTTTTCATAGGTTTTACCCTTGGTTTAATAATTGGTTTGATATCATTCGGGATATTTAGTTTAATCCTTAATTTCTTAGAATTCCCCATTAAATTTCAAATTGATTTAATATATACACCAATTTTGTTTTTTTCTTGTTTATTTGGAATTTTCTTTATAACAGGATATACACTAAGAAAGATTGGAAAACAAAAAATAATTAAAACTTTCTCTAAGGATATTCCCTACAATTTTGATGCCTCTAAGAAAATTAAATTTATCCCTAAATGGCTTTCTTCTTTAGGTTTTAATGTAAAAATTTCAATTTTTAACACTTTAAGGAGAAAAGGTGAATTCCGAAGATATCTACTAGTTTTTTCTTTAATATGTCTTGTAATCTTTACTTTAGGATTAGGAACAATTGTTTTAAGAACTTCTTCACAAAATTGGATACGTAAATCTCAAGGAGAAAACATCATTGCTATAGGACATGAAGATGTAATAACCAACTATTCTTTGATGTATAAAATGTTCTCAGAGCCTGAAATATCTATAACAAAAGACACTATAAATTTCACAAGAAAGCAGTATTTTTTCAATTTCAATAATATTAGTGAGATTCAAGATATTGAGGGTATTGAAAAAATTGATAAAAGGATAATTAATTTTTATGATGTCCAAGAAGGCCAAGGATTTCATTTTTTTGAAGATATTCAAGATTTTAGAGTTATTGGGCAAAGAAGAAGCGGTACTATCCCTATCATAGGCGTGAATCCAGATTACCTTATTCAAAACTTTGAAATTGAAGGTAATTTTTTCACAAATGAAGATGCATTTGATAACATGACTATTGGTGATGGTTTAGCTCTAAATTTCTTTGATTATGCTCTTGATCAAAGTTTAAAACTTTTGTCCTATGGCAAATCATTTCATATTTCAGGGGTAGTTATTGATAGTTTTTATTCAGGGTGGGCAGGTTATTTAAGTTTAGATATTGTTCAGCAAGCGCTTAATTTAACCAATCAAATCAACCTTTTACTATTAAAAATAAATCCTGATTCCTATGAAAAAATTAGGGAGGAACTAACAAATATTTTAAACATCCTGGGACCTAATTTTTCTCTCTTGAATTTAAATACTGTTTTTAATGAAAATCTAACCTTTATTTCTAATATATCACTGTATCCTTTATTTTTAATAATTATAGTTTCAATTATTGGGATTTTGTCATTATATAATTATCAGAAGTCATCTATCATAGATAAAGCAAGAGATTTTTTAATAATGAGAGCAATTGGGGCCAATAATAATTCTTTAAAAAAAATCCTATTTTTAGAATCGATATATGTCATTGTTCCTTCACTTTTCTTAAGTCTGGGTATAGGTATGATCCTTAATTCTATTGTACTTTTTGCCAGAGTCAATTTACCTCCTTTATATATGCCATTTACAATTTTTATTATACTTCTTGGAATTTTTACTCTCTTTAATCTCCTAAGTCTGATTCCAATTATGAAAAAAATCAATAATTTTAATATTAAAGATTTTCATATTTTTTGAGAAATATTTCAGTTTTTTTAAAAATCATTACTAATTTTTTTAAATCTAAAAAATACAAATAAATATTGATAAGATAAATTTTAATTTTTAGAATGTTATTAATAAAATAATTTCCAATTAAAGATGATTCTTAAAAATGTCAGAAGTAAACGATTTAAAAGCAATAATTAGTGAATTAGAAAAGGAGTTGGAGAATAAAGATTATGAAATTCATGGTTATCTTGATAAAATTGAAGAACTTGAAGAAAAAATAAGTAAACTAGAATATCTTGTATCAGAAGATAGTGATAAAAAAAAAGGTAAAAAACAGCAAATTATAGATTCAAAACTCTCCTTTATTGAAAAAAAAGATAAAGAAATAAGAGAACTGAGAGATAGAATGGGATTTTTGAGAAAAGAAAAAGTCCAACTCCAACAAGAGTTAGAAAAAAAAAATTTAGAAATAAAAAATTTTGAAAAAGAATCATCTGTTATTAGAGTTGAGGATTTAAGAGAAAAAGCACCTTTAAACATCTTAGTTAAGGAATTACAAGATAAAATAAATAAACAAAGATCAGAAATCAACCAATTGGAGCAAAAAAATAAAGACGCTGGTAATTTGAATGAAATTTTAAAAGAAAAGGAATATGAGATTGAAACCTATAAATCAGAGATTTTAGAGTTGAATCAAAAATTAAAAGATCTTAGTTCCTCTGCAGAAGATAAACAAGGCGACTCAATAGCAAAAAAGTTAATTGAAGATCTTCAAACACAGTTAAATAAAGCTAAAACACAAATAATAGAATTAAAAAAGAAAATTGCTAAATATGAAAAAAAACTGAAAAAAAAACAAAAAAAAGAACGAGAACCAGTAAAAAAAGATCAAATCGCTAAAGAAACAAGTAAATCTGAAAGTAAATCTACTGAAACGATGATTACATTACAAAATGACCTACAAAACAAATTGAATAAAGCAAAAATGCAAATTAAATCCCTTGAAGAGGAACTTAAAAAAATTAAGGCAGAAAAAGTACCAGAACAAGGTAAACCCCAAGAAGATTTGGAAGGAAAACTTAAAATGCAACGAGAAATGGCAATTTTTCTACAAAAACAACTTGAAACAAAAGATAGTGAATTTGAAACAATAAAAAATGAAGCAGTTCAAATTAAAAAAAGGTATAGACAATTAGAATCTCAACTAAAAATGAAGGATCAAAAAATTGATGAGCTTTTAGACAAATTAGAAAGTCAACCTACTCAGATTCTTTCAAAAAACCAACCTCAGGAAACTTTTAAAGAAGATTCTCATTTAAGTCTGAGACTAAATGAATTAAAAAATATGATTTATGACCTGAAAAAACGAAATTATGAACAAAGAATAGAGATCTCCCAATTACGAAAAAAAATTTAAAGTTATTATAGAACTTATTACTTTATTCCTTGAGGATGACACTAGAACTTATAATTTTAGGATCAGCAGCTGCTACTCCGATTAAAGAACGAAACTTGAGCTCTATAGCAATACGCTATAAAAATAAAATTATATTATTCGATTGTGGAGAAGATTTTCAACGTAGATTTGCTGAGGCAGGACTTAAGTTTAATAAACCTCTTTTTATTTTCATATCTCATTTTCATGGAGATCATATAATTGGACTTCCGGGATTTTTATTCCGGTTGAGTTTGAACGAAAGAACCGCTCCACTAACAATTTTTGGTCCTCAAAACCTCTTTCTTTACATATATCTGCATAAAAAAATACTCGGCTTAAAAGCTAATTATCCAATAAAAATTATTGAAATAGACCATCAAAATAAGAAACTAATCGAATTTGAGGGATTAGATTCTGAAGAACCTACCCATATTATAGATCTCAATAAAAATGTTATATATGATTCTAAATATTTTTCAATACATTATACCCTTGTTGATCATTCTGTTATAACTTATGCTTATGCCTTCATTGAAAAACCTCGATTTGGTAAATTTAATCCAGATAAAGCAAGAGAATTAGGCATTCCAGAAAGTCGTATATGGAAAAAATTACAGGAAGGAGAAATTATTGATATATATGGAAAAATTATTGATCCTGTTAAAGAAGGAATAGTAGGACCCAAAAGACCAGGTAGGAAAATAACATATTCAGGAGATTTAAAGCCAACAGAAAGTTTAATAAATCTAGGAAAAGATTCAGACATATTAATACATGAAGCTACATTCTCAAAATCCTTAGCTGAAACAGCAGATGAAAAATTGCATTCTACTTCTGTAGATGCTGCGTTAGATGCAAAAAAAATGAATGCGAAACAACTTATTTTAACTCACATATCAGCAAGATATCAAGAAGATGCTCATAAACTGCTTGAAGAAGCTAAAGAAGTGTTTGCTAATACTATTTTAGCTAGGGATCTTCTCACAATCGAACTGAAATAAATCACTAAGAGATAAATATAGATAAAAAAGAGAAAAAACAAAAAAATTTATTATTCTTAAACTCTTAAACTCCTCCTGCGATATGGGGAAGTATAACCACTTCACTTTCGCTGTTGATAATGGTTTCTGGTGTAGCTTTTTTTCCATTTACGAGAATACCGAAATATTTATCTTCCAATTTGAGTTCTTTCAGCAAATCAGCTACCGTCATGGTTTTTTCAGGAGTAAAGGTTTCATATAGACCTGTTTCCAATAATTCTGAAATTTGTTTTATGATAAACCACCTACAAAATTTTTAATTATTTATATTATAATCTTGATCATATTTAATATTATTTCCTTAGTCTGATATGTCTTGGATAATCTCAATTTTTTAGTTTTTAAAGATCTTTTTAAATGTAAATTATAAAATCACCAAATTTTTTATTTTTAATTTAATTTCATTACATAGTTTTAGTTTTTTGTAAAATTGAGGAGATTATACAATTATTGAAGAGGAAGAATTCATAGATTACACAGAATTTTTAGAAAAACTTAAAAAATATGAGTCTGATATCAGAAAAATCAACGATCCCTTGGACAGAAACAAATCAATAAAAGAAATTATTGAAACCTCTATTAATTATTCAAATGAGATTGCTCAATCCGGTGAATTTTTTGAAGCTGGAGAATTTTTATATTCTGCTGCTCATATTATAGAAAATCTTGACTTTGCCGAAAGTATCAAATTATATAATCAAATAGTAGAATTTTATAAACAACAAATTATAAACTATAAACTACAAGCTAAATTACATGAAATAGCAGAATTATACTTAAGAATTGCAGATTTATATCAAGAAAAGATTAAAGATAAACAATTAGAAAAAAAAAATATACTAAATAGTATAAAATTCCTTAAACAAGAAATTAGACTATTAAAAGAATTTAATGAGACACGGAAACTTGCTCAAAATTATCAAAATATTGCAGAATTATATCTGAAATTAACTGATTTTAACAATGCTATTAAATATTTTGGAAAAGTAATCGAGATTTCAAAAGTATATAGTTATTATGATATGTTATCTTTCTCATATCAGCAGATAGGGGCATGTTATGAAGAAATAGATGACTATAACACATCTCAGGATGTAATTTTAGATGGAGTAGAATTTTTCTCAAACTTAGCGACTATACTCGAAGAAGAAAATGATAATGCAACTTTAACACAAATATATCAGATTTTAAAAAATCTTCATAGAATATTAGATGAAGAAGAAAAATACATAATTTTCTCTAAAAAAGAAGCTGGATCATATATCAATTTAGCAGAGAGACTAGAAAAGAAATTAGAGAATTATCATAAGATTGCTAGATATTATCGTGGTGCAGGATTATGTTATAAAGACATTAAAAATAATTTAATCGAATGTGCTTCATGTTTTATATTAGCTGGTAATTTTTCAGAAAAAATTAATGATTTAAACCAAGCTGCTATAAACTTTTTTGATGGTGCTAATATTTTCAAGGAGTTGAATAATTTTGAAATGGCTTATAAACACTTCATTAAAGCAGGAGATAATTTTTGGAAGATAGGAAGTATTAATGAATCAACAGAGAGTTATTTAAATGCTTATGATATAGCAATTGAAGGAGAATTAGAATTTAATAGATATGGAATCTTCAATCAAATTGTTCGAGGTTTAAATAAAATTGCTGAAGAAGGTTTAAAAAATAAGCAGTTTTATACAGCAGCATCTCTCATCTTGGAAAGTATAAAATTTTATGAGCAATTAGATACAGCAAAAGACTTTCTATTAAGAGAAATGGTTAATAATCTTTATCGCTACTACTATAGAGCAGCAAATTTAAAGAAAATAGGATATTCTCATATAGTACAAAGCTATGTTTTAGCTTCGATCTCATGCATATTAAATGGAAAATTGGATAAAGCTTGGAAAGTAATCTCGGAGATCGAACCTGAGGGAACAACTGTTAAAAAATACATAGAACTGATAAAAATTATGATTGATAGAGTTTCACAGGGAAAAGAAGTTGGAATAGCAATTTTTCCTTATAATTTAAGAAGAATTATTGAAAGCTCTGAGGAAATTACTTATCTTTTGAAATTATTTAAAGGATTCATAATAAAATGAATACATTTTTGTAGATCTCCCGTTTGAGTGATTAAAAAAATTATGATATTCTTAAATTAAACAAATTTTTATTAATTTTTTCTTTTAATGGTTTATTACCTTAGAATCTTAAATTTTTATGAAAACTAAAAAGAAAATTTTGTTAAGTTTTGATTTAGATAACACATTAATAGACAATAGAGAAGGTATTGTAGCGTCATTTAATTATGCTCTTAGCAAATTCAATCTTGCTAAGATTGCTAAAGATAAAATTGAAAAAATGATTGGAACTCCGTTAGAAGAAATGTTTTCCCAAGTTTCTAATATAAATTCTTCCTTACTAGCTTCTGCTTTTCGGGAATTTTATAAAAAGAAGGGGATATATCAATCTAAATTATTATCAGGTGTTAAAAAAAAACTTATTGAATTCAAAAAAGAAGGATTCACTTTAGGTATTATTACTTCTAAAAAACAAGAAATCGCAGAAAAAGTCGTACATTATTTAGAGATTGACCAACTTTTTGACTATATCTTGGGAGAGACCGAAAAAAGAAAAGTAATTGGAAAATTGGATCCAGAAATAAAAGAAATATTGACAAAGAAGTATCCCAATTATAATATAATTATAATTGGAGATCACCCTAAAGATGCAATGCTTTCTAATAACTTAAATTGCCCTTTTATTGGAGTACTCACGGGAAATCACACGGCAGAAGAATTAAAGCAAATTAAAACAAATGCAATTCTTATTTTAGATACCTTAAAAAAATTAACTATCGATAAAATAAATTCCTTACATTAAAGATTTATATGGTTTCTTAGATGCTATATATAGTTTCTTTAAAATTTATTGCTGTATTAAAAGTTTAAAGAAAAATATAAAGAAAAGATAGATTAAGAATTTTATTCCTCTCCCCAAGATTCATATTCTTTCATAAATTCATCTGGTTTCCATTGAGTTTCCATAAATTTAGGAATACCACTTGAATCTCTTGGGCCAACTACTACATAACTATTCGCTTCATCTTCTAGTGCTCCACTTAACCGAGCAGCCATTCCAGGAATAATAAGAACCCGATGATTGACTTTACCAAATGCGTCAAATTCCTTTACTGCTTCAGCAATACTACCTGCATTGAATTGTCCACCTGCTACTGCACTTTCTATTCCAATACCTTCAGAATCCACCACCAAAAGCCAACAATCCAAATTTGCTCCTCGTAAATCTTGTTCTACTGGAATTTTAGTCATTCTATAATTGCTTGTAACAAATATTGGTGCCATATCACCCGGTTCTCCTATCTTATAAAGTCCAGGATCAACAGAAGGATAAATTCGTGGATCTGAAAATACACTTTGTCTTAAAGTCATTAATGCTAGAAGAGCCCAGATTTCTTCTTTTTTCTTACCAGTGTGTAAAACTATCAAATTGGTATCAATAGATTCCATGATTGCCCCCATTATTATTTCTTGATATTGATGCTCCCAAAGTTCCATTCCATCATTTATATTCACTTGGCTCCAATAAGAAGCTGGCACACCCATAACAGGCCAACAAGCGTTCACATCTTCTTTATTTATAGCCGCAGTCCTTAACTGCATAATGTTATCATAAGTTAATGAAAGATTACCAGGACCAAAAAATGTTCCCGAATCTAAAACTATTTCTTTTACTCCCAACTTTTGTAAAGTTGCACTTAAAGATACCAATTCATCCAAATTATTTGAGAAAATTGCTACAGGTAAGTTATTCTGCACAGCAAATTTACCTATTTGCTCCCATGTATCTTTTTTTATAGCATATAATAATGGTCTTTTATCTTTGATTTCTTCAGCACCACTTATCAAGATATCTGCATTGAAACTGCACAGTATTATTGGAAGATTTGATATTTCTGCAATTTTTTTTGCAGCTAACTTAAATTGATCAACATTTCCAGAAACATTCCTTAATGCAATTCCATTCAGAATAAGTACATCCCCAATTCTCTCTATTTTTAGATCTGTAAGATATTTGACTGTTTCTTCTAAATCTGGGTCATCATCAGCAATTTCCATGAATATTGCTGTTTGATTATAAAAAGTAAGTTGGTGTCGCATTAATACTTCTTCACCCCCCACAATAGCTGCACGTTTTCCAGTACCAATTATGACCGGCTTTTGAGGCGGTGTAATAAGGGTAATTAACTTTTCTCGATTTTTTGTTTGTTTAGGATCTTGCATTAGATGAGAGCAATCTTGTACTCTAATCTTTCTTTCAAGGATGTCAGTTGCGAAAGCCATACAAGTATCATATCCACAATCTTTACAATTTGATTTATCCAAAAGAGCATAAATTTCTAACGGACTTGGTCTAGCCATCCTAATTTCTCCAAAATCTTTTTTAGTCTCATATAATATTCAATAAGTATGTGTAGTCTAATTGTAAATTGAATTAAAAATTTGGTTTTTTCCAAATTGTAATAATTTCAACCCTTTTTATCAAGATTTTGTTCTTTAATTAAAATACTTGTATATTCTTCGATGGTTTACTAATGAACGAGAAAAAATAGAATAAAGAGATTAACTCTTTTACTATAATGAAATAATAAGAAATAATTCTTGAAATTATAGGTTTATAAAAATAGATAAAAAGGATATCAAAATTCAAAGTTTTAAGAGAAGAAGAAAGAAAAAGGCGAAATCCAAGGTAAAATCTTAAATTTTGTATCTCTTCTTACTCAAGAATCCAAATTAAAATATAAAAATCCAAAGAAAAATTCGAGAAGAATCACAGTAATTTAAAACTTGGTTAATTTCACATTATAATGCATTCAAATCAATACTTTAAACTTTATCGAAATTAAATCCAGTTTTAAAGTAAGAAAAAGATATATCAGCTTCTCATTTTCATGTGTTTTTTCAAATATTCTTCAGATAAAATTGTACCCTAAGTGATTCGGCAACAACTCTAGCAATAGCAGATTTCTACTAACTTTTTCCTCAATTGACTTTATTGTCACTGATCCACGAAATCGAAATTTGAGGTAATGCAAAATTTATCACTTAGAGAACAACGCTCCTACTCTTTGATCTCATATACAATCCAAACATTTATTAGTGATACTCCTTCCTAGTTTTTTCCTTGATCATCGCAGGAAATAGTAAATAATAAATAATTATACAAAGAATAAATATTTTTTAAAGTTGACTTGGAAGAGGGAAAAAATTTCCAGAGTTAGGCAACACAGATTTTATTCCTCCAACTAATAAAGTTGGAGGATAACATTTTTTATAACTTAATTAAGAATTTTAGCGTTATAACGAGTTTGATAAAATTTGTAATCCAGTCAACATAAATAAGAGATATTAGTAACGTACGGATTTGATTTTTAGAATATATTAAAAAAATGTTATAATTTTAAAATTTGATTAGCAATTTAATAGTACTCAGTTTTAAATATCGCTAACGCAAAAAAGCTGTAGAATACTATATTTATTAAACAACTTAATGCAGTAAAGGCTATAATTGATAAAATAGTGGACCATTCGTATGTTGTTTCTATTGTAGTACGAAATGTTTGGCTTAATAGAGCTCCTATTATTGTTGCTATACTGCTAACGAGGGCAGTTAAAAGCCAACCACTGAAACATTGCGATTTAGATTCTCCAAAATTTCCGGCTAAAATAGCAGCTATCAAGGGTGCTACTAAAAATCCAAGTCCTAAAATTAAGTTATCCATATTATTGTTTAATAAAGGATCTATTACTAGCCACTTTAAATTATAAAACGGAATACTCAAAATAGAACCGAATAAGTAGTATAGAATCATTAAAGGATCCCCCGCAATAGTAGAAAAAAGAGTATCAAAATCTTCTAATAACAAAAAATATATAATAGTAAATATAAAATTTATTCCAATAAAAGCTACCAGGCTTAACAAAAAGGCTTTACCAAATCCCATTTTACTCAAGTTCCCGAGTTTGTTTATTTTATTTAAAATGTAAGATTCGATTTTATTTGATATATATAATAATTAAATTTTTAAATTTTAGGATAATTAGAATTGAAATTCTCCTTTATTTTAAAATGTGTCAGTTTTATCAACCTTTTAAATTTAAATAGTTTTCTTCTGTTATTATATTAAGAATACTATGAGAAACAAGGAAGATTTTACTCTGGGGAAACTTAAACATAGATTCCTAACAGATCTACTTTCAGATCTAGAAATTCAAGATAAAAGAATAATTATGGGCTCAAAATTAGGAGAAGATGCTGCTGTGATTGACATTCCTGGTGAAAACTATTTAGTAGCGAAAACAGATCCCATTACATTTGCTACAAAGCAAATTGGATATTATGTAGTAAATATTAATGTAAATGATTTAGTTTGTACAGGCGCAAAACCCAAATGGTTTCAATCTACGATATTATTGCCTGCGGAAAATACTACAGATGATTTAATTAAAGCTGTTTTCAAAGATATCAACAATACTTGCAAATCCATGGGAATTTCTATTGTTGGAGGGCATATTGAAATTACTCCGAACATTGATCGACCTTTAATAATTGGTTCATTATTAGGAGAAGTTAAGAAAGAAAAATTAGTGCTTACTTCTGGTGCGGAACCAGGAGATGCACTGATCTTAACTAAAGGTATATTTATTGAAGGAACCAGTATTATTGGGAGAGAGAAACAAAATGAATTGCTAGAACGTAATTATGATTATAATTTTATAGAAAGATGTAAAAATTACCTTTATAAACCGGGTATCAGTGTTTATAAGGAAGCTTTATTAGCGAATGAATATTTTCAAATAAAGTCTATGCACGACCCAACGGAAGGGGGAATTTATACTGCTATAGCTGAAATGACCATTGCTTCAAATACAGGTATTTTGATTGAAGAAGAGAAAATATCTATTTTACCAGAACCAAAAATTTTAAGTAAAATATATGATCTTAATCCATATAATACGATATCATCAGGATCGTTATTAATTGCCGTGAATCAAGCAGATTCATATAATGTAATTGATCTATTAAGAAAAAATAAAATTAAATCAGAGCAAATCGGTGTTTTTGTTCCCAGAGATAAAGGTTTGAAAGTTAAGAAATTAAATGGTAAAACAAGTCTGCTTAAATACTCTGAAACTGATGAAATTATAAAGATTTTCTAAATAAATGTCAAACTAAATTTATATGATAAAATTGTCCTTTTTATTTGACTAATATTTTTATTTTTTAAATTTTATTAATATTATAAACAATTCTTAGAATTACAGGTTAAACAAATTATAATATAATTTTTCTAATCAAATAATTGGTTAAAATTGGTTAACATAGAATTATCTGAAATCTTAGATTTCTTGAAAAAACAGATCAATGGAAAGGAATTTAACCTTAAGTTAGAAATGAACATTTTTTCTGAAATCTTAAATAAAAAAAAAGAAGAATATGAAGAATTTAAAAAAGAGATCAAACTAAAGTGGAATGAATTTAATTGTAAAAATGAAGAAAGGATTCTAAAAAAAACTTTTACAACCTTCTTCTATAATAATTTTCCCTATTTTTTTAAATTTTTTATGAATAAATTCTTTGGATTTGAGAAAAATTCATTGGAACTCGTTATTAAAGAAAAGATATCAGATAAGATATTATTTTTAGAATATAATTATTTTTTAACAAAGGAAGAGGAAAATCATTTTGACAATATTTCTAAAAATCTGAATGTCGGAATCTTCTATGGTTTTTCTTTTACCACAGGATATCTTTATTTTCTAATTAGGCTTTTAGGAATGATAATTAGAAAAACAATCAAAGAAAAACTCTTTATATTGCTTGATGGAGTTATAGTTAGAGAAGTAGAAAACAATAATACTCTGAATTTTATGATAATTATAAAGGATAGCAAAGATGAAATTTTCCATAGCTACTTTAATATGGTTCTATACTATTTTCTTAGGCACTTCGACGGAATTCCAGAAGATTTTTATAATAAATTATTGGAAGGAAGAGAAAAACTATATCAAATAGCTATAGAAGAATATCCGCGTGCTAAAGAAAAGTTAGTTGATTTGTTATATTATTTTTACAAGAAATGTAATTTATTACAAAGTTTCTCACCTTTATTAGATTTCTTTAATTTTGTGGGTTCACGGGTAGAAGATTCATTATTTTCTAAGATAGTTACTATTAGAAAAGAGTTCCTTGCAAATTTAGATTATGGCATTGAGAAAAAGAATTTATTAATAAAATTTTTTGATCTCCTTGATCGAGAATCCACACTCTACTCTACATTTCAAGCAAACAATTTACCAACTCCAAAATCACAGTTAAATCTATTCTTATTATATATGAAATACTATTTTGGAAGTGGTCTTGAAGCATTAGAAGTAAGTAATTTACTTTTCTTACCGAAAGTTTTTAAAACTACATTAGATCAACATAATAAAAACGCAGATGAAGTAATTGGTGCTAATTTCATTAATGAAATAAATAATTTTCTGAAATTTATTTCTGCTTTATCTAATATTGAGAATATTGATATATTCTTCCGAAAAGTCTTTAAAAAAAACGTTTCTCAATTAAATTATGGGTTCTTCAAAACATTCTTAAAAAGTTTTAATTCAAATTTTGCGAATGAAATTGCACAAGCAAATATCCTTCTTTCTGAAAATTCAAATAATTCACCTCTTACTTTTAATATTATTGTAGATCACATATGTAGGATGCTTTATGTACTGATTGATAAGATCTTCATTAGAAATACACCAGATGAAGCATCTGTAAATTTCATTGACCCTCGAAGCCGATATATTGGTAAAAACATAGCTTTACGAGTTTTAGAACTATATGTTTTTCAAGATATTAACTATTCTGATGATGTTTGGCCAGACTACATAATTAGTTTAAATAAAAAATACATTACAGAGGAGTTAAAGAAATTTAATATGAAAATCCCTGATACTCATTTCTATACTGATGAAGAATTAATACAAATTATGCTTACTTATAATATTCAATCATTCTCAGATCAGCCCTTTTTTGAGGAATGGATAATTTATGAGATAATTATACCTCTACATAATTTAATATCGGACATTTATAGATCTGTGAGAGATCCCTCAAACGAAATTGAAATTTATGAGAAATTAAGTGAATTTTTTCTTTCAGATATTGAAAATAAAGAAACTATTACGGATTTCAAAGTCGTTTGTCAACAACTTGCTCCTTTCTGGAAACAATTAAAATTATAAATATTATCAAATTTGTTATTTAATTTTAAAAATTTTTAAGAATTTTCGAAAATCTTTTTCTATATCTATTATTGGTATATTTGAAAAGCTTTCTAATTCGATATTTGATAAAAGAATTATCCCAGAAATCACCTTGACATTTCGAGTTAATTGCTCATCAATCTCATCAAAATTTTTAATACATAGAACAGCGGGATTGTTTAAATTCCTAAATCCTTCAGTTAGACATATTTGTATTTTGAAAGGTCCTTTTTCAAGCCAATTAGTAATTTCATTTAAAAAATTATTACTAAATTTCGTAAATATAGCGATTTTTCTTTTCTCATTTCCAATGATAGAATAAGTTGCTCCCGCCTCAGTAAATTTATAGGAATCTTTGCCTTCCTTATCAATTTGATGATGTTTTACATTTTTAATAATAGCAACATCATAATTTAAATACCTTTTAAATAATTTTATTGCGGTTATTATAAAATTTGTCTTGCCAGAACCAGAATAACCTATTACATCAATGATTTGTATATAAATCACACTCTTATGAATTTAATCTATAGTTTATACAATTATTAAGAAAAAGAAGTATCTAAGTTTTTTTAAATAGCAAATTTTTGAAAATATGTATTGATTTTTAACTAATTGCGAGTCTTTTGTATCAATTAATATTAAAATAATAATGTTATAATATTTTCCGATTTAATATTTATTTAATTAAAATCTTTACAAAGAACTCAAAAGAATTTTATCTCATAAATGCCACGTAGACCAGAAAGAATCATATTTGATGCGAATTTCTTTATTTGCATGCTACAAATAAGAGCACGTAATATTCTAAGAAATTTAGACAAAGCAGCGCGAGATCTAGATTTTAAATACTATATTTCTGAAGTGGTATTTGGTGAAATTAAAGCACCACCTACATACAAAGAGAAATTAAAAACTATTGTTAATGTAAAAAAAGTATCTAATGTTGAAATTGATGCTGTTAAAGGTGATCTTAGTCAATATAACATTAAATTTCCTGCACAAGATCCTGATCTCTCATTAATTTATATTGGGAAGAATCTATTGAGTGAAGATGAGTCACTACCGGTTCACCTTGTTACTGACGATTTTAAATTGGTTAAAAATGCTGGTTTACTCTATAAAGGTAAAATCAATATCTTATCACTTTCTAGTTTTCTTCTAAAATTACAGAAATCAACAAGCAACTCTCAAATGAGAAAATATTTCAAGAATATCTGGAAGCAAAGCTTAAATTATACTTTATCCTATATGATTGAGCGTTCAAAAATTTATCCTGCTGAGCAAAAAATAACTTGGATTATTGAGAGAGCTGTAGCTGTTACAGAGGATTCAGTTATATCGAGCGATATTGAATTAGAGAATCCAGATGTGGGTGTAAAGTTTGAAGTAGGAACTTCGAAATATGCTGAAGAAATTAAAATTGCCGAAAAATATATAGATAATCAAGATATTCCACAGAATGAAGAAGAAAAAGTAGTAGGTATTTTAAAATTTCTTGAAAATTTGAGAATTTCACGAGAGTATGTAATTCGAGCTCGTGAAGCAATAACAAAAAGTATACCGAAAGAAGCAGTAAAATTTTTAAAAAAGGGTAATGGATTTTTAGTTTCTTTGCTTCAGCTAGCTTCAGGACAACTAAATGATGTAAAAGATTATAAAATAGTAGAGCAATTAATATGTTCAGAAATCAGCAAAATGGAATTTTTAAGAGCATTCTTATTAGTTTCTCTCGGTAGAATTAATGCCGCTATTGATTCACTTGAAAGAGCAGCTCTTTTTTCAACAATTATTTATAATTATAAAACTTGTCTAACACTTAATTACATAAAAGCCTTAATTTTTCTATTTCATGGATTATACGAAAATGCTATAATGCAATATAATTTTACCGAGGAGTTAGCTGAGATTTATGAAGATAAAATGCTAAAATTAAAATGTCTCATTGGAAAAGCTATAGCTCTTTATATCCAAGGAGAAGATAAATTAACTGCTATTTCCATAATGGAAGAAATATCAACTATGGATTTAGATGAAAATTTCCTTGATGCAATTATAGTATTCAGTGAGCTTGGCGATTATTTCCTCGCGTTAGGGCATTCCCAAATTGCTACTAATTTATATAATCAAGCTTTAGAGATATCGATTGACTATAAGTTAAGTTTTAAAAGTGAGATTCTAATAGGGAAATTAAAAAGATCATACATTTCTACAGTTTTAGATGGTTATTCCGCTGAAGAAATGTCTGAGAAATTAGATATATTATTAGATAAAGCTTACTCCATCAAAGATATAGAAAAGTACAATGAACAAATAAAAAAAATATCTAGTTTCAATCTCCTGTTTTATACCCCATTCCCCTATATTTCTGGAAAGAAAAAAATCGTTCCCTTTTCAAATCTCCCTAAAGAACTTCAAGATGATTATTTAGAAGTGGTTCATTTTGAAAAATCAGAAGATCACCAAGATCAAATTCTTTTTATTGTCTATCATTATGAATTAGGTTTACTAGGAATTAAAGTAAAAACAAGTGAAAACATTTCGGGGATAGCTGAGAATTATTCCTTGAAAATAAAACCAACTGCTAAAATGAAGATATATAAACCAGATGAAAAATTAAGAGATAATTACCTAATACGGGCAGTTATTGAAATAACAGCTAAGGATCAGGTTTTAATTGAATATACTCTTCCTTCCTTCTTTAAACAATTAAATTTATAATGTTTTATTCTTTCCTTAAACTTTTATCTCTTTGACTTATCTGATGAGAATGAATTGCACAACTTATACAATAATATTTAGTCTTTGTCGGTGCTTGAATTATTGTACCTGCTTTTTTCAATTCAGCATACATCCTTCCGTCAACTAAAGAAACTTTTCTTGTTACGGCTTTCGCTTTACTTCGGGCGACAAAACGACCACATTTACTACATTGAACTTTATTGTATTGACCTTTTCTAGAACCACTTTTACCGCCACTTTTTCTTTTTTTTGGAATAGAGATCAGCTAGTTTTAATTTTTATTTAATTGTGATATAATTTCTAATGAAATTGAATTGGGCAAACCTTAAAAAATTTATTCTTTCATTTAGAATATTAATAAAATCAGTAAATTTCTAAAAAACCTTGATGTGATTAATTATAATTAGTGTTTTTGGTTGACTTCTTTACTCAAAGACTTGTAAGTGTATATTAAACGTTGAAATATAGTTATAATTAATAGAATTAAAAAAATCAAAATGAAAAATAAAAAAAACCAAGTAATTGGTGTTGATGATATAAAAGGATTAAAAACAATCCAGGGCTCTCCAGTAAAAAGTGCTGAAAAGTGATATACCCATGTTTCAATGCTAAGAGCAACCATAATTAATATTAATCTTTCAGCCCGTTCCATGAAACCAACACCTCTCATATCAATATTCTCATTTTCAGCTTTAGCTCGAATATATGAGATCATTATAATTAAAAACATTATCAAATACCCTATCAAAAAATTAACAAAACCGCCATAAATTAATCCTAAAATCAACAGTGCATCTGATAATCTATCTAAATTTGAATCAATAAATGCACCTGTTTTAGTCATTTTGCCAGTTCTTCTGGCTACAGCACCATCAAAAACGTCAAATGCCCCCGCCCAAAAAATTAGGAAAGGAACAAGCCACGCAAACCAAAAATAATTATAAATAACATTTATAGCTAATAGAGAAGTAGCTCCTAATGTTAATAAAAATCCTATCAAAGAAAGAATATTAGGTGAAACTTTATGCTTAATTAAAAAATGTACAGGACGATCTATAAATTTATCAAGGATTTGTTTTTGATTTACTCTTTTTTTATTCAGATTTTCAAGATCGTTCAAATTGAATTCATAGTCTTAATAATTTGATTATAATTTTAAAAGAAATTTATAATAAAAAATTTATTATAATGCTATTAGGTGTAATTTTAGCAATCGGATAACAGAGGAAGCTAGATATTTTTGGGCTCCTAAGCTGATACGGGGTAACTTTAAGGCTAATAATTCCTTTGAATCAATAAAATCACCCCCTTGACTTCCAACTATGAAGAGGATATTTTCTTTTTCTTGAATACTACTTCTTAATTTGAAAAAATTTTTTCCATTTTCATCTAAAATATATATAGCGTATTTCAAACTTCTAAAGTATTTTATAGCATCTATTATACTCATTTCAGATTTTTTTAGTAATCTCAAAGGATTAGATTCTAGAATATTATTTGAAGAGTTTTTTTGGAGGAATTTTACAAAATAATCTGTTAGAAGTATTTCATTCTTAGGAAAATTCTCATAATTAAACAACTCAGGTTTAAATACAAATGTCCCATAGGCCTTTAAAAATATCCATATCTGTATGTTTTTTTCGAACGCATTCTGATCTAAGATTGCGGAGAGAATACATCTAGAAATTACATCTAACCGACCAGAAGAACCTGGTATATCCTTAATTGTGTAGCTATCAATATTAACTGTAGTTGATTTAACGAAAAACTTAATATTCATAATTTTTTAAGCTTAATTTCATTTGTTTTTAAATTTATAAGATTTATAATCTTATATTTAAAATAATTTTAAAATTAAGAAATTGATATATTTTAAATACTTAGATAAATACCTTGCAGATAAATGGATGAAATTGACTTTTCTATTTCAATGTTATTAATGGTAATCTCTCGGATGCCATATCGGGAGCTTGCTGAAGTTTTTAAAATGAGCGTTAATTCAATTCAATAAATTGTGATAATTGGAATAAAATTATTCAAAAAATATGGAAATAAATAATAGAATTTTTTCTCTCTCCTTTCCTTTTGTTTATTTGTATTTTTATTTTCCTAAATCCGATGTTATGTCCTTTTTAGAAGATTCTTTTTTTCTAAAGTGCATGATTACATAAAAAACAGAGCTCATTAAAGCAATAGAAATGAAAATCCCAATAATCCCTGCTACATAATCACTTGTGATCCAACTCAATAATGGTACCCAAGGAGAAAATAAATTTTCTAACCATGATTCACCATTTTGATCAATTAATACCCGTTCTAATCCATCTGGAGCTCCTGACAGAAATCCAATAGTAAATCCTATTGCTATCATCAACATTAGAGTTCCAATAATTAAAATTGTCGAAATAATCGGTCTTTTATATTTAGAAATATTAAAAGTTATTACTTTTTGCATCATTATTGATTCGGTTGTAATAAGATCTGGTTTTACTCTATATATATAAAATATAATTAAAGCAGAGATGATAGCTTCTCCAATACCTATTAATAGATGCCAATAAACCATAGCAGGAATAGCAATTTCAATTGGAATTGCTCCTCCGATACTTATTTCAATAGCACAGACAAAAGAGGCGAAAACAATAGAAATATAGGAACCAATAGCTGTGGCAATGGTAACTTTCATTTCTTTTTTCATAGATGTTTTATTTAGTATTTTTACAATAAATACTACTATATAGAATCCTACTAGACCTCCAATAATTCCCATATTGAAAGCATTTGCACCAAGCGATAGAATTCCTCCATCCCCAAATAAACTTTGCACAATTAACACCAAGAAGAGCACAATAACCGCTGCCCAAGGGCCTAATATGACAGCTACAAGTGTTCCCCCGACTAAATGACCTGAAGTGCCCCCAGGAACAGGATAATTAACAAATTGAAATGCAAATATCACAGCAGCAAGTACACCAATATAGGGAATTAATTTCTCAGAATCCTCTTCTTTAAAGTCTTTCCTTATTCTAAAAAATCCAATAATCATTACTCCAATAGCAACAATCCAAAGCACTATAAGTGTTGCGGGATCTAATAATCCATCTGGTATATGCATTTTTGAAAAATAAAAGATAATTTTTTTTAGTATAAATATTATTAAATTTTAATTTAGTATTATTAAAAAATATTACTTTATTCTATTTTAGTATGAAATTAGAATGTATAGAATTTCGATTAGAAAAGATTACCATTTAGAACGATCAAATATAAATTGGAGTTGTTAATGTAAGATTGAAGACGACTTTACCTTTTAGACATGAAAATGAAAAAGTTTACTTAAGTAAAATTCATCCATTAACTCGATTAATTTTACCTTTTATTCTTGTTATCCCATTTCTGGTTTTGAAGAATACTTATCTTATATTTACAATTCTTTTAATTACATTAATAATTATTCTCACTCTGCGTTTAAACATCATAGAAATTCTTTCACGATTTAAAATTGTCATTCCTTTTATTTTTTTAATAATAGTTTTCCTTCCTTTTTATGTTGGAAATACAATTTCTTACCAATTGGATATTGGTATCAAACTTAATATATATAAAGAGGGTTTATATTTAGCATTATTAATATTTTTGAGAATTTTTACTTCTCTATTCGTTTTTTTAACTTTTTTCTCAACATTAACCTATACAGAATTTATAGAAGCCCTGACAAAATTAAGAATCTCCTCAATCTTAGTTGGCTCTTTAATTATAATGTTACACTATATCCCAATTTTAGCAAATTCTAATAAAAAGATATTAGAAGCCCAGGAGATAAGGGGAAAGAACTTTACATCATATTGGCAAAAATTAAAAACTCATGCTTATATCATGGGAAAAAGTATTGTAATGAATATGGAAAGAAGTGAACAATTATATGAAAGCTTAAAAATGCGTGGTTTTTCTGGTAAAATTACATTTGCATCAAAAAAGATGAAGTTGTTTGATGTTCTTATATTGGCTATTTTCTCATTAATCATAGTTATTTTAATTTTTATTATTAATTTAGAATCAATTTATCAAGAGGTTTTTAGATTATTTTTGCATTAGAAGTTAAAGGTTTGAAATTTAACTATAATTCTGGCTTTAAAATTCAGGATATTTCTTTTAAAATGAAAGAAAATATAATATGTGCATTAACAGGAAATAATGGTTCAGGTAAAACAACATTATTAAGGTTATTAGTAGGATTATTGAAACCTGAAGCTGGAATAATTAAGATTTTTAACGACACATTGACAAGAGACAAACAAAAATTATGGAAAATTAGACAGTCTATTGGTTTTCTATTTCAAAACCCTGATGACCAATTATTCGCACCTACGATTGAAGAAGATGTTAGTTTTGGCGCAAAAAATTTAAAACTTGATGATCTTGAAGTAAAAAATAGAGTTGAATGGGCTTTAAAGGCTGTTAATTTATTTGATTATAAAAGTTTTTCGCCTTTTAACCTTTCTTGGGGTCAAAAGAAGAGAGCTGCGCTAGCAGGCTTGCTTGTAATGAAACCTAAATTATTGATTTTAGATGAGCCCTTTGCAAATCTTGATTTTAAATCAATATATAACCACCTTAAAATTCTAGAAAATCTAAGACAAGAAAACAAAATAACGATACTCTTCACCACCCATAATTTATTTTTTGTGGAAAACTGGGCAGAAAAAATGTTAGTTTTGGATGACGGAAAGATTATTTTTGAAGGCATTCCTCAGGAAGGTTTAAAAGACTCAAATGTAAATAAATTGCTTGGTTCTTATAATGATGTCTTATCATTAATTAATAAGAGTTGATTCTAACTAAGAATAAATCTTTTCTTAATAAAATAACTTTAAATTAACCTAAAATATAATTTAATAAACTTCAAGCTTTCTTTTACATGCATTTAGTACTCACTTTTTTCCATCAAATTAAGGGTCCAAGCGTATATCTATCCTATCCTGAAGTCGAGTTAGAAGAAGATATCATTAAATCATTAATTAAATTTTTTGACCTTGAAATTAATGAGACATTTTTCGAAATTGTACTCATTACGAAAAAAAAGAAAATTATTAACTTCCATTTCGAAATTCCCTCTGAATGGGCGCGAGGGAATAAGGAATTTGTAATGCTTTCACTCATAATGAAAAAAGAGTATGAAAGTGAAAGTGTTTATGCATTTTTGGTCGATAGTTCATACAAAATATTAAATACAGAAAATGTCTATAAAGCATTTTATAAATTTGATGACTTTCGAGATGATAATGATATTGAAATAGATCTTACTTATGAGCAAATAAAAAAAATACTTTTCAGAAGTCTAACCAGCTTGATAACAAGAATAGAGGATAGGATTAAAGGAATAAATAAAAAGGAACCTTTTCCTTTTTCTTAACAATAAAAATCTTTATAATCAAATGATACTATAAATATCTTGGGACATCAATGACGGAATAATTGCATATTCGAGGGCACATTGAAGCGTTCTGCTAATGATTATGTGTGCAAAGAACTGCAAACATCCAGAGTTAAACTAATCAATAAAATTTAACTGCAAATACATGGGCTCTTAACTTAGCAACGGTAAACACCAATGCGATGAGGATTAGGGCAGTACCCAACGTGCAGATATGATTATGTCCCACTTGCGCATAGAGATTATTGCCTAGCACGAGAGAACATTTTTGATCTAAAGGTAATCCCTTAAAATGAAAAAATAGTGTTAGTGTTTTTAGGCTAAATCTATGCGTCTAAAAAATAGACAGAAATTTATAACAATCCAATTGTATCTGATCTAAATAATTCTTTAACTTCTTTACTAAATTCTGCTTGTTCTACTTGTAAATAGCGATTCAATATAGCAGATATCGCAGGAGCATATTTCTTCATAATAGCTCTAATAAATCCAATTTGAACATTCCGATCAGTACTGATACATAATACTCCTTTTCCTACTTTTATTGCAAAAATCATACCTTTATAGTATTCAGTAATTTGTAAATCTATTGCTCCATATCCTAGTATATGTCCTTGTTCTTCTCCAGCTATAAAAACAGCACCTCCAATAGCCCCTATTTTCTCAATTGAAATACTTTGCTGATCAGAAAATTTAAACTTAGATTGACTTAATATTGTAACACCTGTATCATCTACTATTATAGCGTTATTTAAACCTGGCGCGCTATTGATGATTGAATTCAGTATATTTTTTAATTTATGCTCATCATCAGAATAACTCAAGAATGTGTCAACCTACTTAATTAAATATCCAAATTTAATGGTTTTTTAATAATTATAAAACTATTTATTAAAACCTAACTAGATATAATTTCCTTTAACCTTCTTTAGATAATAAAGAAATTTTCTTTATAAAAATTTAAGTAGGAAGGTTATTTTTCTACGGTTTGCGAGAAAAATTTATAAATAGACCTAAAAAAGTTCTTGGGATCTAAGTAAACCTTTTAATGGTTTCATTCGGCTTTTGTAATCTTTTGTTTTTTCTAACAAGATTAATAGTTTGTAATTTTTTGCCTTATCTAAATCCTTTTTGATCTTTACCAATTTATTATCCTCTATAAAATCCCGATTTTTAGTAATCGCAGATAAGGCTAAAGTATTTTCAAGGATCCATAATTTTTTGGAAATTTTTGATGCAACAGGAAAACCATGACGATCAGTAATAACTCCTGCCACAAAATTTGGAAAATTCTTTTCTATCCTATATAAAAAATATTTGACTTCGCTTTCATTAATAATGCTGTTGTTCTCATGTTTATCCAATTCTATGACACCTAAATTATCAATTTGATCTATCAATTAGATCAAATTAATTGAACATTAAATGTTATAATATGAAGATAATACTTGATAATAAAAAGATATTATAGTGCTAAAAAAGGCATATCAAATATTTCTGCCATTTGTGCTCTCCTCAGAATAGTTTGTTCTAATAGTCAAAAGTTTAATAACTATATACACAATTCATTTAATTATATGAGAATTAAAAAAGAAAAATCCAAATTTTCACTTATACAATATAGAAACGATGAGAGAATTGTAGAGCTTTTAAAAAAAACTGACAAAAAGATATTAGCTGTCTGGGCGATTGATTGCACCGAGCGAGTTTTATCGTATTTTGAGAAAAAATATCCTAACGACTATCGTCCTAGAAATGCTATCGAAACACTCCAAACATGGATTAATACAGGTGTGTTTAAGATGAGGGTAATACGCAAAGCTTCTCTTGATGCTCATACAGCAGCTCGTGAAGTAGGTGCAGATAACTCTGCGTGTTCTGCCGCTCGTGCCGCTGGTCAGGCCGTTGCAACAGCTCATGTTAAAACACATTCTATTGGTGCTGCCATTTATGCATTACAAGCTATACATAGAGCCAACAATACTTCTGATGCCTACACTGATGTAGCCAAAGAAAGAGATTGGCAATATCAACAGTTGCTTAAGTTGAGAGAAAAATCATCCCTAAAATGATTTTTAGGGATGATTTACACCATGAAGTTACACAATGGATATCTTCCACTATTTTGATATCTTGCAATTTTTTTAACTCTTCCAGAGTTAAGACCAATGATTGTTCAATTTCTCCATTAATTTCTAAATTACAATTCTTCCTCTCTATATGAACAATTCTTCCTTTTTGAAGAACAGGGAAACGTTTAGTTATATGCTGACCAGGAGGTAATCTTAATTTTTTATCTGGATTTACTTTTTTTTTCATTATATAGGAATTATAATTAACTATTTCTAAAAACAATTTTTCAGAAAGAGTCTTGCTTTTAAAAAGGAATCTTCAATTCTAAATATTTTTTAATATTTTTTCTTAAATTTAGGAGAATAGTAGGGTTTTAAATCTTGCTATTCTTTTTCAATGAAATCCTAAGTTTCAAATTTTCCACTAGTTCGCTAAAGCGATTTCGAACAGTTACTTCTGTTACACAACTAACACGAGCTATACTCCTCTGTGTCCTTCGTTCATTAGACAAAATACATGATGCATAAATTGCAGCTGCACATACGCCTGTAGGGCCTCGTCCCGAAGTTAAACCTCGATCTTCTGCCATTCTTATAATCGTTTTTGCTATTCTATGACATTTTGTAGTTAAATCCAATTCAGAAATAAATCTTGTAAGAAAATCAAGTGGTTTAGTGGGATTTAAATTTAAATCAAGTTCTTTTGAAATAAATCGAAAAGATCTACTAATTTCCTTCTTATCAACTCGAGCTACATCAGCAATCTCATTTAACGTCCTTGGTACTTTATACATTCTACAAGCAGCATATAAACTTGCAGCAGCAACACCTTCAATGCTTCTACCACGAATTAGATGCGCTTCTACAGCATCTCGATAGATTTTAGCAGCACATTCTCTTAAGTTTTTTTGAAGATCTAGGTTGGAAGCCATTCTATCGAGTTCGCTAAGAGCAAAAGTAAGATTTCTTTCTGTTGCATCTGATACTCTGATTCGACTCTGCCATTTTCGAAGACGATAAATTTGTCCCCTCAATTTAGCTGGTATTTCTTTACCAAATATGTCTCGGTTTTTCCAATCAATAATAGTACTAAGTCCCTTGTCATGTATCATATAGGTCATAGGTGCGCCAGTTCTAGTTCTCTTTTTTTTCTGATCTGCATCAAACGCTCTCCATTCTGGTCCACGATCAATATGTTTTTCGGAATGAACTAAACCACATTCTTCACATACAATTAACCCTCTATTTTCATCAAAAAAAATAGCTTTACCACATTCAGAGCAAATACCACTTTCTATACCCAAGTTCTCATTTGAAGTAGAATTTATTTCCCTCCAACTTGAAATAAAACACACCTTTTTTAACTATATTCTTTAATTTTAAAAGAATTTTTAGAAAATTATGCTATTTTTGTATATAATTTGATATTTGGTTCAAAGGGTTGATTAGGCAAAGTCTTGATCGAAATAAAGGGCAAATTGATAGGACCAAATATATCCTTTATATTTCCAATTTTTTCATATCTTTCATTATACACTGGTTGTTTCAAAATTTTTTCGAAACTCTTATTCCACTGTTTAGCTCTAAATATTTGATGTTTTTTAGATTTTCCAATGTAGAAAAGATTTAATTTAACCCAGTTTTTTTTCAAAAGGGTCCCTTGCTTTAACATTGAGATTAACATAAATGATGGTGGTTAATATTTAAATATAATGGTTTTCATTATTTTCTCTTACAAAAATGGAAATTAACAGTATATTATTCTTATGAGAATTTAACCGAATTTTTTTTTTTAAAAAAATTTCAACAATAATTTTTCTCTAATTGATATTTGCTTTTACAATTACACTCAAATCCATTTTGTTTCAACTCAGATAAATTTTGAGAGAGAACAAAATTACTAAGCATTTGCTTTGCAGAATTCTCACATTCCTTTTTCAAACAATTATGTATCCCTCTCCTCGTTCCAGCTCCACTCGGATCAGATAGTATTCGGACTTTTTCTAAATCTTTTTGGGTAAGTGATTTTTTTAAACATTTAAATAAGGAATAATACCACGGAGGTCTATATCTATTTTGATACCATAGATATTCCACTAGAGTACCTTTTTGAATGTTTAAGGGATTAATCGAAATCGTATTAATATCTTGCTCAATAAGATTTCTAATTGAATTTACACAATCATCTATAGCAGCTTGTTCATTAAGAAATGGTGGTTTAAATAATAAATAAGCTTTTATACCTATATCAAACCCTTTACATTCATTACATACTTCTTTAAAATTTTCATAGAGAAATCCCTTATTAATATAATTATTTCTAATATAATCATTCACAGTTTCAAGTCCAATTGCAATCTCAACATATTTATCTTTTAGAAATTCTCTTATCTCAGAAAGGATTTCTGTAGTAATATATTCTAATCTACTTTCTAAGACAACTTCTTTAATGCTTTTGATTCCTGCGATTTTTTCATAAATAGTTCTCCTAACTACTTCAGAGATCTCTTTTTCATCGAAAAAGCTTCCCGAATTAAATATTTTTAAAATAAATTTATCATGATCTTCTTCTATTTCGCTCATTTTAGAGTTAATTGCATAAATGAATTGATTTATAACTTGAGATTGCTCAATGTCATCAATATTTGCATCATTTATATATCCACACATCGTACACCCTCCAGTTTTACTTAGTGACCAACTACATCCTTTGGTTCTTAGTATAATTGTAAATTGCTTTCCTATTTCGTTAATTAATCTGTCCTTTTTTATCCAAAATGCAACAGGTTGACTCAGTTGCTCTTTCTCATATTTTTTTTTATTTTTTAGAGCTTTTTCTCTGAAAAATTTAACTTTTTCTGCAACAATTTCATTATATTCTTTTAAATTCCTATTTTTTATCATTGATTTTTACTACTCTCCCAGTCTTAGAATTTTTTATAAAATTCGACCCTACTAATAAATTTCCAGTTCCAATTATATCGTTCTTATCTTTATTTAATACATATGTAAAATTATTTGGAATTAAATTTCGACTGAAAGCTATTATGCCCTTTCGAAATAGTGTATTACCTCTGATAAAATTTGCATCAAATACAATTGTATTTGAATCTATAGAATAAGGTGTTTTTACTAATCGATTAATTCCCTTAAGTGTTAAATCAATTTGACCCGTAGATGATCTGAAAATACCCAATAATACCTTGCTTTTTTTATCTATTAAATTAACATTTCCATTAGACTTAAGTTTGATTTGTGTTAATTCTTGTGAAATCACTCTCATTCCTGAACCAATACCAAATTGATAATCTAAAATTTTATTAAATTTTCTAATCCACGATTTAGTTAAGCAATTTCCTTTCTTTAATTGCTGTTTGGATTTAAAGATATCTTTATATTCATTAATTAAATCTTCTAATGATTGAAGAGATTCTTTTGAGGTTAATTTATCTGAAACTGTGGTAAAAAAGAATTTATGAGCTAATTTAGATTTAACTCTTTTAACAATCTCATAATATTCATCTTTAAGATGACAAATTATCGGAATATCATTATTGTATTTTTCTAATATTTTTATAAGCATATTAGCTGTGATATTTATTTCTTCATTATTCCAATCACCTGTAACTGAAATATCATACGAATTAACAGGATAAATGTTTTCAAGTTGTCTTGGAATCACCCCTAAAGGAGAAGTTAGAATAAATTCTTGGAAATTTGGAAATTCTGAAAATTTTCTTATTTTTTTATAAAATAACTTATGAGATTTAGATTCAGAATAAGGTTTTTTAGCTGAGCATGGAAGTAAGATAATTAAAGTAGTCCATGGTTCAGGTCCAAAATTAGTTAAAGTTCTTTCTCTGTATTCTCGAAAATCTGGGCGGTTATATGAAGTTGGTCCAAGGCATCTAATAGTTCTGTTTTTAATAGTTATCGGTGTTTCATATCTCATTAAATGAAAATAGTCTTTATCTAAAATTTTTAGAATTGAGATTAAATTGGTATCATCAAAGGTAGATTTTTCAACAAATGTTCTGTAATCTTCATAGTTTAAATATTGGCTAATTTTATTAATGTAATTAGTTGCTGATATGAGATTATGAAGACATAATAAATCTATTTTTTCAGAAGAATGTTTAATGTCAAAAAGATTCTTCAATTTTCCTTTACATGCCACACAGGCACAGGGAAAATACCTAACTTTATATATTGGCAGAAGATACTCTATTGTGTCGTAGAAATTTTCAGCTGATAAATATAATAAAAAGGAGCTATCAATTAAATCAATTCCTAAATATACTAAAATAGGATATAATTTAGGAATTATCCTACCTGAAGCCATTACAACAAGATTATTATCCAATTCAGCTTTAACTTCAGATATAATTTTTGCAATACCTCTAAAATTGTTGAAATTATCAAAAATGTCAGATAGGTTTAGAATTTTAATATTTTCATTCTTTTTTATAATCGGAATATAGAGATCAAACAATTCAGTATAATCAAAAATTCTAATGGTTATACCAAAATTAAGATTTGGATATTGTTTTAAGATCTTTTTAGCCTTTTTAAGATATGCAGTTATTTCTACTTCTGCAAAATCTTTATTAATAGAAGTTGTAGGAACATTAAATGGTAATATTGAAATGATATTGTCTTCAGTGAAGATATCTAAATTTCGTATTAAAATATCTTCAAATTTCTCAAAAGTCCCATTATAAGAAAAAATAAATCCTGTGTCTTTAAACTTTTCACGAAGAAATCCAATTCTTAAAAATATCTCTTTTGAAATGATAAAGAGTTTATGACTTTCGAATTCTTGTATAAAACTAAACTGTTTCATTAACGAATTCTTTATAGGAATCATTAAATTCGGAGTATTTATATAAAGCTTCCGATCTTTCGATAATGATATCCGCCCTATTCTTGAATAACCTATTCTACTGGCTTTTAATTCAAAGAAAAAATTCATACCTTTCAATATATACGATATTTTTGGTGAAGATTTTTTTTTATTTCTAATTTATTGAAATTTTCTAAGATTATTAAGAATTTACTCCTCAGAAATTATTTTATCATTGAAAGCTTGTTTTCTTAAAAAATTAAAAAATTAGTATATTTGATTAATTCATCTAAAACGAAATGAGTAAAAGTATCTTCAATTTCCTCTGTTAGATAAAGTTCTCTTAAAAAATTTCCATAATCCTCTATTTTCTTTACACGAACAATAGCTAATAAGCCATACTGTTCGCCTATTCGAAAAAGATCAGTGATGTTTTTGTTATTTTCTAATTTGAAGGCAAGTTCATTGTATTTAGATGGATTTTTTGGTTTTATTCGGAGTATAAATTTACCTTTATACCCTAATTCTTTTGGAGAGAAATTAATCGTGTAATTAAGAATTATATTTTGGCTTTCAAGGTTCTTAATTCTATTATGGATTGTTGATTGTGAAATATCATTACTAAATTGTTCCTTAAAGATTGATTTTATTTCATATGTAGATATTGGTTTATCTCCTTGCTGATCACGTAAAATTTGTAATATTTCATAATCAATATTATCTATTTTAAGATTTAGATCGATTGTTTTCTTATCTAAATTTATCCCAAACTTCCTCATAGTTTTTATTATCTCATTTATTACCTTCTCTGTGTCCTGTGTTTCTCTTAAACCTGTTACAACTATTTTTCCACTTGAAAAAATTAAAATAGTTATGTTAAATTTTTCAATCTTAATAAGGATACCCGGAAATTTCTTAGGATTATACTCAATATCCATATAATTTCGACTAATTTGATTTAAATCAACTTTTTCTGCAAGTTTTAATTCAATATTCTCAATTGTAGAATCTGAATTAGTTTCATAATCTTTTTTCTGTTTCATTATGCAATTTAATTGTTCTACGAATTGTTCTTCGTAACTCATATTTAAGCTTCTTAAGCTAATTCCATTTGTTTTAAACACCTTTATAGTTTCAATGATCTGATATTTTTTGAAATATGATCGTGCCATAATCTTATCAATATTATTTAATATCTGATAATATTCCTCGGGGGATTTAAAGATAAATAAGGCAAATAGAGAAAACTCTCCAAAAATACCATTTAACATTGTTATTTGAGGGATTTTCAGCAATTGTTCAACAAGTTCAGGTTCTTTTGGGTTAGTTTTTATTTCAAGCATGACATATTTTAGATTATTTGGTTTAAGATTAGGATTGATATTAATTGTGAAATTAGTAATTATTTTTCGATTCCTTAAATTATCAAGTTTGTTTTGATAGGTTTGTCTAGAAATACCTATCGCACGGGACTTTTTTGAAATAACGAATTTGGATTTTCCACTTAAATTTTTTATAAAATGTCGGATTTCTAGCCTATCTTTTTTATCATTCATAATATTACAATTTTGCATTTTCATTTGGAAATATTAATTATATGTATAATTTATTATAAAAATATTTGCATTTCACCAAAAATAGCTTTATTAATTAATTAAAATTATAAATTATAAAATCATATAAGTGAATTTAAATGGTAAATTATAAAGTTGCTGACGAAAGTTTAGTAGAAAAAGGAAAGGAAGCCCTATATATTGCAGAAAATAAAATGCCTGTAACTGCGAAAATCCTGAGAGATCGTTTTGCTGAAGAAAAACCACTAAAAGGTATCACAATTGCAGGTTGTCTCCATATTACAAAAGAAACAGGCAATTTAGCACGTACTTTAAAAATTGGAGGTGCTGATGTATATTTATGTGGAAGTAATCCTCTGTCTACTCAAGATGATGTTGCAGCAGCTCTGGTTCAGGAAGGAATAAATGTATTCGCGTGGCGTGGTAATACAGATGAGGAATTCTATTGGTGTATAAGACAGTGTTTAGATGGTAAACCAAATATCTTAATTGATGATGGTGGCGATATGATTGTCACGGCACATCAGGAGTATCAGGATCTTATCTCATCCGGAACAATAATAGCATGTCAAGAAGAAACGACAACTGGGGTTAAAAGGTTCAGAGCGATGGAAAAAAAGAGTGTTTTAAAAGTACCCTTATTTCCTGTAAATGATGCTCGATGTAAAAATCAATTTGACAACGAATTAGGAACAGGACAAGGGATAGTTTCGGCTATTTATGGGATGCATGTTTTGTTTGCAGGTAAGGCTTGTCTGATATGCGGATACGGTCATTGCAGTAGCGGGATGGCGTTGAGAGCTCGTGGGTTAGGTGCAAATGTAATTGTAACAGAAGTTGATCCAATTAAAGCTCTTCAAGCGAAATTTGCTGGATATCAAGTAAAACCTATCGCAAAGGCAATTCCTGAAGCAGATATCATTCTTACGGCAACAGGTTGCAAACATGTAATTGCTCCAACAAAGGAAATGTTCGATAAACTTAAAGATGATGTCATTCTGGGTAATCTTGGGCACTTTGATATCGAGATACCCACAAAGGAGTTATATGAATATTCTAAAGAAATAAAGCCCATAAGGAAAGATGTGGAAGAACTAACATTTCCCTCAGGAAAGAAAGTCTATTTATTGGCTAAAGGACGATTAGCTAATCTTGTGTTGTCAGAAGGACATCCAAGTGAAGTGATGGATATGTCTTTTGCGCTCCAATCGTTAATGTCTGAGTTCATAGTTAAAAATAAAGATTCACTTAAGCCTGGAATGATTGAAATACCTGCTCATATTGACGACGAAGTTGGATTTCTTAAGTTGCAGGCGATGGGTGTCGAGATTGACAAACTAACGGAAGAACAATATAATTACATCCACGGTTACGAAGAAGGCACTTAAGTCTTCAATATTATTTGCCTTTTATTTTTATTATTATTATTATTTCAATTTAGAAATAACTTTATCTGCGAATATTTTTAAGTGGTCAGTAGATCCCATAAAAGTAAAAACTTTCAATCCACGGTTGATTAACTCTTGCATTACTTCAATGTGTTCATCTGGCGTTGATGGAGCACTATTAACCATCTCTTTTGCTTCTTTTGTGGATATTTGTTCCCTGCTTTTTAATCTCGTAATACGTCTAGAAATATCTTCCTTTGTTGGATTTAGCCAGATTGAATATCCTGCGGCAATTCGTATTTCATCCGGATTTCTCCCAATCTCTTTACAGTTTTCAGCTATTTGAATTTTCCGTTTTTCTACGACCTCTGGTGTAGAGTCAAAGAGACAATGAATAATATCAGCATAACGAGTAGCAATCTTGATTGTTAAATTCCCAAAAACTCCCGCCATCATCGGAATTTCCTTCTGAATTGGGAGCGGGCTGTTTAAAGTATTTTCGACTGAAAAAACTATTCCATTATATGAAGTGTGCTCATTACGGAACATAGAATGGACAATAGCTAATGTGTCTTCAAAACCTTGTATTCGTTCCTTTGCTAGGGGGAATTTTCCATAAAATCCTTTAAATTCAGCTTGATGCCATCCTGCTCCAAGTCCCATTACGAGTCGTCCATTACTTATAATATCGACACTTGTAGCAATTTTTGCAAGAAGAGTTGGTGCTCTATAGCCATAACAAGTTACTAATGGTCCTAAACGAATCTTTTTAGTAACTGCTGCAAGACCAGCAAGCAAGGTCCAACATTCAAGAGGATGATTTTCCTTACCCATTGGATTCCTCATATTCATAAAATGATCTGTCGTTGTAAAAAGATCAAGGCCGGCATCTTCAGCTGTTAAGCAGATTTTTCTCATGTTTTCGAAATTAAGACCCTCAGAAGGAACGTGATAACCAAACCATATATCATTATTCATTAAACATAACCTCACATTTAGTTAATTATTTATAATTTTTCAAGTTTAATATATAAATAATTAATAAATTACTAATATTCAAAAATCCAATTTATTTTGTAATATTTAACTGCTAATGTCTAAATATATCGTCAAGAATAAAGGTTGTAGTGATCTAATTTTATCTCAGAAATCATATTTTTTAGGTTCAGGAATACTTATATTCATTTATATTCCCTCAAATTTGATTTATCGCTTTTTGAAATATCTAGCTCTTTTTCTTGCCTCTAGAAATGTAAATTAAGAGTCTATTTCAATGAAAAGTTGAATTTACTTGGTAAATTGTTAATAATTATTACAGACATTTAAGAGAATCTATAAAAATTTAATTAAGTATTTAATAGCAATAAAAAATTAATTTAAGCATAATGGAAGGTAAATATATAAGGTTATGATTATAGATGAATTCTGGAAATGTAGTCCAAGATAAAGCGGTAATAGCTGATCTTGAAAGTAAAAGAGGTTCTAAAGATTGATTTTGGAAAATGTATCCGTCTAAGATTAACATATCTAAGTAATGTATCAGCCTAAAAAACTTATTCTCTGCTAGCTTAAATAGATTTTTTTTTTTTTATATTAATTCTAAATATCATTCCATAAATGAAAAAGTCTCCTCCAATAATTAAACATGCTATGCCGATGTTTAAATCCACCATATCTTTAATTATTATTCCATAAATCGTAAGGGGTGTTCCACTAATTAATAAAATCAAACCAAGAGTGATTAAACCTGTGAGTAAGATGGGATTTAGCTGAAATCTAAATTCTAAGTTAGCAAAAATTCTATAAAGATTATAGGATGCAACTTTTTTTGATATTATGTTGATAGCTTTTTGAGGAATTTCTCTTCCATTCGCTAAGTCTTTAGCTGCTATATCTAATCCCTTAATAATATTTCTTACCATCCCTTTTCTTTTTTTAAGTGGAGCACCGTTAATAGCACCTCCTCCACCAACGGGGATTCCACCTTTCCATGCAAATCCACAATCTTTTGAAAAAACTCTACAAATTTGAAGTGCTATCATATTTTGGGATGATTCAGGAAAGCCATTATTGCAAATTGCCATTAAACTTGGAGTATTTTTTATTTCTAAATTATCTCTTCCTTCTTTAATTAACTCCATCGCTTTAATCACGGGAGCTGGTAAGCAATCTATATAGAGAGGGAAAGAAAGGATGATTAGATCTGTATTATCAATCATCTTAAAGAGCTCTTTTATTTTTTCTTCTCGATTAATAATTTTATAGATAAATCCTTTCTCAATTGACATCCCAGATTTCTCTAATTTTGAGATTAAATAATTTCCAAGAGAAGCTGAAGTACTCTTTTCAACTTTTGGGCTACCGATTAAAAGAAGTGCTTTTTTATTGTTATTCAAGTTTTTACCTTCACCTCCTTTAAAATTTTAGCTAATTTATTTACAAACTCGGTTTTACTTTGGCTTTTAATATATATAATCACTTCATGAACAGGTGCTCCCATATTAAGCGAATTACGATGAACTAATTCTTTAAATATAGATTCTTTTTCATTATTTGGCTTACCTAAAATACCTATAACAATAATGGAGGCTCTATTTTTATAACGGAATTTATGATGAGTTTCTCCTTTTCTTTTTGTTAAAAATGGTAATAAAATGGGTATAAACCTGTCTAGTACTTTTTTCAACTCAGAGGAATATCCTCCAAATGTGATTGGTGTAATGTAAATGATTAAATTACTATGAACCATTTTATTAGTTGTCTCTCGCCCGTAATCATCTATTCTGCACTCTCCAGGTGTATTTAACCAACAATCAAAGCAACCTTGACAAGCTGCGATAGAGATATCTTTTATTAAGATTTGTTCTACCTCAAATCTATTTCTTTTAAGTTCTGCAATTATTAGGGAACAAATAGTTTCAGCATCAGAGTCATAATTGGAATATCCATTAAACAATAATGCCTTTATCATTTTTTATAAGTAAAAATGTATAAATTTTCTGAATTATTAATCTCTTTAATCGTAGATAAAATTTAAATTTTTTTAATAAAAAACTTTTGTTTTTCAACATCCTTTCTGCTTTTATTATAATAATTAACAATGTAGAATTTGAAGAACAAGCAAATTAAACAATTTAACTAAAGAATTCGAAGAACCAAGACATTTAATATAAAAAAAAAAATTAAATAATTTTCTCTAAAAAAGTGATCAAATATTTAATAACAATAAAAAATTAGTTTAAGCATTGTGGAAGGTAAATATGTAAGCCTTATAACATATAAAAAAAATGGGGATCCCATAGTTACACCAGTATGGTTCGTAGAACAGAATGAAAAAATATATTTTGTAACATTACAAGGAAGATATAAATTTAAACGTATTAAGAATAATCCAAGTATCAAAATTGCCTCTTCCAGTATGCGAGGTAAACCTAAAGGTGAATATTTTGATGGCATTGCTCGCATTCTCTCAGATGATGAGTCTAAACTTATCATTGAATTATTTAAGAAAAAATATCGCATGTTTAAATTGATGTTTAAAGTAGATCGGGAAGGAGAAAAAAAATCAATTTTTATTGAAATTACCTTAAAATAAAGAGAACATTATCATTAACTTAGAATTTGTAAAGTAAATACTCTAAATAGAATATTTTTTGCCAATAATTTTTACCTTATAAGGACATGAGAATTACATGAATTCTGGAAATGTAGTACAAGATAAAGCGATAATAATTGATCTTGAAAATCGTGAGATAGTAAAAGGTTTATATGAGGCTTTTTTACAAGCAGAGATTCTCCCTCTTATTGATAAAGCTCATGAAATATATGTACACGTACCAATAGGAGCAAGTTTTTTTCGAGATGAACAACCTGTAGAGGGAACTTATCTTGATGTCGAGTTTGCTGAAGCTATAATTATAGCCAGTGCTGGTAAACCAATCACTTTTTATGAAACCCCAGCAACAAGTAATCGGAATATTGAAAACCTTTTTGAAAAGTTTGGCTATACGCAACTTGCTAGCAAATACTCACAGGTCCGGATATTATGTTTAAAAGAAAAATCATTAAAGCCTGAAGATATTGTTAGTTTGAATTATGGTTTTGATTATCCACCAGTTAGACTTCCAAGATTTCTCTTCAATAATAAAAATTTGATTATAAGTTTTAGTAATCCTAAAGCACCATTTTCAGAATTTGTCGCAGGATTTAAAGGACTTCCTTTTTCCTTAAGTGGAAAATCACTTATTATAGGATCAACATTATTTCCTAAGAAAAATTTATTGCATCTTGCGTTCTCAGATATAGGATTAGGATTAAAGGATTATATAGTGGATGCATTAGAAAGAATTCATAAAGCAGGTGTTGTTTGTGTTGGAATTAATGGAGGACGCTTTGCAGGCTCTTTGATTGATCAAGTAAAAGTGGAACCAATTGATTGGAATGCGCTAATTGTTTCTACTAGCATTGGAATTTCGGATGCGGTAACAGCTGAACTAATGGGATTTAAATCACAAGAAATAGAATTCTTCACTAATTTAGCTCAAAAGGGACTTATTCCTTCCAATACTAGTATTACTCCAATTACTGAAATCGGAAATAGCCGTTATCGTTTAGAGAAGCAATTAAAACTAAATAATCCCTTTTTACCAAGGGGAACCTCTATAACAACACGTCAATGGATATTTGGACTCCTTAAACAGGTTTCATTTAAAGATAGGTTACAGCTAATTGGCAAAATTATTCCCTCAATAATCAAATACAAATTTACTAGAAAAAAGAAATCCATTATATAATTTTTCTGACATGGTTTTTCTCTAAAAGTTGCAGTTCAATACTAAAGCAAAACTTTAATTGGGGTTTAAAATCTCTTTGGCTGTTGCGGATCCATAAATCTCTCTAGCTAATTTTTTAATTCCTTCTATTCCAATCGGCTCCTCAATAAGACGATTTGATTCCCAAATTTTTAAATGTTTAAACTCTTCTTTAATCTCTGTGATAAATTTTAGTTGATTTTCTCGTAAGCTATTACAAAATTCACATCGTTTTGCTATGGGGGTAACCATATTTATATGAACTGCATGCAGAGATATATATTTTTTAGTTAAATCTCTAGCTCTTTTAATTTCTTCAAAACTAGGTTTTTCAGCAATAGTTACTAGTCTAAGTGACCCCACTTTATGAATTAGTTCAGAAATTCGTTCTCCTCGTTTTTCAAGATCTACAATCATATTGAAGATTTCTTTTCCTAATTCCTTCCTTTCTTTATTATCCTCAAAAGGATTCGTAATATTTCTCCACATTTTTGAAACATGTCTAATTGCTCCTTTAATTGAGTTATAAAAATTCAAGGAATATTTTAATACAACTTTAACTTGATCTTCTGGAATTTCAAAAAGTGTAATCATATTAGCTGTAGGAGGAAAATCAGCTATGACAATATCAAATTGAACATTTTGACTACTCTTATCTTCGGCATCTAAAATTTTCTGAAAAAACATAGCGTTCTTAAGTGCTAATGGTATAGAATCTGCTGTAAAAGTCGTATCAATAAATTTCTCAACTTGAGGAATTAAACCTACAATTGGCATTTTTTTCATTAAAGATTTCATTTTGTATATTAAATCAGCAGTATACTGTTCAGCATAGATATTAGCATCTGGTTCAATACCCCAAAGATTATGTGTGAGAGGTGTTAATTTGCTTCCAATTTGCTGTTCGAATAGATCACTAAGATTATGCGCCATATCAAATGAAATAAGAAGAAATTTTTTATCTGGAAGGAGATCTGATAATCTTACGGCTGTTGCTGCACTTATCGTGCTCTTTCCAACACCTCCTTTGCCACCAAGGACTAGTATAGCTTCTAACACAATTAATCAAAATATAAAATTAAAATCTAAATATCAAAAATAAATATGAAATAAAAAACTAATCAAATATTTAATATTCTTTCGTATGCATTTGTCTTTTTGTTTTGAAATCCGAAAATTAGCAAAAAATAAATTGTAAAATTTATTAAATTAATTAATAAATATTTTTAAACAATTTTTTGAATATATTATAATAAAAATTATTGATATCATTCATTAAATTATTAATTAAATTAATCAATCATATTAACACATTAAAGATATTAAATTTACAAATAAACTTATTAAATTAGTTTATTAATCAAATAAATTAAATAATGTCGTAAATTAAGCAAACAAATAATCAAAATTTTAATCAATTCAATAAATCAAAATCATTATTTAGACTTATAAAAAAAATAAGAAGTAGGTTCCTAATTCAAGGTTATAAAAAATTCATAAATTTATCTCAATAGATTAAAAATCAAATAATTTAATTAGAAATAATTAATTTATCATTGTTTCTACTTTAAATGGTTATTTACTACTTCTATGATATAGGTCTTCCTTAGATTTTGAATTATTGAATAAATCAAAAAGGTATAATATAATTAAAAAGGAAGTGGTAAAGATTACAGATCAATCAGATTTTACTACAAAATATATTATTGAAGTTAAATTCAACATTAAAGGTGTTGTCGAGAAATCAGATATAGTTGGGGCTATTTTTGGGCAAACTGAAGGATTGCTCTTAGACCTTGATCTAAGAGACCTACAGAAGTCTGGACGAATAGGAAGAATAGAAGTAGAAAATGAAGCAGAGGAAGGTGTCTCTACAGGAATTATTAAAATCCCCTCTAGCCTTACACGACGTGAAACAGCATTATTGGCTGCAACTGTAGAAACAGTGTCTCGAGTCGGCCCGTGTGAAGCAGAGCTTACTCTTATAGAAATTCGTGATGTTCGTGAAAGAAAAAGAAAGAAAATAATAGAAAGAGCAGCTGAACTGTTAAAAGAATGGGATCAAAAATCTTTAGAGCAAAGTGAGATAGAAGAAAAAATAGATACAGATATTAAACTAGGTGAAATAATTTCATGGAGCTCGGAAAAACTCCCTGCAGGTCCTGAAGTAGAAAGTGATAAAGATCTAATCATTGTTGAGGGACGTGCAGATGTATTAAACTTATTACGTATAGGTATTAAAAATACTATAGCCGTTCAAGGAACTCAAATTCCTAAGTCGGTTATTAAATTAACTAAGAATAAAGACACGGTCACTGCTTTTTTAGATGGTGATAGAGGAGGTACAATTATTCTAAAAGAACTCATGCAGGTTGCAAAAATTGACTATGTGGCTAGAGCTCCCAATGGATATGAAGTAGAAGAATTAACAAGAAAACAAATGATTAAAGCTTTACAAAATAAAAGATCTGCTAAAGCATACAAAGAGTTGGAAGGAGAATATTTAGAAGAAAAAAGTCAGGATAAAAAAGAGGATAAACTACAAAAAGCTTTAAAGAAGTTTAAAATAAAGGATGAATCTGTAATAATTGAAATAATTAACAATATTGAAACGGGGCATGGTATTGGATTAAACAAAAATCTAGAGAAATTGTTTGATATACCCGTTGGTGAAATTTACGAAAAAATACAAAATTATAAAGAAACACAGTTTCTTATAATTGATGGGATATTGACTAAACGTCTTCTTACAGTTTCTACAACTCTAAAAATAAAGTTTATAGCATGTAAAAACAAAGAAGATGAGTTAATTGCGCCTGATAACATAAGTGTCTACTTTTTCTAAGTTTGAATACTCTCTATTGTTGTACTTAATAATTAATATTAGCTAATGTTAACCAGCCAATTTAATAACAGAAAAGATAAGTTGTATTACATAAGAAAGAGCACCTAAAAGTAAGATTCCAATTCCACAGATCTTAAAAACTAAAAAGTATTCTTTTTTATCGGGCTTATTCGCAATTTTTAGAATTCTTTTTGAATTCTGGTAAAATAAACTTAATCTTTCATAAAGTGTTAATTTCTTACTTCTTCCCTTTTTTTGATATTTTTCATATTTTGGGTAGGACACAATTATTTAAAATTAAGGGACTTTTTTTAAATTATCGTTATACCCGATCGTCAAAATTAAAATTAAAAAATATCAAGTATATTTGATATAAATAAATCTCTATCGAAGGTTTCAAGGTCTTGATATGACTGTCCTATTCCTACAAATAGAATTGGCTTTTTAGTTTCATAGGAGATTGATAACGCAGCACCACCTTTTGCATCGGCATCAAGTTTAGTTAGTATATTAGCATCAATTCCAACATGCTTGTTAAATTCTCTTGCTTGATATAATGCATCATTTCCTGCTAAACTGTCTCCTATAAACAAAACTAAATCAGGTTGAGTAATTCTGCAAATTTTTTGTATTTCTTTCATTAGATTTTTATCTGATACTTGACGACCAGCGGTGTCTATTAAGACAACATCTATCTTTTTAGCTTTAGCATGTTCAATAGCATCATAGGCGACAGAGGCTGGATCGGACTTATATTCATGCTTAATAGTTTTTATTCCAACATTATTCATGTGATATGTCAATTGCTCTATAGCTGCAGCTCGAAATGTGTCTGCAGCTGCAGCTACAATTGATAATTGATTTTTCTTTAAATAATGTGCAATCTTTGCCATTGTGGTTGTTTTACCTGTTCCATTTACACCGAGAAAAACGATAATATATGGTGAATTTTGAGATACTTTTTTATGTATTTCTTCTAATAGGTTTATTTCTTTATCAGGAGTTAATATATTTGAAATAACCTGTCTTAAAGTCTCAAATAATAAATTCTTTGTAGAGGTTAATCTACTAATTTGCTGTCCTTTATACAAGTCGATAATTTGGTTACATATTTCATCAGCTGTATCAATAGCAACATCGTTGCTAATGAGTAACAGCTTTAATTCGTTAATAGAATTTTCCAACTTTTCCTCGGTTAAACCTTTTTTAACAAAAGTCGAAAAAACATTCCTTAATTTTTCAAGCATTTACTTTTTCACAAGAATTAGAAATGATATGATGGTTATAACAATAAACAAGATTAAAAGATTTACCTTTGACCAATGTCCCTTTGAATAAGATTCGAAGTCTCTTGTAAATTTATATCTAAATTTTGTAATTGAGTTCTTAAGAATTGGACCTGCTTATTATGTTGTTCAATTAATTTATCAAGAAATTCAATACTACCATTTAAATCTTTTTCAATTACAACATCTTGAGTTACAGAAAGCAGAATATTTGTGGGATCTTTAATAGAAGCTTTGATGCTGGCTAATCCACCGATTGGGACCAGTATCTCATCTCCATCTTTTACTCCCTCCTTTAAATTTTCTATTGTATTTTTAGTATTTAATATATTCGCAAGAGAAGCATTAATAATCTCTAACTGACCTTGGTACATGTCTCGTTGTTCTTTTAAATATCTGAATCTTAATAATTGTTCTTGATAATTTTTAGAAGACTCCACTTTTATCAAATCCATTTAAATAATTATTTATTCTGATAATTCTCTTATAAGATAATCTTGAGATTCATCTAAAGTAATTTCTTTAATTTCTTCTATTGCAATCTGGCGTCTATAAATACCTATCGATGTAATTTGAGATAACACCTTTTCAATAGCATCTTCTTCTCTTAAAGCACGCACTTCTTTGCGGAATAAATATTTCTTATAATTCTTTTTGTAACTCCCAATAATTCTATATATTTTTATCTCTGACATGGCTAATATAAATCTTTGTATCGCAGTTTATAGAAAAAGATAATACTTTTAAAAATAATAAATTTTTCTTTTTATCTCTTGCTAAAATAAGTCAATCGTTTTATAAATCAAGAATGGAAGTAAGTCTCATAAGCTCAGGACCGGTTGAATCACTACCAAATATTCCGTTTTTATCATTAACAATTGCTCCTGAACTTAGATACGGTATCCCGCGATTTATTGTTGAGACATCAACCTCTTTAACTTTTAAAATTGAACAAATATATTCAATCTCCTCATCAGTAGTAAATGGATGAACTAAACATCCATTATTATTAGCTAATGAAATTGAACCTGGAAGATAATTATCAGCAAATTCATAAACAATTGTCTCTACATTTAAGACATCTTCGATTTGTTTTTTATAATCTTCTAAAAATGAACTAATAATTGCGCCTTTATCGTTGCAGAGTATTAAATTCCCAAAAGCATTATCGATAGATTTAAGTATAGCAATTTGCGATGAATCATCTTCCTCTTTTAAAATTTCTTTTAATTTATTTAATTCATCATCTTTAATAATGTGTGGGACAATTATACCGTACTTATTTGATGCCGTATACACACCCAATAAAATGGAATCGTTAATCGTAAGAGGATAAAAAGATTCCTGAAAAATAGTCTTAAATTTTTTTAACTGTTGTATAAGTAATGTGGGAGGATAAAGAATATATGAATTATTAGCAGTTAAATAAACCCCAATTAGACTTTTACCAAAGATTTGAGTTCTTAAAATTGCCATTTTCAGTTCCTAAGCTAAATATACCACACATAGTCCATCAATATTCTTAGTGACTCTCACTTTTAACTTTCGTGGAGGTTTTTGAATTCCTTGTTGCCAGACTCGTTCATTAACTTCTTGAGATATAACCAAGGATTCTGGTTTAAAGTGACGTGTTATAAATTCTCGAAGGTATCTAATTGATTTTTTAGCCCATTTATTTCTTGGACCTTTTCTAGCTTTAGCAAGAGGGATTATATATATTCTTTCATCAATTATTTCTTCTTTAGGAACCTCTTCTTCTTCTACTTCTTCCAATAATTCAGCTTCTTCTTCAAAAACTTCACTAATTTCTTCCTCTTCAGTAATCTCATCTAAACTAAATTCTTCAATTTCCTCTATTTCTTCTTCAGGTTCGGATTCTTGCAGTTCTTCTTCTAAATCATCTAAATCAATTTCCTTTTCTTTCTTTGCCATCTTTACTCAATATAACTCAAATTTATAACTTATCTTTAATCTCTTTTTAACCTTGTATTCCTCCATGATCTTTGAGTATTTGGACTAGTTCTAAGCTTTCCGCCTGTCCTCATGGTCACCCAACTCGGTATCGATTGACTTTTTTTCTTACATTTTGCTCTTCTTAATTTAGAGGGCAAATCTTTATTACGAGCCATTTTTTTTTCTCTTATTTTTTTATTTTATACTCTTTTTTTCTTCCCATAGAGGATATTTGCTCAAGCAGTTTTTTAAATGCCTTATCTGACAATGGAATAGAACCACTTAACCTTCCTGATTGAAAAAGTTGGATCAGTTGTAGTTCTATCTGTTCAGCAAATTGTGGTTTAATCATTCGAATATTTTCTAATCTCTGCCGTCCTTCTTGGCTTAATATCTTTCTCATAATCTGATATTTCTTTATTTCAAATTCCTGTTGCTGAGCTTCAGCTATTTGTTGTTGAATTGCTTGGTGTTTTAGTTCTTCTAATTTTTTTTTTCTGATATTTTCTAATTCTTCATTATCACTCATTGGGGTTCACTAAGAATCATGAATATTACGAAATTTAACTTTTATTCCTTAAAATTGAATATGCCGTCCTTTCTAACAAACTTATGCCTTCAGGTGATAGAACTCTTCCCAGTTTTTCCTTATTTTCGATCAAATTTGCTTTTTCTAACTGCTGCAGAGCAAGGCGTATTATTTTTCCACTTCCTTTTGCAGAATGCTTCAGTCCACTTCCTTTTCTATTTTTTCCCCCATAGTGTTTTCTGAGTTTGTTTACTCCAATAGGTTGAAATTTTTTAATCTTTCTAAGTAATGAGGCACATCGAATATACCAAAAATTCTCTGAATCAGTAGGAGCTAATTCTTTAAAAAAAGCTGTCTTCCAAAATTCAGAACCTTTAGGAGGGTTAATTTCAGGAAACTCTTTTAATTTCTCTGCTATTTCTTTTATTAGTTTTTGTGGTTGGACGACATATATTGACATTTTTCTAAGATATTAATCTTTAATTCAATCATTCTTTATTATATTTGATACGTTTTAAAAGTTAGAATAAATTAAAAATTTTTGTATTTTATGAGTTCTAGGACGATGGATTATCAAAAAGAATTTAAAAAAGTGGCATTATCACCACCACATTGCATTTTAGGTAAGAAAGGAATTACTGATGACTTTCTCACTCATGTAACTAATTTATTAAAAAGATATAAAATTATTAAAATCAAAGCATTAAAGTCAATAGCAACAAAATCAAATATAAAAGAATTGGCAAACCAAACTTCTCAATTAACTCAATCCTATTTGGTAGATGTTAGAGGAAAAATATTTATTCTCTCTTTAGAACAGATTAGAAAATTAAATTAAGTCATTTCGACCTATTGAGTTACTAAATGCCGAAAAGAAACCCAAAATCTAAATATATTATAAAAAGTATAGCAAACAATCGTATGTTATATTTATTCCAAAGAGCTCATGAAATATTTCCTGAGAAAAAGGAATTAGCAAATAAATATGTTTATTTAGCTAGACGTTATGCACAAAGAGCAAAAATTAAAATCCCTGCTGAGTGGAAAAAACACATATGCAATAAATGTAAAAATTTCTTATACCCCGGATTGAATTGTAGAGTCAGAATGCATTCTCATAAAGGAAAAGGCTCTCATGTTTCTTTAACTTGTTTCGATTGTAATAAAACAACTCGATACTTTATTAAATTAAAAAATATGCAAAAAAATTAAAATAAATAAAAAAGAGATTAAATTTCTACATGCCATTGATTATTATTCTTGTAGAATGTGGAATAGAATTAATACCTAAAGAGATTAGAAATCATCCTGCTATTAAAAGAAATCTCTCTTCACGTATTTTCTCTTCCCAACTTTTAGACAATGCACTACATCATACTGCTATGAAAAATTTAAAAAATTTAGAAAAAAGGGGTCGTCCAGATATAGTTCATTTATGCTTACTAAATGCTTTAGGTTCTCCTCTAAATAAAACTGGGAATTTAAAATTATACATTCATACAGTAAATAATAAAATTTTCAAATTTGATCCGAAAATTAGAATTGCAAGAAATTATAATCGATTTAAAGGATTAATGGGAAAATTACTGATTGACGAAAATATAACTATCATTAATACAGAATTAATATCTCATTTCAATGGAACTATAAAGGATCTAATTCATACATTTAAAACGCCAGAAATCTTTTTATTTTCAAGTAAAGGTAAATTAGTGCTAAATTATCAAGAATTATTTTTGAAAAATCTTTCAGAAAATCTCATAGTTATTATAGGTGGATTCCAAAAAGGTCACTTTTCAGACGATATCTTTAAACTCTCTAAAAATATTATCTCACTTTCAAAATTCCCCTTAGATGCGTGGGTAGCTGTTAATAAAATAATAACTCTTTATGAATTAAATTATAAAATTCAATAAAATCGCTAAAGTTAAATGAAATGATGCTTTTTTTATTTATAAGCGTCGCTAGTCTAGGGGTCAGGATTCCGGCCTTCCAAGCCGGTAACCCGGGTTCGATTCCCGGGCGACGCATTCATTTTCTAATTTTTATTAAATATTATATGCTTTTTTAATAAAGAAATAGACTGTTTATAATTCAAAAAGCATAAAGTTAAATTTACAAACTTGTGTATTAATATCGAAAAAACGCCATACGAATATTTTCCATTTCCATATTGAATATTAGATCACTTTATTATTTATTAAAAATGGCGTTTTTTCATCCTTTTCATCTTTTTGTACGCTATTTCAATAATCTTTTATTTTTATCATAATTATTGAGCTTACAAATTCAATTCTCATGAATATGGTTAAATATATTTATAAAGAATTTAAAAGTGTAATAAACAAATTAAAATATCCAGATTCCTGGTTTTGGGCACGTTACACCTTAAATGCATATTCTGGATGTGCCCATGCATGTATATATTGTGATGCCCGAAGTCAACGTTATTATTTAGAAGATTTTGAAAATGAAATCATTATCAAAACTGATTTTGATAAAAAATTAGATCTCAGACTTAAAAGAGCTCGGACACTATTACCAGATGTAATAGCTCCCGGTGGTGTAAATGATGCATATCAACCAATTGAAAGTAAAGTTGAACAAACAAGAAAAGTCTTGCAAGTTATAGCAAAACATAAGTCTCCAATTAATGTCGCTACTAAGTCTAAATTAATTACTCGAGATGGTGATATTCTTAAAAAAATTGCAGATGATACTTGGTGTACTATAGGTTTCTCTATCTCTACTACAAATGAAGAATTAGCAAAATTTTTAGAACCTTATTCGTCTTCACCTGCGGAGCGACTTGAAGCATTAAAAATTATAAAAAATAAAGCACCTCAAATCCAGGTGGGTACTTATTTTATTCCAATTATTCCCTTTTTAGAAGATAATGAAAAAAATCTAAAAGATGTTATCAAAAAAACAAAAGAAGCAGGAGCAGATTTTATTTTAATCAGTCCAGGGTTGACTCTAAGAGACTTACAAGCTGAATATTTCATTAAAAAACTAAAAAATAGTAAATATCAGCATGTTGTTAAACCACTTTTAAACTTATACAAAGGTCAAATACATCCTCCTGCTGATTATGTCCAAAAGATGCATTCGAAATTATTCAAATTATCTCAAAAAAACAATTTGCCTATCCGTATCAAAAGATGGATTCCAAAAGACTATAGAAAATGGAATTATAAAATATCTGAACTTCTTTTGAATAAAGAATACCTTGATCTCGTAAAAACAGGGAAATCTAATACAACTATGAAATGGGCTGGTTTAAAGTTGAATAATCTGAAAGAGTCAGTGCATAATATATATAAAAATGATAAACTTAACCAATTAGAAGGCTTTTATAAAAAAGAAATTGATATTATTAAACCATATGTAGAAAGAATAGATGAAAAAACAAATTTAGATAAGTTTTTGTAGAATTTTATAAAAAAAAAACATTCAAATTAGATTTAAATAAAATGCAAGAAATCAATAATATCATTTTAGATTTTAAAACATCAATAGATAAACAAAAACCTATATTATCTGAAGATCAAAGGAATAGAATGTATAAAATTATAAATCCAGATATTGAAGATTATGTTATTTTAGGTATAAGAACTGCTGAAATAGAAAAAATCGTAAGGAACATTCACAATAAATATCAACCTTTATTTGGTGATGCAAAGGAAATTTTTAAGAATTTAGCTAGAATTCAAGTAGAAGAATACAAATTCGCGTCATTTTTCTTTCTTAATAGATATAAAAAACTCTTTACTAATCACATCCCCCAATTTTTTAAAATTGAATATTTCCCTTATTGTCATACTTGGAGTACATGTGATAGTTGTTGTATCAGAGTATTAGGGCCATTCCTCGCAAAAAAAGATAATGAACAATTAGCAAAAATCACTATTGATAAATGGGCTCATAATAAATCACTATGGATAAAACGAGCTTCTATGGTAATTCTTCTGAAAATTATTATGGTCCATAAAGAATTTAATGAACATTATGTGTTCCAAAAGGTAGAAGACATGCTTAAATTTATAAATAAAAATTACATTGAAAAAGCAATTGGTTGGCTTCTAAAAACATGTTCAAACTATGATCCCAGTTCAATTTTTAATTATTTAATGAGTAATAAGGAAAAATTCTCGCGCTTGATTCTCAGATATGCTAGTGAAAAGTTACCAAAAGAAAAAAGAATAGAGATTTTAAAGAAGTAAAATCCATTGAGAGAACTTATGGTAGAAATTGAGGAATTGGGATTAACCATTTAAAGATGATACAGAGAGAATGGGTCCTAACGCTCCTGAAGATATGTTTATATCCTCTGGTTTTTATGGGAGATTCATTTTTGTAATTCCCCGTTTAGAAATAGTTATCGTTATATTTAGAAAGAAACTTATCATTGAAAGCATTGATACTACAAAATAATTTTTTAATGCCATTACAACTGCATTACTTTCGAAATATTTTAACAAAGCTATTTAAAATCTAAAGTATAAATAAATATTTAATACAAAAAACTTTAAAGATGAAATAAGTAAAATGCGAGCCGCAATACTTCAAGAAATTGGTAAAGTAAGTATCATAGATGTTCCTAAACCCTCTCCCGAACGTGAAGAAGCCCTAGTAAAAATTACAACTGCAGGTGTTTGCCACACAGATTTACATGTTGTAATGGCAGAATGGATGGAATTACCAACTCCACGGCCTCTAGGGCATGAAGGAATTGGTATAGTCGAGGAATTGGGCCCTGACGTGGAATCTGATATAAAAGTAGGTGATCGAGTTATATTGGGTCTTGGTGGAACAGGGGGATACTGGTGTGGAACCTGTGAGTATTGTACTTCTGGAGAATCTATGTATTGTCCTGAAAGAAAACCCTTGTTCGGGATATTTAGTGAATACATTTCCGTATGGGCTAAATCTCTGGTAAAAATCCCAAATGAATTAAGTGATAATGAAGTTTCATTAGCATGTGGGGGTTTAACAGCGTATAGGGCAATCAAAAAACTTAAGAATCTTAAAATATCTCCTGGGGCAAATATTGCCATCATTGGGGCTGCTGGTGGACTTGGTCATTATGCTGTACAGATCGCAAAAGCCTTTGGTTATAAAGTCATTGGAGTCGATAAAGGCCTTGAAAAATTAGAGATCGTTAAACAACTCGGTGCTGATCATGCAATAGATGCTAATGAAGTTAGGAAGTTTGTTCAAGAAAAGTTAGGCGGTGTTCAGGCATGCATGGTATTTGCTGCAAATATTTCAGCTTATAATCTTGGAATTAATTTACTCAAAGTGGGGGGAACATTAATTGCAGTAGGTCTGCCCCCATTTAGTGAGGGACCGATGTCATTAACCCCATTTGATGTAATAATGAGAAATTTACACATAACCGGATCCTTAACAGGTACAGTTGAAGATATGAGAGAACTAGTTGAACTAGCAGTAGAAGGCAAGGTTAAAACTCATGTCGGCAGAACTGCTGATCTTTCAGAAATTAGTGAAGTATTTGAAGAAATGAGCAAAGGTAAATTTGCGGGAAGAGCTGTTATTAATGTCGCGAAATAAACTAAAATAGCAATCATATCTACTGTAAATGGAATAGCAGTAGCAGTAATCGCAATTTTCCTATCGCGTAAAAGAAAACGAGTAAGTGAAGTTATTTAATTACTATTTCAAATCTTTCTTTTTTAAGTATTTTTTTTCCAAGAATCAATTAATTTTGTGAAAATTGAATCTCAGAATTAATAGTGATTCAAAAGTGTTAAATACTTTTTTGTCAATTTTTTATATAATCCAATGATTTTCAAGTGAAATTTAATGAAAAATAAACGCAAAATGAAAATAATTATATTAATTATAGGGATTTTTTTCGCGGTATCGCCCATTAGCAAATACAGTATTATCGATAATCGACAGAATAAAGATAATGTATTCAAATTTTTGAACAGTGTGCTTCAGACTGCTGGAGAAGGAGAACAGATAAATGTTTCGCTGCATCAAACCTACCTGAATATATCAACTATTGAATTTTCCAATTTAAGTAATTCGAATGTGTTAACCGTTCTATGCCCTTCTGAACCCACATTCAACTCCAGCTTTACCGAGTTTATGATCAATGATATCTATGTTCCAAATAAAACTATTATTTATGAAGATGACTTTCGAATAGATGCAATTTCATTATATGGAAAACGAAAGGCTGTATCCTTTACAATTAAAGGAACGGGATATTTAGAAAATGCCTCTTTTCGATTATATAATGAAGATGATACAACTAGTGGTTCTTTAAATCTTGAAATTTTTAAATCTAAATGGGCTAACAATCAATATGAGCCAAATGGATTATATCATGCCATAAAAACAGGTTATAATTTCAATAACTTCGATCCCGGTTGGTATACGTTTACAAACCTACATGAATTATTAAATATATCAGATACAGAAAATAATACATTCTTTATTAGTTTAAAAGATACAAATGACAATACTTATTGGTATTTTGATTCAGATTATATTGGTGCTGGAGATAATAGTGATGATCTTGATTGCTGGAAAGAGGATCCTGGTCCGGAGGATTGGGTTTTAATAACATCTGGTGTACCTCCGGATACCGTTGATTTAACCCTCAAATGTGATTTTTCTCCTTTAAAACTTACTCCTAAACCTTCAGATATAGGGCTTAAAATAAACAACACTGCTGTAAGCGACAATGTGAACAACTCTGGATATTGGATGACTTCAAATCAAGAGTATACGAATAGTAAGGGTGAATTAGAATTCATAATTTCTGCCGATTATGATTGGTGGAACCTTTCCTGTAATATCACTAAGGTTCAAATCAATTATACTAAAACGGGTTTAAAGGCAGATTCGACCTATACCATTCTAGAAAAAGACTTATTTATATGGAACGCCTCTATTAACGAAAATATTACTTGTTATGATGCAAGAATTGACGATTATAATTCGATGATATTCAAGATTCCTACTAACTGGTCCGACATTAGAGCTTTTAACGGAAGTACTGAAAAACTAGTTGATTCCTCGGCACCAGCAATCAACGGCTATAGAGACGTCATTGTGTTCGATGCAGGCAACGGAGCAAATTGGTTTCTAACGGCGAAGGTAGACAATCGAACTCCAACACCACCGGATAATGATGGGAAACCTGCTGATAAAGTTCCTCTCGTACTAATCATCATAGCAATCACGTCAACTATAGCTGGAATAGCAGTAGCGACAACAGCAATTTTCCTATTGCGTAAAAGAAAACGAGCTAGTTAAATTATATAATTTCTATTACAAATTTTTCATTTTTAATTACTTTTTTTCCTAATATCTTTTATATCGCATAGTTAATGTAGTCAGACTAATAAGATTTTTATGAAATTCTATACTTTAATTCAAAATTCGATTAACTAAAATGACAGACATACTAGTAGAATCCTATGAAATATAAGGCTATTATTTTCGATCTATTCGGTACTCTTGTCGATAATTATTCAGTTCAAGGATATAACAGATTATTAACAGATATGGCTTTAGCTCTCGATTTACCTAATGAGGATTTTTCAAAATTTTGGCGTGATACAACTTATAAGCGCGCAATTGGGATTTTTAAAACCACCGAACAAAGTATAAGGTATATTTGTAATATACTTAAAGTTTCTGTAAGTGATGAAAACATTAGGAAATGTGAACAAATCAGACTGGAAAACACTCGCAAAGCTTTAACTCCCAAAAATGGAGCTGTAGATATTTTAAAAGCTCTAAGAGGATTAGGATATAAGATTGGATTAATAACTAATTGCTCTGCCGAGGTACCTCTCTTATGGAAAAATACAGACTTCTCTCATCTCTTTGATGCTACTATATTCTCCGCTTCAGTAGGTTTGAAAAAACCCGACGCTCAAATATACAATTTAGCATGTGAACATTTGGGAGTCAAACCAAACGAATGCCTCTATATTGGAGATGGTGATAGTAATGAACTCGCGGGAGCTTCTCAGTTAGGTATGGATGCTGTTATGATCCGTGATCCAAATGAGATGGATCCCTATCATCTAGTTGAAGTAAATTGGAATGGTCGAAAAATTGAATCTTTCATGGAGATAATGGATCTGATTTAACGACTAAAAATATTTTTATGAGATTCTATACTTTAATTTCTATCTTATTCGGCATTAAATTTAATTTTTAATTATGAATTAAGATAAAACATCATAGGCAAGGTGGCGTAGTGGTTCTTCGCTTTATGAAGGTCCGCGAAACCCGGGAAGGGATTAATTACGGATTAATGCCCCCGAACGCACCAGACTGAAGTGTAAGGTTTCATTCAAACCGACCTCAGTTATCTGGGTATCGTGGGTTCAAATCCCACCCTTGCCAAACTTAATTTATTTATTTATTTGCATCTCTGTTTTAAACCCTCTACTATTTTTTTCCCAATAAAAAGTTAATTGGATATTCCTTATTTGTCTTAATCCTGTATAATTATCATCATAAGTCGACATATTTTCAATTTCTTTAATAAGAGATTCATTAATTATATCATAAACATGTTTGATGCACAATTTCTTTAAAAACTCTCTTTATTCAGGCGAGTAATTAGACCTTTTAATAGTGTAGAACTTATTTAATTCTTTTTCTATTTTTACTTGACACATGCAAGGTAATAAAATAACAGAGGATGTAGAAATTTTCAAGATTGCATTATTTTTGTAGGTGTAAAGATTGATACTATTGAAAATAAAGAAGGATATTACACAAAACTGTTAAATAGTTATTTGTCAATTTTGTACTTAATCTAAAAAATTTTGGGTGAAAAATAATGAGATTACAAATTCTAAATGAAAATCTAGCAATCCTTGATTTAAAAAAACCAGCTGCTAAATATGTTGGTATCTTCACTATACTTTTTGGAATTTTTCTCGAAGTCTTGGGATTTGTAGTTATTGTTATGAAATGGGGAGGAGAAATTATAGTCTTTATTTTTGGAATTATAACAATTCTACTTGGATTAATAGCAACATTTCATAAGAAGGCGTTATACATTGATCGACAAGGTGGAAAAATTACACATAAAGTGAGACTTCTTGGATTAATAAATAGGATCCCAAACGTATGGGATTTAAATACAGTAGAAAAAGCCGAGTTAGATATCGATGAACTTCCTGATCCTGATGGATATCATTACGGGAGGTTCAATCTGAAATTTACGAACGGAGAAACAAAAAAAATCTTCCTTTTTGATTCAAGAGTTCATTTCGATAATATCCTTAAGCATTTTAATCTTTTCATAAAAGGTAAATACAGTTCTCCTGGAATAATTAAACATTAAAGCTTTATTGTTAAGATTGAGAGTATTGAAAATAAAGATGGATTTTACACAAAGATGTTAAATAATTAAGAATACTTTGAATATTAATCCAATAAATTTTTTAAGCGAAAATTAAATGAAATCCAAAATAAAAGATATTGCTGTTTTAATAGTTATAACATTTGTTTTAACTTTATCTTCAACAATCTATATTAATTTACACCCTTACATTGATAATAACAATAACGAATCGTCTACAAATCTTAATAATGATATATCTAAATTAAGTGAGAGTTCAAAAAGTCTTATATATCAAGAAGATTTTAACGATACGTCGAATTTTTGGGATCTTTATGGTGTACCAAAGAGAACAATGACCTTATCTTATGTTCCAAGCGACGATGCCTATACACGTTCAGCAGATCCTTATGAGTGGTACGGATCACTTTACCAGTGTAGAGTGACTAATGAATCGGAATGGACTTATTCAGGAGAATCTTGGTTTATAGACTCTCATTGGACCTACCCCTTTGATATTTATTGGGATGGAATTAACTGGTGGGTGATGAATAGTTACTATTGTATAGTACAAAAGTATACTTCTTCTTGGCTTAATACTGGAATTTGTTACAATCTTAGTTCTCAGGATGCATATCCAAGAAGCATAGTGTGGGACGGAACTAATTGGTGGATGGTAGGAAATAATCATATTGTTTATAAGTATGATGCTTCGTGGAGTTATACGGGAATTTCTTATGATGTTGGTTCTGAGGATTATTATCCTACAAGTATATTTTGGGATGGAACTAATTGGTGGATGGTTGGTGCTGAAAAGCTTAGGGCTCATCTTTATGATTCTTCTTGGTATTATATTGGAGATTTTATTACTGACTTTGAAAGTATAGGTTTACTCCCAAAAGATATTTTTTGGGACGGATATTATTGGTGGGTACTTGATGAGGCTACATCATATGTATATATGTTCGATGTTAATTGGGCATATACTGGAATATCTCATGATCTCACTTCGCAAGATGATTACGCACAAACCATCTTTTGGGATGGGATTAATTGGTGGATGGCTGGAATTGGTAATATTATGGTCTATAAGTATGATTTTAATTGGGTTTATACAGGAACTTCATCTGAGTTTTACCCTTTATTTGATTTAGCAATTGATTTTACTTGGGATGCGGAGGATACATATGGATATCGTTGGATACTTGGATATGATTACCAAAGTAATCATTGGGACGCATATAAATATTCTTCTTCATGGGAATTTACAGGAGAACAAATCAATCTTTCCCCTATTGTTGAAGAGCCAATAGATTTTTTTTTTCATGAAGTTGGTTTGTATTATGTTATTGGATATAATAATTCACCCACTCCTGCAATTACCAGATTTTCTTCCGACTGGGAGGTATATGATATTTCTTTTGAAATTTACGAAGATGGAAACCCAGAAAGTATATGTTGGGATGGAACTCATTGGTGGATGTTAGGAAGTGAAAATAAGAGGGTTTATCAATATACAGATTATTATGATCATTGGATGTATACTGGAGTTTCGTATTATATAGGTGTTCAAAATTTCAATCCAAGAGATATTTTTTGGGATGGATTCGATTGGTGGATGCTTGGCGGTAATGGAATAGTTTATAAATACACATCTTCTTGGGATTATACTGGAATATCTTTTTCTCTTAGCTCTCAAGATGCCAATCCAATGAGTATATTTTGGGATGATTGGTATAGTAATTGGTGGATGCTTGGTGAAGAACAAGGTAAGGTCTATAGTTATTTGGAACCAAAGGGAGAAGAGTATAGTTTTATTAAGAAGGAATTTCCTTATTTATATGCGAATTATACACAAAATTCTAACTTGCGATGTTATGTAAATGATGGTATTTTTCCCTCAATTGTAGATTCTTATACAACAACTAATTTTAACGAAGCATTTATCACGTGGGATTATCAACCATCTGAAGTAGATTCTTTAGCAAGTTCAGTGGTTATAGGAACTGATTGGACTACAATAAATCTAAGTCGCCCCTTTTATTATTATCTGCTTAAAACTCATTCAAACTCTATAGAGTTTAGTTCTTCAGAAGCATCCAGTAATCAACCCACGATAAATCACTTTCTTAGTAAGCATTACCAAGGAGGAGGAATATTATATTGTCAAACAAATGAATCAGAGGTCTTAACTTTAAGAAGTCCAAATAGTTATAATTTTGATTTAAAAACAGGAGACAGTATAGAAATTATATTTAACACGACTTCTTCAAATGAAATAGATTTTAATCTAAGATACGCAGGTATAGAGCAAAAATGTTTTAAAATTTCAGAAATAGGAAATATGGATTTTACTACTAGAACAGTTGGGTTAAAGCTTGATGAAGATATGACTATTGATCAATTTGAATTTAGTGGATTGTTTGATGAGACAAAGAACTTGATTATCGATGAAATCAAAATATACACTCCTTCAATTTATATTGTCACACCAGAAAATAAGACTTATACTGGACCGATGAACGGTTATTATCCTGCAACCTATGGTTTCGAAAATGATATAAGTGGGAGTTTTCCAACAGGGTGGAGTGTATTAGAAACAGGGGGAACGGCTAAAATAATTTCTGAGCTTGATGGTCATAATAAAATAATTGAACTTCATGACACTTCTGATTCCTTAAAGATGGAAATTACCCAAACATTTGTTGATAAAGATACAGGAACAATTGAATATTATATAAGGAAAGCAGATAATACAACTAGGACTAAGTGTTTTATTTATGACACGGATCTAACTATAAACGACGCGGTGTATCTTTACTTTGATTCTACTGGGTGGATTCGATATTATAATAACTCAGGTTGGCAAAATATAATGACTTACAAAAGCAATCAATGGTATCATCTAATGATTGAATGGAATTGCACAGCTGGAAAATGGTATTTATGGCTAGATGGAATTTATATAAGTGGAAAGGGATATGGTTTATATGGAAATCCAATCGCAATGGATACTATCTATTTTGGTACAACCGACGGTGAAAGCAATTCTTATTCTTATATTGATGCGATTGGTTATTCATGGGATCCTAGATATAATATTGGAGATAATTTAATCGAAGGGTTATTACTTAATTTTAAAAATTTAACTGCTTTAGATTGGATGGGATATTCATTGGACGGGCAAGCTAATAAGACAATTTTAGGAAATGTTACCATTCCGTTACCTCAAGATGGAATCCATTCACTTCAAGTTTTCGGGAATGATTCAATAGGAAATATACATGATTCAATCATAACATATTTCACAGTTGATATTAATCCTCCTAAGATATCTATTAATCTCCCCTATGATAATGCTTTATTCAGTAATGCACCTCCTAATTTTGACTTATCTATAGAGGGGTTATACATTAATACAACATGGTATACACTAGATAATGGCATCACAAATATTACATTTAAAGAGTTAGCAGGACCAATCAACCAAACAGAGTGGAGTAAAAGGACAGATGGACCTGTTACTATTGAATTTTACGCAAATAATACATATGGGAAAGAAAATTCTTCAGAGGTTATAGTTAATAAAGACACTAGTATCCCTATAATTACTATTATTTCACCAGAAATCAGTGAATTTTTTGGGAGCGTACCACCTACTTTTAATCTGTCAATTACAGAATTGAATCTAAACAAGACATGGTATACATTAGACAACGGTATAACAAACATTACTTTCAATGGATTAACAGGAAAAATCAATCAAGAGGAATGGGATGGTAAAGTAGATGGACCAGTTACAATAAGATTCTATGCTAATGATTCTCTTGGATTTAAAGGATATGCAGAAAGAAATATTTTTAAGGATACTACTAAACCAATTTCGCTAATATCTTTTATACCTCATAGCGAAACAATTAACGTAAATAAATCAACACTTTTTACAATAGAAGCTGATGATGGATTTGGATCAGGGATTTCTTTAATTAGATATAAAATAAATGATTCTGCTTGGATAGATTATAGTGATCCCTTTGACTTATCTAGCTATGAACCTGCTTATTATCTTATCACGTATTATTCTATTGATTTGGTAGGTAATATTGAAGCAGAAAATACAATTCTAGTAAAATTAGTGGGACAACCTTCAAAAGGAGCGCCAGAAGGTATTCCAGGGTATAACTTTTATATCTTAATAAGCGTTTTTGTAGTTTCAATAATTCTGTTTATGAAGCGCTATAAGAATTTAAAATAAAAACTACTTTTTTTTATATTTAACAATGATTAGAGCTCTAAATTATTTCTCTTTTCCATTCTTCTTTGATCTCTTATTATAAAATCGCGAAAAATTTCGTTGTCATCATCGATAAACTCCCAAAACTCATTATATATGTCTTGAAGGGTCATTTTCTTATTTTTTGGATCATATTCTTTATTTTGATGTTGATTTTCTTGTTTGGATTTATTATCTAATATGTAATTATTTTGACGATTAATATTATAAGAATTATCTCGTTGAGGTCTATATTCCAGATAATTTCCCTCTAAAATTAAATTCTCAAATAGATCTTTCTCATTATTTTTGAAATTTTCGGAGTTTAGTTTGTTTTTTCTTACTGAATCATTCTCAAATTCGAAATCTACTCGTTGATAGCCACGAACTGCGCAATTTTTATCGACAAAAGCTTGAAAATGATGCTTACAAACCAAACCTTTCGCTATTGACATTGTAGTTAAACCTTTTGCTTGAGTAATAACTGACTTTGGAAAAAGAAGTATTTTCTTAGCTTTACAAACTGGACAAATAAACTGAATTTGAGTAGAATCATCTAAAGAAGTTGTATCCGCGTTTTGAGTGAGTTTAGTAGATTCCATAATGACACCTTCTTCTAATATTCAGAAAATACAAATAAAAACCCCTTTATAAATATGGAGAGACTGAAACGATAAGTAAAAAGCTGATATGGAGAAAATTTAGAAACTATGTGTTTTTGGGATCAAACTTTATATTCATGTTGGATTTATCCAACTCAAAATTAATAATAAGATTAGATATTAAATCACTTTCAATCTTGAAAGAATGTTCACCTTTAGATAATAAATTAAGATTTTCATCATCTAATTTTATTAAAACACTAATACTATCTCCTAATGCGATAGTTCTCCCACTGAATTTACCCTCAATAATTTCATCCAATTTAAATGATTCTCCCTTATGATGAATTGTGATTTGATCTTTGATCGTATCTAAATTTATAGCATCTTTAGAAATTTCAATCTTGATGTCATCTAAAAATAAATTAACGTAGTTAGATAAATTAAAATTATCGATATCAAAATTTTTTAAATCAATTTCTCCAATTTCAATGTTTTCAGGGACTACAAAAGGAACTAATAAATTAATCATCTTTATTTGTATAGAATCCGCTTTTCCATCACCAGATGTGTCAACTGTAAATACACACTTTTTAGGTGGGAAAAGCTTTTTGATCAGTACTTTAAAAGAAGATAAATCATATGGTATAAGCAATCATCTCGCTAATGAATTTTTGTTTCTTAAATATCTACTTCAGAAATTCTTACAGGGCGATTCTCTTCATATGATATTAGAGCCGCTTCAGCTATAAGAACATTTTGTAAACCATCTTCACCGTTTGGTGTAGGTTGTATATTATTACTCAAACATTCAAAGAAATTCTTTATTTCAGTTGCATAAGATTCCATATATCGTTCTAAGAAAAAGTAGGGTATCTTGTCTATATTGGTACATTCTGCAGTATAAATTCGAACGGTATTAGTCGCTTCATTATCTGCTACTACACATCCCTTGGACCCAAACACCTCAACTCTTTGATCGTAACCATAAACTGCTTGACGAGTATTATCAATTATTCCCATAGCGCCATTTTTAAATTTTAAAATTGCGACTGCAGTATCTATATCACCTGCCTTTCCAATTTTGGGATCAATAAGTACTCCTCCAGTTGCATAGACTTCTTCAACCTCACTCCCTATTTGAAATCGGGCCATATCCCAGTCATGAATCGTCATATCCATAAACAATCCACCTGAAGTTTCTATATATTCAATTGGGGGCGGAACAGGATCTCGAGAAGTAATTTTAACAATGTAAGGTTCACCTATTTGACCAGAGACAACTGATTCATGACATCTTATAAAATTACGATCGAAACGTCGGTTAAATCCAACCATCAGTTTTATTCCCGCTTCATCAACAATTGAGAGTGTCTGTTTAATTCGTCTTATGTCTGTATCAATTGGTTTCTCACAAAAGACATGTTTTCCAGCCTCAGCAGCTTTTTTAATAAATTTCACATGTGTATCTGTTGAAGAGCAAATCAATACTACTTCAATTTCTGGATCATTAAAAATTTTATCTGCATCCGAAGTAAGTTGCTGGACACCAATTTCACCCGCCCATTGTTTGATTTCATTACTTAGTTTAATATCAGCTACAATCTTTAAATTCACATTATATATTTGCCGTAATAGATTTTCAATATGGATTTTTCCAATTCTACCAGCCCCAATTACACCAACAGTAAAGGTTTTTACTATGCATAATCACCTACTTTCTTTTTAAATTTGAATTTCAAATCATAAGAAAAAATTAACAAAACAATCGTAAAATTTGTAAATTAAAAATTATAGATTTAAATTTATTTAAGTCTAAATTGATTTAATTAATTAAAAATTTATTATCAAAAAAATAAAAGTGTTAGTTTTATGAGTGAAGAAAATATTCAAATTTACAGTTTTCGCTGGGTTGTATTATTATTATTTATGTTTACTAATATAACCATGCAAATGTTATGGATAAGTTATGCTGCGGTTACTTTAGAAGCATCAGTATTTTATGGTGTTGAAGAATTTCTAATCTTGTTATTGTCAATGATCTTCATGATTGTATATATTCCTGTAACCTTTGTATCATCTTGGTTAGTCGAAAAGATAGGTTTTCGATGGGGTGCAGGAATTGGTGCGTTATTAGGAGGTATTTTTGGCTTTTTAAGATTTATTGCAGGTAAAGACTATTCCTTATTGTTGATTTTTGTAATTATGATAGCAATTGGGCAACCTTTCCTTTTGAATAGTATTACAAAATTATCTGCTGATTGGTTTCCTGAGTCTGAAAGAACTACTGCAACTGGGCTCTGTTTAATCGCCCAATTTATAGGAATTTTGTTAGGAGAATTAATTACTCCATTTTTAGTAATAGGTGATAATCTAACACCCATGTTATTAGTCTATGGGATTATATCACTAATATCAGGATTATTATTCGTAATTTTTGCGAAATCCAGACCACCTACGCCTCCATCATTAACTAAATCGACAGAGAAAGTATTTATGTGGGCTGGTATTAAAAAATTATTCGCAAATAAATATTTTTTAATATTAATTATCTTGTTTTTTGTTGGTTTAGGTGCCTTTAATATGATAGCAACATATATACAATTGATTGCTGCGCCGAGAGGATATGAATCTGAAGCAGGAATTTTAGGAGGGATTTTGCTTTTAGGAGGAATAGTCGGTGCAATTGTAATGTCAACCTTATCAGATAAATTTAAAAAGAGAAAACTCCTTTTAATAATTTCTATCGTTATTATAATAGTATCTTTATCTATTTTGTCTTTCACACAAGATTTGTTAATGTTAGAATTATTTTGTTTTCTCGTAGGATTTGGAATCTTATCAGCTGGACCTGTTGCATTAGAATATGCTGCCGAAATAACCCAACCAGTCCCTGAGGTTTCTTCAAATGGAATGCTGATGATGATTGGTCAGATTGGAGGAATTCTATTTATATTTGGATTTCAAGATTTTACGTTACCTAACGGAGATTATTTTCCATCATTGATTCTACTAGCAGTGCTAAGTTTTATCATATTTATTTTAGCATTCTTTTTAAAAGAATCTAAAAATAAATAAAATAGGGCTTTAGCATCTAAATTTTAATTTTTTTTAACTTTATACTTTTGCATTAAAATAAGATACCTAGAACGATTTTATTTTTCAATCTAATGTTAAAGTACTTTTTGGGAAATGTATAGAATAAGTAATATTTTAATAATATTGCAAAGGATCCACTTTCAACATTTACATTCTTGAAGTATAAGCATAATATTTAACATCATCGATTTTTTATTTCTTAGATGTATGTAATTTAAATTTGAAGAACTACTAAAACTTATAATTGCTAGAATATCTAAAATACTAGCCTTTATTACTTTCAGTTTCTTCATAATCTATTATATTCTTTTAAGTATTGCCAATAATACTATATTTGATATAAAAGGAGAAATTTAATATATTGTTGTAGAGATGATAATAAATAGGATGAAAGCGATAGTTCTATCAGCAAAATGGGATCCAAAACCATCAGTTAAACTTGGATTAAAAGATATAGAAGGTAAATTAACTTATTTAGGTTCTCAAGTATGGCGTAATCCTGTGGTTGAGGTAGTAGAAAAAGATAAACCCCAAATACAAGCAAATGAAGTATTGGTTGAGGTAAAATGGTGCGGAATTTGTGGTTCAGATGTCCATATGGCCCAAACATATGAAGATGGCTATATCTATTATCCTGGATTGACTGCTTTTCCTGTCACACTGGGACATGAATTTTCAGGGGAAATTGTAGAGGTTGGTAAAAAAGCAATTAATAAAAGGACCGGAAGATTTTATGAAATAGGAGAACCAGTTACCGTAGAAGAAATGGTCTGGTGTGGTGAATGTAAACCTTGCTGTGATGGATTTCCAAATCACTGTGAAAGATTACAAGAAATTGGTTTTTCTATTGATGGTGCATATGCTGAATTTATAGCAGTTCCTGCAAAGTTATGCTGGAGTTTGAAAAAATTAGAACAGAAATATGAAGATGTTTTTAAAATTGGGAGTTTAGTGGAACCAACTTCAGTAGCCTATAACGCAGTTATAGAACGAGGTGGTGGAGTTCGACCTGGTGAGAATGTAGTTATATTAGGTGGAGGCCCTATTGGTTTAGCAGCAACAAAAATTTTGAAAACTGCGGGAGCAGCTGTATGTATTGTTTCAGAACCAGAGGAGACGAGAGCTAAAATAGCTAAAAAATTAGGTGCAGACTACGTCATTAACCCTATTAAAGAAAATTTTGTTGAAAAAGTAAAAGAATACACAGATAATGAAGGTGCTACTCTTTATCTTGAAGCTACTGGATTACCAGATATTGTAACTGATGATATACAAAATTCAATATGGGAATGTAAAGCAGTCAATAGTACAGTTGTTATTGTAGCAAGAGCAGAACAAAGAATGCCAGTTTGTGGAGAATTTTTCCAAGTTAAAAGAGCTCGGATCGTTGGTTCTCAAGGTCATTCTGGGCATGGTAATTTTCCAAATGTTATTAGTTGTATGGCTGCAGGAATGGATGTTACTCCAATGATAACAAAAGAAATCTCACTTGATGAAGTTCCTGAAAATCTGAGACTTTTACAAACGGATAAGACCCAATGTAAAATTTCAACCAATTTCAGTTAAAAAACAAGGAATTTTTAATTATTAAGAATCAAATTACATTTCACTATCATAACTTTTTTATATCATTTTCATCTATTTTTGTTATTCAATTATAATAAATTAGAAAGAGATCTAATAATATGAATGAAAATCATGAAGAGGAAGAAGATATTGAGTTAGAGGAAAAAGTTGAACGTGATAAACAAATTCTTGAGAATAAGAAAAAACAAGAGGAAATTGCTACAAAAAGAAAAGAGATAAGTGGTTTTAAAACTGAGCACCCAGAATCTCTTGAAATTAGTGAGAGTGAGTCTTTTTATAGGATTGCACCAACTAATATAATAGAAGGTGAAGATGTATATTATATTTCTATTGAATTACCAGGATTAAATAAGAAAAATGTTAAAATTACATTAGACGAAGGTATTTTGGAGATAGTAGGAGAAAAAAAGATAATAGAAAAAGAAAAAAAAGAAGAAAAAAAGGATAAAGATAAAAAAGAAAAGAAAGATAAAGATAAAAAAAAAGATAAAATTAAGGAAATAAAGGGAGACTATCTAAGGAGAGAATTTCAACCAGCTAACTTCTATAGATGTTTCCATTTACCTGAAGATATATCTACCGAAGATATTGATGCAAGTTTTAAAAATGGCATTTTACAATTAATAATTCCTAAAAAAACAGCAAAAATTAGTGAAAAGCACGTAATAGAGATTAAATAAAAACAAACTAACTCTTTCATTTTTATTTTTCTCAATTTCAATAAGTTAATTAAATTATCCTAGACGAAAAATTTAAATACCCATTTCAACTATGATAAATTAGATTTGTCAACCATAAATTGACAATCGAACATTACAAATTAAATTGTTATCAAAATAAATATCAATAAAATGAAAGAGGTGTAAATTATGTCTGAAGACAAAAAAATCGATGTGAAAAAAGGAAAAGTTGCGAAGAAAGAAGTAAATGAAAAAAAAACACGTGAACTTGCCATAAGAAGAGAGAGTCCCTTCTCACTATTTCAAGAAATGGATAGAATGTTTGACAATTTATGGAGAAATTTTGATGAATCGTTCTGGCCATTTCGAAGGAGACGATATGAACCTATAAAATGGGAAGAAGTTCCAATCTTTAGAACTCCCTTATCAAACATTACAGAAGATGAAAATAATTATAAAATTTCTGCTGAATTACCTGGTTTAAACAAGGGTGATATTGAGATAACTTTTCATGATGGAATGTTAGAAATTAAAGGAGAACAAAAAGAAGAAGTTAAAGAAGATAAAAAAGGATATGTCAGGAGAGAATTCAGTTCAGCCAGTTATTATAGAGCATTTAGCTTACCAGAAAATATAAATGAAGATGAAATCGACGCTAACTTAGATAAGGGAATTTTAAGCGTAAGAATTCCTAAAAAAGAACCTGAAAAAAAGGAAATGAAAAAGATCGAAATAAAATAAACTAGGATTCGATACAATTATCAAAAATTATTCTTTTGTTTTTTTTCTTATTATTCTTTTTATATTCTAATTATAAATGCTAAGAATTTATTTCGGAAGTATTTGTTATTTTTGAGATTATAATATAATTCTAAGATATTCTGACGATTCTTTAGCAACTTCCTCAAATGAAGGTTTCATAATAGTTTCAATTGATGCAAAACCATTATACCCAGCATTTTTAAAAATACTTAAAAATGATCTAAAATCAAAATGTCCTGAACCTGGAGCTCTACGTGTACAATCAGCTAAATGAATATGAGATACATAATGCGCAATTTCTTCTAAATATTCCCATATAAATCCAGGATCTTCTTCTAGATAAATATGGTAAGAATCAACTACTAGTTTTAAGTTATCTGAATTTATCTCGTCAATTAATTCTAAGGATTCTGAAATAGTGTTATATGAATCAATCTCAAATCGATTAATAGGTTCAAAAAGCAATTCAATACCATAATTTTCTGCTAATCTACAACATTCTTTTAATGATGATTTGATATGCATCTTCTCTTTTTTCTGACTACTCTCAAAATTATATCGTCCTCTAATTAATCCTATAATTACTTTAGATCTAATTTTATCAGCAAATTCTAAATATTTTTCAATTCTCCCAATCGCTTTTCTCCGTATAGTTTCATCAGCGTGACCTAGTGAATAACCAAAACGAACAAAAGTATTTCCTGTTCCCAACGCTGGGATTTCCATTTCATAAGACTCTTGAATTTCTTCAATCTTTTTAGCGTTAATTATTTCAGGCTCTACTAAACTTAATTCAATTCCATTATAATTTAAGGGTTTTAAAAAAACACATAAAGAAGTGAACTTTTTCAATACGTCTTCTTGATTGCACTTGGATTCATTAAGAGCAGATACAATACTCAATTTCATATAATTCTAATTATTTTGGATTATTAAAAAGTTTAACATATATGAACACCTTTTATAATTAATAAAATTCAATTTTAGAGGTTAGAATGAAAAAATGAGCAAATGGAATCTACCCCCTAAAGATGTAGGACATATGGATAAACCAAATGGAATATATCTTCAAACTATGTCAATCCTTGAGATTAATGAACGTCTAAAAAAGAATGATGTAATTATAATCCCAATAGGTTCTACTGAGAATCATGGATCGGCGGCATGTATAGGAGAAGACACTTTTTTAGTAACACGAATGGCAGAATTAATCGCTCAAAAAACAGGGTGCACAATTGCAGAACCTATTTGGTATGGGAGTCATCCTTATCATCATCTAGGAATGCCAGGTTCAATAATCGTTCCTGAAGAAATTTTTAAAGGCATGGTAAGAGCAGTTATTACCGGATTGTGGAATATGGGTTTCAGAAAGCAAATACTACTAAATGGACATGGACAAGAATATGTAATTCCCTCAGCAATTCATGAGTGGGCGAAAAATTACCAACTTCCTGCAGTTCTGTGTAATGTTAATTGGTATCATGCTATTCCAAATCAGTGTATGGATAGGGAACATGGAGGACCATTTGAAACACCTTTCATTCATGCGGATGAGGCAGAAACTTCCTTTTCAATGGTGTTATTTCCTGAAATGATAAAATTAGAAAATGCATGTGATAATGAGCCTGTTGGATGGATGCCAGAAGGACATGTTGATAAAGCAGGAAATATATACCAAAGACCAATCAAATGGTATGGTCAGGTTGGATTTGGTCCAATAGAGGTTGCTGCGTATCCAGAAGGAAATGTTGGATGCCCAAGTAAAGCAACTTTAGAAAAGGGATTACCGGGTATAGAATCTTTGTTAGATTATTTGGAAAAATTAGTGAATGACATATTAAAAACTTTCCCTCCTGGAAAACTTCCCCCAGTTGAAGGAATTACTCAACGAGATCCCAATGAAGTTGAAAAGTATATTAAAGGAGCACTTAATGGCGGTAAGAGCATTTACGAATTAAGATACCCCCCTTAAACTTCTTTTTAATTTTTTTTGAGAGTTCTTTAAATTGAATTAAATTTACTTTAAAATTGAAAAAAGAAAAAGAAAAAAAAGTTATATTTTGGCACCACAATAGGCACAATATTGAGCAGATTCTTTACTTATTGGTGTTCCACAATTATAACAATATTTACCACGCTCTTCGGTACTTACAGATTCTTCTGGGATAGTTAAGTGTTTAATTTGACCTGTTTTTGTCGAAAACTTACCCACCAGTTGACCAGAAGCTTTCAAATCTAACACAATTGCTTGGATGTCTTTTTCTGTAATTCCTGTATTCCTACTCACATCCGCTATTGAAGCATCAGGATTTGTTTGAAACTCTTGCAACACAACATTCCGTAATTTACTCCTATTAGCTAATGCAACGATTTGACTGGATAAGATCGCGGCACCAATCCCTATTGATATGAATCCCCACCATGACCATCTATCCCATGGTATAAAACTTGATATACCCCACCAAAAAAATGCACCAGCTATTATAAATGTACAAATAGAAAAGCTATTTGAATATTGATTTTTTTGATATTTCATCTCAATTACTCATATTAAGTGATATTTAATTGGAATATAAAATCACTATTTAAATGTTTTCATGGGTCCAATTTTTAATTGATTAAGTAAAAATACAAATAAGGAAGGATGAGCCTAAAATTATCAATTTGTAATTATACAATTATTTATTATTCCAAAAACAGATGAAAAATTGACTTGATCTTCCATTAAAACTATTATTATTTTCCCTAAAATCTTAACCGAGAGAACATAGAAATTATCCGTATGGATTAAGGTAAAATCAGGCTTATGAACTCCTATTTCTGAGGTAATTTCTTCAGCTAACTCATATAACTGCGATACATTTAATCCTATAGATGATTTATTGAACTCCTGATTAATATATGATTTAATCACAACCCCGTTTTCGGAGGTAATTAATACAAAATATAACCCTGAATCTCCAAATTCTTTAATTAAATTTTCTAAGACTAAGTCAACTTCTAAAGTCGCAGTCATTATGTTATAATTAAACATCACTCTATTTAAGAATTTATGGTGTAAATTTTTCTCTTTATTCAAAATCCGGGATTAAGAATATAAGTATAATTTATAATTAATCTAAATATAAACTACATATCAAAATACTGGTCAATAACCTCTTCAAAACTATAGAAGGGTGTTAAATCTCCCTTAAAGTCTTTTATATGAGAATCATAATACCTTTCTAAAAAATCGTTAAAAATGATATGGATATATTTATTTGAATCCTCTGTATGATTTTCTTTTTCAATTAAATAAGCAAAAATAACGCCATTTTTAGTATCAATATGTAGATCAACATCTTCTAATTTTAATTCTAATTCTCTACTTCCAATAAAATCTTTCGAATAAATCATCATTGCTGATAAAAATCCAGCTATTTGAAAAATATTTTTAATGATATTTACTCTCTTTTTATTTACTTTTGAGTAAAATAAAGATCCTGTTTTATTCAAAATTAAAATTCCAATTAACCCTTTAGCTCGAGGAATATCGACAACTCGATTAGAAATAGTATTAATATCTGTATTTGCAGTATCTAACCCCATTATTACTATAACCTTGAAGAGATTTTTGTGTTTATCTTTAATTTGTGTTAATAAACTGATCAAAAAACAAATATTTAAATATACTTTTTGATAACGATTGTTTCTTTTTGATAACAAACAACCATGAAAAATGCTCTTTAATACTGTAGTGTATTCCATTTGCATGAAATAAATCGAATATTCATTGTTATTTATTCCTAGTCAAGGAGACTAATCTGATGATATATAAAATGTTCGAATAAAAAATAACGGGCCTGGCAGGATTCGAACCTGCGACATCCCAGTCCGAAGCCGGGTACCCTTTCTGTTTATTCCCTTATTGGAAATAAAAATCCAGACTAGATTACAGGCCCTATAAAAAGTGAGATATTATTATAATAACTATAATAGAATAAGCAAATTAAATTTTAACTATTTTATTTAAATAAATTTTTAATTTCAAGCTAAATTAAAGCTTCAGTACTAGTTTATTTTATTTTTTTAAAGCCGTTATTTATATATTTTATAATTAATCTGAACAGTTTAATGAATCTTAAACCCTGAGTAAGATCCCCGTCAACTTTAATTATACCTCTCATATACGCCTCAGCTCCATACATCTTTCGCTTAAGAACCTTGATTAATATATCCTTTGTAAATTTCACCTGAAAAGACGCATTTCTATTAACTCCTTTTTTATAAGTTATTGATCCCCTAGAAACCTTTATCCAAAAATTAAAATTTATATCTGTTATAAAAATCTGGTAAATATAATCATAATCAGTAATTTCTTCTAAGAGTTCCTCTGTATTCATAACTGTATCTATTCCCAAATTTATAATCTTATCCAAATTAGCAATAAACTCTTGATCTTTATCTTCTAAATTGCTAATTACCGAATTGAAACTTTTAGAATCAAGCATATTAATTTGGGTAATATTCAACTTTAAAAGATATTATTATACCTAAATACTCCTTATTATCTACATCATCTTTAAAGAATATAAATCTTTCTATGAGCTGTATTAACACTCTATTCAGAAAAAAATTTTTATATTTTCCTTTGTTTCTTTGATTATGTACTTATTTTTCTAAAGCCCACATAGTGTAGCCCGGTCTAGCATTCGGGACTGTCACTCCTGCGACGCGGGTTCAAAAAAAATATGGCTTTTCCGTGTTTTGGAATATCCCGCTGTGGGCGCCATTATAAATTTAGATTTCCTCATTTTCCTTGAATTTCTTATTATTAATATAAAAAAAGTATCAAATTTTTAGTATCTGCTATACTAATAGTATTAACTTACATTTTAAATTCCTAAGATCTGAATTTAACATGAGTAATCATTCAGATAACAAAGTTGAATTAATGGCTCCTTTAAAGAATTTTAAATCTTTAAAGGCTGCTTTAAAATACGCTGATGCTGTTTATTTTGGTGTTGAATCACTAAATATGCGAATGTTTAGTGATAATTTTAAATTAGAGGATCTGAATAAAATTGTTTCAATATGCCATGAAAATAATGTGAAAGCGTATTTAACTACCAACATAATTATTTACGAAAATGAAATTGAATTAACTGAGAAAATATTAAATAAAGCTTCTGAAGCAGAAATTGATGCTGTTATTATTCATGATATTGGTGCAATAGAATTAGCAAAAAATAATGGTTTAAAATTCCATATTTCTACTCAAGCTAGCGTGTCTAATGCCCTGTCAGCAAAATTTTATGAAAACTTAGGGGCAGAAAGAATAATTCTAGCAAGGGAATTATCACTTGAACAAATTAAAGAGATTAGAAAGAAAGTAGAAAGATGTGAAATTGAGACCTTTATTCATGGAGCTCAATGCACTTCTATCTCGGGCAGATGCTATTTTTCAGCGGAAATTTGTGAGTCACAGGATTATTCAGCGAATCGAGGGAAGTGTACCCAACCATGTAGGAGGAGATGGAAGGTTTATGACGATGAAAGTAATGAATTCATTTATGATGGCGTTTTTTTTATAAACACAAAAGATCTATGTATGATTGAACATATTCCTCTATTAATTCAAGCAAATATTGATGCTTTTAAAATAGAAGGGAGGATGAGAGATCCTATTTATATTGAAGAAGTTACTAAATGTTATCGTGAAGCTATAGATGCATATTATGACAACACATTTACAATTGAAAAAGTTCAAGATTGGATTCCACGTTTGAAAAAAGTTTATAATCGCGGTTTTTCTACTGGATTTTATTTTGGATTACCTAAAGGTAACGAAATTGAAAGAGAACAGGAAGGAAATATTTCAGATTTTAGAAAAATTGAAATTGGGAAAGTTATATCTTATTTCCCCGAAAAGTCCGCAGCAAAAATTATTTTATCCAAAGGAAAATTAAAGCTGGGAGATGAAGTATTTATTATTGGGACTCATACAGATACCTACGTGCATCAAAAAATTCATTCAATTCAAATTAAACAAAAAAAGAATCTAACTGAAACACCACAGGCTTCAAAAAATAAAACAATAACTGTCGGTATTTTAGTGGATGATCCTGTTAAGAAGAATGATAGAATATTTAAATTAGAAATTATGAATAAAATTAATTAAATTGAATTTATTAAGAATTTAAAGAAAAAAAAGAAATGATTATATAGAATTGGTTGATTTAAATGAGAATCTTTTACATATCTTCAACTAAATCTTCATATGCTTCTAATGCTAATTCTATAATTTCCTGGAACGCCATTGCATCTTGAAGATTTCCTTCAACAGTAATATCTCCTGCCATATATGCACTTGTTGCATCAACTTCGCCCATTAGAATACCAGCTCCGACTTCTAAATTTGAAGACATTGTGAATGAAGGATTATCTACATCTCCATCACCAAAATCTAAATCACCCTCTTTCACAGTGAGCCAAAATTTCTTGTCTGCATCCGAAATTACCATTTGAATTGCTATATCCATATCCTCAAGTTCTTCTTTTAGATCTTCATTCTCAGTTGAGATCTGTTTGATGAATTCAAAAACTTTCATCATATCTTCTACTGATGCACTTGCTGCTCCCTTATCTTGGGCTGATTTTATTTCCTTTAATAATGATTCGTCAACCATTTTAATTTTCAACCTTCTTTTTTAGTTATATACCATATTTTCAAAATTAATTGATTAATTAAATGTATAAAATTGCAATAAGTATTAAACCTTAATATTATAAAAAGGTTTTATTTCTTTTTAACGGTGTAAAGTTTTAAAACAAATGAAAAAGTAGCAATACCGACTTTTTGTTTTTTTAAGAGGTTTAGTATAAAGAAATATGACATAATAAGCTTTAAGGATTTTATATAATTCTTAAAACGATTTTAGCTATTATTTCTTCCTCATAAAATAATACTCTTATATTATTGAGCCTTATTATCCAATTTTATTAACTTTTTCTTGATAATGCAAAAAATTAAATCAGTGAATTTTTATTAATTTGTAAGAGATAAACGACTAAAAGTTAATATTAATAATTTTGTCAAGAAAAATGATGTTAGAACAATTATACGATGCTACTAATAATTTAATTAACCAGCAGTTTTACAAAGAAGGCCGTGATATTATTATAGGGAGAACACCTGAAGTTTCAATAAAGATTAGCAATTCAGGGCAAATAATAAGAAGATTTAAGGATTTATTTAATGAAAATTTAGATTTATTTATAGAAGGCAAATATTTCAAGTTTTTAAATCTTTTTAAGAAAATTAAGGGAGTAGACGATAATTATATTAGAGAGATTTATCAGGATCTGCAACTAAAATTAGAAAATTTAAAAGAAACAGAAAATATTAATGTAATTATTCTATATGCTATGGTATTAAACTCTATAATCTCAACAATAAGAGATCTTAACTTTGCAAGGACTCTTAGAGAAATTAAGCAACGTGTGAACTATAAGACTACTATAAGTGAGAGAAATATTCAAGATAAATTAGATTTACTATTTATGAGAAATGATGATAATATCTCAATTTTATATAATATTTCATATCTTGATACATTAGCAGAATCATTTCACTATAAAAAAGTCGCGAGAGTTTGTAAGATACAAAAAGGAAAATATATAAATCGTATTGTTAAGATAATTATTTCTTCTAATAATTAGAAATACAAATTTTCTAAATATCTCCATTTTGCACAATATAATCAATTAGAGCTTTAGCTAGATTATCCAATACTAAAGTTCTCAATTCTTTATTAATCACTCGAATTCTGTCTGAGAGTTCTATTTGCATTGATTGAGAATTGTTTATTTGAGATGCACCATATTGCTTTGTTGTAAAACCTCCAGATAAGACATATTCCTTTCTTCTTGGGTGCCCTGGCGCAATCGGTATATTTAATTTTATAAACTTTTTTACGATATCTCCTCGAAGATTTTTGTCCCAATCTTTCAGAGGGATAGGATGAGAGAAAAATGATGCGAGATTATTTGTACCTAAAATTATATCAACATCCCTAAATCCTGGTGGACGGTTATCTGATTCAAATCCATGAATATCAATTAATAAGGAGTAAGTATGAATTCTTATATTATTCAAAATTAGATCTCTTATTTTATTATGGTAAAATGTATAGATTTCTCTAGCGAGTAAAGATTTATGGTTGTATGCTTGGTTTTCACTTCTATTTAAATCGATTTTGCTTCGATGTACATTTGAAATAATATAAGAGGAGGTTTTACATTTCAAATTTTCAATTTTATTAATTAAATCTAGCGCAAATTCAATTGTTCCTTTATCTATTCCTAAGACTCCGTCAGATCTCTTAGGGATCGAATCAACTATTAAAGTTCCACCATGTGGTACAGATATAATTAAGGGGAGTTTACCTTGGTTAAACTCTATATATTCTTTTAACTTAGTCATTATGTTACAATTTGATTGGTTATGCTTTTGTAATGAAAAAATGTTAAATAACTGGAGAATTATGGAAAGTAAAATAACGAACTATAATAAATATGCCAAGCCATAGCCCAAATCCGATGAATCCAAAAGTATAATAGGCAAAGGCACTTTTCTCTTTTTCGAAAGTTAAATATGCAAAAAACCACGTACCCAATCCACCAATAGCGTATAATAATATATCAGTGGTAATATTTCGCCAACTATCCGCTCGATCTTCAAACTTCCAACCTAAGTTGAGAAATAATATATTTTCAAGAATCTCCCAAATTATTGAGAATGTTAATGTAAGGATAAAAACAAATAACAATGAAAAAATAGGTATAGCTCCTTTCTTCTTTGGAATAGTGTAAAACAATGAGAAAAACAAGAATAGACCCACACCAAGACAGATATGTCCTATAGAATAAAAATCAAACCAAGATATTCCCACTTCATCAATTTCAGTAGCGATTAATTCATTCAACAACATATCTATCTCCTTTTATGATATTTTGTTCTTGTTAATATTATTTATTATTATAAGCAAATTTTTGAAAGTAATGTAATTATATATAATCTGGATAATAATACAATCTTATATTTTTTGTCAGGCTATGCAGAAGAAAATTGGTTTTGTCATTTACTATAAAAAAGAAAATATTTATAGCTTGAACGCGATAGTTGCAGCTCTTGAGAATGGAGAATATTTTGAAGATATAGAATTCTATTTTATCCTAAAAAGAAATGATCTTATACAAAATCTTAAAAAAATTATTGATGATCATGATATTGTATTGGTTGGGATATCTTTTTTTACGACCCAACTATTTGATATTTACGATTTAATAGGGGAACTTAGATCTAAATATGGAGATAAATGTTTTTTTGTTGCTGGAGGTCCTCATCCTACTGGAGATCCATTAAGAACTCTTAAAATGGGATTTGATGTAGTAGTTGTTGGCGAGGGAGAAGAAACAATTAAAGATCTTGTAAAGAATCTATTTCTTAATATTAAATTTGGTAATATTAAAGGAATAGCTTATTTGAACGAAGAAAATGATTACATTTATACAGGAAAAAGAACCACAATTAACTTAGATGAATATCCTCCTTTTCCAATAAAAAACACTAGATTTGGAGCGATCGAAATAACAAGAGGTTGCCCATATGTATGTTACTTTTGTCAGACACCTTATATATCCGGACCAATGCCAAGACATAGAAGTGTAGAATCTATCTTAAAATATGTAAAGATTTTGTATAATTATTATGGTGATCTTACAGATATTAGATTTGTAACTCCAAATGCTTTTGCTTATGGTTCTAAAGATGGAAAAAAAGTCAATTTAGCTACGCTTGAGGATTTATTATTTAAAATTAGAGAAACGATTGGTCTGAAAGCTAAAATTTTTTTTGGTACTTTTCCATCAGAAGTAAGACCTGAGCATGTAAATCGAGATTCTTTAGATTTAATTCTAAAATATGCTGATAACGATAATATTACAATAGGTGCTCAATCTGGTAGTCAAAAGATATTGGATTTGTGCCATAGAGATCATACTTTAGAAGATGTGTATAAGGCGGTTAAATTGATACTAAACTCAAACCTTAAAGTTAATGTAGATTTTATTTTTGGCTTACCTGGTGAAAGTGAAGAGGATATTGAACTGACAATTAAAATGATGAAAGATTTATCAGAATTGGGAGCAAGAATTCATGCTCATTCATTTATCCCCTTACCACAAACCCCCTTTGCAAAACAACCTGTTAAAATTTTAAATGACGCATATAAAAAAGCAATGAAAAATTTAATATCAAAAGGAAATGCGTTTGGGGATTGGAAAAAACAAGAAAGAATGGCCATTAAAATTGCTCACTATTTAAAGAATCACTCGTAATTATTCTAAAATTCATTTAACAAGAGTAATTTTATTTTTTTCTTTCTTGATAAAACCTTCTTTTTCTAATTGATTAAGCACTATTTTAACGTTTTTTTGATCAAATTTTATGAATTTTTTCTCAAAATCTGACTTATGAAGAGTATTAGTCTTTATTAAAGATTTTAATATTTTACCTCTAAGTTCCCTATTTGATCCTTTAAAAGGAGTTTGCACTCGATAATGAGCGCTCTTTCTATTCAATTCAGGATGAGTTTTTTTAAGCATTACTCCATAATCCATGAGAGCATAATACCATTCTCGAGGGCTTTTCTTATCAATAGTTCTTTCAACAATAGGTAAAATTTCTTTATCTTGAACATGGGTTTTATTAGGAAAAAAGAAGTAGAGGTATACATTTCTGATATTGGTTTCAATAAAGATTGTGGGTTTGTTAAAGGCAAAAGTTACAATTGAGGATGCTGTATTATGCCCTATTTGAGGAAATGATTTTAGAATTTCTATAGAATCAGGCACCTCACCATGATAATCGGTTATTATTATATTAGCTATTTTTTTTAATGCAACTGCTCTACGATTATATCCTAATCCTTTCCATACCTTAAGAACCTTATCTAGTGGGGCTTTTGAGAGGGCTAAAAAATCAGGGAATTGTTCTATAAATTCTAAAAACTTTTCTGATACTCTCGTTGTTTGAGTTTGTTGTAACATAATTTCTGAAATCAAAACTTTATAAGGGGTGATATCCTCTCTAAAAGGAAAATCCCTTTTGAAATTTTTGTAATAAGAGTATATAATTTTATGAAATGATTGAATTATTTCAGATGCTAATCCAGATGTTTTATAAAGATTATGGAAATCAGTAATAAGCATTTCTTCATTAATAAAGAGTTTAAAATAACTTTTTCTCAATAATTATTGAAGTTAACTCTGTAAACAAAATGAATTTATCTATTTTTAATTATAGAAACATTTGAAACTTAATTATGAGGATAAATCAAAAGCAAAGTCAGTTACGCCTCCCTCGATTTTCTTTAACTTAAGAGAATACCCTGAATTATTAATTATATGAAGCATTGGTTTATTTTCAAGTAAAATTGAGCCTTTAAATGTTCTATAATTAAGTTCTTTTCCTATTTTAACTAAATATTCCAGTAAAAATTTTGTAATTCCTAAGCCCCTCCACTCTTTATGAACTACGAAGGCTAATTCTGCTATAGAAGGTTGTGGTGTTTTAAAGAAAGCACCCATTGCAACAATCTTTTCCTCCTCTTTTTCGCCATATACAGCTACGATAATCATATCTGTCGAATAATCGATGTTTACCATTGGTTGTATTTTTTTATGTCTAAAATCTTTCATAGGTGCAAAGAATCTTAGATATCTATCTTTCTCATCCAAAGAATAATGGAGTTCTTGTATCATCCTCTCATCAGTCGTTTTAACTGGACGAATTTTTAAAGTTTTATTATTTTGAAGTCTTATAGAAGTCTCATATTTTTCTGGATAGATGCTTATTCTTCCATCAATAGAAATAGGTAACTTTTGGTCTGTATAGACATATTTCCATTTTTTAGCATGTTCTAATAATTCTTCTCGAAAGTCAGGGTGAGCAATATTAATCATCTCAAGTACTCTTTCTCTTATACTTTTTCCATATAGATATGCAATTCCCCATTCAGTAACCACATAATGAATATCTCCTCTCGTTATCACTACTCCTGAACCGGGTTCAAGAAAAGGTACAATCCTCGAAACTACAGTTCCATCCTGTAACATAACAGTAGAAGGAAGAACCATTATTGGTTTTCCTTCTTTAGCTCTTCCAGCACCTCTCACGAAATCGACTTGTCCTCCGATACCACTATAAAATTGATGACCAAGAGAATCAGCGTTTACTTGACCTGTTAGATCGACTGTTATTGCTGCATTAATTGCTACTTGTTTCTTATTTTGACTGATAACATAGGGATCATTTGTATATTCGCAGGGATGGAACTCAACCATAGGATTATCATCTACAAAATCATAAAGCCTTCTAGAACCCATAACAAATGAACAAATTATTTTATCTTTGTGAATAGATTTTTTTTTACATGTAACTACTCCCTTCTCAACGAGATCTACTATCCCATCTGAAAAAACTTCACTATGCACTCCTAAATCTCTTTTTTTTTCTAGTTCTAAAGTTACTGCATTAGGAATAGTTCCAATTCCCATTTGGATAGTAGATTCATCTTCTATGAGAGATGCTACAAATTGAGCAATTTTTTTCTCAACCTCTCCTGATTTTTTATAATTAAATTCTATTATATCATGATCAGACACTATGAAGGCATCAATATCATCCATATGAATAAAAGAATTTCCTAATGTTCGTGGCATCTTAGGATTTATTTCTGCAACGACATATTCCGCTGCTTCACATATAGGTTTTACAATATCAACATTTATACCATAACTACAAAAACCATATTTATCTGGAGGACTAACTTGAATAAGTGCTGTATCTAAATGTATACGTCCAAGCTTAAATAATTGCGGAATTTCCGATAGAAGCATTGGTGTGTAATCAGCTTGCCCTTGTAAGACATATTTACGAAGTGATTTTCCAATAAAAAAAGCATTGTGTCTAAATAAATCTTCTATCCCACCAGCAGTCTCATAATAATCAAGATCACTTAAGCTTAGAAAATGTAATATCTCTACATCTGGGAGTTGTCGACCGAATTCTATTAACTTTGCAGTTAATTCGATTGGTTCTGCACATCCAGAATCGATAAATATTCGATCACCTGGACTAATATAATTCTTGATAGCTTTCTCTATTGAAACCCTTTTATTGTTATATTTATTTAACAAAGAAGAAAAATCTTCATGTAAATTTCCTAGCAAACAAATCACTCAAATAATAATTAATTATACATGGTGATTAAGTGTTAAATGATTTTAAATATGATTTTTATAAATATCTAAACACACTATATTATATTCCATTTTAATTACTTCACTAAAAGTTTCGTACATTTTGAAATAATTATTAAAAAATTTATAATTTTTGTACACAAATAATGAAATTCTAAAACTTTTTTTACAACAGCGCAACAAAGTTGTAAAAAAAAAGTTTAAATATAAAATCTTTGATAATAAATTTAAGTTTCTGAATAAAAATAAATTATTATATAAAGAATCTTAACAAAAAATCTTGATTTGAATAAAAATATCACAAATTTATTCATATCTAAATTGAATTGAATTATAAAAAATTAGTAAAATGAGGTATATAATAAAAAAAGCAATGAGGTATTTTAAGAGATGCCAAGTTTTGAAATAAATGAATTTTTGGTGTTAATAATTATTTCGATGGGTTTGCTCATGTATATCAGTCCAGCATTAAAATACAAATCTTTATTAAAGTGGTTACCTGGGTTCATAGCAATCTGGATTACTTTTTTGTCAACAAATATGGAAGCTTTCACTATGCCTGATACATTTAATTTTATGGAACACACATTCGCGCTTCTTGCAGGTGTATTTATGTGTGGAGCTTCTGTGATAGAATTTTATCGATATGTACTAAATAAAAAGGTACCAACAAAGTCCGTTTTTAAAATAAGAAAGAAGGAGGGATTAAAAAAATGATTTTTCAAGTAATAAGTCCGACGGATTTATATGATGGGACAGTGAATACAATAGGAATGATATTCTTTCTAATAGGGATTATTCTATCTATTGGTGTTTACATGAGGAAGAAAACATTATCTCATATTTTTCTATTACTCGCCATGGTTGGGGGAATGTTATATACAATTGGAAATTTTCTAGATAAATTTGGTTTATGGGCAGACGGAGATCCTTTTGGAGAAACTTTTGCAGCGTTTATGGCTACCATAATTGGATTTATAGGTCTAGTGACAATAGTAGAAAACAGAGTTCTAAATTCAAAAGAGAATTTAGAAAGAGTTTTACAATCTGCATCTGAGGCTAGTGTTAATGTAGCAAATATGGCAACTGAATTAGCAGCAAGCGCTTCTGAAGTAAATGCTTCTGCTGAAGAAATTGCATCAGCGACACAAGAAATGTCAAGAGATAGCCAATCTGTCGTGGTATCTTCAAAAGAAATTAAAAGAATAATGAGTATTATTACTAACATTTCTGAACAAACAAATTTATTAGCTCTAAATGCTAGTATAGAAGCTGGTAGAGCAGGCGAACAAGGAAGAGGATTTGCTGTTGTAGCTGATGAAGTCAGGAAGTTAGCAGAAGAATCTAGAACTGCTGTCACAAATAGTAGCAGAGAAATTGAAGAAATAATTTCTAAAATTCATGCTACATCCAGTGCTATGGAAGGAATTAGTGCATCCTCTGAACAACAAACCGCTTCTATGGAGGAAATTACTGCAACCGCTAATAAATTAGGGAATTTAGCAGAAGAACTAAAAAATTCTTTAATTTCTCATGAATAAATAACTCCCAAAAAAGGAGCTTTATTCCCTTAATTTTTTTATAAGGTTGAATTAGATTCATGAGATTAATTATTATAGTAAAAATTGCAAATCCTAAACCATTCTAATGTCTGGGGGGTTTATTAAATCTCCCTTTTCTTTCCAAAAATTAATGAGCATTTAGGAATTAAATCTAAATTTCAACAAATTTTAAATTTTTAATCTATATAAATAATTTTATGAATAATTCTTTTTTTCCTATTTTTAAGAGCTAGAATTTTGATAATACCGCTCTACTTCTTATCCGTTGCGCATCAAAAGCTTCAGGAGAGATTTGATGCGGATAAAGGATTAAAAATTACCAAAATTTTCAGATTAATTTGGTAAAGAATACGAAGATTATAAACAAAATGTTCCAATATTAGTTCCAGGATTAAAGATTAAAGAATCTGGAAAATAAAATGAATAACTTCCTTAATATATAATAATAAATATTTAATATGCTTCTAAGATTTATAAAATTATAAACAATGATTTTCAAAGTCTATATATGCCAAACGATAGAGTTGAAATAGATGATTTAGAAGCGTTTATCGACGGTTTAAAGGTTTCTATTGATACCTTAGAAAATGTAGATCCAAATAAGGCGAAAGGTTTTCAAGCACAACTAGCAAAAGCTATTTCAGATTTAAGAATAAAAAAAGCGGCTAAAGTTGAACCTCTACCTAAACATATAGGACATTTCACTAAGGAAGACTTAAAAAATTACTTATTAAAAGAACTAGAGTTTCTACAAGAACATTTGGATTCTACCGATTACAATTGGCGTAGAAAATTTGATTTAGTTAAAAAAATTGCTCATTTAAGAGAACAGATAAATTCGTTATAAATTGACTTTTTTTAAGAGGTAATTATTATGTTAATTGATATTCATTGTCATGCTAATCTCTACTTATCTTTAGATAAAATAATTGAGGAAGCTAAACATACAAGAGTAGAAAAGATAATAGCAGTTGGAATGAGTGTTATTAGTATAGATAGGATATTAGAAATATCAGATCAATATAATGAAATTTATCCTGCTTTGGGTATCCACCCTGAAGAAGTAAGTATGAATAAGGATATAGAAATCCAAATAGATAGTGTAATTGAAAAAATTAGAATGAATAAGGAAAAAATTTGTGCTATAGGGGAAATTGGTTTAGATCATCATTTTGTGAAAGATAAAGAACTATATCCAATTCAAAAAAAAATTTTTGAAAAAATGCTCTTATTAGCCCAGGAGTTAGAATTACCTGTAAACTTACACACTAAAGGAGCAGAAAAATTTGTGTTTGATCTGCTTCCTTCATATGAAATCCCTAATGTCAATATCCATTGGTATTCAGGACCAGAAGAATTTTTAGATTTAGGGATTGATAGAGGTTATTACTTCTCGATCACACCAGCAATTAGTTATTCTCCAGCAGTGAAAAAAACTGTGGCAAAAGTAGATGAGCAACATCTTTTACTAGAAAGCGATGGACCAGTGAAATATTCAGGCAAAATTGGTAGTCCTGCCATGATAAGAGAGGTTTTAAACACCGTTTCAAAACTTAAAGATCTACCATCAAGGGCATTAGAAGAACAAATTTATAAAAATACAATAAAGATTTTTCCAAAAATCTTTTAAAAAGGCACTCATTTCTTTATAAAATCTTCAATTTCTTCAGGGAAATGTTCTCCCTTGGTTTTCATGCGATCCAACATATCTTTGACTTCTGAAATTGTATTCCCGTATATATGTAATGAATTACTAAAATCTAAATAGTGACCCATCCCAACATCAAGCTCATCAGCAATACTCTTTTGAATTCTAATCATTCCATTGACATTGGCTTCCCATGCACGGAATAAGTCACGACTCCTCCAAGTTGTCTGCATAATTAATTGTCCATTTTTAATACGCATAAAGATCCTCTGAAGACAGGGAGGATCCCCATGAAAAGGATCGACTAATGGTCTCCAAGTTATAGCTTGAGCTCTCCGTGAATAAGGTTTTTCTTTTAATTTCTTTTTAATATATTCCATTTGATTAATTCTTGGAAAATTAAATAAAGCCATAGGAATTTTTTCAATTCCGACTTGTTCTGATATTTTCTTATCTAAATCAAATTCTACTCCATTTTTTAATTTCCAGACATTAGAATCAACGGTACTTCTAATTTTCTCAGCCTTTATCAATTTCTTATGAATTTTTACAAAATCCTTATCCACAATTTCTAAATCATAATTTTTATGAATAGAATCTTCAAGAGAGAATGGTGTATAATTGAAAAGTCTGTCATGATAAGAATAAGGAAAACTCACCGCAGATGTATATAAAAAATGATCATTTATTCCCTCCATGATTTCTTCAATATATCCACTTTGAATGGAACCAATCAAGTATGTATCCGCTATGCAACCAAATACTTCATAGGAATTACCGAACTTTGATCTAATTTTCATAACCTTATCCTTTCTCATTATTGGATTGCTCATAGGATCTTTAATTTCAATTAAAACTGAAGCATCTTTGGAAGGAGGATCTTCAGGGTTATCATATTCTGTTTTTATATCATCTCCATTATATAAAATTTGCCCTATAGCTGAAAGCCACGCATCTCGAACATTATTTTTTGAAATAAACAAAACTTTAGCCATTATTAAACGTTCTTCCAAATTATAATTGATTCATATGATAATGAGATACATTCTTTACAAGTATTATTATTTATCTGTTAAATATTTAATAATCAAGTGCTATAAAATTTAACTTCAAAATTATGTACTAGAGGATTTAACAAAAATTCATCAAAATATTTATAAAACCTAAATTTTCATTATTTTATTAAAATGATATATAAATTAATCTACAAAATTCATTTAAAATTTAAAAAATAGAAGTAAAATAATTAAACAAACTATAGGATGAAGTATAATGGGTGACGAAGAGAAGAAAAAGAAAAAAGGTTTTGGAAAGTCATTAAAGAAAAGTTTAGCAAAAGGTTTTGGTAAAGTAGTGGAAAAAGTTACTGGCTCTGAAGCTGCAGGAAAAGGAACTAAAAAAGCCATCAAGAAGGGCAGTATTAAGAAAGGAATTAAAGAAGGTATTGAAGAAGCTACCGAAGAAGAATAATTTAATCAAAATAACTTATTAATTTAGTATCTATTTTTTATTTTATTTTTCTAATACAAAGTTTGTATTGGAGATAAATATTAAAACACTTAGGATTAAATTATTTTATGGTTAATTTTTCAGCTAAAAGAAATAAATTTTATAAACACATTGCTATTTCTGCTTTAATTGTTGGATTTATATCCGTAGGGATAATGACATATGCTGTTCGTTTATTCTGGATAGGTCCTCGATGTACTACTAATTTTTATCATTTCAATATTGATTATCGATTAGGTAGTGAAGAGGTGGAAGAGACAATCATCCGTGAACCATATTTTAAATTATTATCGATATATGAAAAGCATCCAAAATGGAAATTTACAATTGAGTGTCAAGCAGAGCTGATTTATCGAGTTTTTAATGAAGTTCAGTTTAAAGAAATAAAGGATCTATCATTAGAGCTAATAAACCATGGGCAGATGGAGTTAATATGTGGCATTCAATTTAGTCAATTAATTTACATGTATCCTGCAGATGTTTTTGAGTTAAACCTAGAATACGCTAACAAGACATTAGACGCTGCAGGTATATTGGATAAAAGAAGTAGGTGCATACTCTTTCAAGAAGGCCAGTTTTGTTATGGTTTAGCTACTTTATTGAATAGTAAATGGACTAGTAATATTGATACAGTTTTAGCATCTACTCAACAAATAAGAGATTTTAGGTTTCCGGGATATTCTGGAGCTGATTCACCTGTATTTGATTTAATAAATACTGGAACAGGTAAGAAAATCAATGTTCTTCAATATGACTATTTACCAAAATGGGAAGCGGGTTATATGCATTCATGGTGTTTTGAACTAGATGCTGAACTAGCCTTAGAAGTTAACAATTGGGAAAAAAAAGGACTTCCGGAATTCTTTGTTGACGATAAAAAAGTAAAAGCATATGAAGAAGAACTTGTAATGCTTGAAATGGAAGGTAATAAGTTTATGACGTGCACAGAATGGGTGAATCATTGTGAAAGTAAGGGAGCTGTGAAAAAATTAGACTATTATATTCCTGAATGCAATTGGGGCACAACGAGATATAATTCAAGTTATATTTGGGCTGCTAATAATGGAGATTCTGCAGATGATGGAATTATTTTAGCTAATAACTATCGATGTAGAAATATTATTATAGCTACTAAAGGAATTCTTAATCAATATTATGACTTATTGGATATAGCTAATCAAACAATTATAACAGAAAAACTACAAATGGCTGAAAAATTATGGTTACAAGCAACTTGTACAGATTCTACTGGTATTGGCCCCGATCCTTTAGAAAGACATACTGCTATGGCTAATATTATCACTGCAGAAAAAAATTGCTCACAAATTCTCACAATCTTAGCAGATAATTTTAATGAAATAGATGTTAATTTACTCCAATATGATTTAAAAACAGAAGAATTCTTTACAGATATTAAAAATTTCAAATGTTTAATAACGGTTCTAGATTCGGACTTAAGTTTAAATGATTTACCTATTAATGTTGTATATAGTTCAAGAGTAGATAATGGCGTTCTAAACCCAGAAATTTTAGTCTCACGGGTTAAGTTCAATTCTTCTGATCTCCTCAATAGAGTGTTTAATTTAACACGTTTAGATATATCTTTTAATGGTACCTATGATTGGCTAGATGATTCAATACGAAGAATTAGTATAAAATTCAAATATCCTAATCGAGATTTTGAGGAAATAGGTTACTCTCCTTCATTACTCGAGAATTATTTAAAAAGACTTCATAGAGATGACTATAAATATCATCCTGTTTATATATTCCTTCCTCTTAGTAATGGGTTATTATTTATCCCCTCAGAACCTGGTGGAAAAGTAGGGATAGCTATCGTAAAAAATGTCACAGCGAGACATACTAGTTGGCTTTGGCAAAAAGATTATGTGGAAGTTTATGAAGATGAAGGATTGCATATGATGGCACATCATCAATTTTACATTATGAATAATGTTTCTTTAGATACTGCTTTAGCTTTCGCTACTAGAATAAACATTTACCCTACTTGGATAGTAAGCAGAGATTTTATAAAGATGCAGGGATTTGATATCTTCTTAGAATATAATGAAACTGTTAATCAATTAAAAGAAGGAGAGCAAGGTTCTGGTGAGTGGTGGTAATATGAGTGAAAACAGTAAAATTAAGGAAATATATATAAAATTAAAAGATTTCCAAGACGAGACTCATTTTCTAATTTATCTAGGAACCGGTTTATGTCAAATTGCAGGAGGTTTACTTTTCACTTTATTAGTGAGCTTTTTACTTGGATTACCAATAATAATGATTTATCCTTATTTAAATGCAACTTTACTTTGGATAATAAAATTGATTGGTTGGATATATATAATTATTGGAGTTATCACAATGTTTATTCCCTTCTTTAAAATAAGATATGATGATAGTAAAACAGTAAAAATAATTACGATAATCAGTATTATCATATCAATTTTAATTTTTCCAATTGGTCCATTTCTTGCACTTGGCTTAAAGCAAGAGTTAAAATCAACCGAAAGTGTGGAAAGAAAAGGTAGAAATTTGCAACTACCATATTTCATTTTACTAATTTTCAGTGGAATTATTCATTTTTTAATTGGATTATTATTTATTCTAATTGTTCCTGATTTTCTAGAGGATCAACTACTGTTATTATACCCTTATATTAATTTGAGATTAATTAATTTATTAACTATTTACGGTTATATTAATTTAATCCCAGGATTCTTATTGTGTATTTATTCATTTACTTCTATTAAATTTGGAAAAATCGCGTCGTTGGAAACTCAAAAACTTACATGGAAGGTGTTTAGACTTTTTATCATATTATCTTCTATAATACTTCTTCTAAGCTTCCCTTTTGGTACATTTTTTGGATTATTAATTATATAAGAATTCTATTATTTAAAGAAAACAAAAGATACGCACTAACTTTTTTATTTTTTATTAGCATCAAGTTTTTATTAATTATTTTGTTTAAAATTCTTAAGAAAATCAATCTGAAAATTATAATTAGAATATGAAATTGCATCTTGAATTCTCTCCCCCATTTAATGAAGTTACTAAAAATTTATTCGAAACATTTGAATTTGAAAAAGAGTTAACTCTAAAAGAATTATTAGAATTCTTTCAAGAGAAATATGGAAAAGCTTTTACTGATTTAGTGTGGGAAAAAGGAGAAAAAGGGGAATTTCATAAACTTCTTTCTTTGATTATAAATGGACATAGTTATCGTCATGATAAGTTTTTAGATACTATCTTAAAGGATGGTGATCAAATAGTGTTCATTTACATTTATTTTGGTGGTTAAACCTTCTTTTAAGATCTATAAAACTAAAATTAACCACATTCCAAACCCAGTCAACATTGGATTCAAAATATTATCGGAAATATACTTAGCAAATGCATCAATCAATAAAAATAGGGTTGTAGCCACAATCGCCATTAAAATGATTTTTTCAATTGGTATAGGCATCCACGCATAATATGTGATTGGGATAATAAGTACTATCAATAATGTTGCTACTCCACCTGCTAAAAAACCCTCAACAGTCTTTTTTGTATTCTTTCTTAAACTATGTCTCCCGTATTTTTTTCCTATGATACATGCAGCAGCATCAGCTCCAGTTGTAATTAAAGCTACAGATCCAAAAATAGGAAAAGGAGCAAACAAAAAAGGTACAAAAGATAATACTAATGGCGTAGACCCTATAAATGTGCATTGCTCTTCCTGTCGCATAGACATATACCACTTCTTCGACCAATTCGGTAGCATGTAGAATTTATTTAAACGAGTTAGATCTCCAATTTGAAACATAATTACAAATCCAAAACCTATAGTGATGATCAACCAATATGAGAAACTATAATTATCTAAATTCCATTGAGACAATACTCCAATATCATCAAGAATAAGTCCTAATGTCCAGAAGAAGAAAATAACAAAACAAGTAAATAAATGCAAAAATTTCCTACCTAATTCACTTTTCAAATCATCAGTCCAATTTTCATTAAATTCTTGACAATATTTCTTATAATCTCTCTCTGCCATAATTTCGGGATTTCTTTTTGAAATGAAACCATTATAAAGTAACATAATTACCCATATTCCCAACTCAACAACAAAAGTGATTGATGTAAATAGCCATAAATAATTAAGTGAACTTTGACTTAAATTTGGTGAATGAGATTGATAAATAAAAGGAAAAAGAACGCCAGCTATCAAAAATAATAAAGCTATAAAAATTTCATTGATAAATAGACGATTTTCTATTTTGAATTTTTTGTTTTTAAATATATAAATTAGAGTTAAAATTGAATATCCGATGAAAATTATGCTTGTAGGCAGGAAATACATAGTTGATGTTAACCTTTAAAGTCTAATATTATAAAAATTTTTACTACCAAATATCAAATCCATGCTAAAATAATTGTATAGAAATCTAATTTAAAGAAAAATCTAATAAAAATATAAAGTAATCCGCATCCAATAGGGATTAATAGATTATCTGATATATTAATTGGTTTTCTAGTAAATATATCAAAAATTAAGAAGGTAATCGAAAAAATCATTGCCCAAAAATGACCGACAAAGAAAATACATATAATATAAGTTGAAAATATACCTGCTATTGAACCTTCCCAAGTTTTTTCTTTATTCCAAGAAATATGATGTGTCCCATAACGTATTCCAATTTGACTAGTCATTAAATCGGCAATTGAGCTTATCCCTAATATCGCAAAAAATATCATTGGAGGGCAAATGAAAGCTACAAACAAATGTCCGATTGCAAAATAAAGATAAGTTCCATAATTATCTTTTTCTTCTTTAGTTAGATACAAGTTGGGAAAAAAAGTAAAAGGAAAAGAAAAAAAGCGAGATTTTCGGCTATACTCATTTGTAATCATTATTAAACATATGGTATAAAAAAAGAAAAATAGAAGATAATAAAACCATCCTAATGCATACATAACCTCAGCAATAGAATTTTGTTCATCAAGTATTTGTAAATACAATAAAAGCATATTATTTTCTTCAGGAATCATTCCTGCTGAGCTTCCTGTATAAAATTGCACAACATATAGACCGATATACCACACAATAAAAAGACCAATAAATATTAATACGTGATGTAATTTTCGAAACGTATCTTTTTTTGCTTTACTCAAATTCTTTTGTTTTAATTCGAATTTATCTGAAAAATTGGAAAAATCTTTATTCAAAACTCGTTTATATACTTGCACTATTCCCGTAGATATTATTAATAAAAAAAGAACTACTAATAAAGGTATTCCTAGTGACAATAACCATAAAGGCATTATAGATGAACGGAGCTCAATATCCTGATTCATTAATAGTAAAAACAACAAAATATGAGTAAATACTAAAAATAAGGCACCAAATCCAACAATATTATTAATAGTATCTTTCTTGAATGAAAAATACAAATAATTAAAGAGAATAACTAAATATGACAATAAAAAGAAAATAAACCAAAAATAGAAATACTCCATAAACTAAACTTGTTTACTAATATATATTAAATATATGCATTTTCTCATTGACTTATATTATTAATCCCAAAATAAACTCTTCAAAAAAATTAACAACAAAATTAATCTTATAACTAGATAGTACAAAATTAGCTTCTCTGTGATATTATAATTGAAGAAGATTATCTTAGCTTCAAAGTCTGTCGATCGAAGCAGGTTATTGAAACAGGCAGGGATTACTTTTAAAGTAGTTACATCTAATATCGATGAAGAAAAGTACAAAACAACTATAACAGATCCTATTGAGTTATCAAAAGAATTAGCTAAAGCCAAAGCACTTTCTACTAAAACAGCATTAATAAAAGATAATCTTGATTATGTTATTATTGCAGCAGATACAATTGTGGAACTTAATGGAGAAATAATTGGCAAAGCAAAAAATAAAGTGCAGGCTTTTAAAATTCTTAAGAAATTAAGTGGTAAAACGCATAATTTAATAACAGGAATAGCAATTATCGATACCATTATTTCTAAGATTATTGTTGATTATGATATAACGTCTGTAGAATTTCTTGCACTTTCTGATAAAGAAATCAGGGGATACATAAACACTAATGAATGGAAAGGACGTGCTGGAGCCTATTCTATAGAAGATAAAGCAAGTTTATTTATAAATAAAATAATTGGGTCTTCCTCGAATGTGATGGGTTTACCGATGCAAAAACTCTATAAAATCTTAAAAAAGGAATTTAATGTTAATTTATTTCAAATGGACTAATAGTAATTCTAATTATGGAAAAAATTCATATCTGTGTAGCTTCTTTAAATCCAACAAAAATTAATGCTACAAAAATAGGATTTAGTAAATATTTCGATAATTTTCAACTTTTTAAAATTAAAGGAAATTCAAAAGTTTCAAATCAACCTGTTGGGATAAAGATAATTCTTGAAGGTGCAATTAATAGAGCTACAAGTGCTTTAAATTTTCTCATTGAAAGAAAAAAGATTAACAATAGAATTTTTGGGGTGGGAATTGAAGCAGGGCTAGTTACTATGCCTTTTATTAAAACGAATTATATGGATTTCCAATTTTGTGCAATTATAGATGAATTTGAGCATGTATCATTAGGATCTGGAGTTGCCTTTGAATATCCTCAATCTGTTATCGATCAAATTTTAACAAAAAAAAATATAGAAATTGGTGAAATTATGGGAAAACTAGCAGGTAATATGAATTTGAAAAATGAATCTGGTGCTATTAGTTTTTTAAGTAATAATGCAATAACTAGAACTAAAATTTTGACTCAAGCAGTAATATGTGCTCTATTACCCTACTTAAATAAAGATTTATATCAATTTTATTAAAAAAGAGGAGGATTTTTTTTCACTTATAAGTTTCTAATACTTTTTAAATCTTCATAGAATCTTAATATTTTTTCAAATTTAATAATTAAATTTTCATAATAATCTGTATCAGCATATCTCATTTTTGATAACTCTCTTGCAAGAGTGATTTCGTTTCTATATCGTCTTATTTTATCTTCAATCACATAATTTTTTCAAATAAGTTTATATTTAAAATCTAAAAATATCTAGATAATATCACCTGAAAAAATCTAGCAGGAAAATAAGAATTTTGACATTTTTATATAAATACAAATATTAGTCTTTGTTTTTAAAACTTAAATTCTTATATAATGCAAAATAATTATTCAAATTACAATAATAATTAAGAGGATACAAAATGGCTAAAACTCATTATAAAAATGAAGGAATTATGAAATTCCTTACTGTTATTGGAGGCTTAGTAGCATTAGCAAGTCAAATATTTGCAATTTTTGGATTTAATTGGCCCATCCCTCATTGGCTTGGATTATATCACATAATTTATGCGATTATTGGAATTTTTATTTCAATTATAACAATCTATACAGCAATTAAACCTGATAATCCCTTTCCTTTTCATTGGCTATTCTTATTTATATTAGGGATCTTGCTTGTTATCTTTGCTGGAGGAATAATTGCCTGCGTACTACTAGTTATTGCCGCATTAATAGGATTGATTGAAGTTTTATAAAAAAGAAAAATATTCTTTTTGACATTAAATTACTACTTTTTATTTTTTTTTTTAAACTTTTTAATTGAAAATTTAAAGGTTAAGAATTTTCTAAGAAGTAATTAACTATTTCTTCAGCTAAATTCACATCTGTTACTTTCTGTAATGCAGTAAATCCTGGAATAGAATTCACTTCTAAAACAAGATACCCTTTTTCACTCTCTATAATGTCAACTCCAGCAATTTTGGTTTTAGTAACTTTAGCTACTTTAAGAGCTAATTTTTCCAATTCTGAATTTATATCTAATCGTTCTGCCTTCGCACCTGCATGAATATTTGTTTTCCAACTATCACCAACTCTGTACATACCAGCAATAACTTTATTACCTAACACTAGTATTCTGATATCTCTATTCTGATGCTTAATAAACTCTTGTAGATAAAACACTTCATTAAGTCGACCAAGAGAATATATCACATTTTCAGCAAAACCTTTGTCATTTATCCTAGTTATACCTACACCTTTTGATCCAAAGAGTGGTTTTAAGACACAATCTTCTCCCAATTCTTCAAAAGATTCTATAGCAGTATGAGGATCTTCACAAATTATTGTTTTAGGTGTAGGAATGTTATATCTGTCCAAAAAAATAGAAGTTAAAAATTTGTCACTAGCTATTTCTAAAGATTCTCTTGAATTTATTAATTTAACGCCACATTCTTCTATAGCCCTTAAAATATCTAATCTAAAGAATACTTTTTGAGTGATCCCTGCACCAAACCCTCTCACGAGAGCCGCTTTAGTCTCAAGAATATTAAACTTATCTTCAAATTTATCTTTAAAAGAAATAGATAGTTTCACACTAGAGGGAATAAAATAATGAATATTGTAAGCTTTCTTTTCAAATTCCTTTGTTAATAATTGAACTTCGGGATCAGAGGGATTTGGAGTAATTATCATAGATTCCATTTTAGTTTTCCTTAAAAGTAAATTACTTTATTAATTTATAGCACTAATTTTTAAATAAATTTATTTTCTTATTAAACATATATGAAATCAATGGAACGTGAAGATAAAGACCACGAAATCGAAAAATTATCACAGATGTTAAGCAAAATTCAAAATATATATTACAAAAAGAAGGAACAGTTAGAAGAATTACAAATAGAGATAGATGAATTAAAGGAAGTCATAAATTATTTAAACTCACTCATCTCAAATAAATCTTTCACTAGTGCAGATGAAATCTATCAACAAACTCTAAAAATAGATAAAAAACCCAAGGACGAAAAATATTTTATTGAAGAAATTCCAAAAGAAAAAGTTAGAGGAACAAATATTAAGAGAAAAATCTTTACCAAAAATAACAATAAAGAACCAGATCTACTATGTGTTTTGAATTTTTACGATCTTAATTCAGTAGAAATTAAATTAATTGATCCTGAGAAACGGGCAATAAAAGAAACATCTGAGGATTTTATACAAATTTTTTTGAAAGGAGCCCTTATAAAAATTAAAGAAAATAATTCCAATATGGATTTGGCATATCTCCATTTTCAAAAAACAGATTTAATTGAAACTATAAAAATTTCAAATTTAAATTCAATTTCTGAGTACGATTTAATAACTTCAAAGATTAGCGAATTGTTAGCTAAAGAAATTACTAATTAACAAAAATGTGGCATTGATATAGTTTAATTTAGACTTATCTTAATCATTTGCAAAATATTATATTAGCATAATATTATGTTTTATTAAAATAGGAAAAATTAATTATTCGAGAATTCTTATTTATTTTATCAAAATCAATATATTGAGTGTGTAATTTTGGCGAAGAAGAAATCATGGCTACAAATGCCAAAGGTTCACTCCAAATTTCATGATGCGAAGTTAGAGAGTGTCTTAATTAACAAATCTTTAGAATTTTTAACTGGTGATAAGAGCGAACCCCCCTCATTTTTATTTCTTTCAGGTGCATTTTTTGATGTTAAATCCTTTGCATATTCCGGATTAAGAGCGTGGAAGGGAGCTGTAAAACCCTCTGAGGATGATGGAGGGCGAAGACCGGTTTTAGAAGCTACATTCGCTTCTTTATCAGTATACTTAAGCTCTCTATTAGGATTTCAATCAGACTTTTTTTTTGCTTACGATGAGATAAAAGATATCTTATTAGAAAAGAAAAGAGAAGATCTTTGGACAATTGTCTCAGAAAAATTACCCTTTATTTCTATACCTCCAAAAGAAATGTATGGAACTCAAGTATCTCCAATTTCTCCTTATTTTATAATTAAACAGGATGAAGAACTAACATTAGGAGAAATTTATCCATCCGCCTATCTTACTCAGATTATAAAAAATATTAAAACAAGATTTTTTGTATTTTTCCAATTTCAAGGATATTCAGCTTTTGGATTTTTCAATGCCTTGCCTGAATTATCTAAATTTGGATTCGAGGAACATGCCAGAGATTTTACTGAAGATCCCACCTCAGAAAATCTGATAAAATACTCAAAGAACGCTAAAAATCTAAAAGAAATATTAGTAGCTCTTATTAATGCTCATAATAATGCCTTTCTTGAACAATTTATAATTACAGATTACGAATTACTTTTAAATAAACTATTGGAGGGAGAAGCATAATGGTGAACATTGGATTGTTAGGTGATGTTAGCGTTGGAAAGACCAGTATCCTTCGCCTTTTTGTTCGATACTTAAAAAAAGGTGAAATCGAAAAAGTAGAAGGAGGAATAAAATGTTCTGTAGTTAAGGCAGACTTTTCTGGAGAAGCAACTGTTCCTGGAGGAAATAAGGAGAGTGCTCTAGACGAAAAAGAAACAAAAACCATCCATCCCAATCGAATTGTGTTTAGGGAAGATGAGAGCAATAAGGCGCATACTATTTTCGCCCCTGGTGGCGACAGGTCTAGGGCCGTAGTGAAAATGGGTATTATTACCATCTCTCGCATTGCAACCCAGATTATAGCGGTCTTTTCAATGGATCGTGAATTAGAGAGACAATTTGAATTCTTTAATGATGTTCGGTTTTTCCCTGATAAAATTTATGTATGCATCAATAAAGTCGATTTAGTAGAAGGAGATATGGAAAAGAAAGTTCAGGAAGTAACGAGTAAAATCAAAAACTTTTTTGAAAAACGAAAAATTGCGATCAATGAGTTTTTTGTAACATGTGGAGAAACTGTTGATAATTTTGACGAAATTGAGAAATATAACAATCGTGTTGCAGAAATGATTTTAGAAATTACTACTAGTCAGTAGTATTTTTCTATTTTTTAAATTTTAATGCTAATTTTATAAATAATTTTTCAAGGTCAAGTTGATATCCTATAAGAGGGGATAATTTAACTTCACCCGAATCTTTCTTTAATTCCAAATATCCCATCTTCTTTAATTCATTTAAATCCTCGATAATCCCTTTTTTTTTCCTTAATTCTCGAATCTCATGAATTTTACCAGTTCCGAAATTCTTCATACAACAAACTAACGTACAAAATAAAGTTGCAGCTAATCTTGGTTTTCCTTCAAAAGGATTTGCTGATACAAAATCTGAAACATCTGAATTAAAAAGAATAAACCAATGAGAATTCAACGGATTGAATCGAATTTGAAGTCCTAAGGGTTCGATGTAATTTGATAAATTAGTAATCAAATCTTGAAAATAAATTGATTTATTTTTATCTTTAATATTTAAAGCGTTTAACACTTCTTCTTTGGTTGCTCCTATTTCAAACAAATTTACTTTCCTACTTAATAAGTGCATTAAAATTGTAATTTCATTCATTATTTTTTCTCAACTCTTCACAAATATAAAAAATTACTCTCTTTTTGATATTTTAAACTCCCTAATTGTAGTAAGTGTAAAATAAAAACAAATTTTTCATATATTTTTATTTGATCTTTTTCATCTTTAAAAACATCATCAAAAGGGCAAGGCAATTTACGCTTTATAGCATCGAAAAAGTCTAACATTTTTTCAGTAAATTTCTGTGTTGGTACTTCTAAAAAAAAATCGTTCTTTACTTTCATTCTTTCTATTATTTCAATAGCAAATGATTCTCTGTTACTTGAACTTAATTTATCTTTAGATCGCTTAAGAAAATTGATAGAGAGATTATGGATTGTGAATGGTTGTCTCCAACAATCCTTAAGCAGTCCATAAATCTCTTTATCTTTTGGTTTTGATTTTAAAAACTCTATGAAGACATTTTCGTTATCTAAGTGATTTAGTAAGATTTTAAATTCTTCAAATTTCTCATTTAGAAGTGTAAATGCCCTTTGATAGGTTTTTGAATACTTATCAATATTATCCACAGTTAATGAATCCTTTAGATATTCAAAAATTGGAACCAGTTCTATATCTAATAAAGATATTTCTCCGGAAAGAACCTTAGTTCTAATATTTTCAATTTTTTTATTTAATTCTTTAATCATACAACTTTTTTATTTCTTTTTTAGAATTTTAGGTTTAAAAACTGAAGAAATTTCATTTTTCCCCACTCTCGCAATTCCAATTACCTTTTCAGCTAGCATAAATAATGAAGTTGAAGATTTAGGTAAAAACATGAATAATTGAATGGGGTTTTGTTCCAATGTTGCCTTTATTAATTGATATACTACTTCAGAATTTTTTTCATCTAAAAACATACCTGGCTCATCTAGCATAGTAAGAGCAGAAGGCTTAATCTCTTGTAATGATAAAATTAAACAGATTGAAATTAAAGAAACTTGGCCCCCACTTAATGCAGTAAATGATTTCAATTGTTCTTTTGACGTAGCAGCTTTAATCTCAACTCCTAGATCTTCAAAACTTCCTGAAAGTTCAAGAGAACAATATGATTTTATTTGAGAATCCTCAAATTTTTGATTTATTTTAGTTTGAAGATTTTCAAGAACTATACTAAATTTGTTGTTATAAGTATTTTCTAATTTACTTTCAGCTTTAATAGCTGCTTTAATATCATTTTCTAAATCTTTTTGATTTTTTGATATTTCTTTTAATGAAGCAATGATTTGATCTCTTTCGACTACAATTGAGTCATCTACATCCAAATAATTAAGCAATTTTTCATCGATTTGTAGGATATCTTTCTCAATTTCCTTAATTGAACGGAGTTTCATGATTTGTTCAGAAATTAAAGGGCCTATTTCAGAGTTAATTCTTTTTAAATCATTTTTTTTGGATTCAAGATCTTGATTATATGAATTTAACTTGACATTCTCTTGTTCTAATTTTAAAATGGTTTGCATGTTATTATTTTCGATCTGACTTTTTTCTTTTTGGAGTTTCATTCTTGTTTCTCTTAACTCTGAAATCTTTTGTTCTATTATATTAATTTCTTCTTCTACATTTTCCAATTGCCTGTATGTATTAAAAGCAGATTTATCTGCTTTCTGGAAATCTTCTTTTTTATTTTCATATTCCGATTTTAATAGAATAAGTTGGTTCTTATGCTTCGATAATTTATCTTGTACTTCTTTTAAAATATCTAAATTCTCTTTCCGTTTTAGATCCCACTTTTTCTTTTCTTCATTTAAAAAAGATAATTCATTAGGTATTTCTTTAACCCTATCATTCCATTTAAAAAATTCAGAATCAGTATGGGTTTGTAGACTTTTTATTTTAAGATCTAAATCCTGAATCTCTTTTTTTAAAGATGAATTATTTTTTTCAAAATTATGCATTTCTTCATATAATTCATTCTTTTTAGTCGTTATTCTCTGTTTTTGATTGAAATTATATAAAAGGTCGTTGAAGGCTTCTTTTTTCTTAAAAATCTCTTTTTGAATATTGTCAAAGCTTGATTGTTTGATTTTTAATTCTGAGATCTTATCATTCAAGATATTAACTTCTGATTCTAAAATGCTTGACTGTTCTTTTTGGGTTGCTGCACTTAATAATCCTTTCAATCTCTTAATATAAGGTGTTTCATACACATATTTATAAGAAACTATTTGTTCGCCCTTTAAGGTGACACATTTCCCTCGGAAATTAAGTTTATTATAAAGATTTGTTCCAGAACGATAATCTCTCACAACAATACAATTTTTTACTTTGGAGTAAATTACTTTTTTAATATCTACATCATTATCTACAAATTTTACTAATTCTGCAATGTAACCCACAACTCCCTCTGCAGAAATTCTCATTAAAGGCTGTAAGGTTATCTTTTTTGGTAAATAGAGGTTACAGTATGCTCCATACTTCTCTTTTAATCTCTTTAATAAATTTAAAGTATCCCAATCCTCAGCAATAAAACTATAAAGTAATTTTTCCCCTAAAACGGACTCTATAGCATAACTTAACTCATCATCATATTTAAGATAATCAATAATAGGACCTTTAACTCTTAACTCTCTTTTTTTTATCTCTTCCTTTAAAATAGAAATTGTAGAGGGGAGAATAACTCGACGTTCCCTAAGTGAAGCTTGTAAGATTTTTAATTTATTTAGTTTTCTGGATTTTTCAATTTCCAGTTTCTTTATTTCTGAATCAATTTCAAAGATTTTTATTGAAGATTCTCTTAACTGCTTATCAAGCTTTTCTAAAAGATTTTTAGTTGGATTTTCCAAAAACCATTTATTCTTTTTTAATTTATGCTCTATATCCTTAAAACTCTGAAATAACTGATTGATCTCATCATTTATAGCCTTAATTGAGTTTTCATTTTCTTTAATAATATTTATCTTTTTGGTTTTCTCAGAAATCACTTGATTATATTCATCTAGCAGAAGTTTATTTTGTTTGATTTTTTTTATAAGTTGATTTTGCTCTTTTAGGAGCTTATCAATTTGATTTTCAAGGTGAGTGATTTCATTTGTCATTATTTTTATCTCATCGTTTAGACTCTCTTTCTGCATTTCAAAGTTGATTACTAATTTTTCAATTCGATCGATATTTTGAGAATAAGCATCTAAGTCTTGTTTTACTAATATTTTATCTTTTTGCCACTTCTTTATTTTTGCTACTAAGTCTATTTGTTTATATTTCAGTTCTCCTAATTTTTCTGAAAGTTTGTTAATACTTTGTTCCTCAGTAACAATTTCATTTACTAACTCTAGGATTTTTTTATCATACTTTGTTTTTTCTCTTTTAATCCCTTCGATTACAAGTATGATGTTTTTAACGAATTCTTCAATTCTGATAATTTCTTTTTGTAATTTATCTTTATTTGCCCATAAGAGTTCATCATGGAATTTATTTCTAATTTCTAATAGCTTATTTTTTTTCTTTAAACGTTCCAACTTAGGAGTTAGAAATTCTAAACTTATATTTAACGTATTTTTTTTGCTCATTAATGATTTAAGCTCAGTATTTAAATTATTAACATTTGATTTTTGTTGCAATATCTCATTTCTCAAACTTTTTAGCCCAATTCCTTCTTCCAGGAAAGAACACAACTCTGTCGACTTTAAATTTTTAACAGCATCAATCTTTCCTTGGCTAACAAAAGCAAATTGATTGTCAGGATTAATATTTAATGTTCTAATCAATTTTTGAATTTCAAGTGCTTGGATTTTTCTAAATTCTTTATCTTCCTTTAATTTTATTTTAAAATACGGAGATTGCCCTTTAATAACATAACGCCTTAATTTTATTAGCTCTCCATCATTTTGTATATGGATCTCGACCATAGCATGATTTTGACCGTTTCTAATGAAATCTGACCATTTTGTATACCTCTCATCTCTTTCATTACTACCCAACGCAAATTTGATAGCTTGAAAAATCGATGTCTTTCCACTCCAATTTGGACCAACAATTATTATAAATTTAGCATCCCCAAAATCTACTTCATCTTTTTGAAAGGATAGGAAATTTTCTAAAATAACCTTCTTAATGAAAATCTTCCTATTTTCAGAATAATTCAATTCTTTTTTTCTTTGATTATTTTTTGATTGAGAAGCCAAATTTTTCTCATCTTACTTAATTTCAATTACCAAAAACTTGTTTTATACGATCCACTCTTTTCTTTGCCTTTTCTAAATTAATTTGTGCTCTATTTGGAGATTCATTTAAGATGAATGGGTATATTGCTAATAATTTCCTATCATTTTCTTCTAACGGTTCATTTTTCTTCAGTTTATCAATAATAATAAGAAGTTCATTATAATGCTTCGAAGCAGCATTTTCATATAATTGGTTTAACATAAAATCTGAAATACGAGTTTCTCGAATTTGTTCAGCAAAATTATCTGCATCGTTGATCTGTTCAACACTTTCCCGTTCTTTTTTTAAAGAAACATTCTCTGTTCCAACAATTTCACCCTTGATATCTTTATCATCTGAAATTTCTGGTGTATTGGTTGAGAGTGTTGGTAAATATTCACCTGATTTAATTAAATTAAGAAGACTATCTGTAATTTCATTACTTTTACTATTTAACTCATAATTTATAAAATGCTTTAAAATTCCAATTTTTAAAAGTTGCTTAATATTATTTACTTCCCAATTTTGTGTGTTTTTTACTATTTCATCAATATCAAACACGATCTTTGGATTTTTTTCTAAGAAATCTCGAAACACTGTTTCTCGTTCAACTTGGTTTAACATATTTATTATAAGAAATAGATCAAATATATCATATAAATCTGCTGAGACTGATCTGATTTCCTTAAGATCATAATTGATCCAAACTAAAATTAGGTCTAACTCTTTGCAATTAAATCTAATTTTACCATTTTGTTGCGCTTTTATAAAAAATTCCACTAAATTCTTTCCTGTGAAATTTTGATTACGAAATATATGTTGGTTAATTAAAAACAATCTCTTTTTGTTATTTAGTTCAGTGCTTTTTTCTATATTAGCTTTCAATACCTTAACAATAGAACTCAAACTTTTTATAAAGTCTTCAGGAGTTTTAATGACCTCATTATCATTATATTCAATAAAATCTATATAATAATTCATTGATATTAGTTTCAAAAAATCTAATATGTCTGTACCCCGATTTACATATAATAAAATGGCGCCTTTTGGCTCTACATACTCTTTTAATACCAAATCTTGATTGTTCGTCAAATTTAACTTAATAAAATTTAAAATTTCATTATATTTATCGCGATAAAATATATCTTCGTTATTAATATTGATTTCTGAAGGAGAAATCGCTCGAAAATATTTTGAAAATTCCGGAATACTGTTTAAATCACTCATAGAAAACCTCTACTTAAAAAATCACTAAAATTTATGAACACTATTTACATACCAATTTATCCATATATATTTAGCGGTATTCATGTTTAACTATAAATACGGAATCGACAAAAACCATAAAATATATATAATAAAAATTTTTTCTATAAACTCTAAAATAATTTATAATTCTTTATTTCTTGCTTATATCTAATAGTTAAATCTTTATCTTAAAAATCTAAATGAAATAGTCAGAGAAAAATTAGTTTTAAATTTATAACAAAAGATTTTGTAAGAATTCTACATAAAAGAATAAATAACACAAAAATCGAAATCTTAAATTTTAAGTAACAAATTACTTTATTATGGGTGATATTAGCACACCACGGGAATTACATGGATTCAGATTATTCGGATATACAATAGGTCAATTTGGAATGTTTTTGACAAATATGTTTGTCGGTGTGTTTGTTTTACAATTTTATGTTTATACAATTAATTTAGATACCATACTCATTTCAATTGGTATATCTATTCAACTTATTATTTCAGCTTTTTCTTCGATATTTTTCGGGATTATAGCTGACAATAAAAAACCGGGAAGATTTGGGAAACGGAGACCTTTTCTGCTTTATGGACTACCTATCTGGATTTTCACAAGTATTATTATATGGTTCCCGCCTAGATGCCCTGAAAATAACCAATTATATTTTCCAACAGCTATTTTTTTATGGGTGATATTAATATTAAATACTATTTCGGGATCATCAATCTTCACAGTACATCAATCAATGCTTACAGAACAATCTCAAACACATGAGAACAGACAAACAATTGCAGCTTTAACAACTTTCTTTAGTATAGTTTCTTCTATAATTGCTTTATTACTACCTATAATGGTGCAGAGTATCTTACCAGATCCTCAAAATGTAAAATGGTGGGAACCTTCGGGAGAATATATTCTTTTTTATATACCATTGATAGGTATTAGCTTCACTCTTTTTGGATTAATTGCGATTATTACTACCTTTTTCTCAATTGATGAAAGTTTTCATAAATCCTCTATTACTATTGTTAAAAAAAAGAATTTTAAGACAATTTTTCCCCAAATGGTTGAACCAATAAAAGATAAAAGATATAGAAAATTGCTTTCTGTTATACTATTTAATGGGATGGCAGGTAGAATACTAGGTGCTCTTGTTATACCATTTTTAACTTATGCGCTTCTTTTTACAGGACCTAGTTTTTATCTTTATATAATTGTCTCAACCGGAGGCAAATTTGCGGGATTTGTTATTTGGCGTAGAATGCTTAAAAAGCATGATATTACTAAGACATATACGATTTGTATTATAGCAGCAGCTGTTGCTTCTTTATCAGATTTAATCTTTCTTTATAATCAACTTCCCAATGCATTTGTAGTAATATTATTTATACTATCTATTGGAACAATCTTAGGTTCAATGTATGGTTTTGGTCTTTTCAATCCACCTTTAGCTAGCGCGTTAGTATATGAAGCTGCTGAAAATAATAAAGAGTTTAGTCTTGAAGAAGCGGTTTCAAATATTTCTGGAGCCTATTTTGGGTTAAATTCTTTTGTTATGTCAATTGGCTCAGCATTATCTTCTCTACTTATAGGTTTTATTCTTACTGGATCTAATTCAGAAAACTCAATAATATTAACTCTTACTTTCTCATCTATGGGTATCTTCTATTTATTAAGCTTATTTTTCATCAGGAAGCTCAAATTGAAGAAATAATTGATAACTTATTTTAAAATCTAGATTTAAATTAATTCTTGATTTAGTAGATCTAAATATGAATTAACTGTTTCTTTAATAATGTCATAATGAGTAAATTTACCTTTTTTAAAGCTTCTTATAAGCCCAATGCTTTCAAGAATTCTAAGATGATGTGATATTGATGGTTGCGATTTATCTAAGATTGCTTCTAATTCACAAACGCAATGGTCATTATCTTTTAATGCTGCAATTATTTTTAAACGCTCTTTATTACCAATTACATAACAAAATTCTAATAATTTCTTAAATTTATTAGATTTTTCTAAATTTTTCCCCAAATCTTGCAAATCTCGAAAGTAGGTTTTAACATCGATTTCAGTCATGTTAATACAACTCTCGAGGGAGTCTGTTATCTCAATAGTGCGCCTTTTATTTATTACCATCACCCACTTTTTTAGAACTATTTCAAGATTTATAAATTATATATATATTGATCAACTTATGTTTAAGTTAATATAAATATTTTGTTAAATTCTTTAAATCCAAATATTTTTATTTGATGCATTTCATAAATATCTCAAACCCTATAAATATAAATTAAGTTTTTTAAAAAAATTTTCATAAAATTTAGTGAAAACGGATGAGTGTATCAGAAACAGAGGAAATTTCAATAACTAAAGATGCAGAATCTAAAAAACTAGGATTTTTTGAAAAGTTTCTTCCCTTATGGGTTGCATTATGCATCGTCATTGGAATTCTTTTTTCCCAGATAATTCCTGGAATTAGCCAAGCTATAAATGCTTTGAGTATAGGTCAAATTTCTATACCTATCGGGATCTGTTTATTTTTAATGATGTATCCTGCAATGTTGAACCTACAAGTCTCTGAATTAAAAAAATTAGGAAGAAATCCCAAACCAATAATCTTGACAATAATCTCTAATTGGTTAATTGCTCCATTTGTTGGTTTGCTTATGGCTCGAATTTTTGTACCTGGGTATGAACAATTAATAGTTGCCATAATTTTATTAAGTTCAAGTCCTTGTACGGCGATGGTTTTAGTATGGGGATGGATGGCAAAAGGGAATCAAGAACAAAATGTAGTGAACACAAGTCTTAATACGATAACAATAATATTCGGTTATGCTCCTATGGTAACATTATTAACAGGCATTCAAAACATACCTGTTGATTGGATTTTACTATTAGTCTCGATCTTTATCTTTATTGGGCTTCCCCTTCTATTAGGAGTAATTAGTAAAAGATTATTAATATCTTCTAAAGGTGAAGATTGGTTTAACAATACCTATAGACCTATAGTCGGAAAGATATCAATTGTAGCTTTACTAACAACTTTGATTGTTCTTTTCTCAATGAATGGAGATGTCTTAATACATAATCCAAAACTCTTGCTTTTAGTATCGATACCGTTATTACTTGGATTTGTAATTGTTGTTGGATATAATATTTTCATCACGAAACTATTTAAATTAAAATATAGAGAAGCGATCATTACAGTAATTATTGGTTCATCAAGTCATTTTGAAATTGCTATCGCTACAGCTATTGCTATGTATGGAATTGGTTCAATCGCAGCATTAGGAACTACAATGGGATTGTTTTGGGAGGTTCCAGTAATGCTTTCAATTGTATATTTGGGACGATATCTTCAAAAACGGAGATTTTGGAAAACTCAATAAACTAAAATATATTCAAAAAATATTTTGTTTAGAATAGATTTTAATAAGTATAAAAAAAAGGAATAAAGAAGATATGTCTGATCATGAGATAGATAAAACTGTAGAAAAGGTTATGAAAGAAATTAGGGCATCACCTGATTATTGGGGAGATTTTTGTAGTATTGATTCAGATTTACATTGTGGAAAAGAAAGCTGTAGCTTAGATAATCTTAAAAGCTTAAAAGAAGGAAAATTGAAAGTAGATATCTATGTGCCTTTAGATGTATGTGCTTGTGAGTGGGATAAATTCATAAATCGTGTTTTTGTAGAGCTCACCCCTTATATAAAACATATCGACTACGATACAAAAAACCTAAATTCAAAAGAAGCTAGAAAATTAAATCTTCATAATAAATGTGTGGTTCTTGATGGAGAGATAAAAGTTTCTTCCTCAATTACTCTTAGAAAGGAATTACCCAAACTACTTAAAGCTAAAGGGCTTATTTAGTGCTTAGTAAATTTATATTTTTATAATTTTGAGGTGAATTTTAGAATTAAGAATATTAAACTAACAATATTTGCCCCTGATCCTGAAAAAAAGTTATCAAAGGGGATAGAATACAATTTAGATTTAAAAGATGATGGAACTATTATTGATGCATTGAGTATTTTAGATAAACATATGTATGAAAATCCAAAAAACTCTATTTTTCCAATATATAAAGGCTTAATTCATAGCTTCCTCCAATTAATTTGGGATTCGGAGGAGAATAAGATTTATGAAGACTGCGCTGTAAATGCTTATGGTCCCAATAGAGAGTTCATACCGCTTCAGGAGGATATTAATTTTAACTTAATTCCTGAAAGTGAGATTACAATAGTAGTCCATGCTGATTGATGAGCTGATGTCATGAAGGAACGTGTAGATTTTGGTACTTTTAAAAGGATTATCATGAAAAAATTTGGAAAAAATGATGAAGAATTCGCTCATTATTTTGAAGTTAAAAGAATTAATGAATGATTTGAATGAAGTCTTTTAAAAAATGATAGTAAAAGATTGACAATAGGATTGCCTCCTTAAAAGCAATAAATTTTCAAAAAATAAAAATTTAAATCCTTTAATATTAAAAATGGATATTTTTACACATACACTTATTGGAATTTTAGCATATTTCCCTCTAGTACTTACTTTATCTTCAGAATCAGTCCTCTTTTTGGTCGTTATGGCTATTTTCCCTGATATTGATCTATTATTTGAACCAATATCGAGAAAATATAAATTATATTACTTATCACATAGAGCAGGCACTCACTCTTATGTCAGTGGTTTATTTTTTACTGGTATTTTTAGTTTAATCATATCAATTTTAACAAATGGTATATTTATTGAGATTTGGATTGCTGGTTTCATAGGATATAGTCTTCATGTGACTCTAGATCTCTTTACGGCTTCAAAAGTTCCGATTTTTTACCCGATTTCAAAAAAAGAGTATAGATTTCTCGCTGACAGAGCAATAAATCCTATTCTTTTTATCTTTTCAGGTATAAACTTTTTTACTTTATTTATGCTATTCCTTACAATTCCAAATTACTATTTATTTCGAGCTCTTACCACGATATATTCTTCCATATATTTATGTTATTTTGGAGCACGCGCAATTTTAAGAATCTTAGTACAAGTGAAACTTCAAAAGAATCAACATTATGTTCCAGGTATTTTACCGTGGTCTTATTTTATTTATGAGAAAGACATAAATGAAGATGGTATTACTTTTAAATTGATGAAAAAATTTGTGTTTTCCTCTAGACGAAAAGAAATTTTTAATCATAATATTTTAAAAAATTCAGAGAATATGTTATACTATGAATTAGCTGAGAGTCTAAGTCAGGAATACAGATTCTTTCATAAATGGGATTCAATTATTCCATTTTTCCAAGAAAACAAAAATTCAATTCAAATTGTGTTAATCTTGGCTGAAAGTTATTCAAGAAGATCTTCTTATTTTCTTTCAATTATTTTTGATAAAAAAAATAAACAAATTAAATTTGAAAAGGAAGGTTTTGGTTCTTTTAAAAAATGGAAAAATGGATTTTAAAGTGAGTTATTTACTCATTATGAAACTATATATTTTATATAAGTCGATATTAAAAGGATTTTTTCATTAAAAATCGAAATTAGGAGAAATTAATATGGCAAAAACAAGTCCAATTTTTTTATGCGCTGGAAATTCAGCGAGAAGTCAAATAGAATGATATAAATCAATGTTAAATAACAAATTTATTTCAAAAGTAAGGAAATTTGCTTTTAATAATTCTGAAAAAGATGACATTCATGGATTTAACCATGTTGAACGAGTATATACTATGTGTATAAATATAGGAGAAAAGTTGAACGCTAATTTAGACATACTGAAAATCTCTGTTCTTCTTCACGATATTGGTAGAATAGACGAAAAAAAAGATAACCTAAAAAGAAATCATGCGGAAATTTCTGCTGAAAAAGCTTTTAAATTTCTTACTTCTCAGCAATTCAATCTCAACAAAGATGATATTGATAAGATAATTCATTGTATAAAGGCTCATTCTTTCTCAAATAATATAATTCCTCAAACACTTGAAGCTAAAATTTTATCAGATGCTGACAAATTAGACGCACTTGGAGCTATAGGGCTATACAGAACTGTTGGATTTACAATTAAAAAAAAAGGCGGTCTTGATCAAGTTATTGAGCATTTAGAAAATAAAATCCTAAAACTAAAAGATCAATTATATTTAGATATTTCAAAAAAAATCGCTGAAGACCGTGAACTAATAATATATGATTTTTATAAAAAAATATTGAAGCAGAAATAAATTTCAAAAAAAACTTTATAATAATAGGGATAAGCTATGCCACAAATTGTAAAAGGAGGAAAATACCTATTTGGATGGTCAAAAGTGGGACATCAAGGTAAAGTGAAAATTCCCCCCAAAGCTTATGAGGAGTATAATTTAAAGCAGGATAAATGTGCTATCTTATTTTCAGGAAGTAAAACTTCAGGGGGATTTGGATTAAGTTCTGTGAGAATTTTAAAAAATTCAATCATGAAAGAATTAATAGATAAAAATACTTCATTAGCTAAATATAAAATACCTGAAGGTGAGATTATCGAATCAAACAATAAAAAATACTGTTGGGTAACAATTCTTAAGGACAAGAGCATATTTTTGCCAGAAAGAACTTTAAAGGCTTTTGAGATTAATAAAAACGATACTTTACTTTCTGGGAGAGGTAGCCATTTAGCTATCGGATTTATAGCAAAAGGCCCAATATTTGAAGAGGCAAAAAAACATCCTGAAATTGAAATTTTTGAATAGAATTAATCAGATTATATTAAACTAAATTAAATAAAAGATAAATAGTGATATCTTGGCATCCCTATAAGATATTCACTAAGAATCAGAAATTATCATGTAATCTACAATAAGATCTAAAAGATTCTCAATAATTTCAGGGAACTTTTTCCTTCCAATATATTCAACAGTCTCATCATCTAATCCAATTGTAAATATGGATTTTAATATACCTGCTAAAATTTCAGGATCTTTATTAATCATAATGCCCTGCTTTTGCCACATTTCAATAAGTTGGGGAATGTATTCATAAGTTTGAAGTTTTCGTTGTAATTTAGGATTATTATATAATTTTCTGATAAGATATTCTCTAATATTTTTATCAGCAACTTGTTGTATGATTGGATTATCTTTTGGTGCTTGCATATGAAATTTTAAAAATTTTTTAAAAGTCTCTTTTGGGCTACTTTTCATTTTTTTCAAAAGTTGTTGCATTTCCTTGATAAATTTTTTCTCTACGTGATCTAGTACATCTAAAAAAAGTTCTTCTTTAGAATTGTAAAAAGAATAGAAAGATCCTTTTGAGATACCTACAGCATTTGTTAAATCTTCAACATTTGTCCTTTTTAAGCCATAGGATCCAAAAAATTCTGCACCTTTTTCAATTAGACTATTTCTTATAATATTTCTCTCTTCAGCTGTAAAAGCTTTTGGCATGATAATAATAATAAGGATTTTCATACTTATATATTTATGACTAAATGACTTAATGACTCACTGACCCAAACATTTAAATAGTCATTTTGATTATAATATCTTAATAACACTAAAAAGTGATAATAAGATGTTTATTAAAAAATTAGGTTTGGCAAGGAATTCCCTCTCTAACAAAGTTGCTATTATTACAGGGGCAGGTAGAGGTATTGGAAAAGAACTTGCAAGAGCGTTAGCTTGGTTGGGAGCTAAAGTAATTATTGCTGAAATTAATAATTATGGTAAAGATGTTGAAGAGTTAATTCAGGCAGAAGGTGGGACTGCTTTATTTATAAAAACGGATGTTTCTAATGAAGATGATATAAAAAATTTAGAGAAAAAAGTTATTGAAAATTATGGAAAGGTTGATATTTTAATAAATAACGCATATTCAACTTCAGTAGGCACTATACTTGAAATTTCAATGGAAGATTGGGATAAAATATATGACGTAAATATTCGAGGTGCTATTTATATCATTAAAACCTTTTTACCATATATGATTGAACAAAATGAAGGTGTAATAAATACTCTCACTTCTGCGGAAGGATGGCCATACATGGCACCCTATTTTGCTAGTAAAACTGCTTTAACATCAATTGCTAAATCATTAGCAGCTGAATTAGAAGATACCAATATTTCTATATTTGTATTTGGTCCTGGAATGATCGATACACCAGGATTACGCGAATATAGTCATATCTTGGCTCCAAAGTATGGCATGACAGAAAACGAGTTTATAAACCAGGGAGTCAATCCTGGTTATGAAGGATTGATGCCAGCAGATCATTGTGCAGCTGGTTGGGCATATACTATAGTATATGCTAAAGAATATCATGGCCAAATTGCAGAACCCTTTTCACCTCTCTTAAAACTAGGATTAATTAAAACTAAATATAATGAAATTACAAGTAATAATCAAACGAATAAACCTAATGATGAATTGAATAGGTATATTTCAAAAACTATTGGAAACTCAAAAAAAGTAATTGCAATTATAGAAAAACTTCAACAAGAGACAAATGACCTGGGTTTATTAGCAAGGAAATGGATGAATCGCACTTTTGCGAATAGATGTGGAATGAAAGTAAATAATTGCCTTGATACTATATCAGAACTTTATAATGAGCTTCAAGAATTATCAAATAATCCACATAATGGCAAAATTGGTGATCCATTACATATTATTAATAAGATTTCTTGGTATATTCAAGTATTAAAAGGTCTTGCAAATCATTTTCATCTATGTAAAGATGATGCTAAGGGATGGATAAAAGATCCCAAAGAATTAAAGAACGCGTTAGAGGCACTTGAAATTAGAGAACATTCGATACTCAACCTAATTTCAAATCTTATTCAAATTGAAAGCCAAATTTAGATTATTTTTAATTTTGTTACAATTAATTTGATATTTTTTTCGGAAATCTAAATTATATAATAATTTTTTATTAACTGATATTTAATTTGCTTTTTTTTATTAGAAATCCTTAATTAAATTGTTAAAAAGTTTAAAAGAATTAATTTACTTAACTGCCAAGTTGAATAAAAACAATTTTTTACAGGATTATATTGCTGGGGGAATTATATTTAATAATGACACACATCTGAAATAATTCTCGTGAAAAATCGAAATATGAGCTGGACATACCCAAAAGGGCATATAAGGCAAGGAGAGGATACTTTAACTACCGCAAAAAGAGAAATATTTGAAGAGACAGGTATAAGAGTGTTATTTTGCCAGAAAGAACTTTAAGAGCTTTTGGAATTAACAAAAATGATATTTTTCTTTCTAGAAGAGGTTGCCATTTAGCTATTACATATATTGCAAAAGGTCCTATTTTTATTGAAGCAAAGAATCATCTTGAAATTGAAATTTTTGAATAAAGAAAAGCAATATATTTATATAGTATGATTCGTATGATCATATTAATATGATCATATTGGTATGATCATATCAATATGAATAATAAAAGGTGATTAAAATAACTGAATTTCCTGGTAAAAAAGGAAAATACTTTTTTGGCTCAGTAAAGGTTGGTGAACGAGGTCAAATTGTTATTCCCCATAAAGCAAGAGAAATCTTTGAAATTGAAGCTAGAGATGAAGTATATATTTTTGGAGAATTAAATAAAGGTTTAGGTTTGGCTAAAAATTTAGAAATTGATATAAAAGAACTAGAAAAACATGAATACTATTTTGGTACTGCTAAAGTTGGTGAGAGGGGACAAATTGTAATACCACAAGATGCTCGAGAGACTTTTAAAATAAACTCTGGAGATTTAATCCTCGTCTTTGGAGATATTGAAAAAGGACTTGGCTTTATGAAATCAACTAAACTGAAAAATTTTGCTATCAAGCTGTTTCAGGCATTTGGGGGAAGTTTTGAAGATGTCCAGGAAAATAATAGAGGTGATTTAAATGAAGAAGAATAAAAAACAATCAAATATCGATTTTAGATTTATGTCATTTTTTTTCAAAATTCGTGATAAGTTTTACCCTCCTGTAAATAAGATTAGAAAAGCTAATATAAAACTAGGAGATATAATCTTAGATTATGGGTGTGGATCAGGAAGTTATACAATAGCTGCAGTTGAGGAATTAGGACCAAATGGGAAAGTTTTTGCTGCAGATATTCATCCATTGGCATTAGAAAAGATTAAAAAAAAAGCTGAAAGAATGGGTTATACTAATATTGAAACAATTCAGACAGACTGTGCTACTGGATTAGATAATGAAAGTATTGATAAAATTATTTGTTTTGATGTACTTCATGACATCTCTAATAAATTTAATATATTAAAAGAATTTTATCGAGTTTTAAAGCTAAATTCAATCCTTTCATTTGATGATCATCATATGAATGAAGATGAAATAATAAATCTGATCACATCCAAAGGACTTTTCAAATTGACTGAAGTGATTGATAAACAATATAATTTTATTAAAATCTAGGTCGAAATAAAGATGGAAGCAAAACCTAAATATGGATGGTATGTGAAGAATCTAATTATTGGATTCAATATCATAGGATTAATAGGTTTATCTGTTTTTATTTATGGATTCTTAATAGATGGAGTAGTGCAAATAATTTTTATTATTTCGGGTTTAGCTATCGTTTTGGTATTTTTATGGCCAGGTATTGGAATGATTACGATGCATATATTGTTATTACGAAAAATGCCAAAAATAGATTTAATTGCTAGAATGAAAGCATTAGAAGAAATTGATAATCCCCAGATTTTAGACGTAGGATGTGGAACTGGAAGAACAGCGATTAGAATTGCTAAAGAATTAAAGAAAGGAGGACTTTTATACGGTATTGATATTTATTCAAAACTAGCAATTCCGGGTAATGCTTTAGATAAGGTACAAAATAATGCTAGAATTGAAAAAGTTGAAGACAGAACTACTTTTCAATATGGTTCTGCTTCTAACATCCCTTTTGAAAAAAATACATTTGATATTGTTAATGTTTCTTCAGTACTTCATGAAGTGCATGAACCAAACGGTCAAGATAAAGCACTGCAAGAGATTTATCGCGTTTTAAAGCCTGATGGATATCTTTACTTGAGTGAATGGAATCGAACGTCATGGCAATTAGTAGCATTTAGTGGCTTGTGTTGCTTTGCTTTCAGGAATAAAGAGCACTGGGAAAAATTATTAAATAAATACAATTTCAAAAATATAAGATATGAGAATATCACAGGATTCGGAATATTTACAGCGAGAAAATAATTTTATTTTTTTCCTATTTTTTTATATTTAAAAATCATACCTTGCTCAATCCAAGTCCAATGAAACATTGGGCGCTTAAACTGCTCTATAAATTCAAAACCTGCTTTCTTTATTTGTTCTTGGACTTTATTTAATTGAATTCCATAAGAACCTATATGAGTAGCAAAATAAGATAGAATCCCATTATTACTTTTTAAAACTCGATGTATCTCATCTAACAATTGGATTCGATCATCCTTTTCAAGTAAATGATATACATCATACATTAATACTACATCTAGAGAATCAGATTTCAATGGAATCGATATTTTTTTCGAAGTTTTTATGATTTCAATATTACTAATATTTTGAGTTGTGATTTTGCTTGATAACTCTTCTAATGGGGCTTCCTCACAATCAAGCGCATAAATTTTCCCTGTGTTACCTACTATTCTCGAAGCAATGATTGAATATACTCCTGATCCACATCCAAAATCTAATATTTTTTGGTCTTCTTTAATACCAAATTCTCTAAGTATTTCTTCTCCCTTCGACTTTTGCCACTCTTCTCTATTCATATCCAATTTTCATTAATTATAGGAAACATAGTTTTATTAATATATATATAAATAAAATTGGAAAACATATAAAAAGAAATAAAATATAGTAATTATTTATTGAGAATTTGATTATTTGTTCCTGTATGCACTTAATCTATCAATTGTAAATGCTAGAATAGATATTATACCAGAAATGAAAATACCGATTGTGGCAAAACTGATAGTCTCAAAATCAGGATCAAATTCAAAGATCCAGAAGAATATAGTTAACATTAATATTATAGTTCCTGAAAGTAAATAGATTAATGAATCCCGTTTAATTTCCTTTCCTCTCCAAGAATTAATTGAGATTATAAGAAGTAATGTTATTGAAATTAAAGTAGCACCAAATAGAAGCTGACTAAATAAATCCTCATGCCAAGTTCCCGAATCAATTTCTAACATTATACCACCACCTAACCAAGCTATCATGTCCCCGTACTCTCCGCCAGCATGTATGATACGTGCAGGAGTAAAGAGTGATATTATAGCAAGTATAGAGGCGATTAAGGCATATAACCATGTATCTTTTCTAAAATCTACCAAGATTTTTCCACTTTAATTTATAGATTATTTATATAATATATTGTATTGCTGGAAAATTTAATTTAATTTCTTCTTGTTTATAGCATTATATAAATATTTTTGAATTTCTTAATAATAATTTCAATAATAAACCTAATCGTGAACTGTTAAGATCTCAATAAGTTTGATGTTCTGAGGACATCCATCATAATAAGTATCACAGACAGTGCTGACTTTCAAGAAAGGATTGTTCAGGTTATCTGAAAAGAAGGACAAAGAACAGAATATTATTAAAATCTGGGACTGTTATCACTCATAATCAAGAGAAAAGGTTTTTTTAACCCATTTCTCAATATCTTTTTTAGAATTAGATTCAGGCTGTGCTCCCTTATAAAGATCCCTTTTCCTTTGTTCCTCCATCTGTCTAGAAAGATCTTTTAATGAGATGATGTCTCCATTTTCAATATGGATTTCAACAACTGTCTTAAAAGCCATTGGTCTCTGAAAACCCATATGCACGTACATAGATTGTATAAAGTCTTTTGCGAGAAGAACACTCCCTGTAAACTTTGATTTAAGATTCAAATTTTTATAATTATATTTAAAAAGATCATTCCCATCTTGAGCTTCAACTCCATTGATTTTTGGAGGATCATTGATATTTACTAGCAATTCATCCATAATTAACTGTTTTTCCGTAAATACATACTTCATAACGTATCCTCGCCAACAAGCTGTACAACTAAAATACGGTATTATTCCAAAATCCTCTGGTTTAAATAATCCTGTGCCTTTTAAACCTACTAGTGAAAAAGATTCACCATTTAACATAAATTCATCTGGTATTTGCGCTGTCATTATGAAAACTTTAAAGTTTTAATATAAAACTCAATAAAATTGGAAATTTTTCTTCCGAACCCCAAACCACATAGATCTTATTCTCTATAGGGACTGCAACATGCCTAGCTGCTACAATCCAATCCGTACCTATATTGTTTGCAGTCTCAGTTCCTTCTTTAAACTTGAAGTACAAGATCATGCCTAAATAATCCTTGATTTGTGTATCCTCTGTTTTGATGTCTTCCAAATCAGGAATAGTCAAATCTTTTTCATCGAGATCTGGTTGTATTAATTCCCTCATTTTTTCCAAAGAAAGTTGTAATGCGGCTCTAATAATAATTTTTTCTTTAATTTCTTTATCATATTCAAAAATGAGAAGACCACAATCCTTTTCAACCCCTGTAATTCCGAGTGTTTTAAAATCAAAAGTTTCTTGACTATAAGTTTGTAAATCTTTTTTTATATCAGATAAAATTATCCATCCATTCTCGCTTGAATCCCCCATAATATAACGGAAGCTTTTTAAGATTTTTAATTCCTCATCCTTTTGTTGGATTCTCTCGTCTAAAATGTCATTTAATGGTCTCGCTATATAATTTTGGGCACTTTTAGGCACTAATGGTAACTTCACCGCCCACTCTTTACTAATTAAACGATCAATAATACGATAAATTGTAGTTCTTTTAATAGCTAAATCTTCATTTAATTCCCCAACACTAGCGCCCTCCTTCCCCCTATCTAATAAGGCTAAATATACTTTAGCTTCCTCAATACTTAACCCAAACTTTAGTAAACCTAATTCTTGTAAATTGTTTGTATCATCAAGCAGTATCCTTGGAGTTGCCCACTTTAAACGTTCAGTTTTGCCTAAATCATCTTCAGGACTCATATAGGGAGCTTTTGTACTTAATTCGCTTAAAGTGTTTGATGCTTCTTTTAAACTATGAAGAATTAACCCCTCAGGAGCAATTTTATAAAAAATCTTCCGTTCTTCATCTTTCACTCCAATGATGCTCCCTTGCTTGTCGGGAGTAATTGCGATGAATACATTCAAGGAAGATTGTAATATTACATATTTTATACCAGAAAGTGTTAACTCCCTAGTATCCTTTTTACTCCAAGCTGAATTTATGTCTTCTAAATCATCTATTAAATCCGAGCTGCCTGATGAATCTACGATTTTATTTTTTTCTTCAATTAAAACATATGACTTTATCTTAGAATCCTGTTGAAAATACTCTTCAAGAAAATTTCTCAATTTTTCCACTTTATCAACCAATAAAAATCTTTATGAAAAACAATCCATTCATGACTTAATTTTTTGATTATTTAATGAAAAATAAAAATTATTTAAAATTTAATTTCACCCTATTGCTTCTTATTCATAAAATTTCTTTTTAATTCCTTCAATAAATTCTTCATAAATTGCGCTTCCTTTTGTCTCTGAAAATATGTAAAATCTTTCTTCTTATTATGATCTTTTTCTATTGTAAGTGATTTGGAACTGAATTCAATAATCCCTTCTTCTATAAATATGTAGGGAATTCCATCAATCATTACTATTTTTATCATATTTTTCACCACCTTAGTTTTTTAAAGGAAGACTTAAAAACATCGATGAATTACTTGAGGTCCTAGCTCCTTATAATCTCTACGGGTGATCCACATGCGGTGAAATGTCTTTAGCGAAGCAAGAATAGAGCCTCCTATCCAAACCGAATACATTCTTTCCGGTGGAGCGATAATTTTAACATCAATGGAATCAGGTATCTGTTCTTTTATTTCTCGAGTCAATCGTTCTCTAATACCAGGAAACATTGTTGATCCCCCTGAGAGTACAATATTGCTGTAGAGATCTCTCCTTAGGTCTACATCACAAGCAGTAATAGCTTCTACAATAACATCATCTAATGAGTCTAATTCCTTGCCTAATACTGATGGATTAAATATGCTCTCTGGTGCTAAAAATCTCTCTATTCCTATATTTATAGTTTCTCCATCAGGAAGCATATAGCTTTTTTCCATACCTGCTATTCGTTTTGAAAGTAATAGCTCTTTCTCAGGATCTAAAGCTACATAACAAAGCTTTTCTTTAATATCTCTTACGATTTCCTTTTCTGCAGATGTAGTAAATGAGTGTCCATTTTGTCGTAACAATCTCTGTAAATATGTTGTAACATCTCGTCCAGCAAGATCAATTCTCTCAATTGCATGACTTAATGTAAATCCTTCAAAAATTGGTACTATGTGAGATACACCATCTCCAATATCTACAACACAACCAGTTGTACGTCCAGAAGCATAGAGCGATAAAACTGCTTGAGTTGCAACATATAACGCTGGAACATTGAAAGTCTCGAACATAATCTGCGCCATTTTCTCTCTGTTTAATCGTGGATTTAATGGTGCTTCAGTTAATAATATAGGAAATTCAGAGGGATCTATTCTTAAATCTGTATAAAATGTATAATGCCAGATTCTTTCCATAGCAGGCCAATCATCAACAACTCCGTGCTCAATAGGAAATTGTAAATTCATAATTCCTTTAAGTTCCATTGCTTCTTGTCCTATATACCATTCCCGGGAATAATCTTTAACCTCAGGCATTATATTTCCATATTTGGGTTTTCCTATTACGGTAGGAAATACAGATCGCGGTTGATCTTCTCCACCAAAGCCATTTTTTGAGATTCCTGTTCCATTATCTAAAACAATAGGTCGTTTATTTAAAAAATCCCCGTTGACTGAAATTTTTCTACCACCTTTTTTTTATTTTAAATTATAGTGAGATATAAATAGAAACACAAATATTTAAACATTGTCACGACATGGTGACACTATGTCACACAATCTGAACTATCTTATTCAAAATTGTTCTATCAAAATTAGATATATATTAATATTCGATGCCCTAATGAAATTATAATGACGCGTATAGATAGCAGAGAAATAGATTGTCCTCATTGTGGTAACCATTTTCGGATAATGTGGGAAGCTTCCATTAATACATGGTTAGATCCTGACTTAATTCAGAAACTGTTAAATGATCAATATTATTATACTTGCCCAAATTGCGAAAAACAAACACATTTGGTAACAAAGATATTAATAAATTGTCCGAAGGGGATGTTTTGGATATCTAATGGTGAAGAATTGGAAGTTAATAAAAGAATTTTAGAAGAATATAATGTTATAGACAAAGAGGGCAATATATTAAAACCTATTATGGGAGTTAATCTTCCTGCAGAAGATCATCCTGGTTTGATCTCTTATTTTGGGAAGGAAATTGAGAAATTTAAAAATGAGTTGTTAGGTGATAACAGAAATAACATAGACAAAAATGAAAAGAGAGACTAAAATAAAACAATCATTTTAAATAATCTAAATGAATAGAAATTAAAAGGCAGATTAGCTCTTAAATATACTATAATAGCGAAAAAAATGGTAAAAGATATTATTGGAGTTTATTTTGATTTTTTTTTTGGCCTAATTAATATAATATGAATAGAAACTGCAACAGCTATGCAAATTAATAATATTTGCACCCAAAATAAGTTCATTAGTAATAAAATTGAGATCAAAATCGTTATCCATAGCAATGCTAGCGTAATCACTTTAATTTTAAAAGGCATGCCCTTACCTTCTTTATAATATCTAATGTAAGTTCCAAATATTTTATTATTTAATAGCCATCTATGAAATCTTTTTGATGATTTAGCAAAAGCAGCAGATGCAAGTAGTAAAAAAGGTGTAGTGGGAAGAATTGGGATCACAATCCCTATAACTCCTAATATCAGAGATATAAAGCCTCCTAAGAAAATAAAATACCTGATTACTTTCTTTTCCTCTCTTTTCTCCTTTTCGTTAGCTTTTTCCTTACTTTCTGGGTCATCCTTCATAATATTTTAAAACTTGATTAAAGAAATTAGAAGAGTTTTATAGAAAAGATTTTATGTAAATCAATTTATTTACATTCATCACATTCATAATAAATATCTATACGCTGGCTTTTAGGCTTAATTTCTAGTTCTGATAAGATATTATTCCATAATTCTTTAACCTTTTTAGTCTTATAATCATAAATTTTTCCACATTTGGTACATACCATATTTATATGAGGGTCCATATCTGGGTCATATCTTCTAGATCCATCTTTAAATCCTAATTCTTGAATGATATTTAAGTCTTGCATTAGATGTAGAGTCTTATAAATAGTGCCTAAACTAATTGTAGGATAATCAATTTTTAAAGCTTGATATATTTGCTCTGCTGATGGATGATCACCTCTGGGTAACACATATTTACATATTGCTAATCGTTGAACTGTGACTTTAAATCCCTTATCTCTAAAAAGATTAATCAATTCCTTGTCATCCATCAATATCACTTGTTTATGTTATATTTCAAAATATATTCCATGATATAAAAATAGCTTTTATTATATAAAGATAACCTTTTTTAATAATTATAGTCATTTAGTATTCAATCCTATATAGGAATGATTATTGATTAAATGAATTATAATAGATAGAATTAAGATTTAAACTAAAATAATGAATCAATAATCCAAATTATATGTAGGTCAAAATTTAAAAATTCTCATATTAAAAAGATTGAAAATTATGAATGAAAATAAAAAAAAGAGATTTAAAAGATCCACTGCTGGCAGTGGTATGACGATCCAAGACTGGTGGCCGAACCAATTGAATCTCGATATTCTACACCAACATTCCTCTAAATCTAATCCAATGGGCGTGGATTTCAATTACGCTAAGGAATTCAATAATCTCGATTTGAAGGCCGTAAAGAAAGACCTCGCTGAACTTATGACAAAGTCACAAAGTTGGTGGCCGGCGGACTTCGGTCATTACGGACCTTTGTTCATCCGTATGGCATGGCACAGTGCCGGTACTTACCGCGTAGGTGATGGTCGCGGCGGCGGTGGCAGTGGAAACCAGCGCTTCCCACCTCTCAATAGTTGGCCCGACAATGCAAACCTTGACAAAGCACGCAGGCTGCTCTGGCCAATCAAGAAAAAATATGGTCGGAAAATTTCCTGGGCCGACTTGATGATCCTCGCAGGTAATGTCGCGTTGGAATCGATGGGTTTCAAGACCTTCGGTTTCGGTGGTGGGCGTGAGGATATCTGGGAACCGGAAAAAGACATCTATTGGGGTTCCGAACAAGAATGGTTGGGTGACGAACGGTATACTGGCGATCGAGAGCTCGAAAATCCACTGGCAGCCGTGCAAATGGGGCTGATTTACGTCAATCCGGAAGGTCCGAACGGTAATCCTGATCCGGTAGCAGCGGCAAAGGATATCCGAGAGTCCTTCGGACGTATGGCTATGAATGACGAGGAAACAGTAGCACTCATCGCAGGCGGTCATTCATTCGGAAAATGCCATGGTGCCGGTAGTGCAGAACACGTGGGGCCTGAACCTGAAGCGACTGATATCGAGGATATGGGACTAGGTTGGAAGAGTAGCTTTGGTACAGGCAAAGGTGCAGATACGATAACCAGCGGTCTGGAAGTCACTTGGACTCCCACTCCCACAAAATGGAGTTCCAACTTTTTCAGAAACTTATTCGGTTTTGAATGGAAACTGACGAAGAGTCCTGCTGGCGCGCATCAATGGATACCGAAGGGTGGTGCGGGTGCAGGTACCGTACCAGATGCTCACATCCCAGGAAAACGTCATGCACCATCTATGCTGACCACTGACCTCTCTCTTCGGTTCGATCCCGAGTACGAAAAGATTTCACGGCGCTTTATGGAGAATCCAGTTGAATTTGCGGAGGCGTTCGCTCGAGCTTGGTTTAAGCTGACCCATCGCGATATGGGTCCGCGCACTCGCTATTTAGGACCGGAGGTTCCTGACGAAGAGCTTATCTGGCAGGACCCCATCCCAGCGCTTGATCACAAGCTAGTTGATGAAAAAGACATAGAGTCACTCAAGGGTAAGATCCTGACTTCAGGTCTGTCTGTCTCGGAACTGGTTTCGACTGCCTGGGCGTCGGCTTCCACATTCCGTGGCTCAGACAAGCGTGGTGGTGCGAACGGAGCTCGAATTCGCCTAGCACCACAGAAGGATTGGGATCTTAATCAACCTGCCCAGCTTGCGAAGGTACTCAAATCCCTGGAAAGTATCCAGGCTGAATTCAATAAAGCGCAGTCCGACGACAAGAAGATATCACTTGCTGACTTGATTGTTCTGGCTGGTTGCGTAGGCATTGAGCAATCTGTGAGAAATGCTGGTCATGAAGTGAATGTTCCCTTTATCCCAGGGCGCATGGACGCTTCACAGGAGCAAACTGATGTTAAATCTTTCGCTTTTCTTGAACCCAAGGCGGATGGCTTCCGTAACTATCAGAAGGATCTCTATGCTGTATCAGCTGAGGAAATGTTGGTTGACAGAGCGCAATTGTTAACTCTAACCGCACCTGAAATGACAGTGCTCGTGGGCGGCATGCGCGTTCTAAAGACCAACTTCGCAGGAACGCAGCATGGTGTCTTTACAAAACGACCTGAAGCGCTTACAAATGACTTCTTTGTGAATTTGCTCGACATGAGCACTATTTGGAAAGCAACCACGGAAGATAAAAACTTATTTGAGGGGCGTGATATCGAAACAGGTGAACTCAAGTGGAGGGCTACCCGTGTTGACCTCATCTTCGGTTCGAACTCCCAACTCCGGGCATTAGCGGAAATTTATGGTAGTGATGACGCTCAGGAGAAGTTCTTACACGATTTTGTAGCGGCGTGGAATAAAGTTATGAACTTAGATCGTTTTGATCTCGCATAATAGCTTAATCTTAAAATTTTTTCTTCCGAAATTTTTTTTTTTAAAAATTTTTTTCTATAGGAAAAAAGATACTAATTAGAATCTTTTCATTTTCTTAGGATATTCTTGAAAAGGAGTCCGAGGCTCTAGACTAATCCAATCTGTATTAACATCTAAATGAGAAAATGTTTTTAATAAATCAAACGTTAACCATCGGGAGGCTTGAGGGTGCAATGGACATTCCCACAATCCATACTCACCTTGCTCCCTTTTAACGAAATCAGCTAATTCTGCAATTCTTTCATCATCTAATGAAGCACCTATCTTTGAGCAGAGACTTAATATATGCGCAGCATCCATTTTAGGATAATAAGTTCTCCATCCTCTTGATTCTTCTAAACCAATAAGACGAGAAATTGCGAAACCCAGTAAATTTTTTTGCTTCGTTTCACATCCTAAGATTAAATCAAGTGCTCTTTTAGCCACATTACTATTTCTTCTCTTTGGATGATAAGTCAAACAATTTAACACTGCAATTGTAGATGATCTGCAACCCCAGCGAGAGTGTGGAATTCTTCGATAACCAGCGACTTTTCCATAAACACCTGAAGCAATCCCTGTAGGCCATGCTCCATCATCAAGTCGCTGTTTCATTAACCATTCATAAGCTTTTTCAGCTCGTTTATCAGTAGCATATCCACAAGCTGCAATTCCCTCCAACGGAGTTGCGACCTGTAAAGGTATCATATCATATCCATGTATTTCTTCAAATGATCCTTGTTTTCCAGTTGGAATAGGCCACGAGCCTTGCTCATCTTGTTTTGAAAAAATAAAATCAGCAGCTTTTCTAACAATTGTATGTTCTTTATCAAAACCAAGATATCCTAATCTTACTAATGCTTGAGAAGTTGCCTGAAGATTTCCAAAAGTAGACACATTACCTGAAAGATCTACACTACTCCAAGAACCATCAACTAATTGAGTATTTATAAGCGATTCCACAATTGGATCTTTTTCACGTAATACGTATAATTCTTGTATCTCATCATCATCATCTGGACGGTTTAATAATTCCTTTAATACAAGTAATCTTAAGTTAGGTGAAGGATCAGTTAATAATAATGGTACCCACGTCATGCTATCTCCTCCAAAACTTCTTTTATGTAGGGAGCTGTTGGTGTGTTACCTACAGCAATCTTTTCAGGCCTATCAGCAGCGATTAATCTTCCACCATCATCACCCGCACCAGGACCGAGTTCTATTAACCAATCACATGCTGCTAGAAGATGGGGATGATGTTCAATAACTACCACAGTATGTCCTTTTTCCACTAGCCTATGTAATACATTAATAAGACGAGAAACATCCTCCATGTGTTGTCCTATTGTCGGTTCATCCAAAATAAACATCGATTTCTTTTTACTCTTTTTACTTAGTTCCTTTGCAATTTTAAGTCTCTGAACTTCTCCTCCCGATAAAGTATATGCAGGTTGGTTTAGTACTAGATATCCTAAACCAACATCTTTTACGAACTTCAATTTACTTCTAATGGTCTCTTCATCTTTGAACAAATCATAAATCTCATCAATAGTTTTATCATTTAATTCTGGTAGTGATACACTATTAACCTTAACTTTCCAAGCATCTATTGAGTAGCCAGTACCATCGCATATTTCACATATATCGTAAATATTTGGTAAGAAACCCATATCAGTCTTTATTCTGCCAACTCCTTTACAAGCTGTACATTTCCTATTAAGATCTTTTTCGCTCAAGCCTAACGATAATGAATCTTCGCTTTCAGCAAATAATTTAAAGAAGTTTTTCCTTAAACCAAGATAATTCAACGGGCTTGTTATACTGGCTCTGGTTTGGTCAATTATTATCGTTTGAGACAATTTTCCTTCGATTTTTTCATATTCTCCTGGTTCCATAGGCTCTTGTGCCATTGATGTAGTATGTTTTTTTGGAGCAAGTGCCCTTCCAATCGTATCTATCAATAGTGTAGATTTACCAGAACCTGATACACCGCATATCCCTACTAGAAAACCGTGAGGGATTTCTATTGTTTCACCTTTTAGATTATTTTCTTTTGCACCATATATTTTTAACCATCTCTTAGTAGATTTCTCTGGCTTATTGAAATTAAATTTTTTCTTCCCATTCAGCCAATCTGCTGTTATTGTGGTTATCTTTTTAAAATCTGTCGGTGAGCCTGCAGCAACTATTTTACCACCCTCAATTCCCGCTTTAGGTCCTAAATCAACAATGTAATCTGCTGATTTAATAAGAAACATATCATGTTCTACCATTAAGATGGTATTACCCAAATCACGTAATTCAACAAGCGCTTCCAATAATGCTTTAAGTTCTGAAGGGTGTAAACCTCTCGAGGGTTCATCCAAAATGATTGTAAGAGAAGTAAGACCACTACCTAAAACTCCTGCTAATCTAACCCGTTGAGCCTCACCTGCTGAAAGGGATGCTGCTATTCTATTTAAATGCACATATCCTAAACCTGTTTTGATCAAGAACCTTAAGCGCTCTAAGATGGTTTTACGACTATTTTGAACTATATCGGGAACTTCATAGTCTAAAGAAACGCCTTCTATAACATTTACCAAATCTACAAAAGGAAGTTCACTCAATTGATATATATTATAACCATTTAAATTGACAGTTAGAAATTCCGGTCGAAGTTTAGCACCTTTACAACTGTCGCATGCTTTAACATCAGTATATGTGCCGCCAATATCCCATTCGTTTACCCATCCATGGTAGAATCCAGTATATTTCCCAGTTCTAGAATATTTTTCTCCTTTTCGGTTCTCATAATGTATTTCTAATGGTTCTTCACTTCCATACAAAAATGCATCTTGAGCTTCCTTAGACATTTCATTCCAAGGCGTATTAGCTGGATCAAAGTTATAGTGTTTTGCAAGTGCTTGAAGAACATAATAACCGCCATTATATGGCTTACATAGATATCCCTGTGGCCAGAATCCCGGGGAATACATTGCACCCTTACATAAAGGTTTATCCGGATGAATAAGTAACTTATCTGGATTTGGAATATTAATTGTTCCTATACCATGACACTTTTGACAGGCTGCTCGATATGATGAGGGATCAAAGTGGATGGGATTGGGTAGTGGAATACGAGTATTACATTTCTCGCAAATCATTTCAGTCTTTTTTATCATAGAAGCACCACATTTTGGACATTTGCATTCTCCAGCATATGCTAATAAATTAGCAATATGGTGGGAAATCTCTGTTGCCTTTCCAATAGTGTTTCTGACCATGAAATTACGTGAAAGCATTGCTCTAGTTGTTATAACACGAGAAGTAACTCCTAGACCAGATATCTCATCTACTAATACTTCAGGACCCTCACGAATCCCTTGACGCTCATACATGGATAATGTTTCAAAGAAGCGACGTTTGGCTTCAGCTTCGATTATATCGCTAACTAGACTAGACTTCCCACTTCCAGACACACCTGTGATTACATTAATTGAGTTTTTAGGGAATTCGACATTTATCCCTTTCAAATTATGAATGTGGGCATTTTTAATCGTGATTTTATTAGGTGCCTTTTTTTTTCTCTTTTTGGAACTAGGTCTTATTGATTCATCTATTTTCAAAACTTTGGCTGTTTCTGAATCTTTACATACTAATAATCCTTCAAAAGGACCGGAATAGATAACCTTACCTCCCTCATCACCAGCTCCCGGACCTAGATCGATAACCCAGTCTGCTGCTTTGATAATATCTAAATTATGTTCCACAACGATAACTGTCGCTCTTGATCTAACTAATCGATCTAGGATTATTAATAAACCTTTCAAATCTTGAGGATGAAGGCCTGTACTCGGCTCATCTAATATAATTACCTGGTTTTTTAGGGATGATTTTCCTAAATATTTTGACAATTTAATACGTTGAGCTTCTCCTCCTGATAAAGAAGGGCTTGGCTGCCCTAATGATAAATAACCTAATCCAATATCATTAAGAGTCCTTATCATCTCCTTTATCTTTTGTAAATCTTTTAAAGATAATCGATCTTCTTTTTCTATTAAATCAGCTATTTCAGATATCGATAAATCATAGAATTCAGATATAGAATAAGGTTTATTATTAAAAATAACTTTATTCTTAAGAACTTCTTCATTATATCGTGCTTTTTTACAATCTGGACACGGAATCCAAGATGATGGCAAGTGTCGCATTTTAATTTCCAGAGCACCCATTCCTTTACAAGTTGGACAAGCTCCTTCAGGTCTATTAAATGAGAAATGAGATCCACTTAATCCTGTTTCTTTGGCGTATAATTTCCGTATGACTTCTGATATTTTAGTATACGTAGCTGGATTTGAACGGGGATTTTTACCGATAGGACTTTGGTCAACCATTATTGATTTTAAAGGTGGTCCTATAATTCTCTCACAACCGACAGGTTTTTTATCTCTTAATGATGCATGAAGAACATTTTCAATTAAAGTACTCTTTCCTGAACCTGAAACACCAGTTATAACGGTGAGCCGATTTAATGGAATCTGCACATCTATTTCTTTTAAATTGTGCATATTAGCGCCTTCAATTTTTAAAAAGAGAGCTGGTTTTGGTCTTTTTTTCGGTACGATGACATTTTTTCTTAAACTAAAAAATTCTCCTGTTGTTGTATCAGAGTCCCACAATTCTGAAGGTAATCCTTTAAATACTATTGAGCCCCCATTCACTCCTGCTCCAGGTCCTAAATCAATTGCATTATCTGCTGCCGCTGCTGCTATTCTATCATGCTCAACAAAAATCACCGGACCAGGTAATTTATGGAAAATGGGTAAAAATCTAGAAACATTTGCCACATGTTGACCAATCGTAGGTTCATCAAGTACATGCAATACATCTTCTAATTGATTTATCAATGTGAGAGCAATCCTTACTCGTTGTGATTCACCTCGAGATAATGTAGGAGAAGAACGATTTAAAGTTAAATAATCAAGTCCTACTTCTTTTAATGCAACTAACCTTTTTGTTATTTCAGAAATAAGACGATTTGAAGAGGGTGATAATCTGATATCATTAAAAAGCTTTAGAGCATCTTTTACAGAAAATGTTAGCAGATGCGTAATAAGTAAATCTGAAAAATATACAGATGAGGCTAATGGGTGTAACCCAGTATTATTACAATGTTTACAACCTTTTCTTTTACAAAATGGACAAGCCATATGAAAATGCTTAGGTTCAACGTCTTTTAACCATGCACCACATTCCACACAAGATAATATTCCCGTAATTCTTTCAATTCTTTTGTCGATCTCTATCTGAAATACGTTAGAACCTAATGTTTGACTCTTTATTATAATATCTCGTATATAATCATCTGAGGTTGAACAATCGATTTGAGCTAGTTTAATTATGATGGTATGACGATTATCAGGATTAAGTTCAATACCATTCCAATTTTTACCATCTACATATAAATCTTCTAAAGGAAATTGCTTTGATAAAAGACTAAGCAAGGTCTTATGGCTTCCAAACACGTTATTGAATAATTGACAATAAACAATAATAGATTTTTCTTTAGATAAATTATGTAGATAGTCAATTATTTCATCTCGAGTTAGGATAGATACATCAGCACCACAATTAGGACACTTTCTTATACCAAACCTAGCATAAAGTAATCTAAATAAAGGATGTAACCCTGATGCTGTAGCTAAGGTAGAATTTGGATTTCTATTTAGTAAATTCTGTCCAACAGCAATTGCGGGACCTAATCCAGTTATTGACCCTACTTTTGCAGGAGCGAGTTTATATGAAGATCTCTGGCTTGACCATTTTCGACTATAACCGAATAATTCTATTAATCGTCGATTTGATTCATGATATAAAGTATCGAAAACAAGAGATGACTTTCCTGAGCCAGAAATTCCTGTGACAACTGTTAATCCATCTCTGAATTTGATATCAACGTCTTTTAAGTTATTTTCTCTCGCTCCTTTAATCTCTATTTCCATTTATCTATTTTAACAATTATTATGAATATTAACTTAAATATTTTTTAAAATACCTAAGTTTAATTTAAATAAAAACCTGTATTTGAATTTTTATTTTTTTTAATATCTTCAGGGGGTCCACTTGCAATTATTTCTCCTCCTTTTGGACCTCCTTTAGGCCCCAATTCTATTATATAATCAGTATATGCAAGAATATCCGGATCATGTTCTATGATTATTACACTATTTCCATCTTGAACTAGTTGCTCAAGTAACTGTATTAACTTTACAGCATCATAAAACGACAAACTAACTGTTGGTTCATCTAGAATATATAATGAATTCCCTTTACGTGCTTTTCCTAATTCTTTTGCCAGTTTAATACGTTGAGCTTCGCCTCCACTCAATGTTGGTGCAGGCTGTCCAAGCGTGATATACCCCATACCAACTTCATCAAGAATTTTTAATACCCTTGAAATACTTGTTTGGGATTTAAAAACTTCTAGTGCTTCACTTACTGTCATATCTAATACCTCTGAAATTGTTTTACCTTTATATTTCACCTCTAAAATCTCTGGTTTATACCTTAAACCTTTACATTCTTTACAAGGGATGGAAAAACTACTAAGAAATGAAATTTGTAAATCTGTTTCACCAGTACCTTTACAAGAAGGACACCTCCCATTATCAGAATTATAAGAAAAATGTCCAGCTTTATATTTTCTCTTTTTTGCTTCTGGTGTTTTAGCAAATAAATTCCTTATTTTATCCCAGATACCTATAAAAGAACATGGAGTAGAAGTTCTCACTCTTGATATTGGTTTTTGATTTACCACAATAATTTCATCAATATTTTTCCACCCTTCAATAAAACCAGAATAATCTAAAAGATCTTCACCATTTTCCTCGCTTTCACTATTATTATCAACTTTTCTTTGGATCGAATTAACCCCTTTTTTGAAATATGGAATTATTAATGGAACTAGGGTATCTAAGATAAGAGAACTTTTACCAGATCCAGAAAGACCAGCGATCCCAACCATCATACCTAAAGGGATTTTTACGGTGATATTTTTAAGATTATTAGTTTTTGCATTTCTAATTGTCAGGAATTTTGTGTTTTTATCAATAGTTTTGCGTTCATCTCGGGATTTTTTTGGTAATTTAATATTTCCATCCAAAAATTGACCCGTATAAGATTTTTCTATTTTATATATTCCATCTAATATCCCTTGATACACTATCTCACCTCCCTTAACACCTGCTCCTGGACCAATATCAATTATTTCATCAGCAATTTCTATAAACCGTTTATCGTGTTCAACTACTATTACAGAATTTCCTAAATCTCTCAATTGTTTTAATATATTAATTAAGGATTCCTTTTCTTGTTCATGTAAACTCATACTTGGTTCATCCAATATATATATGAGAGAGTTGAGACCTGCATCTAAATGAGTCATGAGAGATAATCGTTGAAGTTCACCACCACTTAATGTAGGTAAGGAGCGATGTAGATGTAAGTATGAGAGACCAACATTAACCATGCGTTTTAACCCTTCCAATAAACTAACTAACATTGATTTACCTTGAGGACTTTTTATGTGTTGTTCACTTAGACTTTCCAAGAATTCAATCAATTCATCAATAGTCATTAAAGCTAACTCACCAATATGCTTATCTGAGATTTTAATCTCTCTAGCTTGGTCGTTTATTCGATAACCATTACATTCTTCACATTTTTTCATTGACATATAATTTTTATGTATTTTCTGTTGCCTGTAGGTACTTTTCGATTCCACAAGAGCACGCTTTATATGTGGAATGATTCCCTCAAACACTCTTTCTAAAATTCCAGTAAATGTTTTTGAATCCCACTCAAAAGGCAATTTTTTACCACTCCCATACAAGAACACTCGTTTTACATCATCTGGTAAATCTTTATAGGGCGTATTTATGTCAAAATTATAGAATCTTGGTAATTGCTCAACAAAACGAATTTGATCAGCAAAAACTGCTGAACCTGCTTTAGTTATTTGTATAAGATTCCGATTATAATCTTGAACAATCATCTCTTCTGTAATATGCAAGGTATAACCTCGTCCACGGCAATTTAGGCACATTCCGCTTGGTTCATTAAAAGAAAAGTACTTAATTTGTTTGCGTTCTACAACCATCCCACACAAACCACATTCTAAGGTTGATTCATTTACGGGTTCTTTACAAATAGGACAGATTAATACACCCTCTGTAGCATATAGCATGCGAAGAATTCCATAAATTCCTGTTTTAGTTCCAACAGTAGAACGAGGATTAAATACTCTCGTTGTTCTCTGCTCCACTGCTACTGTAGGGCTTAATCCTTCTATTAAATCAAATGGCTTTTCATCTTCAAATTTAGGAGGGAAACCAATCGATTGCAAATATCTATTCATTCCCTCATCGAAAAGAATATCAAAAGCTAGACTAGATTTGCCTGAACCTGATACACCTGTAATTAGAATAATCTTATTTTTAGGGATAATTACGTTAATATTTTTAAGATTATGAATTCGAGCTCCTACAACTTTTATCTCATCCATTTCTAATAATTTATTCTCCTTTTTTTATTTCCTTTATAGTAAACTCTAAAAATTTATAAATTTTAATCCTTGAGTTTATAAAATTATACGTATGATTATGATTAATAATATATTTTTTTTTGAGATATCACAAATTTTCAATAGCATAGAAGTTATAATAAAGGTTGTAAAAAAGTAAAAAATTTCCACGGAATAGATTTTAGATAAGTACTTATTCATAGATGAGATGGTTACAAGAGAAAATTATAATGATGAGATATGGAAGAAATAGCAATTCAAACAATTGATTTAACTAAAAATTTTAAAGACCTCATTGCAGTCGATCACGTATCAATTGACGTAAAAAAGGGTGAAATTTTCGGATTATTAGGTCCCAATGGTGCGGGGAAGACCACCTTGATCCGTATGCTATGTACTTTAGCGACACCGTCAGAAGGCACTGCAATTGTCGGTGGGTATGATTTAAAACATGATGAAGATAAGATTCGGGAAAATATTGGATTAGTATCAGAAAAGATGATAATGTATGATATGCTAACGCCTCGTGAAAACTTGAAACTTTTTGGGAAACTGTATAATATTCCAAAGAAAAAGCTAAAAGCCAAGATTGATGAACTACTTAAGTTAGTAAAAATGGATAAATGGGGAGATAAATTGATCAATACCTTTTCAACAGGAATGAAGCAACGAATAAATGTAATTAGAGCTCTATTAAATGACCCTCATATCTTATTTTTAGATGAACCAACATTGGGGCTGGATCCTCAGTCAACAAGTGAATTACGTGCGTTTATTAAGGAGATTAATCTCAAAAATAATACTACCATTGTTTTAACGACTCACATGATGGTGGAGGCGGATTTATTATGCGATCGAATCGCTATTATCGATTATGGTAAAATAATTGGTTTAGACACGTCTCAAAATCTAAAGCGCATGGTAGTCGGAGCTGATGTTTTGGTTATGGAATTAGAGGTTGCAAATCTAAATAATGAAATGGTATCACTACTCCAAAAGCTTGAGGTTGTTCAACAATTAACAAGGATTTCCGACACTAAAGTTAGGATCCAAACTAAAGGAGATGATGCTTTTGATAACATAATTGATGTTATTCGAAAAGCAAATGGAAAAATCACATACATTAAAGATTTGGAACCAACTCTGGAAGATGTCTTCTTGCATATGACTGGACATGAAGTAAGGGATGAATTGAATGATAGCCATTCAAGTAGCGCTGGGCCTTTTCATCGTCGTCGAGCAAATAGAGTACGATAGGTGATAGAAAAGTGAAGTTAATTAGCACACTAAAACATAGTTTTTGGATATGTTGGAAAGATTTGCTCGAGTTTAGACGAAGCAAAATACGGTTAGTCATGTTAATTTTGATGCCTTTATTTATGATGGTAATGACTGGTTACATATTTCCCTCCAATAATGCAATAACTAACATTCCAGTAGCAGTGGCTAATCAAGATAGCGGTCCTTATGGTTCAATATTTTATAATAGTTTAAAAGCTGCTAATAACAAGACACATATGATGGTGTTAAGAGATGCTAAAGATTATAATGATATCAAAATAAAGATTCAAGATGGAAAAATTAATGCTGGAATTTTGATTGAAACGAATTTTTCTTCTGAATTATTATCAGCTCACCAAGGAACCATTACAATTATATTAGATCAATCTAACCCGCAGATGTCTTTAATGATAGAAACAGCATTAAATGAGTTAATCAAACAATTAGGGACACAATACGCCCTTTTTAACATAGGTAATGTCTCATATAATGAATTAGTTCCGTATAATCCTACTTTTAAGGGGATATATCCAGGAAATCCCAGTTATTTTGAATTTATGGCTCCTGGTATCATGACAATGGTAGTGATGATGGCATTAATGACGGGATTACCTCATGCGATCTCATATGAAAAAGATATAGGAACGTTGGATGGGATGTTAACAGCTCCGATCAAGAAAATTTCAATAATACTTGGGAAATCACTTGCTCAAACTATCCGAGGATTAATACAAGGCATAATTGTCCTTATTTTGGCAATATTATTATTCAATGTTGTTATTAATGGGAGCTTATTGCTAGTGTTTCTAGTCCTTTTTTTAAATGTATTTAGTTTTGTTGGCATGGGAATTTTAATCACTTCTTTTACGGGAAAAGAAGAGACGGCGACCATGATGATGATGACAATTATGTTTCCAATGATGTTTTTGAGTGGTGTGTTTTTTCCAATTCAACAAATGCCAAACTTCATGCAGATAATTTCAAGGATTCTTCCGTTAACCTATGCCGCTGATGCAATGCGGAAAGTAATGATTTTGGGAGCAAATGTTCCAGCTATATCAATGGATTTAATCTTTTTAATTGTTTTTGGAGGTATCCTTTTATTGATTGCGATACCGTTGTTTAAAAAAGCAATGAAAAGATAATAAAAATTTTTTTAAAAATTAACTTCCTTTTTGGTATATCTACTTCTAATTTTTTTTTAAATTTTGAATTTTTACTCCGTTTATTCTTGTAACATCCATTTTCTAATTATCATATTATTTTTTTTTAATTTTTTGTAATATATAATGAGCACAATCAAATTTTTTGGGATTTTGCCTAACCATGGAAATTTCATTTTCATGTTTTATCAGATCTTGGTATAGGATGGCATCTATTTTAGAATCTCGTAATTCTTTAAGCTTTTTTTCTAAAGGTTGATAATATTCGATCCACCACGCACTTTTCTTCCAATTAACTTGATTATAGAGATTAAAACCTAAATTTTCAAGGTAATCTAATCTTCCTTTTATCCCAGAGAATTTGCTTTCTATTCTATTCAAGGTATCTACCATAACCAAGAAACCATTCTCTTTAAGGAGTCGATAACTTTCTTTAAAAGATTTATCATATCCTATAATGTGGAAAATACCTTCAGCCCAAATAATATCTACTGATTCATCACTAAAATTATTATTAAAAAATGAAGTATTCACTATTTTCACTCGGCTCTCAAATCCAAAATTTTTTATTTTTTCCTTAAATCTTTCCAATGCTAATTGATCTATATCTAATCCGATTACCTCTCCCTCCGATAAATTCGCTAGTTCTATTGTAGATACTCCCGTACCACAGCCCACATCAAGAATTCTAGGTTTATCAATATCAGGTAATAGTTTAAAAGCCATTTTGGTATATTTAAGAAATACTTTCCTAAAATCATCTATATTAGGTATCTCCATTTTATTTACTCTCTTTAAATTTTATTTGGATTAATGTTATACCCACAATCATAACATTCCGCATCATGAACGCAAATTTCACCTCCACAATCTGGACAGATATAAAGTTCCTTTTGCTCTTGAAGCCACTTTTCGACTCCAATTTCTTTAATTCTTTTAAGATTCCCAATAGCACTTACATTATATTTACTCGTAGACATTTTTTCAATTCGTTTCAATCTCGAACATGGAAAACTCTTACATTCAAAACAAAATCTTATTTCTTTTTTTCGTAATTATGGACAATCTCGTTTGATAAATGAACAAAATTTATTTTGGATAATGCACCCTTTACATCCTCTTTTATATCCTTTTTCTTTAAATAAGTCTTTCTTTTCAAGCAAATATCCTCGACATGCCCCACAATACAATCCACAATGAGAAGCTAAATTATTATTTATCATTTTAACACCATTCAAATCTTAATTTTTGATAATAAATTGAAGATATCTTTTTCTTTTGAGAGAATGTTAAGAACTATATTATGTAATTCACTTAAATTCACATGGTTTAAACAGTCGTCTTTGTATTCATTCGCAGCATTTTTTAAAATTTCTGCAATTAAAGACCAATTTTTAGCTGATTCATCAATATTGGGAATTATATTTTCGAGTATCTTGAATTCAGCACTATTCCACGCTCTTGGACCTTCTTTTAACTCTGAATGGGTCAATAAACCCTCAAGGAATTTTTTATATAAATTCCTAAATAATGATCCTCCAGTTCCCCATGTTTCAATATAACCATGTAATAATTCAAACATTAATTTTGAACGTGAAATCCTTTTTCCTTTAGGATCTTTTGTTTCTCCTTTTAGCTTTTCTTCCCACTGAGGTATCGAAGATGCGAATAATTTCAGACCTTGAATCCCATTATTGCTTACAGAAGGACGTAGCATATTGGATACTACTTTTTGGATTGCAACTTTAACGCCTGCAGCTAAGGGAGGATGTTTTTTGTCAGGTCTCCTTTTCATGGAAAATTGAGTATTATTTGGACACATAAATTTAGGTCCAAATACGGAACTTCGTCCCTTCTTTAATTGTTCAATTGTAACCTTTTGAAATCCTTCTAGATCTGAATCCCCTACATAGGCTATTCCATGTTCTTCATCATATCCTGCTAAAGTTATTGCATGACCACCAAAGTGAATATCTCCTTCTTTTTCAAAATAAGGTAAATATCCTAGGTCAATCTGAAGAATTATTGGGATGTCTTGATTAATTAGTTTTTTCGATTCTTCCCACGCTTTATCTGCACTTGTGAAAGACTGTTTTCTTAAGGTAATACCTAGTAAACGGCATGCTAGTGAGTTTGGCGCTATTGTTCCTTGTTTACCTCCAAGGAAAAAGGGAATATCTGACTCAGGGATAAATGATACCCTACTAGTTGTATCAAAAAAGCCGAATCCCATTGTTGCATCTAATCCAAATGCCATCGCTTCTGACATGGGAAAACCGTAAAATTCAAATAGGTCTCTCATAGAGGATGATTCGCAATGGTACCCAACTCTGTGGATAAAATTATTCACCAAAAACTTATTGATTATTCTTACCCCCTTGATTGTTTATTTCGTCTAACACCCAATTTAAGAAATCTATATCTGTTCCTAAGATTTTAATAGGGTGTACAAAAAGACCTCGCACATTTAACGGCATTTTGGAATTTTCCTCTAGCATATCTTCCAATTCTTTTTTATGCTTAATAATTGTGTTTAAACAGTTTGAAATTGCCTCAATTTGTTGTTCTTGAGTCAAAATCGGAAGCATAGAAAATGCAACATAAAAATTTTCATCGTTTTTTCCGATAAATTCTTTTAGCACCTTATATGTCGTTTTTTTTAGAATTCTAGACCCATATTCTGTAATTGAATATACTTTTCGTATACGATTATCGACCTCTTCTCTATAGGAATTTACTAATCCATTCTCTTCCAAATTGTTCAAATCATTATAGATAGATGACTTTCCAATGCTAGTCCAATCTCTCATGCCTCTCTCATCAATCCTTTGATTAATACTATATGCATGGCTAGGAAATTCTGCTATCAAGCCTAAAACAACAAATTCTCTATGATTCAATTCATACTCTATTTCTGATGACATATTCAAATACAATTTATTTTTATAGAATTTTTAATATTCTCTAATGATAATATTATTGTTCAGGAATATTATTGGTCGAGAATATATAAATATTTGCTTCTTTTTTTGGAATCAAATTCAATAGTTTAGGATCTTAAAGTGTTATTCTCATTTTTTGCATATATTTGCTTTAAATTCGTAAAAAAGAAAAAAGAGAGGAAACTATAATTCAAGGAAATGAAATTATAATTAATAAAGATATTAGGCAATGAATGAAGAGGCAGAAAAAGTACTCACTTTGGTGGCAGAAAGAGCTCAGTTAGCCGAAAGCATTGAAGGGGTTCGCTCAATTTTGTTATATATGTATCGTTTTCCTTCGCTTAAAAATAAAATATTATCACAAAAAACTGGTATTGCAATTCCTACTCTTGCTGCTGTAAGAAATGAGTTAGTTAAATCTGGTATTATTGAAAAAAGGAATTTTCTTGGCGAAAGAGGAAGAGAATGGGTAAAAGCAAATCTAGCTTTGAAATTTGATTATGATCCTCTTCCAGGAAATTTTGAAAGTGTTGTAAGAGAATTACCTGAAGAGTTTTCTTATTTAAAAGAAGTAAAGAGGTATCTTGAAAATCGACCAACTCCAGAATTTGCTCTTGATCAGTCTCATGCAGATTTCTCAACAGTAATAAAAAAGACATTATATATGTTAAAAAAAGGAGATATTGAAGGAAGAAGGATTATTTTTTTAGGTGATGATGATGTTATCTCATTAGCGGTTGGTTTGACCCACTTATCAAAAGAAATTACTGTGTTGGATATCGACAACAGAATATTAGATTTTCTCTCCCAATCAGCACAGGAACTCTCGTTAAATAATTTTAATGTTCTCCCTCATGATTTAAGGAAACTATGCCCAAATAATATCGTTAATAGATTTGATATAGTTGTAATGGATCCCCCTTATACTAATGAAGGACTAAGATTATTTTTGAAAAGAGCTAGAGAAGCTTTAAAATCGAATCTCCGTATTAATGGTAAAATACATCCTATAATAGGCAAGAAATGCCTTCTCAGTTTTGGAAGTAAACCACCTGAACAAATGCAGAAATTACAATTATCAATATTAGATCATGGGTTCATAATTAATGAAATGCTTCCTGATTTCAATCACTATAAAGGTGCGAGTATAATCGGTAAATTTAGTCATCTATACTATTTACAATCAATTATAATCCCAGACATTAGGTCAGTAATAAATTTTAGTTCACACCCAATATATACCTCTGAAGTAAAATCAAAAATTAAATTTCCATTTCGGCCTGTGGGACATCATTTTGTTGGAGAAATGCATTTTTCAAAGCAAGAACTGCTATTAGAAAACGAGAAGATTCAGAAAGTCTTTATAAACTCTCTTATACATGCTAATTTAAAGATTCTCGATGTGTATCATCATAATTTTCATCCATATGGATACAGTGCTATTGCAATACTAGAAACTAGTCATGCAGCAATTCATACGTGGCCAGAACATGGATATCTTAGTATTGATATTTTCATCTGTGAAGGATATCCTAAAGGATTAAAAGCCATAGAATTCCTAAAAAAACATTTAAATCCACAAAAATCTGAATTTTCTTATGCTGAACGCGGTAGAACAGCTACCGTGAGATATGAACCTATTGCCCTTGAATAACCTATTTCTTAATTACTAAAAATTTAATTTATGACAATTAGATTAAATAGCTGAAAAGTGATTAAAAATGTATTATAAACTGGTTTTTATAAGAGATAGCCAACCAAAAAAGTAGCATTTTTTCTTATATTTTGGAAAATCATAGATATACAGATATTATTTTCTTTTTAATTAAAAATTTCAGTAGTTTATAACAGAATTTATAGACTATTTTTAAACATGCCAAATCAGATTGGCACATTACAAGAAAAATCTCTTCATGTCGCTTTAAAGCAATGGTATAAAGAACCCTTTGATCAACTTGAAATGTCAGTTGATAATTTTATAATAGATATTGTACGAAATAATCTTTTAATTGAGATACAAACTTGCAATTTCTCAAGTATTAGAAAAAAACTTGAAAAGTTAATACAAAATCATAAAGTTCGTTTGGTATATCCCATTATTAAGGATAAATGGATTATTAAGTTAGATTCTCAATGGAAAAAAATCCGAAGAAGATTGTCACCAAAACATAATTCATACATAGATATCTTTCATGAACTTATTAGTATCCCACATATAGTTTCTCATCCCAATTTCTCAATTGAGGTGATTTTAGTTCAAATTGAAGAAATTCGTAAAAATGATGGAAAAGGAAGTTGGAGGAGAAATGGATGGAGTATTTATGATCAAAAATTAATTAGAATTATCGAACGAAAAAAATTTTCTAATCCTAGTGACTTTCAAAATATAATCCCAGATAATCTTTCTTTTCCCTTCACTAATCATGATTTATCACGTTCTCTTAAAAAATCAATTGGACTAGCTCGAAAAATGAGTTATTGTTTAAGAAAAATGGATCTGATTAAAATTATTGACAAAAAAGGTAAAGCCTTCATATTCGATTTTTAATAAATCTAATCTTCATTAATTGAATTGCTGTAGTATTAAAACTTCACTAAACGATAATTATTTTAATAAAACTACAATAGTATTATTATGCGAGTTTTAGGTATTGTAGGATCCCCGCGAATAGGGGGGAATACTGATATTTTAGTGGATCAAGTATTAGCTGGTGCAGAAGAAGCAGGAGTATCCGTTGAAAAGGTTATTTTAAACAAATTAGATATAAATCCTTGTCAAGCATGTAATAGTTGTTATAAAACGGGTCAATGTGTGCAAAAAGATGATATGATACCATTATTAGACAAGATGGAATTAAGCCAATTATGGGTTTTAGGTACTCCTATATATTGGTGGGGACCGACAGCACAATTTAAAGCATTTTTAGATAGATGGTATTGTCCAAAACACCAAGAATTTAAAGGAAAAGGTGTTATACTCGTGATTCCCTTAGGAGGTGGACATGAAAGATATGCTCGACATACAGTAGGTCTTCTAACGGATGTTTTAAATTATTTGAATATGGAACTAGTCGACACTGTACTTGCACCAGGTTTTAATCGTCGTGGTGAGGTAAAAAACAACTCTAATTTATTAAAAAAAGCTTATAATGCTGGAAAAAATGCCATAAAAAAGATAAATTAATATTTTATATATATTATACTCATCTTTTTTAAAACAATATTAGCTAAAGACAGCTTATTTCATTATAAAATATTTAAAGTAAGTTTATATAAGAAAATCTTCTACCAAACTTCAATAACATAATTTAAATTAAAATTAAAAGGTTCAATCAAAAATGAGCAAAGAGAAGAAAAAAGATTCAAATGAATTATTAAATATCCTAATGATTATCATTGGGCTTCTTTTTATCCTAAAAGCCGTTATGGAATTTTTGGCTTGGGCAGGTATTTATACACCCTCATGGTTGGAAGATCCGGATTTAGAAGATGCGCTTACTATTTTCGGCGGGCAGGCTGTAATTTCAGCCCTTTTAGGATTCTGGAGTTTAGTTTCTGGAATTGGTATGTTCAGGGAAGAAGAATATGCAATGGGCATGGGATTAGTGGTGTTAAGTATTATGGCAGCAGCAGGTATCATGGCAATTGTAGGATGGATTACAGCTCCAGGAACTTTTGATGCTGCTTATTGGCCAAACTATGTAATTATAGTCGCAACTATCGTTGGTGTTCTAGGATTTTTCTGGTTGCTTTTCACATATAAGCGATACGACTAAATAAGATATTGATTATAGATATAATTTAAATTTTTTTTTCTTTTTATCTCAGATAAACAATTTTAGAAGTATAATTAATTAATTATTTATAGTATTAGTTTGTATTAATATTAAGGATTTAAAGAAACAAGTATTATGCTGAGAAGAAAGAAAAAAGAAAGGATACCCTCTGACTATTTTTGTGTAATTTGCGGAAGATATACTAATGATAAAAGATATTCAGGTGATAATTGGATTAACCAATTCTTTGTATGCCATACTTGTAAAAAAGTCTGGTGTGGATCTTGTATGGGACAAGTAACAGGGCAAGGTCCTAGAAAAACTTATAATCTTGGAAAAAAAGGCAAAGTATCATGTCCGGATTGCGGAAATTTTGCCGCAATGATAAGATTACCTGAAAACCTACCATTTAAACAGATCAAACCTCAAGAAATCGCTTCTATAAACGCTGAACAAATTACAGGTAAAAATTATTGTAAATTCTGCGGTGAAGTCATTCCAGAAAGTGCTAGTTATTGTAATGCATGTGGAGCTAAACAAGATTAAAATTTATTTTTCTATTACATCCTCTTAACTTTTGTTTACTTTTTCACCAAATTTAATCGCATCCTTTACCCCAATCCAGAATAATTTTCTGAATTTGGCTTGGTTGATTACTTGGGCGCCTGCTTCTTCAACCTTAACTTTCATATAATCAAGTGATTTTCCACCAGAAAAGCGAGCTGTATTGAATACAAATGCTCTTTTTCCACTAAGATTTTTCATTCTAACTAAGATTTCATCAAAAACTTTTGGTGGAAAATTTCCATAAGTGGGCATACCAATGAAAATTAAATCATAAGTTAAAGCATCAAGAGTATTTAAATCAGTTTCGATTGATGAAAAATCTTTATGCTCGAATTTATCTAGTATTTTTAACTTATCGATGAATTTTCCCTTTAATTCTATTGGAAAGTAAGTCACTTCATAATTAGTAAGAGCGCTTGCTATAGCCTCTGCTGTTTTTTTTGTTCGTCCACCCATTGTGAAATATATAATTAATGCTTTCATAGTTTTTGGTTAATTTTAACTGATAAAAATCTTTCTTTTAATTTATTAATTAATATCAAATTAGCTAGGATCAATATAAATTACCTTGTTAAAGGTTGTAATTTTGAAAGTAGCTTGAGTTAACTATTCGATAATCAAACTCAATGTACCTTCAAAATATAATTATTTACTTATAATTGCTTGAATCTCTTTCTTTGTAGCATGTTTATATAATGATATATTTCCATTACATATAATGCAATAAGTACCATAAGGATAAACACCATTTTCTTGGGCTTCCTTGCAATTATTCAATTTGATTGTATTAATTTTATTGCCATTTGGTTCCTTTTTCAATTCATCTACTAAATCTACAGGATAAGGACACTGGTCTGTATAGAAAATTGTGACTCCGTTCTCATATTCCTTTTTCTTCTCTTCTGACATTGGATGAAATTTTGGTTTGGGTGCATCAACAGAAAAAAATTTAGCATATAGGGCGAAATATGGTTCTATTTCGTCTACTTTTTCAAATCCATGGTTCTCGTACAATTTTCTGTTTGGAAGCCATCCACCTTTTTCTGCGGTCATTCCAACAATACCATGCATCTCTGCTTCTTTCGCATCTTTAATTGCTAATTTTAAAAGATGGGAACCATAACCATGCTCTTTTACTTTACCCACTACCCATAAACAATGGATGACCATCCAGCAATCTGCGTCAATACCCCTCCAGTTATATTCACCGGGGATATATTCGATCATTCCACGTGAAGTTTCCCTATTTCCTTGCTTTACTATAAGTAATTTATATTTTAAACCTTCCTTAAAGCGTTCTTTAATCCACTTGAGCTTATTCTGATAACCATTTAGTTTCTTCCTGGTTTTTTTACAAAATAATTCTTGTTCATCAATATTCTTCTCGTTAATATCAATAATTTTTACCATTTTTTTTATCATCTTTCAGGTTCTATCTTTTATAGAAAATTATTAAATTATAATCAATTAACTATTAAGTCATCAATTCATTATTTTTTTAATAATTTAAAATTTGATGAAAATGGCGGTAAAAAAAGGAGAATGGATTAAAGTCGAATACATAGGAACTTTTGAAGATGGGACAGTTTTTGATAGCACAGAATTAAGTGGAGGAAGCCCTTTAAAATTTCAAGTGGGAATGGGGCAAATTGTTAAAGGATTTGATGACTCTGTTATAGATAAAAAACTTGGTGATGAATACACTATCAGACTCGAACCTTCAGAAGCCTATGGTGACTACAAGGAAGGGATTATTCAAAAAGTTCCAAAAGATCAATTTCCTAAAGGTCCTGAGCTCGAACCAGGTTTGATGTTGATGATTATGGGACCACAAGGTCCAATGCTTGCCACAATAAAAACAATCGAAGATGATAATGTTATTATTGACCTAAATCATCCAATGGCAGGCAAGGTTTTAAACTTTAAAATTAAAATTGTTGATACTAATTGTGAACCAGATCCGCCCAATACGTGTAGTTGTGGGCATGATCATAACCATGAACATGGTGAATGTTGTTAAATTTTTTAAGAATTCAAATTATTCATATTTTAAATTTTTTTATTTTTATTTTTTTAACTAATGCTTCTGAGAAAGCAAGGGATATTATAGCAAATAGACCATCTCAGCTTTGTTTAATTGATTTTCTTTATTAGTGATGATTAGTATCAAAAAATTTCAACTTATTCCAATTTAAATATTTAAATTTTTTCTTTTATTTTAGAGATGGACATTTTAGAATTATTAGACTTAGTTATTAAAGCCTCTGAAGGTATAGATCATATAGAAGAAGGTGCGGTTGGAAGTAATGGTTATGGGTTCGTATTTAGAGATCCTTTTAATTCAAAAGAGTCTTTTATAGTTACTATAGAAAGCAGTAAATTTTGTACGGTAAGTTTTCATAGAAAAATAAAGACTCCTTGGCATTTCCTTAGAGATAGAAAGGAAGATCTAGTCAAATTTTTAATTCAAGAGGATAAGTCTGATATACTCCTTGCAGGTTCATTGAAGACTCTTATTCCTAATCTTAAATTTGGAAGAGATTTGGGGGAGATCCTATTTGATTCTTGGGTATTTATTAGGACTCCTAATGATAAAAGATTTCCTGCTTCTTTTTATTATGGTCAGTCAGGATTCGCATTGGGAGGGTGGGATTCTTATATTGATGAATTGGGAAACGATATTTTTCCTAATGATTTTAGTTCTGAAATAAATTTTAATCCTTTTGATTTTTCTAGAAAGGAGCTCGATGAATTAATCTATGCTTTAGAATTTGCCTTACGAAAAGTCCCTGTATCAGATTTTTATGGTGTACTTCGACATGATCTAGGAGACTCATTTATAGGGGTTAAGTTTGGAAGACCATTTTCAATTGAACTTGATTTTCAATATAATGATGATGATTTAGAAATGATGTTCAGTGCATTAATGTAGAGATTTTATCTATTTTATCTATTTTGATTCAGCTTTACTAATTTTTCTAGCATACTCCTCTATTTCTTCAATGTTTCTTTTGTATTGTCGAAATGCCTCTTTGCCAGCATCAGTAAGACTAAGTAAGGTACGGGTCTTCTTTTTAACAAACTCTTTTTTGACATTTACATAACCAGCATCTTCGAGCTTAGTAATATGTGAAGATAAATTGCCCCATGTTAACCCTGTTTGGTTTTTTAAAAAAAGGAAGTCTGCGCTTTCTACTACAAATAATATAGACACGATTAATAGGCGAACAAGTTCATGTATTACTTTATCTATCGTAGGAGGCGTGAGGCTGTCGCTGTTTTTGTTTTTTTCTTTTTCAACCATCCTCCACATCTCTCTCTTGTAATTCTTTTGGCAAAGGATATTGGTTTAAGAAATGAATAAAGTAATACAATCCTATTATTACTATAATCCCTCCAGTCGCACCTAAAGTTAGAATAGGAGCCAGAAAAGAGCCTACAATTGGATTAAGTAACTCAATTAAAATTGTTGATACTAATTGTGAGCCAGATCCACCCAATACGTGTAGTTGTGGGCATGATCATAACCATGAACATGGTGAATGTTGTTAAATTTTTTAAGAATTCAAATTATTCATATTTTAAATTTTTTTATTTTTATTTTTTTAACTAAGTCTATTTAGGTAAACCTTTAAGGAAATCGTCCATTTTTTGTCTATAATCTCGAAACGCATCTCTACCAACATCCGTTAGACTAAGAAGGGTGCGAGTCTTCTTACCAACAAATTCTTTTTTTACATTCACATAACCAGCATCTTCGAGCTTAGTAATATGTGAAGATAAATTTCCCCAAGTTAGACCAGTTTGATTTTTTAAGAAAATAAAATCAGCTCCTTCCACTACATAGAGATAAGACATAATCATCAGGCGAGCAGGCTCATGTATTATCTTATCTATTTCTGTAGGAGACGGAATATCATCACTAATTTTTCTTGCGTCCTTAGCCATCTGCCACCTCCTGTTTTGGGATGTCTTTTGGTAGAGGATTTTGTTTTAAGAAACGAATGAAGTAAATCAAACCAATTATTAGTATTATCCCTCCAATGCCGCAAAAGATGAGACTCATATTAAAAGGACCTCCAAAAGTTGATGCTAGTAATTCAGTTAAAAAAAATCCTAATCCTATGGAGAAAGCATAATAATATAACCTAGTGAAATCTAAAAAATATGCAACTACACAAAAAGGTAACGTAAAAGCTCCGAATCCAATTAAAAGACTTAGAATATATTGTTCAATCTGAATATGACTTGATATCCCAGTTATAGGCAGAATGATTAGGATAATGTTTATAATAAATACAATGAATAGAAACAGTCTCAATTTTTTTTGTTTTGCCTTACGCTTTGGTCCAAATTTTACAAATCCTATACGTGGAACTGTAATATACTTTTTACCGAAAAAAAATATCAACAAAGCAAGAATGTTCACTCCTAACGCTGGGAATATATAATTCCAAGGATCAGGAATATTGATAAATAAACTAAAAAGTGGTGCAAATCCTAAACTAAAAATAATCATTCCAAGAAATAAGTCCCAAATACCGTCTTCAAAATAACGTTGGTACACTTTTTTTTCGAGTACAGTTAAATCAATATCTTCTGGCATGATCTATGGCATCTCCTTTTTTAAAAGTGGATATTTTTTAAGAAAACGTATAAAAATTACTGATCCCATAATAAAAATGATGCTTCCAATAATCCCAAATGAGAAAAACCATCTAATTCTATAATCCAAAGAAGTATATAATAGTTCATTGATGAAAATAGCAAGCCATATTAGCATTCCTATCAAATATAATCTTGGGTATTTAAGTAAATAAGCAATTACAATGAAAACAGGCATAAAAAACAAGCCAATAAGTAATAGAAAAACAATTCCTCCTACTTGTATCCCCAAACCTATACCAATCAATGGTAAAATGAAAAAAACTAATAATATTATAAAATTAATTAAGACAACTATGAGTAACTTCTTTTTAGTGGATCTTAGCGACGGACCGGGTTTAACAAATCCCATTCTAGGTTGAATAATGTATTTAACAACAGTGAAAACCAATATACTTGCTATAATAATAAGAATTAGTGGCCATAGAAAATATTTATATGGCGCAGGTAAACTCTCACGGAAAATAGGACCAAATGCCATTCCTCCTAATACAAAACCAAATATCATATCAAGAAAACCATGTTGATGAGCTGTTTTAAGAACGTTTTTCTCAATAGTCTTTAAATCAATATGTTCTGACATCTATTCAGTCATCTCCTCTTTTGGTATTGGATATTTTCGAATGAATTTAATCAAAAATATAACTCCCACAAATATAACAACACCGCTTATAATACTGAATGTTATTAACGTGTCTAAAGGTTCTGGTATAAAAATTGCAAATAATTCAGACAAAAAGAAACTTATCCCAAACAAAATCGCGTAAAAATATAATCGGGGAAATTGCAAGATATAAGCAACAAAGAATAAGGGAGCTGTTAAGAATAATAAGCCAATTATTAGTCCATCTAAAATTCCTGGAAATCTAAGGATTGAGTCTGGATTTGTAAACCTTATTAAATTAATAATTAATATTGCAAAAAAATTAATAGATAGTATTATAATAGTCTTAATCTTGCGAGCTTTTTGTTGAAATCCAAATTTAACAAATCCAAGTCGAGGTTTGGTAATATAATTTTTCCCTAAAATAAAAAAAGTTAGCCCAATTCCAAGAAAGATTGCTACTGATATCATATCTAAAGGATCAGGTAAAATATGACTTAAGGTCATGCCCATACCAATTCCTAAAATTAATATACCAAAATAAATATCTAAAATTCCATCTTGAAGTGTAGATCTCCATGTTTTTTTTTCAATTTCCTTTAAATCAATATTTTCTGGTATTTTTTTCACCTTAAAACTAAAAAGATGTATTATTTAAGAACATCATAAGAAATATTATAAATATTGCCGAAAATGCAATAAATAATATGATTCTTAAAAGTAATACCTTGTTCATTTATTTCTCCTCCTTTCATTTATTTTTGTTTATTCTTTAATTGATAACATACCAAAAAAAAAAGAAAAAAAATTGTATATATTTTTCAGCTTAGAGATTATTATTCCAATTTATTCAATTTTTTCATGCCAATATACATCAGTGGAATACCGATAGCAAGATTATAGAGAAATACTGGTCCTAATAAAATAAGTCTAGCTAGCACCATTGAATTTGGATGTAATACGATTAGCAGAAACATAGGCGCAAATATTACAGGTTGCATTATCAGCATTGAGATCATTGCATTTCCTTTCATATTTGAATCTTTTTCTCCAAAGGCAGGTGATCTACATTGTAAACCTACTGCTTGGAGCATACAAATCTCCATATTTGCTAGGAATAGGAAAAAGAAAATCAAGGTCTCGATGATATCAATAGTAATGAAGAATGAACGTAATATCGTAGTGAATATGGTTATAATAATACTAAGTATAAACATCATTATCAAATAGGAATTTACAGCTCCTTTTATACCCCGTGGCGATCTCTTGTACACCCAGACGATATCCTTTGAATCGATGAAAATAAGATGTCCTAATATTATGCTTGACATTGCCCCTCCTAACATAATTAACATTGATGAAGTCATAATTAATGCTTCTCCATCCTCATCCATTCTTGACATAAACCAAGTCATAAATCCAAGAAGGCCGACTACATATGCAATTCTAGCAATATTCGACTTTTTCCTGAAAAATCTCTTTAATTGCATGACGGTCAAGCTTCCATATTTATGTCCAGAGACTAATCTTATGAATCTGTAAAATATATTTTCATGTTTAACAATAGTTATGCTACTTTTTTCAATACCACCTTCTAAAGTATAAAATGATTCAGCTTTTTTGTATGAAATATATAATGTTGCGACAGGGACGCCAGTTGCCAGTAGAATATTAATCCATATATTTAAAATGAATGGTTCAATCAAAGTTGCATCGATACTATATAAGATAATATTTGAGAACCAAAGAGATGGGTAAAATGCCAACCAATTTTTTAGTTCTGGATGTGCCATTAATTCATTTAGGAAAAACATCACTGCATACATTGTTGCTACCATAGCAATTGTTATAATCCATATTAATATCTTCCCTAGTTCCCTTGCTTTTTCGCTTTTAGAAATTTTATGTTCAATCCAACTTACCATAATTGAGCCGACTAAATTAGCAAAATATACAAAAACGAAAATAGTTCCATAAATTACAAGGTATTGAACAAATGTTAAATCAACAATAGGATTTACCATTCCAATTACAATTGGAGCAAAAATTAAAACAGCTATTGTATAAATTGGAGCTTTTCCTAAAAATTCGCCAAGGAATATATCATTGACTTTAACAGGTGTAGCTAGCAATGTTTCTTTGGATCCTAACTCATCTTCCCCCTTATAAATATTATTTAAAGGATACACTATCAGTATTAAAAACAATGTCATCATAAAAGACTCGATTAGTATTGCGACAACAGGTTTGAAAACATCGGAGAATTGAGAGGCTAATGTTGGTATAAACAAATCAAAAAGAAGGGGAGCAAAGATGAAAGCCCATAGTCCTAAAACTCCATATAATACAACGAAAAATAATATTCTATGATTTCTTGTCCAACTTGTTCTGAGTCTTATCTCATTCTTCGCAATTATTTTCCACAGACTTTTTTTCATTGATTTTGTCTCAGTTAATTTATCCTCCAGAATATCCTTAATGGATAAATCAAACTTTTTTTCGGTTGTTAAAACGGTCATTTCAAATCTACCTCGATTTCTTGCTTTTCTTTTTCTTATATCTCTTTTCATTGTAATTGTGTTCATTATTATTGATGTATTCATTTCTCCACGCTAATAAATCATCGATATGTGATGCCCCAGTAATTTTCAAATAAGCATCTTCCAAATCTTTAGCACCAACAGATTCAATGATTTCTCTAGGAGTACCTTCAGCTTTTAATTCCCCATTAATGATAATACCAATTACATCACAAAGTTCTTCTGCTGTATCAAGAAGATGGGTACAAATGAAAACAGTCTTATCTGCTTTTTTTGCTAGCACCGAGATAAGATCTTTTACCATTCTGGCTGCAGCAGGGTCTAGATTTGAAGTAGGTTCGTCTAAAAAGAGTATTTCTGGATCTTGGATCAATGCCGCACATAAACAGACTTTCTGTTTCATACCTCTAGAATAACCCTCTAAAAGATCGTTCTCTCGACCTTCTAAATCAAATATCTCTAATAATTCATCAATACGAGCTGAAATCACGTCCTTTGGTAAGTAATATAACTCTCCGATAAACTCTAAGAATTCTCGTGCTGTGAGTTTTGAGTATAACCCAGGTGATTCTGGTAAAAACCCACAAATCATCTTAACTTTCTGACTTTCTGCTACAATATCATATCCTCCTACTGATGCGTTTCCTGAAGTTTTAGAAATTATCGCATTGAGCATCCTGACTGTTGTAGTTTTCCCTGCACCATTCGGTCCTAATAATCCGTAAGTTTTTCCATAAGGAATTTGTAAATTTAGTTTGTTTACCGCTTGAATATTACCAAAATTCTTGCTAAGATTTTGAACTCTTATTGCGTATGCTTTACTCATATTTGTTTACCTCTTTTTTTGTTTTTTTTATTTATAATTTAATTTGTGTTTTTTTCTTTAGAATAAATGATTAAATACGTTAAATTTGTAGTAAGGGAAAGCCCTGTAAAAAGACCTTCAAAAAAGTCTATGATCGGGACTCCCCAATTAATTAGTCTTAATACTACCATAATTACTAGTGAAAACATGCCGATAGCAAGCATCATTTCTTTCCTTCTTTTAATCAACATTTTCTTCTTACTTTTCTATTTATTATTTAAATATCTCTTGTTTCCTTTTTTCTTCTAATCTTTTCTGAGTGATAATAGGAATACAAATTATCCCCCAACTGGGGATAAAAATAAAAAACGGAAAATCTGTAGTAATAATTCCAACAATAATAGCTATAAAATATGTCACACTTGATATTACAGCTATTAAAATAATGGCTCCTATGAGCTTTTCATATTTATCCATATTTTTCATCACTTCTTTTATTTAAACCTAAATTGAACTA
>JBHLOC010000068.1:0-14932 GCA_048940925.1 Promethearchaeota archaeon | reverse complement strand
ACCGCAAATAACAATTCTCATGGAATAGGTTTACACGGAAGTTATTACAACACCGTATCGGGAAATAATGCAAATGAAAACGGCGGATTTGGGATAGACTTATCAGGTAGTGAAAATAACGTTATTTCTGGAAATATTGCAAATAATAACGGAATGGGGATATTTTTAGATTGGAGTAACTATAACACTATCTCAGGAAATACTGCAAACTACAATGGTGATGGAATATTTTTATTGGAAAGCAATTATAATATCGTTTCGGGAAATACTTTACAAGGAAATGGTAGATATTGCATTTTTGAAGAAAATTGCATAGGAAATACTTTTAGCGATAATGGTTCTTGCACTTATGGTCAAGACAGTGAGAGAATTCCTGGATATAATCTCTTCATTCTGCTTGGCATTATATCAGTTGTAGTAATTATAATGGGCGAAAAATTGAAGAAATCTTAGATTACTTTTTCAAAGGAATTTTCATCGAAATCAGGCACTGAATTTCCCTTTCCATTCGTTTTTCACAGAAATTTTAATAAATAAGTATTTGAACGGTGCATGCTAAGTTAAATTTATAATATACAAGAATAAATGAAAATAAAATAGAGGAATGTATCAAGAATGGGAATTATTTACAAGTTTTATGAACCTGATATTGATTATGAGCAGATTCAAGCCGATTTATATAATAATGCCATTGGAAAATATGGAACCCCTGGAAATGCAACAGCCGACCAGATCAAAGAAAGATATAGGGTCGAAGGTTTTGATAATAAAGGTGTCCAATATGCATTTGATGATGATAAACCAATTGCATATATTCAAACAAGGAAAGTGACCGAAACAAAACAGGTTTATATCGGATATCCTTGGTCAACAACTGATTGTCCTGAAGAAGTTAAGGATGAGATGTTCAAAAATATGGTAAATTATCTATATACACGTGATCCGGAATATAAAATAGTTTGTGGAGTAATCCAAGATTCCTGGACGGATGTACGGGATTTTTTAAAAAAAAACAATTGTACTATAGAAAATGAGTATAAAACTTACTTTTTGGATGTTACAAACCTCAGTAACCTCGATAATAGTGGTTATACATTTAAAATCGGAACTTCTGATGACGAGGAGGCACTTTTTGAATTATGCATGTCTGAACCCGGCTTCAGTAATACCTTTCCAAATGAAGAAGCAGTGAAAACTTTTGTTAAAGATGCACTTAAAGAACTTGAAACTATACTTATTTACAAAAATGATGAGTTAGTATCCTCTGGTGCAGTTTTTTCTTATGAACCAGATAGAAATAATATTATTAATACACGATTTACAGCTACAAGAGATTATAAGTTCGAGTATTGGAAGGCATATGTTATCGAAATAGCTAAAAGATTAAAAAAGAAAGGTTTAGATGGAATGAAATTCACCTTATTTGATCGTCAACCAGAACATTTAGAATTTTATGATAAGTATTCTTCAGGTTCTAGGACTGGATTTTTATATGCAGTTCCGAAACCTTGAATGCTGTGATTTAAAAATTAAAAATTTTTCTTTATAGATTTTAAATAAAGATATTTTCGTTAAAATACATTGATTTTAAATATTAAACCTTGGATATTCTTATGGTCTAATCAAATTTATCAGATAAATCAATTGAAACACCTTACCTAAATATGCTTTTCTCAGAATTTGATATCAATGAAATTTTTGAACCCTTAATCCCTTTTCTACATGGTTTCAACAACTTTTTCTATATCCTCTTCAAGAATGCAAATTATTTGTTCTTTTCTCTCTTTCTAATCTTCAGTGCTCTTTTATTGATAAATGCCAGAGAAATCGAATATGATGAAAAAATTCATGGAAAAGAAGAATTGGTGAAAAAAAGGGGGAGAGTTGGAATGGCAATCTACTTTATTCTCGCCTTTGCCTTCTTATCAGAAGATCTCCTAAAATCCCTATTTCAATTGTTCGAAATGTTACCAGAACCCGCAATATTGTTAGGTTATATGAAAGATTTCGATTCTGTTTCATTGAATGATGTACACAGTTTAGATATTTGGTCACGATCCTTTTTCTTTTTTGTAAATGCCCTCTCATTAATTTCACTTTTCTTAATAATCATAGGTATTTATCTAATGTTCTTTAATAAATTCATACTACGGTCTAAATTGAAATTCATGGCATTCTTAGGCGTCGGTTTTTTCTTCTGGGTTCTTGTTGGATTTAGGACATCTCTAAGTTTAATGGTTTTATAGAATTACGGCTCTATAGAATTATAGCTCTCCATCTCTGATAATCTTTTACAAATATGTAAAACTTTATAAAAGATTCATTTTTAGAATATATTTAAGAAATTCATTTACGAAAAAGAAAACCAATGTTGAAAATCAAGCATCAATTAGATTAATTGATACTTTTTTAGCATTATATTATAAAAAAGGTGTATGATTCATTTGTCGTTTGAAGAAAATGTTAAGAGGTTAGGAAAATTAGTCCCTGTATATGTAATCTCATTCTTAGGCGCTGTTTCGTCATTTTTTCAACTGTTTTACGATGAAGACCCTATATATGCTAGATGGGCTATACTTGTCATTGTAATAATTAGCATAGTACTTACCTTGATAATTGAAATAGCAATTTTACATAGGAAAAAAGTAATACAAATTATTCTCGCAGCAATAAGCGGAGGTTTATGGATCTTTTTTATTAATTTACGATTTTTCGATTTTGAGAATATATTGGAACTAACAATACAATTTGTAACTACAATATATACATTCCTAATAGCTCTTTTTTCTCAGTATTTAACTGAAGATTAGAGCAAATACCTAAAAAGCTTAAAACCTACTCTTCTCTTTTTTTTTTCAAAACTTTATTAGAGAATAGAAATTTAAAGGATAATGCGAGATTTCGATAAGATAAGAGATTTAACTGAATTTAGGCAGTTAATTTGGATGTAAAAACATCTATTGACGTAGGATTTTTCTTCTGGGTTCTTGTTGGATTTAGGTCTTCTCTAAGTTTAATGGTGTAAGAAGAATATTAGTTTATACTTTAGGTGTTTGCAAGTTCATCCTCATACTTTCGGATTTCATCCATCGAGATATCACTATCGAATTTCATTTCTACATGAATTTTTAATTGCTCACATGCAAGTTTCGCTGCAGCAGCTAATTCTGCTTTTTTAAGGACTGTTGCATATGCATCTTTTTCGTCTTGAAATCGCTTGTTTTTCATTTTATTTAATAAAGAAGCCATCTTATCAGCTGCTTTAAAAGGTATTTGATTCTTAATTACTAGACGAATAATGTTTCCTATATCAAAATAATTCAATGTCTTAAATTTAGATCGAAGGAACCTTTTAAGACTTTCAAAAGTTCTTAAAATATTATTTTTTTGTTCTTCAGACAATCCGTCAAGATTTATTGTCATGTTTTATCATTCTTTTTATAAATTTAAGATTAAAACTTTTGCACTTTTCCCTCATGACATAAAAAAAATCCAATATATTGAGAAGTGACTTAATAAGTATTATCCCAATTTTACCAAATTTTCTATTACCTCTGAAAAAGATAAGTTGATATATATAATTAACTTTATTGCCCGATTTAATAGATAAAGTTGGTAATCTAAAGTCAAGTGAAATTATTTTTTTTGTTTTGCAGCTAGCTCATTTATATAATTTTTCAATTTCTCATATTCTAATCTCTCTTTTTCAGATTCATCAAAAATGTCATCATATTCTTTAAAATCATCTTTCTCGAGGTCAAAATCGGATGGATCTATTGAATTAATTTCCTTATTGCTAAACTTATTTTTGAGGTTTTCTTTAATTCCTTTTACTTTATTTTTTATTCTTTTCATACTTTTAACACTTTTTTCCTTAATTTTCTTTATAAATTTAAAATGTGGTGCTTTCAAGCTCTCAAAAATTTCATTTTCAAGATTTTCTAAAATTATTTGATTATTTCTGTTAATCTCTGATATTTCTAACCAATACCTTTTAACAGGGGGAACATTAAGCAGAAATGGTCTCTTGATGGAATTAGTTCGAATTAAACATTGTCCTTCCTCCAAAATAGAAAGGTAATCTTCATGTTCTGTGTCAAGATTTAATAATTTACACAAGTTTTCTTTTTCCATGTGAGTTTTGAAACATACTAAAACACCACAATTTGCCAGAATCTCTTGACTTATATCAGGGTGAGTTGCTAAGGAAATTAAACATTCTCCTGTTCCTCTTTGAAGCAAAGCAATATCTTCTAAATAGCTAGTCAACTTATTTTGTCGTGTTAGATCTTTTGGGGCAAAATATTGGGTGTCTTCAACAATCGTCATATGTTTTATACCCTTAAAATTAAACGCTCCCCGTGTGAGATTTTTATCCCATAAGTATTTTAATAGCATATTCAAAAAGAAAAGAGCATCTTCTTTCTCTCCTCCCAATCGTATAATTGAACTCAAATCAATGAGGATATTTCTTTCGAAGATATTGTCTATTTTAATTTTATGATCTGTGTCAAATAATGCTTTTAAAGATCCTAAGGAAAACCGCCTAATCCTGTTTGTAATGCTGATGAGAGTCTGACTTAACATTGGTATCTCATCCTTTTTATTCTTCGCATACCCCTTGCAGTAATCATAAAATCCTTTCCAACTCTGAAATTGTTTGTGCCCACATACCTTTGTTAGAATTTCAACGAGAACCATTTCCATTTGGGGGCTAAACTCAGCATTCTCATCTAAAAACTTTCCACTCTTTAATATATCGAAAACTCGTTCAGCATGAACTTCTGGAGCGATGTCCCCCGGATTAAAGATATTTATCGAAAAATTCTCTCCCGGTCGTATTATCAGTAAATTTTCAATTTTCTGTTGTAAAAAATGGTACTCTCCCTTAAATTCTACCAGCATAAAAGGAATATTATGATGCTTGGTAAAATTCATGAGAAAATATTGCAGAAATGTTGTCTTTCCTGTACCTGTCGCTCCACAAACAAACATGTGCTTTTCCAGATCTTTAAGTGAAAGAAAAAATTTGTGCTTCTTATGCTCTCCTTTCATTACTCTGCCAACTTTAATTGTACCTTTCCTCGATTTAAAGATTGAAGGATTGCCCAATTCTACTACATCTTCATCAGAATTATTTAGTGAATAAATGAACAATGCAGTTGAAAAACAGAGTAACAGAAGTGGGATATTAGTTATTATTACATTTTCAGAAGAAATTTCAGGATCCGAAGCAGATGTTATAACGGGTAATGAATTTATAATGAAAATGATGACTGAGATCCCTAAAAGAAGCATGATAATATATCTTAGGAGGACAAGTGAATTCTCCCTTTTCTGAGCTATGAAATATATGATGCATAATCCCGTTAGAATAAGAACTAAAAACAGAAAGACTAATTCGATCAGGTTAGACATTTGATTTTCTATTAATTTAGAGCATTAAAAACAACACTAAAAAAGAATTTAAAAAAACAATGGAAATGCGTGTTTAGATATAAAATTGGAAAGCGTTTAAAACGTATACTGTTTGAACCAAAATATTTAAAAAAAAATGATGCTTCCCATTAAACAACATTAGACACTATTGTCTTATTTTAAACAATGACTCTTAGAAAAGGACATATCGTAAGTAGTCTAATTATTGTCACTTTATTTTCGTCTAGTTTGTGCAATGCAACCATAAGTGTTCATGAATCAGATTTGAATATCACCTGGGGTGGGAGCAATTGGGATTTTGGGCATGATATTGTGTTAGATGACTCGGGAAATATCTATATTACAGGAAATACTCGTAGTTTTGGTATGGGTTTTTATGATGCTTTCATCGCAAAATATGACAGTGCTGGGAATTCCTTGCTTAACATCACCTGGGGCGGGAGCGATTATGATTCTGGGGATGCTATTGCATTAGATGACTCGGGAAATATCTACATTACAGGACGTACCCTTAGTTTTACTGTAGGTAATTATGATGCTTTTATTGCAAAATTTGATAGTGCTGGGAATTCCTTGCTTAATATCACCTGGGGCGGGAGCAATAATGATGAGGGGGATGATATAGTGTTGGATAATTCGGGAAATATCTACATTACAGGAGAGACTGATAGTTTTGGTCATAACGCTTTTATTGCAAAATATGACAGTGCTGGGAATTCATTGCTTAACATTACCTGGGGTGGTAGCGATGTGGGGGGGAATGGAAATGGTATTGTTTTAGATGAGTCAGGAAAAATCTATATTACGGGAAGCGTCTCTGGTATTGGTGCGGGTGATTATGATGCTTTTATTGCAAAATTTGATAGTGCTGGGAATTCCTTGCTCAACATCACATGGGGTGGAAGCAATCTTGAAAGTGGGAATGATATAGTGTTGGATAATTCGGGAAATATCTACATTGTAGGACATACCAATAGCTTTGCTGTGGGTAATTATGATGCTTTCATCGCAAAATTTGACAGTGCTGGGAATTCCTTGTTTAACATCACCTGGGGAGGGAGTCATTATGATCCAGGATCAGGTATTACATTAGATGATTCGGGAAATATCTACATTACGGGAAGAACCTATAGCTTTGGTGCGGGTGGTTATGATGCGTTCATCGCAAAATATGACAATGCCGGGAATTCCTTGCGTAGTTTCACCTGGGGTGGGAGTGATGATGATGGTGGAAGTAGTATTGTGTTGGATGATTCGGGAAATATCTATATTACTGGATATACCAAAAGTTTTGGTAGTGGTGATCGCGACGCTTTCATTGCAAAATTTTTATCTGGAGATGATGATACACTAAAAATTTCTGGCTATAACCTATTCTTTCTAATGAGCATTATAACCATTGTAGTATTCATAATAAGGAAAAAACTAAAGAATCCATAAAATCTAATAGAATTTTAAATTTCATTTTCTAAATTTATTCTCTATATTTGCTGAAAGCATTTATGATTGAATTTCTACATTAAATATGGCTTCAAGCAATGCTTCGAACACTGTCAGTAATTCTGTTCTATTATCACTCTTAAGCTTATGTAAATTGTCATTACTATTTAAGTTGACATTCGGATATGTATCTGGTAATAACTCATGTAAATTTTCAATATACTGGGATATTTCATCAGCCCTTCCTATATTAATCGAACATTCTTGATTCTCATCAATCTCAATTTCAAATTTTACCTTATATGGAGTCATTTTAACACCTAAATTATTTCATTATCTGTGCAATATTCTTTTTGTATTTAAAGAAAAAATTGTAATACCTGTAAAATTTATGAGTAAAATTTATGAAATCAATAAAATATACAAAAAAGTTAAATATTAATCCGTCTTAGTCAATATGAAATCAATTATTTTTTGAATAGATTTATGTCTATTGTTGTTGAAATCCTTTCTTTAGGAATTATATTTCTAAATTAACAAACTGAAGGTTGATAAAATGAGTGATGAAGATAAAACAAGAAGTGCTAAAATCAATATTATAAATGCTGTGACAAGTCCACTAGGTTTTTTTACATTAACAATTTTAATTATCGAATCAATTTTTCTTACATTATTGGGAACTGGGATGATTTCAGAAATGATTCCTTTCATATTATTTTTAGTGGTTGTTGCATTCGTTTTTTTCTTAGCAATTTTCAAACCAGAAGCCTTTTATCAGGTTGGTGACCGTAGACTTGTTGAAGACAAAAGAAAAGAAATTAAAAAATTAAAAGATAATTTGAAAGCACTACAAAAGGGGGGATTTGAAAAATTCCGGTTAATTCTCGAATTTATTCCATGTGATACTCACGATCTAATCCCAATCGCTTTTGAAGATTTTGCAAATACAAAGTGTTCCTATTCAATTCTTGAAGGTACTGAATTGATTATCGAAAACGAGCAGGTTAATATTTATACTGATTTAACAATTACAACTGACCAAGAACGAGATAAAATTATCCCTTATATCGATATTAATATTCCCGCTCAGCTAAAAGATCCATGCGTAAGAATCGCATTAACCTATAAAGATCAAAATTGGAATCTTTACGGATGTCGTATAAAGCAGAGGAAGGTGCAATTAACATGAGAGTTCAGAATAAATTTAAAAGGGTAAGGAGTAATTATTGGGATTGGGAAATATTTTTAGTAGAAACTACTGATGACAGTATTAAAATTGCGGATATAAAATATGTTAAATACTATCTACACAAATCTTTTTCGACTAATATAATTCATTCTAGAGATAAAACAAATGGTTTTCTGAAAAGGGGAAGTGGTTGGGGTGAGTTTCTTGTGGGTGTAGAAGTTGAAACTGAAAAAGGAGATATCTACCATTCTCTTTATTGGCTCGATTTAGGCTTTTGGAATACAAGTGAGGATAAAAAACAATACCCCGGATTTTTTGAAAAAGGACCTCTTTCTGAAGCAGAGATTATAGAAGTTATGAGTTAGTTCAGTTAATGATAGGTTAAAGTGATATTTAGAGAAAAAATAGCAAAATTCAGGCAATTTAAATACCCAAACTCAAACACCAATTTGATCACTATTTCTTGCATATTCTGGTTTTTTGAGGTTATCAAAAAACAAAGAGCATTTCTCAGGAGTAATTCCTTTTACTCCTCTCTTTCTATTAAAATTGATCTTTGTTACCAATGGACAAGTTTTCATAAATGTTAAATACTTTACTATAATTCTTATTTTTATCCAATGAAAACATCATACATTTTAAAAAATATAAACAATATGTGATCTAAAATTTCCAATAGTATAGACAATGAAAGACCTGAAGATGTAATTCATGCAATCCTTACTCTTCGATCTTCCACAGGAAAATCACTTTTTGAGAGGGAAAAGGGTAAAAAACGAAATCTCAAAGATTTCGATCCTCCTGAAGGTGCTTTTGATTCAGCAAGTAAAAGGCTGGAGGAGTTAGGGTTTAAAGTTATTGTAAAGGGAAGGTTCAATATTATAATATCTTCTCCCAGAACTCTCTTTGAAGAAACTTTTAGAGTGAAGTTAAAAAAAAGGAGGTTTTCTGTATATATAGATGCAAGAAAGCCGAGAGCAAGATATTTTTCACCAATTACAGAAATTAAAATCCCTGAAGAGTTGGCTGATTTAATTGAAAAAGTAACCTTTTCCCCTCCTTTTAGATTTTTTCAATCTCCAAATCCGCCATCTCCAGCTTATCATCATTTAAAAGTCCCAGATCAAATAGCTGAACTCTTAAAAGCCTCGGAATGTCATAATTGGGGTTATACGGGGAGAGGAGTGCATGTAGTTATGATTGATTCAGGATTTTATAGGCATCCATATTATTCTTCAAGAGGTTATTCTATTGATGTCCACTCGGTTGTTGGTGGTGTTGATAATGATGACGTAGGACACGGAACTGCAATTGCAGCTAATCTTTTTGCAGTTGCTCCAGATGTACATTTAACTATGATTAAAGCATTCGATGAAGAATGGGAAATTTGCGATCTTTCAACTGCACTTTTTGCTACCGCCTTTGTTGATGCTGGTAGTAAAGTCGATATACTTTCATGTAGTTGGGGGATACCCGAAGGGTGTATGCTTCTCGCGGAAGATTTTATTGAATATAGACCAGTATTGGAAGCAGAGATTGAAGCTTTAATAGATAGAAATATAACAGTCATATTTGCTGCAGGAAATAAAGAACAAATTATTCAATGTATCGTTGGTTGGCCAAGTACTATGCCAGAGGTTATATCTGTAGGTGGAGCATACATAAACAATCTAGAGAACTGGGAAGACTCAAATAACTGGGAAGCATCTAGTTATGCAAGCAGTGGAGAATCAGTTTTATATTCCGATTCATCAGGTCCAAGAAAAATTCCAGATGTATGTGGTATTGTTGGTCAAGCTCCAAATGGAATTTTTATAACATTACCAACGCAACCTAACTGTGAAGCAGATAATAGTTTTGCCGGTGCTGATCAAACAGAAACAGATGATGGTTGGATTGTTGGAAGCGGAACTTCTAGTGCAGCCCCACAAGTAGCGGGAGTAGCTGCACTTATGATAGAAAGATACCGTGGAGATGGAGTAGATTTTACTCCTGCCTTAATTAAACACAAGCTGGTTAATAAGGCAAGAGATATAACAAAAGGTACATCTGCATGTGGTGACATTGCCATCGAAGGAATCGATGATGCAACAGGACATGGATTAGTCGACGCAGAAGCATCTGTTTCAGGAAAAATTTGCTTCATTGCTACAGCAGCTTACGGATCTCCATTAGCTCCACAAGTGAGATTTCTACGACATATTAGAGATGTTAGATTAAGAAAACGGAGAATTGGAGCACTCTTTATTGATGCATATGAGTGGATTTACTATAAATTCAGTCCACGTGTAGCACGAACTATGCAACAAAATCACCTTTTCAGGAATTTTATTAAGAAATTAGTTGTCTCTCCCGTCGTTCACTTTCTAATGGGAGTCTTTAAACCCTTTAATAAACTGAGAAATAAATGATCTTGTATTTTAAGGCTATCAAAAAATATAGATCATTGTTTAGGATTAATATAACTTACTCATTTCTCTATTCTTTATAATTTTTAAATACTGCTACTTTTTGTTAGATCCACTGCATAAGAGATAATTTGATTAAATTCTGTCAATTCACTATTCTTTGTTAATAATATTCCTATTTCCTTATTGTTTAAGATGGAAGCTAGATACAAATTCATTGACGTAATTAGAGCTTTTGACTCATTACAATATATTTTTGAATGTAATTTAGGGATAACATAAATTTTACAGCCTTCGTCATGCATGAATTTTAATTTATTATAATCGCTTGATCGAGTGATGAAATTGACATCAACATCTCTTTTTAATGAATTAATAATAGCATCTTTAATCAAAGTCAATTCAGTAGATAAGTCTCTTTCAAATTGAGAGTATGGACTAATTAAATATACAAATTCATTAGACTCTTTTATAATTTGCAAGATTTCATTCCATTTCAGATTAAGAAAACCATAATTTGCAAGCATTATACTTTTATGGTGCAAATCTCCTAATTTTTCTGCTAGCTTTAAACCCTCTTCCATAAATTTCTTTGCTTTGGGAATTTAAGTAAGCATTTGTCGCTCGAAAAGATCTTCAGAAAAGAAGGTTATTAGGATAATCCTAAATTGTCGTCGTCGTCGTTATTTGTAGAAAATTGTTTCTCTAAGGTAACATGATCCTCAACCCACACTGGGGACAAAATTCTGCCTCCGTAGTTAACTTAAAACCACATAATTTGCATGTATAAGATGTATATGAGGACCCCTTAGAGGTTTTATTTTGTCCAAGTTTAAAGTAAATATAAAAAAGATTTATAAACATTTCTCGATGAACTTTTTTCGGGAATTCCTTATTGAGGTAATCACTTGATCCGAATCTTATTTTTCTCCCATTAGATATTAGGAGTTTTACTACTACCCCTATATTAAAACCCCTGTATGTTTGGGTAAAATGTTTAATATTGATTATATCCTTCCATGAAGAGACGCCTAAGCTTAAGATTTTTCGATAAGAGACACCCAACGGACCGATAACTAGTAACCTTCTTGGTTTAAGCAACATAAGTGAACCTGTTGGTAATGTGAAAATTAGAGGTATTATGAAAATCCCAAGGTCAGGGTCGGGAAGCAATATTGCGAACAGTGATACTAACGCTATCCCGAACATCAAAAGTGTTAAAATCCAATCTCCTACCCTTAATCCCCCCTTTAGTACAAATATCTTAACTTTTAAGAATTCATCAAGAATTTGTTCTTTTGTCGAATAATTTCCGAATTTGTATTTCCCTCTTTTATAATTCTTAAATTCTAAGATATACTCATCTAAATTTTCCAAACTCTTTTGATTTCCACTTTTCATAATTACTTAGATTTCAACAATATTTGCATGATCCTCATGATTATTAAAGAAGTGCATTGATGATTATAATAAAAACAAAAGTGGATACACATAATCCAATAATCGTAATTACCAATACTATTCTTCTTCCAACTAAAACATTTCGATTGTCAAGATATTTGCTTTTCTTTCTACTTATCCACATCCCATAACTTATTTCGGGATTGACAAAATAGATTATTAATGAAACTATCCCAACTGTCATAAATGTGAGTGATGTTAAGGTTAAAAAGATTCCTGTTGAATTTGGAATAAGGTAATTTAAACCAAATAAAGCAAGAAAGAATGTTACAACAATCGCAACTAGGCTATAAGTTAAACCCTTCCTTACTTCTTCTTTTGGTATACTTATCCTTTTTCGCTTAGTAGAATCTTTTTCATAGTCTGCATCCGCAGCCACCATGATAGACCAAGATGTTCCACATTTTTCGCAATATTTGTTAAAAGCTTGATAAAGTTCTCCGCAAGAGGAGCAAATATAAGGAAATTTTTTTTTTTTATCTTCTAAAGTCATAATTGACCCGTTATTTTTTTTCTCTTTTTTATTTTTCTGGATATTCACTGTTCAAAAGATTCATATGATTTATAAAATTTACGTTTCTGTCAATCCTCTAAAAAAAGTAATCCAATGTTTCAATAAGAAATTTTTCCCCAGTTGCTCCATTGATTACCAATACTAACCTATTTGGTAATTGAGTAAAGATTTGTCTTTCAATAGGATCTTCAGAAAATAGAAGGTTGTTCGGGTAATCCTCCCTAAAAATTACTTTAATACTTGGTTGAGACACTACATCATCAAATAATCGAGAAGGAGATTGGTCTGCAATAACAAAGCCAACACCTCGGCTTCGATATTCCTTTAATAATTCTGAAAATATTTTAGCCATCTGTTCCTTCATAATAAAGTCAGCGTCATCGCTGTTCATGGTAATTGGCTTTTCCAAAATAGCGTGAGCCTCATCAATAACAATGAGATACTTTAACTCTTCCGCTTCACTATCTTTTGTTAGCGTTCTTATAAGTTGAAATATTGCATTCACAATCAACATCTCTACAAATTTACTACACATTGATAAATTAAGGAAGATATTCTTACCGCTCAACCAATCCTTAACCCAATTCGGCAAACTTTCAGTGATTTTCAATACGTCTTGAATTTTATCTTCATCAAAAGTGTTCATTCGATTCCTAAAGACTTGTAATAGATTAGCTTGTTCTTCTGGACCGTACGGATTGTTTCTAATGTATGTCTCCACTCCTTTTAGTAACGCTATAAAGTATTCTGGTAACTGACCTTTTAGTTCTAAAAAACCTACTTCAGTGCGGTAAATAATTTTTTCAAATACATTCTTTAATCCTAATGAAGCACAAATATATGTGGCAGTTTCCTGCAACCGTTTGTTTAAAGTTTCTTTCTCAGCGTCAGTATAATAGGGTATATGAAAATCCTCGTCAGAATATTTCACCTTCTTGAAATCACGGTAAAATATCTCTTGAGATTCTTTCGCAACATTTAGAACTAAGATGCCTACATTTCCAGCTTTATTCGAAAGTTCATCTATAAATCGAGCAAGAAAATAGGTCTTACCACTCCCCGATTTCCCAAAAATGGCTAAATCTTGAGGAAGTTTATTTATTGGTACAAATGTCTCATGTTCTGTGATAACACCATCTTTAATATGCTTTCCCACAGTAATCGCTCTTTTTTTAAACTCTTCGTTAATATCTATATATCTCACATTCTCATTTTTCAGAATAGGCAGCTTTGGAAGCGGTAAATTCTCAGGAAAATCAAAATTCACATCTTCTTGTACAAAAGTTCTCAACGATTCTTCTTTGTTCTTGAAAACTTCTCCTTTCAATATCTCTATATGTGAGATACCAGAGGGATTAACAGCTTTAGCACGATCACCCATTTGGTTCTCTATATCCATCGCCAAAAATTGTATAATCCCTTTAAGCTTCAGCTCCTCGTCTGTATTGGAACCTTCAAAATAATATCTTACGAGCACTCTTAGATTAAATAAATTTGATTGCTCTTGAGATTTCTCTGAACGAGGCTCTCTTCGCCATAATATATACAATTGAACCTCACGATCTTTCATACCATAAAACGCATTGATAAACCTCTCTACTATGTTTATTTTATTCTTGATGAATCCTTTTGGAAGCTCGATTTCCAATAAATGGTTATTCTTCTGGATTTCCTGAGGATCTTGTTTAATTTGTTCTGCTTTGACTACTCCATCTAATCCTATAAACTTGTACTTTAGATTCGTTAGCCAGGCATAACCTAATTGTATTGCGTCAGTTCGGGATTCTGCTCTCGTAAAAAAAAAGCATTCCACCTTCTCGTTGGCTCTCAACTCCAGCCCATATGTACCAGGAGGATCTTCTCCAAAAGGATCATACAGGAACGACCTGATATCCTCATGTTTTTGATAAAAAGGAACTACATTCTCAGGTGTAGGTTTAGGGATAAATAACTCTGGTGCTTGGGTGATATTAATGCGAGATTGCCAAATTAATTCATCTTCTTCCATTTTTAATTTCTTCTACTAAGATTAAATGATTAAACTAGTTTTAGGTCTATAATTGATTCTTAATACCTCTATAAAAAACCAGAGTTTTTGACAAACACTTAATATATTTACTAAACAATATGATTCTTAACTACATTTATTATTGATTATAAAATGTTGTTTGTAGAATCAGATTTAAACAAATTTAAACGGAATATCAAATATTTCTATATCTTTAGTTGGATACCTTGGACAATTTTAATTTGGTCTAATATAATTTTTTTAACTTTTCATTCTCCTGAATATCTTTTAATTTTTTCCATAACTATAATTTCGGGGAGTTTTTTATTAACATCCACATTTTGTATATATCTTCTATCTTTACATTATCTGGATAAAGAGAGTCTAAACGCTAATAGTAGCAAAGATTAAATATATTTTAAATAAAACTCTTATAATTGCTCAAGTGCTTTTATTTCATCAGAATAATCCTT
>JBHLOC010000030.1:56249-58547 GCA_048940925.1 Promethearchaeota archaeon | reverse complement strand
CTAAATCCATATGAAATTAATCATTGTATTATAACACACTTTCATATTGATCATATTGCTGCCTGTTCAGATCTTAAAAATTTTAATAGAAAAGTAAAGTTTTATGCTCATGAATTAGATGCAGATGCTATAGAAGAGAGAGGTCATGATACAGAAACAGCTGCTAGATGGTATGGGGTCAAATATAATCCAGTAAAACTTGAAAAAAGGTTAAAAGGAGATCTTGAAACATTAAGATTTGGAGAATATGAATTCCAGTGTATTCATACACCGGGACATACTCCAGGCTCTATCTCTATATTATTAGAAATTAATGACAAGAAAATCCTTTTTGGCCAGGATATCCATGGTCCAATTATCCAAGGTGTTAGTAACTTTGAGGATTATCAAAAATCTCTACGAAAGCTTTTAGAATTAAAAGCTGATATCTTGCTTGAAGGGCATTACGGCATTTTCCAACCTGCGAGTGAAGTACAACGTTACATAAAGAGTTATATAGAATGATTTAACAAACAATTAATTTTTATGATTTTCATTTTCTAAACCAAGTTCAATTTCCAGAGCTCTTTCATCAGCTTCAATTGCTTTTAGAATCTCACCTTTATCTCGATAAATTGAAGCAAGTTCTCTCCAGATATTTTTATTATTTGATTCAAGTTTAAGAGAGTGTAAGTAAGATGCAATAGCATCTTCATATTTACCTAGTTTCTTATAATTAAAACCTAAATTACTCCATAATATTGCAACAGTTGGTTCTATTGCCAATGCACGTTTTATTGCTTTGATCGCTTTTTCATATTTACCTTCTTGATAGTAGATATCACTTAAAAGACTCCATACAACCGAACTTTGTGGATCAATGTTTAAAAATTCTTTAAAATTGCGTTTAGAGAGAGTCAGTTCTCCCTTTTCTTTTTGAGCGATTCCGAGGTGTAATAAAGCTAGTTTGTTCTTAGGAAATACTTCTAAAGTGGCAATACATTCATCTATAACTTTATCATATTCCCCTTGTTCTAAAAAATTTTCTCCAACTTTATTCCACCTTAATTCTAAAGAAATGATTTCAGGGATTTCATTGTTATCAATGTTTAAATACTCTAAATTTCTTAACCTATTGATTGAGTCAGGTATAGATTTAATTCGATTAAATGATAAATTAAGATGCCTGAGAATCTTTAAATTATCAATACAATCGGGAATTTGTTCAATAGATGAATTTGATAGTTCTAATTCTTCAAGAAATTCTAGTAAACAAATTTCTTGAGGGAAAATGTTTATATCAATTTTTTCATGGTTTATAAACAATCCAATTATTTTTCCATCTTTATTTATTTTATAATGAAATAATTGCTCCAATTGAGCGACATCATCTTGGATTTCAATTTTCTCTAATTTTTTTCCACTTAAAATCTCCAAAATACCCAAAATGCTTGCTTCATAATTATTGACCCCTTGATTTATATAATTTTTACAATATTTTTCTCCTACAAAATTTTTTAACCAGTTGGGAAGCTTCTGTAACCTATTACCAGATAAATTCAGATATTTAAGCTCTGCAATGGTTTGTAAAGTCTCTGGTAAATTTCTCAACCTTAAATTGGCAAGATTTAAATATTCTAATTTTGATAAATTACCAATTGACTCTGGGATCTCTCTGATTTCCCAACTACTAAGATCTAAAGCAACAATGTGATGCTCTTTGATAAAATAATTAAAATATTTATTAGTGAATAGAACTTCTAAATTTGTTGCCTTAAATTTTTTGAAATAACCAACATTAAAATCAATTTTAGGAGAATCCTTAATTAGAATTTTCTCTAAATCTAAAAAAAATTTTCCTTCTTCAAGAGTTACATTATATATCTTTTTATATTTATCAATTATAGTTTCCTGTAAAATTTTTGATTTTTTATCACTAAATTTTTTTAAGAAACTATAGAATTGAGAGATAAATACAACAGAATTTTCCCTTTTTACCTTATTTTTCCATATTTCAATATTAACCATAAGAAATAAGATAATAACATAAAAAATTCATAAATAATTATATTAGAAATAAAAAAATAAATACTATTTTAAGATTTCTATGAATCAAAAAGAAAGAGCGAATATTCTTTCCGAATTTGACAATGTCTTTAAGAGTGAAATGAAATATTATGGGACGAAGCAAATAAGTAAGGGAGGGACTTTTAATTTAGAAAATGAAAACTTCTTCAGAAATGCTTATTTAAAATTTAAAAATTTATTGGGAAACATTGTAGGAAAAAGTATTTTAGATGTTGGATGTGGTAAAGGTTC
>JBHLOC010000030.1:0-56149 GCA_048940925.1 Promethearchaeota archaeon | reverse complement strand
AGATTTTTGGTAATATTGAGCATTATGAATTTTTCTTAATATCTCCTTTTGCAAGAGTTCTACAGAGGTTTATAAAAAGCAAAACAGTCTTTAGAACAACTTATAAATTTCTAAATTTTATTGAAAAACCTTTATACAAAATCAATTTTTTTAAGAAATATTGTTGGCAAATCGTCTTTAAGTTTGTAAATAATTAAATAGAGGATTTTATTATTTTTTTAAGATTCTGCTTTTTCCTCTTTACCAGAAATATCAGTTATATCTAATCTCAACATTCCTAATTTTTCATAACTACTAACTTTATTTAGAAATTTATTTTTAATAGGAATGGGATCATGTTCTAAATGATCAATTAAAATATCTAATCCTTTCTTTTTCTCTTCTAATGTTTCAATAATTTCCATCCTTCCTCTGTATACCACTGAACGAAATGCTTGACCACATCCATCTATGTATCCGTTCTCTTCTAATACCGTTCCACACGCATTAGGATTAAATTTTATAAAATCTATCTTTTGTCCTTCTTTAGCACAATGAAAATACAAAGCAGGTTTATTAACATCATATCCATAACTCAATGTGACTATATAAGGTTCATTCTCTTTACAAAGCGAAATAGTAGTATATTTTCCATTCTTCAGGATATCTGTCAATTCTTCTTTATTTGAAATTTCTTTTTCAATCCTTCTCATATGATATTTTGCCAATTTAATCACCATTAAAGAAATAATACTTACATGAAATAATTAATTAATTCTTTATTCGCTTTTTCTAATTCTTCTTCATTATATAAGTCATGATCTGCACCCTTTATCACAGAAAGCTCAAAATTTATTTTTGCATTTTGAAATACTCGGTTTATTTCTGTTATAGTGGTCAATTTATCATTTTCTCCAACAATTATTTTTAGTTTTTTCAATTTCAACTGATTTTTAAAATTCTCGATTTCTAATTGTTCATCAAATTGCTTTTCTGTAAGTTCCAATAAAAAATCAGCTTTTACAACGTAATCAATAATTTTATCTTATTTATATTATTTAATAAACGTGATATGATTTTTGAGGATTGGCATACACATAACGAATTATGTCATCATGCAAAAGGCACAATCGAAGAGTATGTCATTAAAGCTATTGATCTTAAACTCAGAACAATAGGTATTAGTGACCATTTTCCTTATGAGTTTCTTAATAACATTGAAAGGATTCCATATACTGATTATGCAATAACCGTGCCAGAAATTGAATTATATTTATCTACCACAGAAAATTTAAAAGAGAAATATAAAAAAGATATTATTATTAGGCTAGGATTTGAAATAGATTACTTTAAGAATCAAGAGCCTGTTTTAAACCAGCATCTAAATAATGTTAAAAAAAGATTAGACTTTATATTAGCCTCAATACATATTTTAAATTTCTTTGATGGAAGGGGTGCTTGGGGTTTTGACGATTCCAGATTTAAGAGTGATTATGATTATTATGGTGTAGATAAAGTCTATATGTTTTATTACCAATCACTTCAAAAAATGGTAACTTCTCAAGAATTTGACTTTGATATTATTGCTCACTTCGATTTACCAAAAAAATTCAATGATATTCCTAAAAATAAAGAAATGATAAACAATGAGGTAATAAAGGCATTAGAACTTATAAAAAAAAGAGATGTCGTAATGGAAATCAATAGTAGTGGGTTACGGAAAGATTGTAGAGAGCAATACCCTAAAAAACAAATTATAAGAGAGATGTATTCTCTTGATATCCCTATTTTGTTGGGTTCAGATGCTCATAAACCTCAGGATATTGCTTGGAAATTTAAAAAAATGATTAAATTGTTGAAAAAGGTTGGTTATAATCAATTAGTGCATTTTGAAAAAAGAAAAAAATCATTCATAGAAATTTAAATTAATGGTTAAAGTTGACTAAAGATAATAGAGATAAATGTGAGATTTGTGGTATGAATTTAGTTTATGCCACATATCAAAAGGATTATAAAGATCTTGAATGTAAGTTTTGTGGAAAAATATTTAATACAAATATCTATTGTGAACAAGGACATTATGTTTGTGATAATTGTCATTCAAAAGGTCCAATCGAAATTATTGAAAAGCTTTGTGAAGACACTACTATTAAAAATCCATTTGAATTAGCAGATTTAATAATGAAGCACCCCAAGTTTAAAGTATATGGGCCTGAGCATCATGTATTAACACCTGCAGTTATCTTAACAGCTCTTAGGAATAATAATATTATGAAACCAAACGGGCATGAAATATCCTTATTTGATATTAAAGAAGCAATTAGAAGAGCCTCTAAGATCCCTGGAGGATGGTGTGGGTTTTACGGATCATGTGGAGCAGGCATGGGATCTGGAGTTGCAATCAGTATTTTCACAGGTGCAACCCCTTCTACAGATAAACCTAGAACTTTAGCCAACCAAATGACATCAAGGTCATTAGCAAAGATCGCAGATAATCTGGAGCATTGTTGTAAGAGATCAGTAAAATTATCAATATGCGAATCTTTAGCTTTTTTAAAAGAAAATTTCAACGTTGAATTGGAATATACTTATAATAAATGTATTTTTTCAGACATTAATGATAAATGTGAAAGACAAAAATGTCCTATCTTTTTAACTTAGAAAGAATTAAGAGATAGAATTTTTATATTTTCCTACTTTGTATCCAAGATTCTGTTATTAAAGGACTTAATAATCGAATATGGTTTGAATCTTTTGTATAAAAGGTTAAATGATTATTTACAGAATTTCCGATAACTGCGACAAATAATTCTTCTCCATCTCGAATAAGGGCATATCTGTCTTTTCTTTCATAATTTCTAATAGAAATATTATCAAATGTTTCAAATTCATCTAATAGTTCATTATTATCTTCTATTCCAGGATTAATTGAACAAGCAATCTTTAAAGTAGTAGAAGCTTTAATTTCATATAAATAAAGGTCTTGTAAATCTTCGATACTAGGAACAACAATTGTAGCATTAGAAATAGCGTGTTGCAAAATATCTCTCATCTTTTCAAGAATCTCTGATTTACTGATTTGACCATTTGTAAAATCTATTATTTTTAAATCTGTAGAGCTAGATTTAGCACTCCTAAGTTTCTCATTTTCTAGTTCTAAGTTTTCTAAATCTTCATCAGCTTTAGCTAATTCTTTATTTAATATGTCTATTTCCTTTTCAAGTTCTTCAAGTTTTTCATCTTTTACTTTCACGACATTTGGATCAAGTGCAGAAGACTTCAATTTACTTATTTCATCTTCTTTTAATTTAATAGTTTTTTCTAAGGTTTCGGCTTTTTCATCTTTGATCTTTAACGAATTTTCAAGAGTGCTTATTTGCTCATCTTTCAACCTCAATGAGTTTTCCAATGTTTTAACTTGCTCATCTTTTAACTTAAGAAGATTATCTTTTGTTTCTAATTGTTTCTTGAATTCATATTCCATAAGAAATCACAATATTTTTTATTCTATATTTTTACTATAACGATTTGGATTTAAAAATTTATTATTTCCAATTGGTTTTTTTCATTTTTTGTTATAAAACAATCTATCAGGCTTGAGTTATTTGATATATTTATATTTTCATCACATATACACCAATTTAATTTGCAATAATCACCAATATCCACATTATCGAACAGTATCACATTTGATAATTTAGAATGCTTTCCAATTTTACAATTTTTACCAATAATAGCATAGGGCCCTAATCGAACATTATTTTCAATATAAATATTACCATTAACTCTAATAGGTTCAATAATATTTAGTGAATCATTTTGAATTTTCTCATGAATCGAACCTTTTAAGAATCTTTTGTTCATTTTAATAATGTCTTTTAGACTGGTTAGATGATATTGACCGATATTGTTATTAGTAATTAAATGTGTGATAATGTTTAAACCTCGTATTTTTTCACCTTGTATAATTGCTTTCTTTATCGAATCTTGGAATTCTTTTTCCCCTCGTTTAGAGATTTTAATTGTTTCTAAATAATTTACAATTCTTTGATTAACTAAGTAAAGTGGTAAAGAATAATAGTCGCTTAAAATTTGGTGAGCTTTTGGTTTCTCAATAATATCAGTAATAATCAATCCATTAGTAGGATCTGTATTATTAACTACATCGGAGTCTTTTAATATTTCTACATTTCCATGTCCTTCTGCTATTTCAATTTCATGTGATTTCATTAAGGCTAAGATTATATCTGCCTTAGAGTTTTTATAAAGATTGAAAATTTTAATTATTTTGCTTTTTGAAAAGAGAATATCTGCCGCCGTTATGAAAAAATTGGTAATATTTTTTATTTCTAGTGTGATTTGCTTTATACTTAATAAAATAGCATCCGCCATTCCAATAGGGAACTTTTGTTCTACAAAATATATTTCGACATCTTTAGCTTTTAAGACCTCTTTTTTTATCTCTTCTTTCTTATACCCTAATACAATACAAAACTTACTAAATCCCGCTTCTCTAAAACTCGATATAATTCGAGAAATTATTGTTTTTCCGTTAACATTTATTAATGGTTTTGGGATTTTTTCTGAAAGTGGTCTTAATCTTGTTGCATACCCTGCAGCTAAAACTATTACACAGTAATTTTTTTTAGATTTCATTTGTTTAGGATACTAAATATTCTTCATTCGTTTTATCTTATTATTATTACTTAATTATTAGAATATCTTTTTATTTTCAAAGATACATATATTCAATCATGGAAGACCAAGAAAAAATAATTGCAGAATTAGAGTCAGACATATCCGAAATAATAGATAAAGTACTTGAATCAGGACCAGCAATATTAGGTATTAATGTTGGGACACCTGAGGGTACTAAAGTAGCAAGTAAGTTTAAAAAGTCGATTAATATGACAGTGGGAGAGGTCACGGCAGCTAACAGCAGTTTAGTTTTCCTATCATCAAAAATGTTAAAAGATTCCTTAAATCAAGACGTAGCGTATAATTTAATTACAGGAAAAGATCGAATTGTTCTCTCTATATTAACTGAAAATATTACTATGATAACCTATTTAAATCGAGAATTGGCAGATCTTGAAGGATTAGAGATATATATATCTAAATTACAAAAATTAGCTCTCCAAATTTCAGCTATAATAGAGACTTCGGATATATTGAAGGAAGAAATTTTTAAAGGACTTAAAAGAGCCATTCCAAATACTCTCGTATTAGCAATTATTACAAAAGACGGATTGCCTATTAAAATCCAATCGACAATGCCAGAACCAATCCTTTCAGCTATGATTGCTGCCCTATACAATTTATCAGGTGTTCTATTAGAAAGTGGAATGGAATATTCTATAATTGGAGGTGAAAATGGTTCTGTAATCATCCATGATTTGGATGAAAATAGAATTCTAGCTCTTGCGGTTCCCGAATCTGATGAGAGAAAATTAGGACAAATAATTGCGAAAATTAAAACAATCATTCAATAATACTTTCTATTTGATTTACAATTTTTTTTGCACCATTAAAGGATTCAGAGAAACTTTTTGCACTATATAAAATAGTACATAAAGGTTCACCCTTTAGAACGTTTTTAGTCGGTTCAGATTTATCATAAATAAAATCTAAGTTATTAATTTTTGGTAAAATACCCTTATCAATTTCTCTGGGGGCAAAATAGATTAATTTTGTTACAACAGAACTAGATTTTGCTGATTTAATCAATTTTTCAATATTTTTCCATTCTTTAGGTATGAAACTCTTAATATGTAAATCTAAAAGATTCAAGCTAAGCGCTGATTCTGACGCACTTATTGAACCAGGGATTCTCGGATTGCATTCCATAAAATATGGATAATGCTGCTTTAGTACAAAGTCAAATCCATTAATTCCCTTTAATCCTAAATTTTTAGTTAAACTTAATGACAATTCAGAAATCATTTTTTCTTCTTCTTTTAAAAGCTCTGCAGGTACAATATTTCCACAATACATAAAGCTTTTAGGTGGATTTAGATATTTTTCTCCGATAATTTGACGATTAATTGTAATAATTTCACATTCGTTTCCATTTGAAATCACTGTACAACTCACAGGAGTTCCTTCAATATATTCTTGAATCAACCATTCTGATGGGATAAATTTTTTCTGTTCTAAAATTTTTATTTGAGAAAGTAAGTTTGATTCATCTTTTATTTTAAAAACATTAATACCTCCAGCACTTCGTTTCTTCTTTAAGATAAAGGGATATGCCATAGAATATTTTTGCAATTGGAATTTTTCAAAAGAATATGATAATGGAATTTTATAACCGCGAGATTTCAAAAATTTAAAAATCACTTCAATATCTCTTGCCTTTTCAATTATCTCTGGTTCATTATTGACACTTTTTATGTCGGTTGTCTTAATTTCCTCTAAAATAAGCTGTCTTCCTTCATAATTATTATCCAATCCACTCCCAATTAATAAAAAGTTTACATCTTGATATCTTCTAAGTAATTGCAGCGCGAATTGTACTAACAATTGGCTATATATATCTTTTAATGACTTATAATTACTATTTAAAGCATTTACAATTATAATAGAATCCTTAACATATGGATATAAATCTAAATCACCGAAAAAGTCTACAGCATAGACATCATATCCTGCATTTTTTAAAGAATAAACTAAAGGACGAGTATTGAATCCTACAACTATAATGGATTTGGTTTTATCTTCCATCAATTAACAATTATAATAGAAAACTTAAGAAGTTTTTAGGAAATTCAATTAACTTATAATTTGTTTTGTTAGCTGCTCAAAGATAAGCCAAATTTAAAGTTTTAGGGAGATAATTAGTATTATAATCTAAAGGATTTTCTTCAATTCTAAAATTAATGAGTTAGGATCATATTTATCAAATTTATAAATTTCAGCATTAGCGTATTTCTTAAAATTCTTTTTAATTTGATCCGCAGAATAGGTGTGGACACCCAGGGCATGAGTAGCATAAGATTTTTTTGGTTCCAATACAACTAAATGGATTTTTTGTTTTGATAATTTTTTTGTCAATTCTTTTAATTCCTCGGTAATTAAAGAATAGTCTGTTTCGATTTGGGCTATTAAATTGGGATATTTGACAGAGATATTTGCTCCACAATCACTACACACAAAAACAACTGGTATGATGTTTCTGTCTTTCAATTTTTCAATTTTTACTAATTCAGATACTTTTTTTAACGCTGCTGCCATAGGTGTATACGATTTACCTTCGATCTTTTTCAATTTATTAACAGCTATTTTAAAATTAACTGTAGGTTTCTGTAATACAACAGCTTTCTTTCCACGAAAAATTATTAACGAAATTTTGTCTCTTTTTCTGTAACCTTCCCTATGTAGCGATAAAATCACATCAGTCATCTGTTTAATTACATAATACATTGATGCAGAACTATCTAAAACAAAAAAGAGCGCTAATGGTGCTCGATATTCGTATATTTTATCCATTAAATCATATCTATCAAAATGAATGGGAAAATTAATTTCAGTATTGTTATATACCACATTTTTAAGATAGTTTCTAATAGTCGCATCTAAAGCAATAGTTTTTGGTTGTTCACGTATAGGAGTTCTATATGATACATATCTTCCTTTTTGAGACGATGAGACTTTAATTCTCCGTCCTATCCCTCTCCCCCCATAATCAGAAATTTTTCGATCTTTTCTAATATTATCTAATATTGAGGTCATTTTTTTTTCCATTTTGTAAATGAACTGCATTGTCCCATTTTTTACATCAAAAAATTTAAAATCTTCAGCTAGTGGAATATTTTTAACTTTCCATCCTCCTGCAGGTTTAGGATTTCGTTTTTTATTATCTGGATATTTTGGAGGGGGTAATTTCTGTTCTTCGGATTCAGGGATATCTACTTTATCAGGATCAACAGACTGGCGCTTAAATTCGCTTTGAGGCTCATTTGAATGTTTTAGAGGTCCTTCTGTTTCTTTATTAGGACGAAGAATTTCTGTGTTCTCATATGCTTCTCTAATTTTCCCATAGACTTCACCGATTTTTGCTTTGATTTCTTTTGGTGTCATTTCATAGTGAAGTGATTGAATCCTATGTTCAAATACTAAATTCATTGCCACATTTAAATCCTCTTCATTGATAAATTTTCGACCATTTAGAGCAGCATGAGCTCTTGCACATCTAATAAAAGTAATATCAGCTCTTTGGGAAAAGATTTCTAACTCTCTTACAATTCTAGATACAAATTCATAAACAGAACTTGGGATGTGTACTTCTTTTAAAATTTTTCGAGCATTGATAATCCGTTGTCTTAATTTTTCTTGTTCTTTTTCAAAACCTTTAATAAAATCTTTTGGATTATCATCAAAACTAATTACTCTTTTTGTTATTTCTGCACGTAATTCTGAGTCATCAGGCGCTTTTATCCTAACCTCTAAACCAAGGCGATCTGCTATTTGTGGCCTTAAATCTCCTTCTTCAGGATTCATACTTCCAACAAGTACAAACCTAGAGGGATGAGACACCGAAATTCCTTCTCTCTCAATAATGTTTACTCCTGAAGCAGCAGAATCTAATAATACGTCAACTATATGATCTTGAAGTAAATTTATTTCATCTACATACAAAATACCTCGATTAGCTTTTGCTAATAATCCTGGATGTAAAGCTCTTATCCCTTCTGTAAGAACTTTATCAATTGATAAAGACCCACAAACCATATCTTCAGTGACACCTAGAGGTAAATTAACTAACCACATATCTCTGAATTCAGTTTCAATCTTCTTTTTTCCCTTTTTCTCAATACAACTCTCACATAAATCATCTATATCTGAATTAGGATCACATGAGAATTCACAATCTTTAACGACTTCAATCTTTGGCATTAATTCAACGAGACTTCTTACAGCAGTGCTTTTTCCAGTACCTTGATGACCTGTTAACAAAACTCCTCCTATCTGAGGGTCGATAACATTCAATACTAATCCCAGCTTCATTTTATCTTGTCCAAGGATTGCCGTAAAGGGAAAATTTATCTTTTTCATGATAATGACTGTATTCCAAAAATACTCCAATATTTTTTTAAAATTTAAAGGTATACTTAATCAAAAAAAAGCGTAATCAAATAAAAATATATCAAAACTAAAAATAAGATTAAAAATATTAATGAATTTAAAATTTCTTAGATATTTCCTTCAATTTTTTATCTAATCCTTTAATTGCATCATACCACTTTGATAGTATGGCATCAATTTGGGGAATAATTATTTCTTTTTCTTTATATTCCAAGAAATCCATAAATTCCTTAATTTCTTCAACTTTCTTATTAGTTTGATCAACAAATTTAAAAATTTCTTGATTCTGAACCTGCAAAACTTCTTGAATTCTATGAGTCTCTCCACTTCTAGAAAGAGTAGTTAAGTACTCTTGTGTGCCCAATACTAATGAACTTAATTGGTTCACTTTATCATCAATAATCGTTTCATAAGTTTGAGCTATATTTTCTTTTGGAAACAAATTAGTAACATCAACTATGAATTTTTGTGTCAAGGAGATTAATTCTTCCATACTTTCATAGCCTTCTATGTGATAATCTACTGCATGATATGAAGCTTCAATACCTCGATTTATATCATCCAATCTGAAAATTTTAAATCCAGGATCATTCTTAAGCTGTTTATCTGGATCTCCTTTTTTATCAGCAACTTCAATTTGGCGAATTAATCTTTGAGGATTAAAAACAAGAGAAATTGCTAGAGGATTATTTTGTTGATAAGATAAGGTGGTACGAATATCGATATGGCTCATCATCACTTTAAAACCGGGATGTGAATGCCACCAGCCGACCACAAATTCCGGGGGATCTTTAGAGAAAGCTCTCTCATCAATAATATACAATGCTTCATAGTCTTCATCACTCCATTTGTATTGATCAATAACAGCGTTCTTATCCAATTCCTGATGCATGATAGGATACACCTCAGTAATGATAACATCATCTCCCTCATTTCTTCCTGTAAAAATGCCACTTACTTCAAGCCAGTCATCTTTGGGTATACGTGCATTAGCAAAGCGTACTGAAGCTGCAACAATTGCTTTATATGCCTTTTTGGGGATTATAACAGTTGCCATTTTTTTTCAACCTTAATAATAGATTTTAATTTTGATATCAAACTACTGTTTTACTTAAATCTAATATCAAAATAGTGTTAATCTATTTATGTTTTTTTTATTAGGCAATGAGTTTTATGATTTTTGATTAAATTCTTTTAGGGTCAGAAGAAAGTTAACAGATAAAATTTTTAATGTAAAAAAATATAACACAAATAATAATTTAAATTCGGAAACCACCATTATAATATTACTATACTCAAATTATTATTATTTAAAAAGTGAATGTAATTGACAGAAAGAGGTTTTGTGCCATTAACAAGTCAACTTGGAGTACCAGGGACTAGTTATAGGCTTCAACTAGGGGTTATCAATGAAAAATGGGCAGTTCGCTTGTTAAAAGGAAAAGATATAATCGATTCCTATGTTTTTAAGGATGAAGATGTCGAAGGAGATTTCCCAAACCAAAATTTAGTAGTTGGTTGGGTTTTAAGAACTGTTGCAATTCCCAACATAAATCCACACCAAGTCATGAAAACAACCCAAGCTTTAGTTAAACAAGCAATTCAGAAAAAACAACAAAGGAAAGTAATGGCTCCTGTATCAGAAACTAAAGATGTGGAATTAGAAAAAGTCCCAGCAAGAGAGTTAAAAAGACCACAAGTGCAAGGATGGGTAAAAACAGAGGATATAAAATCCCAACAGGAAATTGAAGAAGAACAAAGAAAAGCTTTTAAGGAGAGAGTAGCAGCAAGAAGTGGAGTGACTCAAACCTCATCAGCCACAACTGTAAGAACATCTCGTAATTTACCCTCAATACCGAAAGTGGGTAGTGAGGCACAAATTCAAGAAGGTTCTAGGAAGGATTTTTGTCCTTATTGTGGTAAGGATTTAGGTTTCAGATTTTGCCCTTATTGCGGAAAACCTTTGCCTGAACATGACTAAACTATTTTTCTGTTCAACAACATACCAATATTAAACTTAGAGAAAAACTCAAATTGGAGAAAGGGACTCACACTTTTGCCTCATGATTAAAATGTCTCTTTTAAAATTCTACTTAATCATCTAATTCAAGTTAGAGAAATGTGATATTAGTTTGAATTTCAAATAAATTAGAAATTTATATTTTTACTATATTTGAAAAATTAATTTCAAACTTTTTATTCAAATATTTAAAATCAATTAAATCATATATAATATCATTAACAAACTATATCTCAAACTTTTATAAAACGTGATTAAATTGACTTCTGATGAGAAAGTTGTTATTATCAAACCTAATGCATATTATAAAATGCTTCTACATGTCTTAAGATTTGGAAATAAAGTTATAGATCGAAGCCAGTACCGTGAAGTTATGGGAGTTTGTATTGGGCGCCTTGAGGGTGATCCTGATAAAAAAGGGATAAGAAATGTTGTTGTAGAAGATGCTGTTCCTATCTCTCATGGTGGGTCAATTGAAGTTGATTTTGCTCCAGAAGATTATGTAACATTTTCTATGGTTGATAACGAGTATGCTGATAAAGGGTTATTTAGTTGTGGATGGTTCCACAGCCATCCGGGGTTGGATATATTTTTTTCTAACACAGATGTAAAAAATCAACTTGGATGGCAAACAGAATTCAATCCTAGTGGTTTTGGAATAGTATTTGACCATACATATCTAGAAAGATCAGGAGATTTAGGTTTTCGCACGTTTAGATTAAATAATCCCTCAAAACCTTCAGACGGCTATTATGAAATTAAAACAATAGTGGAGCCTCCTGATAATAAAGATTATTATTTAAAACTAATGGATTTAATAGGCAGTATACATACTAAAGAACCTCCTCTTTTAGAGATTAATGAGCTACCAGATTTATTTGGAGATATAGCATTTCCAAGTGAGGAACAACTTAAAGCTAAAATACCTGAATTTAATGTAGAAGAAATAATTTCAGCAATACATAATGGATTGTCTAAATTTATTGAAATATCGATTAACCCATTGATTTCATTTCTAAATTCATGGAGTCAAGATGTAATAAAAAACATTGTCGAGAATAATTTTCATATGAGAATGGATCTGCTTTCAATAAAAGATAATATTAATCAAGGGATTTCAAATTTACAAAAGGAACTTAAATTTTCGTTCAAAGATAAATTAAATGATCTTGATATTTATATTGATGATACATTTGAAGAATTTGGAGAAAATCAAGAAAAACTTAAAGATCAATTTAATCAATTTATTTTAGATCTTAAGGATCAATTGAATAGTTTATTTGAAACAAAATTGAAAGATTCACTGGGAGAAATGGTGAGTTCTTTTGAACAAACAATAGATCAATTTACTAAAATTGAAACAAATACTTCATTACTTTCTGAAAAACTAAAAAGTCAATTTACTTCATTGAATAAAAATTCTGAGAAAATTAGAACAATTGAAAATGAAACATTTGAAAAAATTAATTCTCTTCAAGAGGAATTATTAGCGAAAATTATCAAAAGTACTAATAAAATTGTAGGGAATTTCATAAATCTAAATAAAGAAACAAAAAGTTTCTTATCAGATTTAAAAGCAGCTATAATAGTATTAGAAAGCTCAAAGACTTCTATAAAAAATAAAATAGATATACTAGAAAACGAAAATAAGAGCCTCCAAAAAGATATAAAAGATTTAAAAACTGAAAATGAGAATCTCTTGAAAAAACTTAAAAAATTAGAAGGAGGTCAATAAGAAAATGTCTGATAATGATTTAAATAAAATGTCTACTGAAAATAAAAACTCAAAAAATGGTAAAATATTCATAACAAAAGAAGCACTTAGAAATATGATAAGTCATGTCCTCAGGTTTGCTCATAAAACAATGGAAAATAGTAAAGAAGTAATGGGTATTTGTATTGGGAATTATGATCAAGATAATGATAAGATTAATATCGAAAATGCTGTACCGGTAACACATGGTGGTACAGTAGAAGTAGGTTTTGATAAAGAAGATTATGAATTGTTATCAAATTTGGGAAAACAATATTCAGGGCAAATTGTAGGATACTATCACTCTCATCCTTCATGGGGGTTATATTTAAGCGATAGTGATAAAAGAAATCTACAATATTTTCAAAATGAGAAAACTCCTTATGGGTTTGCAATAGTATTCGATCATACATTAATGAGTAAAGATGAAGATTTTGGATTTGTAATTTATAGGTTAGATGACTATAAAAATCCTGATCAATATCATGAAGTAAGCTACGAAGTTGAAACACCAGCAACTTTAGATTATTTTAAATGGGTTCAAAAATTTATGGAAGATTTTCATAAAAGCAATCCCATTATAATTAAAGAAATTAAGGAAATGAAAGAAATAAACACTGAAGATCTGCAAGAAATTCCAATAGCAGAGAGGGATTTAATAAGTCGAGATGAATTAGAAAAGTATACAGAAGTATCAGCTGCAATTTCTGGTTTTCAAAACGGACTTGGAAAGTTCTCTGAAATTCTTATGAACTCCTTAAAATCTCAAATTGGTAAGTGGATTAGTGATTTGGATACAGGTTCTTCTAATGGAACGAATTTATTGGTAGATTCTGTAAATAAATTAAAAAAATCAATATCTTCTGGTTTTTTAAGAGCCGATGAATGGTTTAACAGAAACATGGATGGAATTATCGGTGATTTTAAAGGAGGTGTTTCAAAATATGTAGAAAACCCCATTGAAAGTCAAAATCAATTAATAATAGATAACATTCAAGCCAAGGATAATCTTAGTAGTGAATTATCTAAATATGTTGATCAAAACATAGAGTACCTTAAAAATGAATTGGATAATCTAAACAAAACAATTTCAGATAAAATTTCTGAAAATCTCCAACTAAACTCGGATATGGAAGAGTTAATTAATAAATTAGAATCATCTATCTCTTCCAGTGATACTGATCTAAAGTCTATTATTCAAAATTTAGACAAGGGACTTAAAAAATCAATTTCACCTCTTGAGAATAATTTTCAAGAAAAAATTGAAAAAATAAGCTCAGAACTACAACCACTTAGAGAAGCATATACAGAGATTAATACATTACTCGAAAAACTCCAAAAAGTAATTACAGATTTCCGTAATATCACTTAAAATCTATCTCAAAAGAATTTTAAGCTTGAAACTTTTGATATATGCAATTTATATTTGGGAATATTTGTGCTTAGTCTTTTTAATTCATTTAACTTAGCTATTCGACTTAAAATCCGTCCAATTTTGTCGACTTTAATGTCGATTCCAAACGACTCTTTAAGCACTGAATTAATTTTGTACGAAGAAAGAATTACCACACTTGAAATATTTTTCTCACAGAGTAATTCAATTGCATTTTTTACTAAGTGGATTAATGTTTCTCTATTTTGTAATTGTTTTTTTTCCATTCTTAAAACAAAAAAAATGTATTATATTTAAAATTATTAAAAGATTCTTTTTAAAACTTTCAACTTAAATTTATCTAATAGACTTCTATCATAAAACTATAATTAGATTTAAATAATTAAATATTGATAATCTAAAAACCTATAATCTGATAACTTTAAATTATAAAATCCTTATCTATTAATGTGTGGAATTGGTGATCCCATACTACACCCTTTTCAATAAAAATAGTAGTTAAGTCATCTTTTCCTTCCAAAATAATAGATTTTGGGATTGGTAATATTTTTTCAGATATACAATCTGGACCATAAACTTAAGTTCTATTATTGTAATAATCACACCTTCCTCTTTTATGAAATTTTAAAAGTTCTCATATACAAAATATAATAATAACAACATATAAATTTAAAAAATGTCTAATAAGGGATCTACAGGGATTAAACATAAGAAAATCAGCTTTTTTTCAAGAATAAATGCTAAAATAAGTGGATTTTTCTCGAAAGTAAAAAAAAAATTGAAATATATTTATGATAAACTGGTCCATCAAGAAGTGTATCTTGAAGGACAAGAACCCAAATTTTACTCATATCAAAAGAAATTTATTGGTTTATATGGATTGTTTATTCTATATGCATTCCTGTTAATTTTGGAAATTAACATCCCAGGAAATCTATTAACCGCAATTTTAACGTTTGGTAATCCTTTCGCATTTTCAAATACGATCATAGCTTTTTTCTTAATTTTATCAATATTATTTAGTATCGATAAAGTAAGGATTTTCATATTTGAAGAAAAGTCTGCGATCAAACAATTCATCTTGTATATTGGGTTAATAGTAATCTTTTATGTTATTTTTTTATATATAGGTACCTCTATTAATTTTACAACCTATTTGCTAATATTATCAATGATATGGTTATTTCTCCTAAGTAGCAGATTTTATGTTTATTCACGTAAATTTTCTACCAAGATAGAAGCCAGATTCATCAAAAAGTATTCGATTCCGAGATATATAGGCGTATTACTTACTCCTTTTATAATTTTAAGTGTTTTGGTGATAATTTCATTATTTTATAGGAGCTTCTTAGTATTTTTATCTTTAGATTTTTTTAGCCATTTTGATCCTGAAAATGCTGTAAAAGTATATGAAACAGAAATGCGTCTTGTTATGCCATTAATTTATTTGAGTTTAGTAGCAACTCTTCTATTTATTATTTTTGAAATTGTATTTACTAGAAGACGAGCTGAGACAAAAAGAGCAGGTTCTTTCGATAATTTTACTTTCTCACTGATTGTGTTCTTTATATTTTTCTTTCAAATATTAGAGGTATCAATATTCCTTTTTATGCGTCCTGAAACCATAGCATCTTTTAAATCAACAGTTGGGGCAACAGAGTCAGCAGTTTCATTCTTATTCCTTTTCGAATTTTTAATTTCGATGTTTTTCTTATATCGCATAGTTAAAAAAACAGGACAATCTTTAGGTTGGCAGATTTTAATCTTTAAAAAAGATGGTTTAATTTTATTCCTTTTAGCTAGCGTACTTGCCCAAACTTTTACTAGATATATAAATATTACTGAAATTCCTAATCAGACTCTAAGTGGTGTTGGACAAATATTATCATTTGATAAATACATTATATCTGTTTTAATAATCTGTTTCTTGGGTTTAACGATATTAATTTATTATCTCAAACCTCATGAAACTTCAATGTTCATTCGAATGCAAAAAGAAACTGTCAGCGAAGAAGAGAAAAGTATGGAAAAAATCTATAGTATTATAAGAGGTGAGTATATAAGAAGAGGGGACGCATTTCCAATCGAAATTCTGGAGCGCGATTTGATAAAAGCGACTCAATTATCAAAAGCAAAAGTCTATTCAATGATAAGACAATTAGCAGAAAAAGATATGGATATTATTATTACACAAAGAAGAGATGAATTCGGCAAACCAATAAAAGTTATTGATTTTACTTCAGTCACAGAACGATTTGAGAAAAAAGAAGTAGCAGAAAAAAAAGCAAAAAAGTACTTACAGGAGAGATTATTTAAAACTGCTACTGCAACAACAAGTAGGGTAAGTAGATTAAAAACTAAAGGTCAATCAGATAAAGCTTCAGATAAATTTATAGAATCTCTTACGACTAATTATAGAAAAAAGCATATAGATGAGAAAAAAGTTGAAAAAGTTAAAGAAGAAGCGCAAGTCACTGAGACTTTTAAAGCAACATTATCAGAAGATTTAAAAAATCAAATTATAGAAATGGTAAAAAAAGAATATATGTATAGAATAGAAACTCCACAAAAAAATCCTGAGTTTTATATTCCCGTTTCAGAAATTATCAATCAACTAGAACGCAATACTAAGTTACCTTTAGGAGAATTATTTTTAATTTTAAACGAAATTAGTAAAATTGACTTAGAATTTACGTTAATTGAAAATCCCGAGGAACCTGAGGATAAGAGGATTAAATTGTTACCATTTTCAGATGATAGTATGAATTATTCATTAGCTCATTTTAGACCTGACGAATATTATGCTTTTAAAGCTTTAGTCTCAAAAAAATTCCTTAGAGCGATAAAATCTAAGAAAGAAAAGCGGATTATTTTTCAATTAAAAAAAGATATTCCAAATCAAACAGAAAATCAGAAGGCTTGGCTTGAATTATTAAATATTTTACATAAGAATTATCCATTATATACTGAACAATTGGAATTTATCCCAAATAATGCTAAGATGATAAAGCAAATAGATTCAATGGTTAAAGTTTTAAAGAAAAAATAGGTTCTTAAAAAAAAATAAATAGATTTATTATTTTAAAACTTTTTTTCGAAATCTAAAAGATTTTAATGTAAATATAAAAAATAATTAGGAAAATATGGGATAAACTTAGATAAGATTTATAGTAATTAGAAAAGTTTAGAAAATTATTTTCTTTCGATAATTTATATTTGATAAAGATTAATTCTTGAAAGATTTGTCAATGAAAGCAAAATCTGAAACATCTTCCAGCATCTTTATAGGGTTATCTTCTTTTCAGATGCTAGCAATGTTTAGGAGGGGCTTATTTTACACTTATTTATCTATTTATTTAAAAGAATTCTTAAATTTATCAGTTTGGGAAACCACTTTATACGCAACGCTTCCTATGATAATGAGTGTCATATTTCAGAACTTTGTATGGGGCCCTATTAGTGATAAATTTCAAAGACGCCGCACTTTAATAATATTAGGTGAGATTTTTGCAGGAATTGGTACATTTAGTATCTGGTTAATACATTTTTCATTTAATAATCTATACCTAGCTGGATATGTAATTATAATTGGTTTAAGTTGTGTAGAAATGTTCTGGTCAATGTCTAATATTGGTTGGAGTGCACTGATTACAGATTTATATCCTTTTGAAAAACGTACAAAAATTATGGGTGAACTTAACAGTATAGGAGGATTGGGGCGTATTATAGGAATTTTTATAGGAGGATTTTTGTATGACCAGGGATTGGGATTTAGGAACGGGCCATTATTTTTTGTTGCTTCGTTTGTGATGTTTATATCTACCGTGCCTATGTTATTCTGTCCAGAAGGAGGTATTAATTTAGAAGAAAAAGAGAAAAAAGATCCAATTTATTTAAATATAGAAGAAAAAACTAATCAAAAAAATATAGTAATATTTATTATATTTATAATTTCATTGGTTTTTATTAATTTTGGAAGAAATTCTATCGCGGTGCCATATCCTCAATACCTTTCTTTGGATTCTGGTTTTAATGTGAATAGCATAATGTTAAGTTTTATAGCAAATATGCGTTCAGTAGCAGTATTGATAATTGGATTTATGGCAGGATTTTTAAGTAAAAAATTTGGTCATTCACGATCATTAATAATTGGTGCTTCTATAGGAATTATTGCCTTAATAATTACTGCCACTACCATTCATTTAGAGATAATATTTGTAGGAAGTTTCTTAATAGGAGCAGCAGAAGTCATAATTTATGCATCTTCATATGCAATAGCTTCAAATTTAATTCCAGCAAGGCTTCGTGCAAAATTATTTGCAGTATATAATACGACATTTTTCTTGAGTTGGGGTTCTGCCAGCACTTTAATAAGTGGCCCGTTAATAGATGCGCTCATAAGACGAGGAAAGAGTGAAGTTTTAGCATACCAAATATCATTTCTCATTGGAGCACTACTTTGCGTAATTGGATTACTAATATTTGTGTTTCTAGAGATTTGGTTGAAATTTAAAGAAATGAGTATTCAGAATAATGAATAGAAGGAATATTTTAAATCTTTCTCCAATTCATAAACTAAAATTGAAAAAACCTATTCTACATTAAAAAATTAGAGTTTTAATTAATTAAAGAAAAAAAAAAGAATTATTCAGATTCAGAGCAACAGTTTTCACATTTTAGATCATCTAAACACAAATAACCGCATTTAGGTCCCATCCAACATTCAAGTTGTCCACTTTCTTCATTTAAAACCATATCTTGACCACAATGTTGAGGGATTGTTTCTATTATTGCTCCACATTCAGCACATTTTAATTTTTGCTTACTCATTTTTTCAAACCTCCACTATTTTTAATCTATAATTTCCATTGGTTTTCCATGGTGTTCTGGAAAAGGTTGAGCTCCGCAACTTGCACCCATCCAACAAACTAATTGGTCACCTTCTTTATGCATAGGTTTTCCACAATGCATAGGAAGATCTTGAGTTGCACCGCATTCAGAACATTTTAATTTACCCATATCTTTATCCACCTCATTTAATTTAATATTTTTTTGTATTTCATCTTTATTTATTTCAACAATCTCCATTAGCCTTCCACAATGTTCAGGAATTGGCTGACAGCCACAGCTAGCTCCCATCCAGCAAACAAGTTGCTCATTTTCTTTATGCATAGGCTTTCCACAATGTTGGGGTAATTCTTGAATCGCTCCACAGTTTGAGCATCTTAGAACATCTTCTAGGGATTCCTCCTTAGTCTGTTTGGAGCTTGATTCTGGAGCGATTTCTCCTTCCGTTATAACTTCTTCAGATTTAATATACTTTTCTGGATCTAATTTAAATTCTTTAAGACAGGAGTTATTACAGAAGTAGTAGTTCACACCATTATACTTATATTCAATCCAATCCTCTGGTTTTCCTTTCATTCCACACACTGGATCTGTAACCAATTCTTTTTTAGAAATACCTTTATGCATTAATTTCGGATTAATCGCATCATAATTTTTAAATTTTTCAGGATCATTTTTAAATTCAGCTTCGCAATTTGAACTACAGAAATAGTAGCTTTCACCTTTATATTTATATTCAATTGCTTTACTGGGGACAACTTCCATTCCACAAATAGGATCTGTTGCTTTTTCTTCATTTAATAATTTTTCTTCTCTAACTTGTTGCTCCGTTTTTGGTTCAAATCTCTTTAGGAAGAGCGCATTAGTTACGACTGAAACGGAGCTTGAAGCCATAAATACTGCCGCTAGATAAGGCGGTAAAAAGAATCCCGTAATAACAAATAAAACACCAGCAGCGAGAGGAATCCCAATCATATTATAAATCAATGCCCAAAACAGATTCGTTATCATTTTTCTATAAGTCTTTTTAGATAATTTAATAGCGGAAACAACATTTCTCAAATCTCCTCTCATAAGCACAATGTCGGCCGTTTCAATTGCAACATCAGTACCTGAACCAACAGCAATCCCTGTATCCGCTTGTGCCAGTGCAGGAGCATCATTGATTCCATCTCCGACCATTGCAACGACTTTATCTTCAAATGAATCTTGTAGTTCTTTAATCGTTAAGGCTTTCTCATTAGGCAAAATTTCGGCTAGGATATGGTTTTCATCAATATTTAGGTCTTTACCGATAATCAGAGCAGTTTGTTTATTATCTCCAGTAAGCATATAAATGTCTATTCCTAATTCCCTTAAAAGCTGTAGAGCATAAGGTGCTTGATCCTTAATTCTATCAGAAATACCTATTATTCCTTTCACCTGTTTATCAACACCTACAAATATTGCTGTTTTCCCTAATTGTTGAAATTCTTCAAATTTCTCATTATATTCAATGATATCAATATTATTTTCTTCTAGTAATTTTGGACTACCAAGAATCACTTCTTTGTTATTAATTGTAGCAATCAACCCTTTACCGGGAACAGCATCAAAATTTTCTGGCGATTTAAGTGAAATATTTTTTTGATTTGCTTCTTCTATGATTGCTAAGCCAAGAGGATGTTCTGAACCCATTTCAGCGCTCCCAGCAAAGAAAAGAAGATCTTTTTCGGATATGCCCGTTCCCTTTAAATCTTTCTCTGAAAAGATACCAGAGACTTTGGGTTTTCCTACCGTTAAAGTTCCCGTTTTATCAAAAACTATTGTATTAATGCCATTAATTGCTTCTAAAGAATCACCACCTTTTATCAATAGACCATTCTCTGCACCCTTTCCAGTTCCTACCATGATAGCAGTAGGTATTGCTAAACCAAGAGCGCATGGACATGAAATTACAACAACTGACGTGAAAACAAGTAAAGCAGTTTCAATACCCATTTGTGCAAAGAAGAACCAATAAATAAAAGCAATTGAGGCAATCAGAACAACAATAGGTACAAAATAACTACTAACTCTATCAGCTAATCGCTGTTTAGCACCTTTACGTGATTGAGCTTCTTTTACAAATTCAATAATTTGAAATAACATTGTCTCTTTTCCGATCTTTTCTGTTTCAATTTGAAGTAATCCCGTTTGATTAACTGTAGCTCCAATTACATTACTCCCAATTTCTTTTGATATATATTTACTCTCACCTGTAATCATAGACTCATCAATCTTTGATTTACCTTTCACTACTACTCCATCGACGGGTACTTTTTCACCAGGACGGACAACTAAAACATCTCCTTTTTCAATTTCCTCGATAGGAATTTCAATTTCTTGATCATCCTTCAATAACGTTGCTGTCTTAGGTTGTAAGCCAATTAACTTTTTTATTGCTTCAGAAGCTTGACCTTTAGTTTTATGCTCGAGATATTTTCCAACTAAAATGAATGCAAAAATCAGACTCATCGCTTCATAAAAAACATCACCGGATATAAAGAATGTTGTCAGTAATGAATAAAGATATGCTGTAGTTGTACCCAAAATGATTAAAACGTCCATATTAGCAGACTTATTTTTTAATGATTTATAAGCACCTCCCCAAAAGAAAGATCCTGCAATAGCATAGTTTCCTGTAGAAAGAATAGCGAGAATAAGATTCCGCATGAAAGTTTCTGGAACGAACCAATTTATTGGTGCGATAAATGCGGCAAATACGAGTGAAATTATTAAAATGGTTAACCTATATCGCATTTCTTTTTTATGAGCTTCTATTTCTTTATCCATAGTACCCGCAGATTTTTCGATATTATATCCCAGCTTCTTTATTTCCGAATATACCTTACCCTCATCTATTTCTAATTCATTAAATTCAACGAAAAGTTTTAGTGCATTAAAATTACCACGAACATCATATATTCCCTTTACAACTTTAGCATCTTCGACAAGCTGATCAAATTTATCTTTTGGAATTGAATCTGTAATTTTCAAATCAATTTTTGCAAGAGAAGCTTTATATCCCAAATCTTTAATTGCTTTATTAAAATCTGGATAATTAACCGTTTTAGGATTATATTCTACCGTTGCTTCCTCGTTCGCAAAGTTCACTATTGAGCTATTAACTCCTGAAAGTCCACCTAATTTGTTCTCTATCTTGAGAGCGCATGATGCACATGTCATACCACCAAGTTTTATTTTAATTTTCTGTTTTTCTTCTACTTGCATATAATTTCAACCCAATTTATAATTGTTAATACTATATACCTCAGTTATTAATTATATGTTTTGTTTATAATTTGAAAATATTTTATACTGTTTTTCTTTTTAATTTTTATTAGATTTAACAATAATTTATTTTTTAAAACATGATATCTAGAAAAAATAATAATTTCCTGAATTTTATTAATCATTTCGCTTAAATGCACTTCCGCAATTTGGACAAAATTTTAAATCAGATCTATCTATTTTTTCACCACAATTTGGACAGAAGTTTAAAATATCATCTTTAATACCATTAACATTATTGTAAAGCCCTAAATTTTGATTAATCGTAAGTTTGGATTCAATCTCCTCAGGGGGTTGATGTTTTTCTCTGGTTAAAGCATATACAATTATAATTATCAATATAAAAAAAATAAAAGCTCCCCCTATGATAAATAACCAATTGAAATCTCCACTAAACATCCACTCCATCATACGATGATCAATTCCATCTAACAGCATAAAATCATCAAATTATTTACAATAAACAATATTACTTCTGAGTATATATACGGAAAAATATATATTTAAATATTATGATTTCTTTTTATAAATTAAAGTTATATTAAATTCTTTAGTGAAATATAATTGGCGGATATTACTGATCTAAAAATCCAAAATTTAACCAAATTATATACTTTGGTATTGCTTAAGTCAAAAGATTCTGTTACTGGTTATTTTATTTTAAAAAGATTAGGTTCTGATTTAGGAAAAACATCAAGTCCGACATATATTTATGATTTTTTAAAGAGTCTTAAAGAAAAAGGATATATTGAGGAAATAGCTACAGAAAAGAATGAGAGATCAAAGGGCTACAGATTAACATCCTCAGGTTCGGCATTTACAGATCGGATTTTTTCAAGATTTGATAATCTAATAGATGTAGCTATTCAATCGAAATTAGAAATTTGTTCAAGTTGTGGTGTAAAATTATATAAGAATTATCATACAGAAACGATTCATGGAAAAGAAATGAATTTTTGTTGTAAACATTGCGCAAAAGCATATAAAAATTCTCATAATGAAAATCTATAACTTTTTAGTGTTAAGTGAAAATATTAATTTTTAAATTAGAGATAAATTATTTTGCTAAAAACTTAAAAAAAGTGTTTTCTCCAAATTTAATAACTACAAATTTAGTAAAACTTTAAGAATTGTTCGGTTTGTTCTTTTCATTATATTTTTTAATAGCATCTTGTAGAGCATCCGCAGCTAGATTACTACAGTGTAATTTAATAGGAGGAAGACCATCCAAAGAATCAGCAACATCATCTCTAGTGATTTTCATTGCTTCATCTAATGTTTTTCCTTTTGCAATTTCCGTAATCATTGACGATGTTGCGATTGCTGCTGCACATCCAAAAGTCTGAAAGGAAATATCATCAATAATATTTTGCCCATCTATTTCTTTCACCTTAATATAAATATACATTAAATCTCCGCATATAGGATTCCCATGTTCCCCTACTGCATCAGCATCTTTCATTTCACCCATATTTCGGGGATTTCTGAAGTGTTCCATTACTTTTTCAGAATAAATATTTATTCACCTTCTTATTATGTTATCCTATAAGGAATAAGATAAGATTACCTTAAAGATTTATGGTTTCTTTTTAAATTCATTTAAATTAATTTAAAATCGTGAGTTTTCTCTTTTGTGGCAATGAGACTTTTTCTACTCCTAACTCTTTCACAAATTCTACAACTTCTGTTAAATTTTTAGCAGATTGATGGAAAAAGCATACTTCTTTCGGTTCTAAAGCTTTTATCATTTCCTGTAACTGATTTTTATCAGCATGTAGTTTTATTTTAATGTTTGGAGCAAATGTATTTAGTAAAAAGGCTCGAAAGGGCATTTTCCAGGTTTCAGAAAATTCAATTTCTTCAGCACCTTCTAATAAATCTGAACCTGGTGATTCATGAATTGAACCTGCTAGAAACACAAAATTATGTGGACTGCGTCCAACAATATTTAAAATATTTCTTATTAATCCATAAGAAAGATCTGGAGGATGAGAGATAATAATATTATTTTTCTTTCGTAAAAAATCGAGATTATCCTGATCAAACCATCTAAATTTTATACTATTGAAGGGATTAGCTTTATCTTTGATTAATCTAGAGATTGGACCATAAATATATTTGTATCGATGATTAATTACCTGAATATTTTTTCTAACCATCATATCTACATATATGTTTGGACGTTTTTTGAAACCTCGTCTTAACTGTAATTTTCTAAAATATCTCCAGAAGATTAACATAAAGCTAATTGCTAAACTGGAAGGATCTGCACCAATCAGAGAATTATCTCCATATTCTGCTTTTTGTTCTAAAAATAAAATTAAACTATGAAATTGATCAGAGATATTGCCAAAATCTTCCCCTGCACTAGTGCCATCAATTAATAAGTAATCTATAGGACAAGGAATTTGATCTAAAAAACGTCTTGTTCCTGCGAATGGTGTAATATCATGATAAGTGTAATCCCCTGTATAAAGAAATTTAAATTCATTAGCATTAGCTAACATCATTAATGCGCCAGGCATATGCCCAGCATGATAAAAAGAGAGAAAACAATTTTTTTCTTTAAATTCAATCCTAGTACCATTTTCAACATATATAACATTTTTAATTATATTTTGATATTCTTCTTCTTCGATTTCCTCATAATTTTCTTGTTTTAAAAAATTAGAATCTCTAAGTAAGAATAAATCTAAAGTTATACGAGAGCATAATATAGGAATATCTGGAAATATTTTAATTAATTCTTTAAGTCCTGAGAGGTGATCATAATGGCTATGTGATATAAAAATTGCATCAATTTTATGTTTATCGTGAATATCATCGAATTTAGTCTTATTTGATTCTTCACTTAAACTATTTTTTCTTCTTTTCTCTTCGTCTAAGATCATTTGAGGTAAATTCTGAAGATATTCTTCTATATATATTATATCACCTTCTTGTTCATTTTCTTCATCTTTCTCTGAAAGTCCACAATCTAATAAGATATTAAAATTTCCTATACCCAAAATATGGCAATTATGGTTTGGTTTTAGAACTATAGGATATATACTCACCCTAGGATCTTTTAGGTTATTTGATTCTTCCTTGAAGGAAACTGTAGAAAAGTAATCCGATTGAAATTTTCTTTCAACTTTATCAATAGCAATCGAAAGGTCACTTTTTCCGACAGGAACACCAGTGATATAAAAGTACCATCCATATTTTTTCACTAAAGTTTCTAGATTTTCATACATCTCATCACCAATAAGAGATTTAATAACAATAACCTTTTCTTTCTTATAATAGATGATTTTCTTAATACCTTGTTTCTCCTCTAGAGGGATTAGAGTATTATTTATAAAGAAATCATTAAGAACGTCTTTTATGGGCATTTGAAATAGATTCTCTGATTTGATTAATTTCAAAAAATATCTATATTCTTTGGTATTATATAGTGCTCGCATGTTTTCCTTTTGTTTTAAAGGAATAACGAACTCATCATGTTGAAAACTTTCTATATTAATTGTTTTTTCTTCTTTTTTCTCATCTTTTTTTTTGGTTTTTTTTATTTTAGATGATACTTTTTCTTTATCTGTTTCAGATACAAAAAAAAACCAACCATAATTTTTGATTAATTTATCTCGATTTCTTATTATTTCTTTTCCATGATCTGTTATAGTTACAATAATTCTATCATTTTGAGAATAGATAATCTTAAAAATAGAACTTTTAGTTTTATTTGAGATTAGTCTATCTTTAGAAAATAAATGATTTAACACATCAGCAATTTTTTTTTGAGGAATTTTTCGATCTTCCATTAGTTTTAATTTAGTTTTATAAGACTTAATTTTATAAGAAGCAGTAAATTTATCTCTCTTTTCAATTGGAATTGTCTTATCTAAGAACGTAAATTCCTCAGTATTCATTATTTTTTAACAAACTTTCTTTCCAAAAAATTATTACGAATTTTCAGTCATAAACAATTGAAAATATGAATAATACCTTTAAAATTGGAGCTATCTCTGAAAATCTACAATATCATAGATATTAGAGTATAGTGAGAAACAGTTCTAAAAAAAATTAGTTCTATTATGCTTTTTCTGAATTATAGATAGTGGAGAACAGGATTTAAGTTATTTATTAATAATCTTCTTCGAATTCTTCATCGTCTTCCCAATCATCCTCCCAATCATCATCTTCATCGTACTCTTCGTCCTCATCCCATTCATCTTCTTCCTCATACTTTTTCTTCTGATTTTTTTGTTTTGAATTCATTTTTCTTAGCTAATTTTTTCTATTCTTTTTATTAGGTTAAAATTAATATATATTATCAATTACGTTGAAAAACATATTACATATTTAAATCTTTCTAGTTTTAATAATAACAATTCAAATTTAAAAAGATGGTCAGAACATAGTAAGATTTGATATCAAAGAAATGATTAAATCGCACTCTAATTGATTTACCTTAATAAATATTAAGATAATGAAGCCTTTTGTATTTAAAAAAGTAACTCAATTCTAATAGTATATTTTTATTTTTCATATTTCTTATAGATTCTTTAATTAAACTGAAAAATTTCTCTAGATTAATTAAAGAGTCGCTTTTTTAAATCAAATCTTCTTTTTATATATTTTAATTTGAAGATAATCCAAAAGTCATCATCAGAAATTGTAGATTTTTCCAAAATTTATAATAAATGAAAAAGTAATAGTTAATCTGATTAAAGTTTATTTCCTTGATATAAATAAGGTCCTAATAATAAATGTAAATGTATTCAATCATTAAAATGAATAGATATAAATCCATTAAATTTTTCTTACTTATAGCATATGTTTTAAAAAAGTTTATAAATTGGTTTGGTTTTAATTAATTTCAGATATTGATTTTAGGTTTAATTAAACATAATTATAGATTTATGACCCAAAACCTTAGAAAGTCTAGCATATGGGGATATAACATATTAGTGTAAAAAAGAACAAAAGTAGAAATATTTCAACAGATAATTTTTTTAAATTAACACAGATTACAATTCACAGGATATTATAAAATTTAAAAATAGAGATGAACTCAACAGAAACAGATAATGGAAGAAATAGATCTGAGGATATTAAAAAAATTACCTCCTATATTAATCATCTTGAGAAAAAAATTAAGGATATTGAATTAGAAAAAAATATTGTAAGATCAGAATTATCCCGGTTGGAACATGAAGTAAAAAGTTTAAGATTAGAGATAGATCGTTTATGTGAACCTCCATTATTAACAGGACAAATAACTGATGTTTTAGATGATAAACTTGAACGTGTAATAATTAGATGCACTACCAATGCTAGTTATATTGTTAAGGTAAGTCATAAAATACAAAAAGAGAAAATAATTCCTGGGTCAAATATAGCATTGAATCAAAGAAATTATACAGTAATGGAAATATTACCGAAAGAAGTCGATCCATTTATCAAAGGGATGGAGGTAATAGACACTCTAATTGATGTTTCATATGACGATATTGGTGGTTTAAATGAGCAAATTCAAGAAGTTAGAGAAGTTGTAGAATTACCATTAAAAAAACCAGAATTATTTGAAAGAATTGGGATCGAACCACCTAGAGGTGTCCTTTTTCATGGATATCCTGGAACAGGTAAAACATTATTAGCAAAAGCAGTGGCACATGAAGCAAACGCAACATTTATAAAAGTGATAGGCTCTGAATTAGTACAAAAATTTATTGGAGAAGGTGCTCAATATGTACGGGATATTTTCAATTTAGCAAGACAAAAAGCACCATCTATTTTATTTATCGATGAACTAGATGCAATAGGTGCAGTAAGGATGGAAGATGCAACTTCAGGTGATAGAGAAGTAAATAGAACATTAATGCAACTATTGAGTGAATTAGATGGATTTGATCAGAGAGGAGATGTTAAATTTATTGCCGCTACAAACAGATATGATATATTAGATCCTGCAATATTAAGACCTGGTCGATTTGATAGGATTATAGAATTTCCTTTACCAAATGAAGAAGCACGAGAATCAATATTTAAAATTCATATGAGGAAACTTAATTTAGAACAAAATATAAGTATTAAAGCTCTAGTTTCTCTTACAGAGGGGATTACTGGTTCAGATATTAAAGGTATTTGTACAGAAGCTGGAATGTATGCTATCAGAAGGAACTCTGATATAATTTCCAATGATGACTTTTTGAAAGCTGTAGACAAAATCATGATAAACAAAACCGATAGTTTTTGTTCTTCAGACCTTTTTGTATAATTTAAGATTTTATCATTTATAGTATTAAACCAATTCTATCATTAATTTCTTTTATTCTCGTTCTTAAAGTAACTTCAGTAATTTTAGCAATTTCAGCTATTTCTGTTTGTGTTTTCTTATGTCCTGCTGATTTTGCAGCTAAGTAAAGTGCTGAAGCAGCAAATCCTTTCGGATCCTTTCCATTTGATGTAAGACCCATTTTTAAAGAATTAGAGAGCAATTTTAAAGCATACTTTTGGACTTCTATTGAAAATCCTAATTCATTTCCAAATTTAAATATTAATTGGTTAGCACTAATAGGTTTATAGGTGATATTTAATTCAGGTAAAATTTCTCTAAGAAGCAAACTTAAGGTATGTATCACAACTTTACGATTTATCATGGCTGCATCGCTTATTTCTTCTAACAGTCTAGGAAACTCATGTACCCTAATAGCTACATATATTGAAGCTGCGATAAAGCTATCGATAGAGCGCCCCATTGTCAACTTTTTTTTGGCAGTAAGAGTATAAATTTTCCATGCCATTTCATGAATATATTCTGGAACATTCAATTTATAAACAAGTTGTTTCATTTTTGGTTTTGCTTCCCAAAAATTTCTTTCTACACCTGAAATCAAAGAATTTTGAATTTTTGATAACCTTAAAAAAAGAGTTTTCTTTTCAGCGTTTAAATAATTCCCCTGATAATCCACTCGACTTGTAGAAAGAATAGTTCTTGATCCAAAATCTCTCCATCTTGGTTCTGTTTGTTTTCTTTTTTCTATTTCTTCATTACCATAGGCTCTTCTTTCACTTTCAACCAAATGAACGTCGAATACTAATCCACAATTTACACAAACATTATTACCTCTTCTAATATCAATACAAGGATTTTCACAACATCTATCTTCTGTTTGCTCTTTATAATTTAAGCGTTCTTTTTGACTTTTCATTTAAGCTTTCACCTTTAAAATCTTTTAATTCCATAAATTAATATTGTCCTTCGAATATTGTAAATAAAAAATCTGCTTAATAAAGTTATCTAGTAAAAAAAATTTAGTAGAAAAATAGTAAGGTGAATTTAAAGAAAAAAGCTTATTTTTAATCAAGTAAATTTAAAAATTTAGGAGTTTCTCGATGGATTGGGTATTGTTAATAAAAAAGCCAATCTAGAGAGGAGTATAATCCTTATAGAAATAATCTTATTCAAACAATTTTACCAGTTTAATAATATCAATTGGTCCTTTTATATTTATTAAAGTAACTAAACTTTGATCCATTGGTTGAATTGATCTCTCAACAGATACAAAATTAATTTTCCAACTTTTCTCAATGAAGTTATATAAACCATAATTTTCTGTTGTTAAAATTTCTTTAGCCTTATAAAACCCTTTTTCAACAGGATAAATAGCAAAAAATGGCTCTAAAAAGCCATTATTCCATCTTGGGATACAACATTCGAATCCTTCTGATTCTTTTATCATAAATTCTAAAACTTTTGGTTTAATTAAGGGCATATCACATGATAATAAAAATGCCTTCTTAAAACCTAACCTAAATAGTTCTTTAAAGCCTGAATATATTCCTAACATGGGTTTATATATTTTTGTATGTTCAAAGATCTCACGATCATCTATTATGAAGGTAACTTCTTTTGGAAATTCTATTTCTTTATGGTAATTAAAAACTTGTTCTTCAGAATGAGCTACCAAAAAGATATCTTGATCAAACTTAGATATGACCTCTATTTGATACAAAATTAACGGTTTCCCAAAAACGTCTATTGCCGCTTTTTCAGTGCCAAATCGTGTGCTTTTTCCACCAATTAATATTAGAATTGCTAAAGTTTTTGGACTTTCCACTTTAAACTTATATATATTATTTTGAATAATAAAATTTCATTTAATTTAAGACTCTAAAAAATGTATAATTAGTATTCATTTATATTAATTTCTTTTTCATGTAATTCTTTAAAATCAAAGCCTAATAATTGACTAATTTAAAAAAATATTAGGTATAAATTGATAGATTCTGGACAATTTTCATTTCGTTCTAATTTTAATTTTCATAAATTTCAAATATTTCCAATTTTGTGTGATTAAAAGCAGAATAAACTTTTAGATGATGTTATATTTCACATTTTTTTCTAAATTTAGTAGAAAATTACATATAGTTGATATTTTAAATAATATATTAATTATATAATTTGATTACCCCAAACAATAAAAATTTGTAATACTAAACCACATTTTTTTAACTTAAAGAAGGTTTATGTTCTAATATAAAATCTAAAAAAACTCTAAAATAATACTTTAATTTATATTGTCTTTTTTTAACCTTTATTTAAACAATTTAAATATTTTAAAGAATTATATCTAAAAAAATATCAGTAAAAGGCTTAATAGGTTATCTTATTTTTAATAGATAGTAATGGAAAGATTTATAAATAAAGTTGATTTTTATTGATTTCAAATAGAATAGTTAATTTTAAGTTAAAAAAAGTCAAATTAAGATAATATAATAATAAAAGACATCAAAATTTTAAGCCATATTGTTTACATACAATATTGTATTTAGAAGAAATTTTGTTAATTTACACAGGGTTTATGAGAGAATATTTTGTGAAAAATTATATTTTATTTATATTAATTTAGGTTTAAATAGTGAAATATATTAAAAATAAAATGATTAAATGAAAGAATGAATATACAAACCGAGAGTAATAAAGGAAAAAATATTTCTTTAGGAAAGAGAATAACTAATAATACGCATTGTCTAGGACCTTTAAGCAATCTAGAGGAATATGTTAGGAAAGATTGGTGGAAAAAGATTTTCAATTCTTATTATTTAAAAACAGATGGAGATGTTGTTGAAGATAAGAATATTACTTCATATGAAATTAACATCTTTTCAAAGATTTTGAATATTAAACCAGAGAATCATATTTTAGATCTTTGTTGTGGACAAGGACGCCATTCAATTGAATTAACAAAGAGAGGGTTTGAAAATGTTGAGGGCTTGGATCGATCAGGATACTTAATACATAGAGCTAAAACTAATGCGAAAAAGAATGGCATTATATGCAAATTTCGTGAAGGAGATGCCCGAAAGTTACCGTATTCTTCTGATACTTTTGATTTTATTATGATCCTAGGAAATAGTTTCGGCTATTTTGAAGCTATAAATGATGATTTTAAAGTATTAAAAGAAGCATTTCGCACTCTTAAGCCATGGGGAAAAATTCTAATTGATCTTACAGATGGGGAATATTTAAGAAAGAATTTTCAGGAACGTTCATGGGAATGGATCGATAAAGAATATTTTGTATGTCGTGAAAGATCTTTATCATTAGATAAACAAAAGTTAATTTCACGTGAAGTTATTACACATGTTAATAAAGGGGTACTCGTAGATCAATTTTACGCTGAAAGATTATATTCAAAAAACCAAATTTTTGAGTTATTAGAAAAATCTGGTTTTAGTGATATAATATTTCATGGTATAATGAAACCTGAATCTCAACGTGATCAAGATTTAGGTATGATGGAAAGAAGACTTTTAGTAAGTGCTATAGCAAAGAAAGAATGGACAACTATCAAGAAAAAAGTCAATTTTAAAGAGAAAAATGTAGTAGTTCTATTCGGAGACCCAAACAAACCTGATTTCCTTAAACCATCAACAATCTTCGATGATGATGATCTTTATACAATAGATCAACTAAAAGCAGCTCTAAAAGATATAAAAGGATATAATTTTACGTACTTAAACAACCATGATACTTTAATTCAAGATGTCATAAAGACAAGAGGAAAAATTGATTATATTTTTAACTTATGTGATGAAGGGTATTATAATGATCCTCGAAAGGAATTACATATCCCTGCTTTGATGGAAATGCTTAAAATTCCTTATTCTGGTTCTGGTCCACAATGTCTTGCTTTCTGTTATGATAAATCATTAGTAAGAGGTATTGCTAAAGAGTTAGAAATTCCCGTACCAGAAGCTATATACATTAAACCTGAAGATAAAATTATTGATTTACCCTTATATTTTCCTGCTATTGTAAAACCTAATTTTGGAGATTCGAGCTTTGGTATTACTCAAAGAAGTGTGGTTAATAATGGTGAAGAATTATTAAATGCAATTACAGAAATTAGAGAAAAATTTGGATATGATAAACCAATTTTAATTGAACAATTCCTCACTGGAAAAGATTTAACACTAGGTATTATAGGAAATCCTCCTGATGATTATATCATCCTACCGATAATAGAGGAAGATTATTCAAGTTTACCACCAGAATTACCGAAAATTTGTGGATATGAGGCTAAATGGCTTCCAGATTCTCCTTATTGGAATATTAAATCAATTCTTGCTGAACTTCCGGAAGAAACTACTCATTTAATTGAATCATGTTCTTTAAAATTATTTGAGAGATTAGAATGCAAAGATTATGTAAGATTTGATTGGAGACTTGATATTAATGGTAATCCAAAATTATTGGAAGTTAATCCAAATCCTGGATGGTGTTGGGATGGACATTTAGCTAAAATGTCTAAATTTGCGGGATATTCATATAAAGAAATGTTATTAAAAATAATTAATGCTGTGGAACAAAGATTGAAAATAATTAAAGAAGATTTAGAATCGTAGATTATTCATATAAATAATTTAAATTTTTCGAATTCTATTTCCATTTTATACAATTTAATTTATTTAAAAAAGTCTAGAATTAAAAATACAAATTCCATTATAAATACAAAGCTTAATAGAATCTCGAGGTATAGCAGAAACTTTTCATTTATATTTGTTTGAGCAATATTGTAGATATCACCTAAAGTCTCAATACGATGACGGATACTATTACTCCATTGTTTTAATTGAAATAAATTTGATAAAGATTTATAAATTTGAGATAAATAATAATCACCAATTAGCTTTGAAACGTTTTCGATATTTTCTAATAAAAATGTTAAATCATGGCGTAATCTGAGTAAATTTCCCACCCTTTTCTTTAATCTTTTTAGTATGCCACGATTTTTAAAATAAATTACTTGTATATCAGCTTCAGCTAAAGTTAATCTTTTATCTAATAAATAATCTAGCACACGTAATTCAAGTAATTGATAATTTGCAATTTCAGTAATTAATAATATGTCGTCATAATCACAATTTGGATCAATAATCAAACACCTATCAAAATCAAAAATTACCAAATCATTTTCTAAAAAAGAGAAGGAATTTTCTAATGTATTATTTACTTGCTTGAGATGTAGATTTAAAGAAGGATTTTCACCCATTAAAAGAGCTGCGAAATAATTTTTATTTTTTTCAAGAAATTCATTAGGATTTTCTATTTTATCAGTCAAGCAAAATAAAGTGTATTTTTCATAATGCGAGGAGTCAAAAATATAATTCTCCTCATCAATAAATTTTTTTATTTGTGCATAGATTTTGCTGGAATGAAATTTTAAAAATTTATTTATATCAAATTCACCATCTTGAGTGAAAAACTTAATCTTTTTTACTTTATGTAACTCTCCTAAAGGTAGATTCATAAATTTCAATCTTCCTATAAGAGAAATAACACCATCTTCATAAATTTTAACCAAAAATTTCATATCTCTAATAAAGTCTTCTTTTAACGAAATATCTTGCTTAAGTTCGATCGTTACAGGTTTAGGAAAATCTAAGTAAGAAGGTGTATCTTTAGTTTTAATAATTCGTTTATCTGTAATTCTTGGAAAAATAGAAGCAAGTTCTCTTAAATTAATACTTTTTCCTACATCAAGTAATCTAAGAAAAATGATCTCTCCATTCAAAACTAAATACACAAATTTTTGTATTTAATAGAAAATTATTGGTTTAAATTATATATAACTTTTTAATTGTCTTAAAGCTAATTGTAAGAATGAAATACACCCAATGGATATATCTAGATAAATTAACTTTAAATTTTTATTTAATTTCTATAGTAATTATTCAATATTTCATATCTTATCATCTCAACTATAATGGATATTATACTTTTAATTATCATTTTTATCATTTTTGCTGTTATTTTAATTAGCTATTCTATCAAAGAGTTAGATTTTGTAGCTATCTCTTTAATAGGATGTTTATTAGCGGGAACAATAATAGGTTTAACTAAACACATAGATATTACTGTATTTGTTTCTAAATATATTGAATGGGAAGCTATTATTGTGATTTTATCTATGAGCATTATTACAAAAATAGCTCAAGATTCAAACATTTTAGAATTTTTAGCAGTAAAACTTTTTAAAATATCAAAAGGAAATGAAAGAACATTTTTTTATTTGATTTGTATAATAACAACTCTTCTCGCAGCTATTATAAGTGATGCTGTTGTTGTTTTAATTTTAGCCCCTGTAGTAATTAGACTATGTCGTTTCTTACGGATTAGAGCGGGAACCTATTTACTCGGAATGACAATTTGCATTAATATCGGGTCAATTATAACCCCCTTCTCAAGTGGAGAAAATATCATAATTTCTACTCAATTTGGGTTGGATACTTTATATTTTATACAATATTATTGGGTTTTTTCCTTTTTTCTCTTATTTATCACAGCTTTCTTAATAGATACACTTATTTTGAGTAAAGAACCTATAATTGAAGATATTAATAAAAAAATGGTATTAGATCTAATAGATGCGGAAGTAATGATTTCAAATAAAAAAATGTTTTATTTTAACAGCATAGCAATAATCATAACAATTATTTTATTTGCGATTTTGCCGTTGCTTTATTTAACGGCCGCGTTTTCTGCATTTATACTAGTGATAATTAATAGAAAATTTACAAATAAAAAAACAAGTGAATTTTTTAAAGAAATTGAATGGGAAATAATTTTTTTCTTTATAGCTTTATACGTTGTTATAGGCTGTCTTTTAGAAGCTGGGTTTGAAGATCTTTTTAAGGGAATACCTTTTCAATTACTAGATCCGTTTATTGTATGTCTTGTTATTTTAATTATGGTTAGTTTAATATCTGGTTTTGTAGCAAACACACCAACAGCCTTAATTTTTATACCAATTATCGGATTATTAATTGAAGAGTTTTCCGTTCCTTCTATTCCCTTATTCTTTGCATTTATAATTGGAATAAATATTGGAGGAAATTTGATTCCCCAAGGAGCAGCATGTGATATGTTAACTCTCAAAATAGCTCAAAACAATGGTGTTGAAAACCTTAACTATAAAAGATTATTAAAAGTAGGTGCTTCATTTGCAATAATTCATGTGATTTTATCTATTGGCTTTTTATTTCTCTTAACTCTATTTTATAGCTAAAAAAATGAAATTATTAAGAGTTAAATCTTTGCTAAGCATAAAGAAAGATCTTAGCATGAAATATCATTGATTAGTAGGCTTTATTTGAACATATATTAAACTCCTTTTTTTAAGGGAGATATTTTTCTGAGCCTTTCAATCACATGGGGTAATTTCTTTAAGAAGTAATCTATTTCTTCATCAGTTGTAAATCTACTTAACGATACCCTCAATGACCCATGGGCATCCTCAGGTTTTAGACCTATTGCTAATAACACATGGGATGGTTCTAATGACTCAGAAGAGCAAGCAGAACCAGTAGAAGTAGCTATTCCCTCAGCATCTAAGTCTAATACAATTGACTCACCTTCAATATATTTAAATCCTAAATTTACGTTATTTGGAAGTCTTTGAGTAGGGTGACCATTTAGAAAGGAATCTTCAATATTTTCAATAACCCATCCTATAATTTTATCACGTAATCTAGTTTGTCTTTCTATTTCTTTTAGCATTTCTTCCTTCGCAATCTTCACTGCCTTTGCAAACCCTGCAATTCCAGGAACATTTACTGTGCTTGGTCTCATGTTTTTTTCATGGCCTCCACCAAACATAATGGGCTCGATAAATTTTCCCCATCCCTTTCTTATTCCCTTATTGCGAATGTATAACATTCCTACTCCTTTAGGACCATGAAGTTTATGGGCAGATGCAGATAATAAATCAATATTCATATCATTTACGTCAATTGGAACTTTTCCAAAAGCTTGAACAGCGTCTGTATGAAAAGGAACATCATGTTTTTTTGCTATTGCTCCAATTTCCTTTATAGGTTCAATTGTACCAATTTCATTATTTGCAAACATAATGCTTATTAGAATTGTTTCATCTGTTATAGCATCCTCTAAGTCTTTTAGATCAATTAAACCATATTTATCCACAGGTAAAAAGGTAGTGTTGAACCCTTTTTTTTCTAATTCTTTATATGGATTTTCTACTGCATGATGTTCAATTGAACTCGTAATTATATGATTTCCTTTTTTTTTATTTTTCGAAGCAACACCAAAGATCGCAATGTTATCAGCCTCAGTTCCTGAAGAGGTGAAATATATATCATCCCTACTCGCATTGATTAATGATGCTATAGCCTCACGCGATTTTATTAAAAGTTGACCCGCTTTTTGTCCTACAGAATGTAAACTTGAAGAATTTCCATAAGTTTCTCTAAAATGTATGTTAATTTCTTCAATAACTCTGGGATCCATTGGAGTAGTAGCAGCATTATCAAGATATATATATTTTGAAAAAGTCATATTAAATCTATAGCCAATGTTTTTAGAATATACTCATTAAATATTTATTATGCTTAAATTATTAATTCTACTTATTGAAAGAAAAATTAATATGAAGTGAGTAATTATGGCTTTTAATCTAATGTGGGGCATGACAGGAACAGGATATATGATACAGGAGTCTATTGATTTGATGGAAGAATTACAAAATAATTACAACGTTAATATAACTGTAATATTATCTAAAGAGGGGGCTGCAGTTGTTAAATGGTATAAGAAATGGGTTCTATTAACGGATATTGTTAAAAAAGTAAAAGTAGAGAAAACTCCGAATATTCCCTTTTATGCTGGACCTTTACAACTTGGACATTACGATATGTTTTTAGTCTGTCCTGTTTCAGCTAACTCTGTTGCAAAAATCGTATATGGAATAGCGGATACTTTAATCACTAATTGTGTAGCTCAAGCAATTAAGGGAGGTATGATTGTTCACATTTTTCCTTCAGACCAAGATCTAGAGCCAATAGTTACATCAAGACCAGATGGTTCTTCTTTAGTTCTCAAGATTAGGGATATTGAAATTGAAAATATAAGAAGATTGAAACAAATGGAGGGAATCATAGTTATTCCAGAATTTTCAAAATTAAGAAATATAATTTTAAATTTAATAGAAAAAAACCAGTAAAGTTAAGTATTTGAATTACGATATCAAATTAAGAGAAATTACATAATTAAACCCAAATGAAATTAGTAAATAAAGCAATAGCGGAGTTAAAAGAGAATATCCCTGAACTAAGGGACAATAGTTATAATTATAATATTATTCAATTACCTAGTAAGAAAAATGCTGTTTTTAATCTAGTCTTCGATAAAAAACCTCCTAACTTTCCTAAAGAGTCAATAGTGAAAATTTTCAATACATCTAACATTGCTAATGAATATAATATTCTTACTAGGCTAAAAAATCAAAATTTTCATGTACCACACATACTACTTTTAAAAAATCCATACTTGGTACTGGAAAAAGTTAATGGTGTGAATTTATGCGATTTTATCAATGATAATTTACAAGAAATTGAAAAACTAGACGATCTTGATTCAGAATTGAAAACTAAAATGATTCAAGCTATTGAATCGCTTGCAAAATGGTTAGTTCAGTTACATGAAAAAAATATTGTTAGAAAAAAAGAATTCACAGAGATTTTCGTTTTAAATAAAGGAGATACTCGTTTGCGAGATTTTATTATGGATTTTTCAGGTGATATCCTATATGGCGTTGATTTTGAAGATGCTTATGAGGGAAGCCACATTGATGATTTGGCATGGATCTGTTGTTCTCTTCTTGATACAAAACCAGGAATATTTGAAATGGACGAACCGACTCATAAAACTGATTTAATTAATATTTTTTTAAGGAAATATTATCAAACAAGCTCATCCTTTCAATTTGATTTTAATTATTTAGCAGAAAAAATAATAGAAGATCTAAACATAGTTATTGAAAGAAGAAATCTTCCCTATGGAGTGATAAGTAAAGCAAAATTTATTGAGGATATTTCTAAAGAGATTTAATCTTATATTCAAATTCTTAAAAATCAAAATTTAAGTATAAATTCTTTTATTATTTTATAAAACTTAATCAAAGGTGAAATTAGATTGAGTATTACTGATACAAAAAGTGCACTCAAAAAAATATTATCTATTATTGATGAGTTAAAAGGATTAAATTCTGATTCAATTCCTAGATTAGCGACTCAGCCAACTAATTTACTCGAAGAAATTGGAAAATTTGAAGGAGCAAAGACCAATGATCTTAACAATATTGAATCTAATAATGATGAAATTAATTCATTGAAAAATAAGATTTCTCAGAATCAACGTGATATTACCTCATTAGAAGAAGGTAATTCAGAGTTAACAAATCAGCGCCAAATTCTTCTTGATAAAATTCAAGATGCTCAAAATGAATTAAATGAAACTCAAGCTAAAATAGCAGCACGAAAAGAGGAGTTAGCGACTCGGAACACTCGATTACAAGAATTAGAAAACCGACTTTTAGAACTTAAAGATAATCAAGAAAAATTTGATAATAAAATGAAAGAACTTGAAACTCAACTTCAAGGAGAATATAATAAAAAAGAAGAGTATAGTAATTCATATGCCATGCGAACAGCAGCTATGAAATCTTTGATAAAAGCGGGCTATATACAGTCTGCTCAATTAAAATTAATTAAAGCATTGCAGCCTAACACTACGCTTGAACTAAAGAGCATCGCTCAAGCAATGGATTTAAGGGAAGATATAGCAAAAAGCATATTAACAAAAATGGTTCATAAAAATGGTCCAATTGAATATGATGAGGTCGCGGGAACAGTAACACTAAAAGGGGAGGTTGATTTTTAATGGGTTCACAAGAAATTTTGGCTTTAATTGAACAATTTGAGACATCTTATGATACATACTGGCAAGTTTTGCAAAAACATAATGAAGAAGTACTTTCTCAATTAAAAGAAGCATGGCGTTATATGCAAGCTGAACAAAAAGAAGAGGAAAGTATTAAAGAGAAATTATCTGCTCAAAATTCGGAATTAACAGAATTAAGGACGAAATCAGAAGAATTAGATAAAGCAATCGAAGGATTACATACAAAAAAAGATGAGTTAAATTCAAAGATTGCAGAATTGACAAATACATTAGAGACAAGTATTAATGATTTAAAAAAACCTGCATTTGAACATACTCAGCTTGAGGAAAAACTTAATGCTGTAAATGAAAGAATTACTACAAAAGAAGAGGAGAAAACTGATTTGGATCAAAAAGCAGTTGAGAATGAAAACCGAGAAACAGATTTAAAAATTACTTACAAAAAGAAGATGGATGAATTAGAAGCTAAAATTAATCAATTGAGAGACGCAAATTTTTTTACATCATTCTTAATTGAAAATTCTGATGAAGAATTAATAGAAACTTCGATTTTAGCGACAATAATGGAAAAAGGTTCAGCAAAATTAGATGAGTTGAAAAAGCTCTTAGATGTTCCTCCAATAATGGCTGTTAGAACTATAAAACAACTTGCTCTTAAGGGAATTCTTAATCTCGATGAAAATACTAATACTGTAACTCTTCCTTGAGCTTATTTTTATTATTTTTAATTACTTTTTCTATTTTTTAACAACCAAGGTTTTTAGTTATCAATTTTTACTTGTTATTCAGTGAATGTAAATTATTTAATCAATAGTAATTAGTAGAATGATTTTCTCAAAAAAAATCTCCAATAAGATTCAAATATCCCTCCTGTCTTAAATAGTCTTTAATTTCTGAGGAATCTATAGAATACATCTTCAATATTTCTTGTTGAAAGATTATTTGAAATTTAGTGCTTCCTATTTCTTTTAGTTTTTTTAATAAGGGAAAGGCAATTTCATAATGGAGTAAATGAATATCATAGTCGTTTTTCGACCAATTTTCTAAACTTAACAAAAGTTTTTCGAATAATTTTTCTGTTTTGTTATTTTTTAGGGGATTTTTATGCCGAACTAAGTTTTCATTTATTCCTCGTAGGATATACTCTAATGATGGAAATCTTTGACTAGGGATCGTGATTAATGGTTCATTTTTTACATAAATAATTATTTTTGATTCACTTTCATATCTTTGGACAGATATATACTCATTAACTTTACGATAGTTATTTCTAATACTAATTTTTTCTTTAAAATGATCCCACATGTATTTGAGGTTTTACATCATCTTCTTTAAATTCCCGGTAACACAAGTAAATTTCTGATTACACTTAAATTTTTTTAGGAAAGTTTTTTATAAGTTGAAATTTAAATGTTTTAATTAGAAGTAAATAAAAATTAAGGCGGTTGCCATTTCTGAATAATCATGGCAACTTTATGAGGAATTTCTTGAGGGAGAAACATTTATTAACACATATAGTGAAAAAAAAGAATTTTAAAATTTAATTAAAATTATTATAATTTTTACAATAAAAAGAACTTAATAGAGTGTAGGGTTATATAAACCAATGAAGCATAAAACTACTATATCTTATCTTATATTTATCCTCTCTACAATCTCATTTATTCTTGTATCTATGAATTGTCATTTTACTCAAAATGTCTTTTGTTTTTTCCTTAGTTTCTTATTATTTTTTATAATGATGGGTTCTATTATAGTCTCAGTAGTACTTCTTATGGATTAATAAAATTCATTTTTACTTAATAGGTTAAAAGAATACATAGGTAAAATCAAAATAAGTCTGATAAGAAGTACTACTTTTATCCAAAAATCTTAAATAATTTTTGAATCTTTACAAATCAACTTATTTTCATCTAAATTTCGAATTATGACCATGATTATTAAATCTCCATTTAATGGTACATCTCCCAAAATTCATTCAACTGCCTTTATTGCCAAGGATGCCGTGATTATAGGAGACGTAGAAATTGGTGCTTATGTGAATATATGGTTTGGGGCAAAGATTCGAGGTGATTGGGGTAAAATTGTCATAGGGGATAATACCAGCGTTCAAGAAAATTGTGTAATCCATTCTACTGTGAATGCACAATGTAAGATTGGTAAAAATGTTACATTAGGACATTTATGTATAGTCCATGGTCCTTCAACCATTGGAGATTCAACTTTAATTGGAATGGGGGCGATAGTTCTACATAATTCAAATATAGGAAAAGGTGTTGTTATAGCAGGAGGTTCTGTTATTAAAGGAAAAGCTGAAGATTATTGTCTTTATGCGGGTATTCCTGCCATTAAGAAAAAAGAATATCCTACTAGAAGAATGGGAGAATGGGGCTATAATATTTATGTTGACAATGGTCAGAAATTCAAAGAAGCAGGATTAGGACATGATATTCCAAAAGAATTTTTAATGAAAGATTGATAATATCTTGCCTTTTTATGAGGTATGTAAAAAGGAGTTTAGATGGAATTCTTTTTTTAATATAATTATGACTGTCCGCACCACAAAAAAGCTAGTTGATAGGTGAATACTTAATCTTGACGAATTACAAATTGAATGGCTTGACCTTAAACAGTATTATATCTATTTTTCTTTTTTTCATCCAAATATCTGTTTGATATTGATGTTGCATAGGATTTTCGAATTGTTATATTCTCTTTCTAAAATAAAATTTGAAATTAGAAGATGAAATAGTAAAACTTATCGTTATGTATCATGGGTAATAACGCTTATATTAGATAATTAATTCAAATTTATAATCAAATAAAAAATACAATTTTTATTTTGTCAACAAAAAAACCATTAAAACAACTAATAAGTGAGCATAAAATAGCAGTTATTTTGATACTTATAATTATAGCTGGCGGATCTATAGCAACATATTTTACCTTGGATTATTTAAATGCTCAAAATCCGGAAAAAATTACTTTAGCTACAACCACTTCGACCTATGACTCAGGTTTATTAGATTATTTGCTTCCAAAATTCACTGAGGTGACGGGAATCCAAATTAAAGTGTTATCTGTAGGAACAGGTACAGCAATACAATATGGGAAAGATGGAAATGCTGATATAATTCTAGTTCACTCGAGATCTAGGGAAGATGATTTTGTCAATGCTAGTTTAGGAGTTGATGGTATTCCATATGGGATTTATCGGGCATGTGTTATGTTTAATGATTTTATTATAGTCGGGCATGAATCTAATCCTGCTAATTTACAAGTGGGGGATAATATCACAACAGTTATGACGAAATTAAGAGATGCAATTGATGCAGGAAATATAACATTTTATTCCAGAGGGGATAATTCTGGGACACATTCAAAAGAAATGGAATTATGGGCGAGAATCGGGGTTGTGGCAGCTACAAGATGGGAAGATCAACCCAATAAATACACAGAAACGGGGCAGGGAATGGCTGCAACATTATTGATGACTTGGGAAGATGATAATCCTGCTCATGAGGGATATACTATAGTTGATAGAGGTACATGGCTCTCATTCAATGATACCTATACCTCTCTTAAAATTTTAGCAGAATCTATTGTTGGTGAGGATTTATTGCTTAATCCATATGGTGTTATCCCTGTTAATCCTGTATTATATCCACATGTGAAATATTTCTCTGTCTGTCGATTTATAGGCTTTTTAACATCCCCTTATGGTCAAACATTAATTAATGCATATAAAAAAAATAATGCTATTTTATTTCATGCCAATTTTGGATTATGTAATAGTACAACTAGTTGTATTACTACAGATGATGAAATTGCTATATGGACTCCATTTCAAGCTGAATTTGCGAGTTTAACAGTTTAACTATAATTTTACAAAAATTTTTTTTCTTAAATATTATTTTTTTGTAGTAGAATATAAAGTATGAGACGAAAATATGTCAAATGAGATTATAGATGGATTTTTAGATGCAATACGTTTGATATTTATGTTTGATCCTGAAGTTTGGGGTATTATTGCTGTTTCTTTTCGTGTGTCTTTAACTGCAACATTTCTAGCAGCCATATTCGCATTACCGATTGGATCGTTCATAGGTTTGAGGGAATTCAAAGGAAAAAAAGAATTGACTAATTTAATTAATACTTTTATGGGATTCCCTCCTGTAGTTATGGGGCTAATTATTTATTTGTTACTTTCTCGAACTGGTCCATTTGGGGATTTTGGATTACTCTATTCAACGACTGCTATGATTATAGCTCAATTTCTTTTAGCATTTCCTATTATTATTGGAACTGCAAAAGCAGCTATTGAAAGTGTTGATCCTGATTTAAAAGAAACAGTTCTTTCTTTAGGAGCAAATGAACGGCAACTATGGTGGGAATTAATTAAAGATTCGAAGAAATCAATAATTGCAGGATTTCTTGTAGCATTTGGACAAGCAATCTCAGAGGTGGGTGCAGTAATGATAGTTGGAGGTAACATTCGATGGGAAACCCGGACTTTCACAACCGCTATAGTATTACAAACAAGAATGGGAGAATTTGGAATGGCAATCGCCTTAGGTTTAATCCTTATATTAATTGCTTTCTTAGCAAATTATGGAATGACACGTTTACAGTCTAAAGTAGATTGATATGAAATTAATTGAAGTAAAAAATCTTGATAAAGAATTTTATAAGGGAGACCAATCGTCAATCAAAGCACTGTCCGATATCAATTTTTCGGTTAAAAAAGGAGAATGTTTTGTTATAATTGGTCCTAATGGAAGTGGTAAGACTACATTGTTAAGATTAATAGGTTTACTTGATTTACCAACTCAAGGTCAAATATTTTATGAGAGTAAAGATTTAAGCAAAATTTCAAGGAAAGGAAAAGTAATATACAGAAGAAAGTTTTCATTTGTAAGACAGAAACCAGTTGTAAGGAAAACATCTGTATTCAATAACATAGCGTACGGTCCAAAGATCCGAGGAACGAAGTATAAGGTATATAATAAAGCTGTAAAAGAAATGATTAAATTTATTGGATTAGAAGATATAGATAATAAAAATGCAAAAACCTTATCAGGGGGAGAAATGCAACGAGTGGCAATTGCAATGAATTTTGTTATTAATCCTGAGGTTTATTTATTAGATGAAGTGTCTGCTAATTTAGATCCAATGAATATTAAATTATTAGATAATTTTATAATGAAAATTAAAGAAAATAAAGAAAAAACTATTATTATGAGCACTCACGATTCTCTGGAAGCGATAAAATATGCAGATCGTATTGCTGTACTCAATAATGGAAAAATATCTCAGATTGGAACACCAACTGAAATATTCAGTTCACCTAAAGATGAATTTACAGCTCTTTTTGTGGGTTATGAAAATATTTTTTCTGGCGTAGCAAAAATCGATAAATCTTCAGGATTAACACTCATAAAAGTAAACAATTTAACAATAACCGCATCAACTCCTGCAGAAGGAGAAGTAAAAGTATGTATTCGTCCAGAAAGTATTGGAATTGTTAAAAAACCTTCTAAGAACACAAGCTATAGAAATACATTCGATGGAATTATTGAACACATACGTAATCTAGGAAATATCTGCCATCTAGTTGTTAATTGTGGATCTGAGAAGCTTTTAATAACAATAACTGAACACTCACGGAAAAATTTAGGTTTAGGAATTAATTCTCAAATTTATTTAAATTTCAAGGCAACTGATGTTAAAATATTATAATTCTAAAATTATTATTACTCTTCTTGAGCTAATTCATTGAATGTTTGCCTCAGATGTTTCAACAAGTCAATTGAGGATTAGCATTTTAAATTTTTCAAAAATCTATTATTATATTTTAAAATCATTTAATTTAATGCGAGGATATTTTAATAAGAGGAAATTTTAATTAATTGTAAATTTTTCTCAGCTTATTCTTAAATTATAAAAAGTGTTATGAACAAAAACATACTTTTAAAATATATTGGAATTCTTATTTTATTATCTCTCCCCCTACTTGGCTTAACGGGGATTATAGTTAGTAGAAGCATTGTTACTCCTAATGATGATTTTTTTGAAGTAACTAAAGGAGAAGTTCCAGAAATAAATTCGAATACTTGGAGATTATCAATTGAAGGACTAGTTAATAATAGCTTAACTTTTACTTATACCAACTTAACTTCTCAACCTTCAAAAGAAGTACTTGCGACACTACAATGTGTTGACGGACCATTTGGTACAGCTAAGTGGAAAGGGGTTCCCATTAAAAATTTACTAGATTTAGCTCAAGTTAAAAATGGGGCTGTAGATGTTGTTTTTTATGCTGCAGATGATTATTCCTCTTCATTAACAATTGAAGAAGCAAATATGGATAATGTTCTTTTAGCTTATGAAATGAATGGTGAACCTCTTCCTGTTGAACAAGGTTTTCCAGTTAGAGTAGTCGCTCCAAACCAATTAGGATACAAATGGGTTAAATGGGTTGTGAGGATTGAAATTGTAAATTATGATTATTTAGGTTATTGGGAGAGTCGGGGTTGGAGTGACGATGCTTCTTATACTGCTACCTCAGATTGGGTTATACATACCTTATTATTGGCAAGTTCTTTTCTCTTTGGAGGGATTGCTCTAATTTCAGGATTAAAGGACTCTCCAGTTACCGAATTTTTTCACGATCTTCCTAAGTTTGTAAATAAAAAATTCCACATTGCTTTTTCTATTTGCTATGTTCTCACGTTCATAAGTTCTTTCTTATTTTGGGTTACCTATACAATCATAAACAGAGGAGCAGTATTTTATACTGTTCATGGCATCACAGCTTTAATATCTATCGTTCTTTTAATACCTGGTGTTATTACAGGATTTAAAAAATCAAGAAGGAGAGACTTCAAAAAAAGAACATGGCATTATAAATGGAATCTATATTCTTTTTATTTCTATATAATCACAATTATTTTAGGATTTTTATTAGTATTTATCAATCAAATTCGTTTTTATTAACATTCCAAACAATTTAGAGGTATAGTTATCTAATCATTTATAAAAATAGAATTAAAAAGTCAATCTTAATAAATCACTAAAGAATTCGTGGAAAAATTTTTCATGTAAATAATTAAATAAATAGTGTAACTAAAATTTCTTTAATTTTTAAAATATTTGATAAATTCCTTGAAAGCATTTAGATATTAAAGTAGATCTAAACTCAATTAAAGCTCTTAAGCTTTGATGAAATGATTTTTACAATTCTTTTGAAGAACAACAGATTTATTTAGCGGAGTATAATAAATATTAAATATTTTTAATCTGTCGCAATCATTACGTTTGAAGCTTTTACAACTACATAAGCTTCTTTGCCTTCTTTTAATCCTAAACGTTCAGCGGAACTTTTAGTAATAATTGAAACTATCTCAACTCCGTCCGCAATTTCAATGATAATCTCAGAATTAACCGCACCATGAATAACCTTCTTTACTTTTCCTTTTAATACATTTCGAGCACTAATATTTTTCATACTTATTAGGAAATCGACTTAAAATTAATACTTCTAGATTATAATTCATTAATTTTCCAATAATAAGACTAAATTATAAAATCGATTGCTAATTTTTACTTATTAAATACGTTATGTTTTTTTATATACAACGATCAATGATAACCTTTGATTGATATTTCAGATAAAAATACCATATCTCGTATTGCTAAAGCTTCTGGGAGAATATTTCTTAAGACTGAGACTATTAATAGAATAAAAAACAATCAAGTCGAAAAAGGTGATGTTTTTACAATAGCAAAGATATCTGCCATTAATGCTGTAAAGAAGGTTCCAGATCTAATCCCTTTATGTCATCCAATTCCAATAAACAATGTTTCTTTAGAATTTGAGATTGAAAATAAAAACTCTATTCAAGTTACTTGCACGGTTAAAAGTTTTGCTCGAACAGGTGTTGAAATGGAGGCTTTAACAGGAATTAATGTTGCACTCTTAAATATTTGGGATGTTGTTAAGATGTATGAGAAGGATGAGAAGGGGCAATATCCTACTACGATAATTACTGACATCAAGGTTGAAGAAAAAATTAAGGAAGTATAAGTTAAATTAAAAATGAAGGATAAATGTAATCGAGAAATCAAACATATTAGGTTTTCAATTACCTCGAAATGCAATTATAATTGTGTATATTGTGATCAAGAGGGTTTTATTCCTAAAACTTCAGAGTTAACAGTAGGAGAAATCACAAAATTATGCAAAATACTAGCAGAAGTCCTAAACGTTACTAGAATTAAATTTACCGGTGGAGAACCTTTATGTCGAAATGAAATTATAGAGATAATCAGAAACGTTTCTGAATTACATTTGTATAAAGATATTTCTATAACCACCAATGGATTTCTTCTATCTGATAAAGCTGAGGAACTTTATAAAGCTGGTTTAGATAGAATAAATGTTTCATTAGGATCGCTTAAGCCAGAGGTATATGAAAAGATTTATGGATCAAATTCCTTAGATAAAGTTTTAGAAGGTTTACAGAAAGCAAAGAAGGTTGGATTTAATGTTATAAAGTTAAATTTTGTATTAATGAAAGGAATTAATGACACTGAATTGGAAGAAATTATTGATTTTTGTGCGAAAAATAGTTTTATTTTACAATTAATAGAATTGCACCCAGTTTCTGAAACAATAGGGGGAAATGGTGATTTCTATAATGCCCATCATTTAGATCTTAAACCTATTATCAAAGAGTTTGAATCAAAAGCGGAACAAATATTAGTAAGAGGGTCCATGCAAAATCGGAAAGTATTCACATTGCCTAATTCCGCGATTATAGAGACAATTACACCTAGTCATGAATTTTGTATGGGATGTACTAAACTTCGTGTTGGGTGTGATGGAAACCTTTTTGGATGCCTTTATCGTTCAGATCTGGGAAAAAGTTTAAAACAAGCTTTAAAAAATCATTATTCTTTAGAGAAATATGAACAAATTGTGAAACAAGTAGTAGATTCAAGAGAACCCTATTTTTAAAGGTTGATATGATGAAATGAAAATTGAAGTTCTTTATTTTGCAGAGTTTAAAGAAATTACCGGTAGAGAGAGTGAAGAGTTCAATTTATCTAATCATAATTTAAAAGATTTAGTAGATTTAATATTACATAAGTATCATGGTCTTTCAGACATCATTTGGGATGAAAAAATTCAAAATCTGAGTAATCAAATTTCTGTGATAATAAATAACCAACCAATTCATGGCGAAAATATATTATCGATTCTATTAAGTGAAGGAGATATAATTACATTCTTATTACCTGTATCAGGGGGTTGAGAGGTCTTGGGAATTGAAGAAGACATTGAAATTGACTCGGGGATTTATGATAAAGGGCATATAAATTTAGAGACCATAATCAATTCAATTAAAAAGAATCCTAAAATTAAAGAAGCTGGATCTATCCATACATTTACAGGAATAGTTAGAGGAAGTTCAAAAGAGGGCAAATCAGTTATTAGTATGAAGATTGATGCATTTAATGAATTGGCAAATAATAGTATTAATAAAATATGTGAAGAGTTAAAACAAGAACAAGGAATAATAGATGTTAAAATCATCCATTTAAAAGGATTTTTTGAGCTTTCTGAAGATCTGGTTTATGTAGTAGTAGCATCAGCACACAGAAAAGAAGGATTTGAGGTAATTAGTAAGGCTGTAGAGATGTATAAAAAGGAAATAGCTGTGTGGAAAAAGGAAAATTTTCTAAATGGAACATCTGAATGGGTGCATTAAAAGTGAAATTCTTAAAAACTATAAAAGTAGACGAGTTTAAGGAAATTTTAAATAATATTCCAAAACCGAAGTTAATTGTGGAAAATATTAAAATATCAGATTGTTTTAATAGAGTACTTTCAGTTGATTTAAATAGTCCTATTGATGTTCCTCATTTTCGAAAATCCCGGATGGATGGGTATGCGGTAATAGCTGAAGATACCTTCAACGCTGAAGAAGATAATCTGATTGAGCTCGAACTAATAGAAACGATTCAAGCTGGAGATATCCCTCAAAAAAAATTAAAGCACGGACAATGTTCATATGTAGCAACTGGTGCTGCCCTTCCCGATGGTTCAGATGCTGTAATCATGGTAGAATTTACTACCCAAGAAGGACAAAAAATTCTAATTTCAAAGGCAACAACACCAGGAACATATGTAATAAATATAGGACATGACATTAAAAAAGGAGAAGTTATCCTCCATAAAGACACATTAATAGATTTAGCTACAATGGGCATTCTTGCATCATGCGGCATTAAAGAAGTTCCTGTATATAGTAAACCAATTGTAAGTTTAATGAGTACTGGTAATGAATTAGTTGATCAAACCAGTGAAAAATTAGATATTGGTAAAATTTATGATGTAAATTCTACTGTATTAAAGAAAGCTATAGAAAATACGGGTGCTACGGTTAAATTTTTAGGCATTATTGAAGATAATTATAGAGTTCTAAAACAAAACATTGATGATGCCTTAAAGAAAAGTGATATTGTGATACTTTCAGGAGGCACTTCTAAGGGTGAAGGAGATATAGGGATTAAAGTTTTAGAAGAGTATGAAGATATTGAAATTATGGTTCATGGTGTAAGAATAAAACCTGGAAAACCTATAATCTTCTGCAAATTAAAGAAAAAAATTATTTTTATCCTTCCAGGTTATCCTACTTCAGCCCTTAGTTGTTTTTATGTGTTTTTAGATGATTTTTTAAGACGAATGTCGGGATATCCCTTGAAAGAACGAAATTCTATAATAATGGAAGTTGGAGAGAGAATTTATAGCACAGTAGGACGCCATGAATTCAAAGCGATTCAAATTGAAGATATTAATGGTAAAAAAAAGATTTTTCCTATAAAAACTGGCTCCGAAGCAATTAGCACAATTTTTAATGCTAATGGATATATAGAGATTGATGAGTTAGAATCGATCATAGAGAAAGGAGATAAAAGGAGGGTGTTTTTCTTTTAATGAAAGTTCATGAAGAACATAAAAAAAAAGGTCCAAAAATCGTTAATATAGCTTTAGTTATTGTCAGTACTACTCGATTTAATGAATTACAAAAAATGGAAGAAAGTACGGATAAAACAATTCCATTAATAAAACATTTATTAAAAAATTATGAAACAATCTCATTGTATGCCACTGAAATCGTACCAGATAATGAAGAAAAGATTAAAGATGTCTTAAATAAGTTTATAGTGAATAAATCCATTCATTCTATAATATTTAGTGGGGGTACGGGTTTAACTATTAGAGATATTACTTATGAAACTATTAAACCCATGTTAGAAAAAGAAATTAAGGGTTTTGGTGAACTTTTTAGAAATTTATCTTATAAGGAAATTGGTCCTGCAGCGATGTTATCAAGAGCTACTGGAGGGAAAATAAAAGATAAAGCAATATTTTTACTTCCAGGATCGCCTAAGGCAGTTGAATTAGCATTTAGGGAGTTGTTGATTCCCGAATTAAAACATGTTGTATACATGATTAATAAGGAGGAATAATAATGGTTAACAAATTAAGAAAAATAGGATTTTCAAAACTGACCTCTTTAGAAGATGCTTTAAAAACACTTTTATTACGAATTGAATTAAATCCAATTGAACAAGTTGATTTAAGTAAATCATTAAATCGAATTTTAGCTACTGATATAATATGTGAAATAGATCTTCCCCCCTTTAATCGGTCTGCTATGGATGGATATGCCATCAAAGCAGAAGATTCATTTAATGCTTCCCCTAAAAATCCAAAACAAATTAAGCTAGTGGGAAAAGTGGAAATTGGTGAATATTCCAACTTTATACTTAATAATGGTGAAGCAATCAGAATATCTACAGGAGCTCCAATACCAGAAGGAGCAGATGCCGTTATAAAAATTGAAGACACCGAAATTGAGGGTGATATTGTTAATTTATATGTTTCTATACCTCCTTGGAAGAATATTTCAAAGAAAGGGGAAGATATTAAGAAAGGAACCCATGTTTTAAGCAAGGGGACTGAGTTAAAAGCTGAACATATAGCATTTTTAACTTCATTGGGATTTAAATATATACAAGTTCGATCTAAACCAAAAATAAGCATTTTTTCTTCTGGTGATGAATTACTTGAACCTGGTGAAAAGCTTCAACCAGGAAAAATTTATAATTCAAATACTCCAATGGTTTCTGCTCTGACCAATACGTATGGCGGAATAGTTATTAGAGGGGAGACTGTAGAAGATGATAAAAATGCTATTAAAATCAAATTAATTGATGCTACAAAAGATTCTCAAATTATCATTTTCACTGGAGGTACTTCAGTCGGTACTAAAGATTATCTACCTGAAGTTATCGATGAAATAGGTACGATTTTAATACATGGAATTGCTCAAAGACCAGGAGCCCCCGTATTAATCGGTCTATTAAATAACACTTTAATTTTTTGCCTGCCTGGCACTCCGGTTGCCGCATATGTATCTTTTTTAAAAATTGCAGGGCTTGCAATTCGAAAAATGTTAGGAGCCTCTGTTCTTGATCCAAGAATTGAAATTTTCGCAACAATTGGTAAGGATATCCCCGTTTCTAGCCTTGGATATCTTCATTATTTAAGAGTAAAACTTGAAAAAGCTAAAGAAGAACTTATTGCCACACCAATAAAATTAAAAGGATCGGGAATTATAAGTTCGTTAATTTTTTCAGATGGAATAGTTGAAATCCCTCCTCATCAAGAAGGTTTAAAAAAAGGAGATAAAGTCAAAGTAAGACTTTTCCCTACATAAAAATATAAAACTTTGGTTAAATTAGCTACGAATTTGAGTTTTTTTCTTTCAATTGTTTTTCTAATTCTTCTTTTTCTTTTTTAAGCCTCGTAATTTTTTTGTTTTTCAGTTGGATCTTTAGTCCACTAATAGTAATCCCTTGTAAATTAAGTACTTTTTTTATAAAGATAAAGGTTGCTAAAATAATTCCAACTAGATATAATACATTTGCAGTCCAAAAGTAAGGATCGATAGTTATCCAAATCTCCACTACTTTCGGAAAACTTAAAAATGGTAAAATAACGGCAATAAATCCAATCCAAATCATCCCAATCAGTAAAAATGCTTTTTCCCATAATCTAATTTGCAATCTATAAAAAACATATAAATGAAGCCAATATAGTACACAAATAAAGGCGATCGGCATAAAAATAAATGAACCAATAGCTAAAATTAATAATAAATTAACTGCAAATTTATTGCGCCATAAATCTAAAATATCTTTCACAGCCATTTGATCTTGTACTTGGGCTTTTGCGTATTCCTTTCTCAGAGAAAAGTATTCCTTTTTAATTTTTCTGGCAACCTTCTTCGCTCCTTTTTTCCAGAAGGAAAGTTTACTCATTTCAACAGCCTTATGAAATTCTTCACTCGCTAAAGGTATAATATAAAGATTTAGTAGCAAGGAAATTATCCCGTAAATATATATAATATTATCAAACCATAGCCACAGACCTGTTTGAGTAACCGCAGCTGCTTGGGTATAACTTGATATGATTGTATAAATTGCATAAGCAATTAAAAGTGCTGGAATAATTATCTCAATTACAATTAAAACTGTAGTACCTCTTTTACCCAATTTATTACTTAACTTATCCATTAATAATAAGAAACCATTTGATATACTTAGGACTAAACCAAAACCTGCTAAAAATTTTACAACCCAAAAAAAGACAAGAAATGTAAAGTTGAGAGATAAATGACCCAAAAACAGAATTAAAAACATTAATCCTGTGGTCACTAACAAACCAACAATATAGACGATTTTATATGTTTTTTCCTCCATAAATCATTATAAAGAAGAGAAGTATTTAATCTCTTAGCAAATCAATTATAAATTAGTATTTAATTGGCAATTTTTAAAAAGATAATTTTTTATGATCTAATGATTTTAATCTAAAATTATTTTAGAAATGTTTAATTCCCAAATATATGGTTGATATGACCAGTATAGTAAGAGAAGTACAAGAGAGATTTAAAATAATTGGTAGAACAGAAGAATTAAAACAAATTGTCTTAGCTCGCTCAGTAGGTAAGAATATCTTATTAGAAGGAAATGTAGGAGTAGGAAAAACTACATTAGCTAAAGCCATTGCTAAATATTATGGCTCTAATGAATCTAATTTTTATAGAGTTGATTGTAGTGAAGAATTACTACCTCATAATCTTGTCGGTTATTTTGAACCACCCCTTGTGATTGCGAAAGGTTATAATGAAGATTCTTATAGATATGGTCCCCTAACTTTAGCAATGTTGAATGGAGGATGTTTATTTATAAATGAAATAAATCGAATGCCTGAAAATACTCAAAATTCATTACTAACTGCCCTTGATGAAGGAATACTCGAAATTCCTAAATTAAAGACAATTAAGGCCCACAATAATTTTTTTGTAATTGCTACTCAAAATCCCGCGGCTCATGTAGGTGTTACTGTCTTAGGGGAGGCATTAAAAGATAGATTTGTATGGATCAATTTAGAATACCAAACTCCAGAAGAAGAAATTTCAATCATTAAACAGGAAGCTAACATAAATTCTGATAGAATTTCCACAATATCTCAATTAGTGGTACAAGCAACAAGAGATAGTACGTCTATTCGTAGAGGAAGCTCCATTAGAGGTGGTATTGATCTCGCTACTCTAATAGATAAATATGAAAATAGTAGAAGTACAAAAAATTGGGTGGAATCTGCAGTAATGGCATTGTATAATAAAATTGAGTTAGAAGATGGATTAACTCAATCTAAGAAAGAAATAATCACCAATATTGTTTTAGCTGTTTTGAATAAAACGGATTTTCAATAATCGATGATTTCTCAGAGGAGGAATCCGATGAGATTGAGAAAAGGCTGCATGTTAGACTTACTGAATCTCGCCCAGATAAAGAAATTTTAAAGTTTGAAATAATCAGAAAAAAAAAGAAAAAGCCAGATTATTACCAGAGCCTTGCTAATACATTAGATTATAAGCAAATTAAAGAAATGACCTATCTCGCAATCCAATATAAAAACTTAGAGGCAATAATGGGTTTACTTAAAGCAAATGTCTATGCTGCGACAGATGCTTTAGATACTGAAGAAGGTGTGCAATTTTTCGCTGAAAAAGCTAAAGAATCGGGAGATTTTATGCCAGAAGTTTACTTTTTTATTAGACGTCCTATCTCAAAAAAATATAAAGCTATTTTCAGACGGTTAGCAAGGCAGAGTATTTTAAAACTCTCATTAAAAATAACTAGTAGGGGCATAAGAGGTCAATTTAAAAAAACAGTTCCAAAATATCAGATTGGAATGCCTGAATTCAGTCTTGATGAAACAATCCAGCATAATCCTTTAAAAATATACGAAAAAAGTTTGAATTATCAAGATATTTTTGGAATTGTAAGAAAGCGTCAAAAAAGAAATATTGTGTTGATTTTAGATACTAGTGGGAGTATGTATGGGCGCTTATTATTGAATGCAGCGCTTACAGCTTCTGTTTTAGCTTACCATATGGAAAAGGAAGATTTTGCTATTGTGTTATTTAATTCAACCGCAATGACTCTTAAAAAGATAGACCAAAAAAAAGATATTATCACTATAATTGATGAGATTTTAGATTCAGAAGCCGTTGGTTTTACAAATATTTTTCTTGGTTTAAAAAAGGGTTTAAAAGAATTAAATAAAATTAGGCATCCCGTAAAAGAGAAATTTGGGATTTTAATTAGCGATGGGAATTATAACAGAGGAGAAAATCCAGTCGAAGTAGCAAAAAATTTTCCCAAGCTTCATGTCATCGGGATGCCAGCAGAAAATGATGCAAATCAAGGAATTAATACCTGCAGAGAAATTGCTAAAGTTGGAAAAGGAAAATTTTATGCTGTGAATGATTATAAAGAAATTCCAAGAGCCTTAATCGAATTATTATCTCAAACCTAATCTAGTTTTTCAATGAAAAATTAGTTTTAACGATTATGATTGAAAAAATAATAAATTGCATGTCAGAAAAAAATCTTGAATTAACCTATTTTTTAAACTAAATTAAATATGTAAAATGGAAAAAAAAGAATTTTGATATTTTTTATTTGAAAATCACTTTAATGAATTATTTTTCTTTTTATAAGTATGAGCACGCCTATTATAGACAAAACAGTGAATAATATATAATAATTACCGAAAGATATAGCCCCTCTACCATCTGCTACTTCTTCAACAGTAAAGACTACAGTATCAGAAACAGTATTCCCACTCTCGTCGATAAATGTAATTATATATGTATAGACTCCAGGTGATAAACCATCTGGAATATCATAAGTTATTAATCCACCGCTCGTCCATGCAGTTGGACCCTCAACTATACCTGTACCTTCTGATTCAATGGTGTATGTATTAGGATTCGCATCGGTCGCAGTCCAAGATAAATTCTGTGCAGTATATCCCTCTTCCACCGTCAGATCGCTCGGAGTATCGGTAATAACCGGATTTGT
>JBHLOC010000067.1:0-15021 GCA_048940925.1 Promethearchaeota archaeon | reverse complement strand
TCATCAATTATTACAAGTTCATCTTTCATATCACCATCAACATCTCCACTTGTTGCATCCACAACTTGTCCTCCTGTTTCTTCATAACCACAACTTCCTCCCCCCAACATATCCTGATAAGGGGTTGAAGCAACTCCATTTTCAAGTAGATTGATATCTACCTGATTTAGATTAACAAAATCTGTGCTTAATCCTGGACAAACAAATGCTAATTCATTATTAGGAATAAATCGAATTTGATCTATCCCTAATGGATGATCTCCCGATTCAACACCAGGGGTTTCTTCATCTGCTAGATTAATATTTTTTTTTATCTCAATAATTGATCCATCAGCTTTATAATTTCGTTGGATAATCCCAAGGTCCATTGGCTCAATTTCGTTTATCGGGGTGTTATCTTTCTCTATAATCTGAGTTTGTATATAATTATTTGTTGGAACTGGTGCAAATTGGATAATAATACTGCTTATTGTCAAAAGTGTCAATATAATAATCAAAAGTTTATTTTTAGTCATGTTCTAATCATTTTTTTTATATAAAATCTACCTAATACCTTATATGAGAAGAGTGGTCATAATTATATACGCACGTAATATATTTATCTCCCCTTTCAGATTTGAAAGCTGAGTTAAGCCCACTTTTCTTCAATGAATAATGGTTAGCATTTTTTAAATACTTTTTTGAAAAAGTATGGCTTTTTATAATTTTAATAATAATTATTTCATTCTACTCTTTAATAGCTTAATACTATGTTTAATAGAGTTTGTAAAAATCAAAATTTTTCCAAAAAAGTTGTGTAATATGAAGCTTTTTATCAAATACATAAATATTAAAAAATTGGATGGATATAAATCGCCTTAATATCATTTTAGTTTTTCCAATTATATCATTTAAATTTGATTATTCATCACATATTATTAAATGGTGGCTGATAAATATAAAATAAAAAGTCAAAATAGATTACCATATTGGATATTAATACGCAATTTTTTAATCTCTATAGTTTCAAATTCATTAGGGAACAGAATTTAAAGATTAATAGAGATTAAGCGGTAAAATTCTTTCATTTTTTTAATATTAAGCTGTCCTGGTGCGGTTGTTTTTTCAAGCGAAGCAAAAGTTAAAAAAGAACCAGTTAAGGTGCACACAATTCTCGAAAAAATTCCCAATTCTCCCATACAAAATGAAATTATTTTTTGATTTTTTTCTCTAAAGTACTTGCATAGATTCAAAACCACTAAATTATCTTCAAAAGTTTGAGCGGTGAAAATAAATTTATATATTATATCTTGTAAATCATTTAAATTGGGCGAACATTCATTAATTATTTTGTTTTTTAATGAATTTATAAGATTTAAAGCTTCTTGATAAGGAGGAGTGGTTTCAAGATTGTGATACGAAAATATTATTTTTACTCTATTTATGATTGCGTAATTAATTATCTGGTTTAATAGCATTATATTACTTCTTAGTTCGATATCAATATAATCTGGTTGAGCTTCAATAAGAGATTTCATTAGAGATGAATGCTTATCTATACTAATTTGATTATGTCCTCCTTCCGAATAATCCCGAAATGTAAAAATAGTAGAGACATCTGTGTTGATGCTTTTTATTAATTTAGAGATAAATTCACTAGTTAATTCTTCCACATTATCAATGAAATCAAATCTAAATTCGATGAATTCAGGATTCTCAGCCAATATTTTTCTAATAGATGTTATATTTTCATCTAATTGAGATGTGTTGATAGGTATAGGGATACAAATATTTGGATGCATGGTTACTCAAAAAAAAATGTGAAAATTTTATATTCCAATGACTTTTTTTACTTTTTTTTCAGGTAATTTATTAGAGTAATCAATTTCTTTGACTAATTTTTGCTTTTTATAATAGTTAATTAACGGTTTTGTGTTTTTCTCATATATTTCTAATCGATTTTGTAGAGTTTCTTCTGTATCATCAGGTCTTTGGGTAAATTGTATTTTAGCTCCACATTTATCGCAAATTCCTTCTTTTTTAGGCTTCATAAAATATTTATTATAAATTTCATTACAGTTAGGGCAGGAATACCGACCAAGGATTCGCTTTATTATTATATCTGGAGGAACATTAAGGAGAATGACTCTATCGATTTTTTCCATTTTAGAAAGCGCTTCTGCTTGAATAATATTACGGGGAAATCCATCAAGAATAAACCCATTTTTCTTCACATCCTCTTGATTCAATCTTTCTTTGACCATTTCAATAGTAACATCATCGGGTACTAATTCTCCCTTATCCATATAGGATTTAGCTTTTAAACCAAGCGGGGTTTCATTCTTTAAATTTTCTCTAAAGATATCTCCCGTACTAATATGCACTATATCTGGTAAAACTTCCTTAATTTGAGAAGAGAAAGTTCCTTTACCAGCACCAGGAGGTCCAAATAATATTAATTTTTTCATAGAATCATCTTTTTTAAATAAATCAAATACTATTTTATAAAAAATTATTTAAAAAGAAGAGTTAAAAATGAAATATAAAGTTTCAATAAATAATTCCAATCTTATTAAATTCCCAAGTTTATATTTTTGATGTATTGTAATCTTCAACAAGATTTATGATTTGTGCTTTTCTATATGAAGAGGGAACTTTAATATTATTCTTTGCGCAAAAAGCTTTTAATTGTTTAACTGTCCATTTATTATGATCAATTTTTACTTCTGATTTTTCCTCTTTCTTAACTGGAGATTCTCTTTCCAGAACTTCTATTACTTCAATTATGCTTGAATCCTTATCAAAATGTACACGTAATTTATGACTTTTTAACTCAATTATCTCCATTGGGAGTTTATTAAAAAGTTCCCATCCTGATTCTTCAATCGTTTTACCAAATATTTCAGTTTTTTTGGTTACAGTTCCATAGAGGTTATTATTTCCTATTAAAATATAATTTCTTTTATAACCACTGGGAAGTCTCATTTGAAGGATTTTGTTCAATATTTGTTTTTTCGATTTATTGGGTAAGTTTCTTATTTTTTTTATAGATCCTCTAGTATTATTTAGGTTAATGTAAGTTTTTGTTGTTGAGATTTTATTTTCTGTAATGTGGTTATTTAATGTAGGGGAATGGGATTGCCTAGTTTCTTTTTTATTAAGCGTCTCATGTAACTTAAATCCAAAAAGATTTATGAATTCTGAAGGCTCATCTCCTTGATCGATCGAAACTATTTTACAATGGTGAAAGTTAGCCGAATTCATTAATTCTTGTTGTAATTCTTGAGCAACACGTGAAGCAATGAATTTTTTTCGAACTGTTGATTGATAACCTTTCCAGATATAAATCCTTCTTGATTCTTCTTTTACAATTATTACAACCTGGGAATCTTGTAGGATACTATTTCCCTTTTCCTTAGAGAATTCTTGTTCTGTTAGATATAGTCTTTCTCTTTCCCCGGAATCCTTTAATCCGAATACCATAAAATTAGAAAAATTAGCTACCACATTCATTCTTTAATCAAAAATTTACTAAATTGATTATAATAATTTTTGTTTATATGCTAAATACTAAAATTTGAGGGAGAGTAAATTATTTGTAATTTTTGAAATATAATTTCAAAATCTTTATGAGAATTATCCTGTGAAATACGAAAATTCAATTTTCTTGATTAAATATTTGACTAATCGAATTTCTCTTAAGCTAAATAGAGTAGAAAAATCACTCTTTATAGAAGTACCATAGTATGTATTTCCAAAAAAGGTGTCAGATCTATTAATTGATTCCAATAATAATTTAATACTTCCTATATGAAGATATAGAGAGATATCATTAATTATGAGTATTGAGGTTGGATTTTCATTAAAGATTTTTAACACTTTTTTAGTTTTTTGGAAATTGTTACAAGCGATTTCATATAGTTCTGCTTTATTTCGAGCATTTAGACGAGGTGGAATAATATTACCCTCAAATGTAATATTATTACAAGTTATTGAATTTTTATAGAATTCTTCGATTTTTCCACCTATTCTTACATTTTGTATTACTTTTAGCTTTGGAGCAAAATCTAGGACGGATATATCTTTTGGACTTACTTTTTTAGTCTCTATTAAAAACTGGATAAATTTTGCCGTATAAAAAGTTTTTTTTGTATCTGTGTCTCCATATAACAGAGTTTTATGACTTATAAAATCATTAAAATTAGATTTTTTAAGATGAGATAGTAAATCGGAAATATTCCCTTTATTCTTCAAAAAAATCTACTCTGCTAATATTGGCTCTCTTTAAAGCTAGGAGAATTAAAAAGCCTAAAATACATCCAGGGATACAACTAGCAGCAAACAATCCCCACCAAATATATAATCCTTCAATCCCTCCTATTGGGGCAATTAACTGCGCAATAGAGCCTCCAATGAAAACAGTTCCAATCGGTTCAGTCAAGGCAGCAAATTCTACGTATTTAGGATATTTTTTCCATAAAATATACGCAAATACCCCGACAATTAGAGCACCAGACATCCCTCCGTGGAATGCATGAATTGAACCTATTTGTAAAGAAAATCTAAGCATTGCTAAGATTGTAGCGGTAATTAGAGCAAAAGATATCCCTACTAATACCCCCATTATTGCATTTATAACATGAGCAAATGGATTTATTCTTGCTCCAAATATAGTGAAATAGGCAAATGGATTTAAATAACTAAGAACTAAACCAACAGCAACCATAATTCCAGAAGTTGCAACTCTCTTTGTAATATTAATTTGAAATGCTTTTCTTTCACTCAAATCGCTTTCATTCATAATATACGAATAAAAATTTCAATATTTTATTTAATATAATAGGTTATTTTAATTTAAAAGGTATAAACTTTTTCTTTATATAAGTTGGATGATTTTTTTGAGTTTTTCTATCAATTCAGCCGAATTTTTTGCAAATATTCTTATCATTGGTTCTTTTCCAATTGAACCTTTATCCCAAATAATATCTGGTACTTTTCCTGTTTTATTAACACATTTCTTTATTAACCATTGCATAGTAGAAAATTCTTTTCTCTTAATATCTTCAGGTTGTTCTTCTCTTTTTATTTCTACTAATTGTAACTTAGTTTTTGAACTAATATTATCAATCAATTCCTGAGAAAATTTTAGATTTATAACAAAGTTAATTGTATTATCATATTTTTTTGCGGTTAATAGTAATCTAGCTGTGTGTTCAGCAGCACCAAATTTGATTTCTCCCGCAGCTTTAGGCATTCCGTTAACGATTGTAATTCTTCCATCAATTCCAGCAACATTTTCTTTTTCTTTTGCATTTTGTAAGGCACCAGCAATATTGGTTCTTACTTCAGGAATTAATTTACAGAATTTTTCGATTTTAATAAAATTATAAATCTCACTAATTTGATTTTTTAGCAGTACTTTTTCTTCCACTTCTAAGTGGCTTTTAAGCTCTTTCTCCTCCATCAAATCTATAAGTAATATAAATTTATTTAATTTATCGTTTAGTTATTTATTTTTATTTTAAGTGCTATGTATGATAACAATTGGAGATATTTCTATAAATCCGACTAAAATTATTTGTTTAGGAACTAATTATATGGATCACATAGAAGAAACTAAATTAGAGATTCCAAAAGAACCGTTACTATTTCCAAAGACATTGAACTGTTTAATTACAGATAACCAACCAATAATATACCCAAAATTATTATTTAATAATAGAAGATATAATCGAGTAGATTATGAGGTAGAACTAGCATTTATTATAAAAAATAAATGCAAAAATGTTGATAATTCTGATGTGTATGAACATATCTTAGGTTATACAGTTTTTAATGATGTAACGGCACGTAAAATGCAAACTAAAGATATTATATCTCAAAAACCATGGTTTCGCTCTAAATCATTTGATTCTTTTGGACCAATTGGTCCTAGAATAGCAAAAACCGATGAAATTAGTGATCCACATAATTTAAACATAGAATTAAAAGTAAATGGACAGATAAAGCAATCTTCAAATACAAAAGAATTATTATTTAAAATCCCTGAAATTTTGGAATATATTTCTAAATATTTTACAATGGAATCGGGAGATATTATTGCAACAGGGACTCCAGGGGGAATTGGTCCAATTAAACCAGGAGATCTAATTCAAGCCACAATTGAAAATATAGGAACTTTAACAAATAGAGTAGTTTTAGAGGAAGATTAAATGTCAGTTATCAGAATTGGAAATTTAGAAATTAAACCGACAAAAATTATCTGTTTGGGAAGGAATTACTTAGATCATATAAAAGAAACAAATGCTCCAATTCCCACTGAACCAGTATTTTTCGTAAAAACTTTAAACACATTAATTTCTGAGGGAAAACCAATAATCTATCCACAAATTCTTTATGAAAATGAAGAATTCAATAGAGTAGATCATGAAGTCGAGTTAGCTTTTATCATTTCTAAGCCTTGTAAAAGAATTTCAGCTGAAAGAGCATTTGAGTATATAAATGGATATACAATTTTTCTTGATATTACAGCGAGAAAAATGCAAATTAGTGATCGAAATATTAAATTACCATGGTATCGAAGTAAAAATTTTGATACATTTTCAGTTATAGGGCCACAAATTATTCCTAAAAAAGATATTGAAAATCCTCATAATCTTAAAATTGAACTTAAAGTGAATAATGAAATCAAGCAATCATCTAATACCAAACATTTGATATTTAAAATTCCTGAAATCTTAGAATATCTTTCAAAATATGTTACGTTAGTTCCTGATGATATTATTGCTACAGGTACACCAAGTGGTGTAGGTCCCATTCATCCTGAAGATGTTATTGAAGCTACTATAGAAAAAATTGGTAAAATACAGCATAAAGTCATTTTAGAAAGAGAAAAATAAATGCAAATTCTTCAAATAATAAAAAGCTACTCCTTTCTCATTTTATCCCCTAATATATATAAAGATGTACTTTATTATTAGAATAGCAAATAAGTATACCATTGATGTCGATAAAAGTATTAATTGCTTCAGAATCAGCATTTCGAAGAACTATGATTGCAGAAATGCTTTCATCGAATGAAAATATTAATGTTGTTAATATTGCAAGGAATTATGATGAGTCTTTTGCACTAATTCAAAAGCATACTCCAGAAATATTAGTTTTAGACATCCAATTGGAAAATATCGAATGGTTTATTCCATTTTACAAAATATTTGAAAAAGAATTAGTTCATATTATTATTTTAACTGATATAAATCCACAAATGGTGAACTCACATGAAATTCCAACTATTTTAAAATCAAATGATTATATCATAAAACCTCATGGAGTTTGGAAAGAAGAGCTCCCGAAGATTAAAGATAATTTAATTTCAAAAATATTATTAGTTGGCGTCTCTAAACAGCATAAAATGAGTAATAAAATAGGATTGACAACCAAAAATAGAGTCATTCACGAAAATCAAAAATCGCTAATTCAAATCAGAACCAAGCCAAAAGGGGTTCTACAAAAGTTAGAAGAACAAAGATTCGAAGAATATTTTCTAGAACTTTTACCACTTACTTCTGTAAAGTTAGATACAAAGATAATAGTAATAGGCGCTAGTGTAGGTGGACCTAGAACTCTAAGGACAATATTTAGTGAAGTTCCAAGAGGATTTCCAGCACCAATATTAGTGGTTCAACATTTAAATCACCTATTTATGAGGCAATTTGCTACTTCTCTTAGAAATATGTGTAAAGTTAAAGTTAAAATTGGTATGAATTATGAGGAACTTTATCCTGGAATTATTTATATCTCTCCTGGAGATAAACATATGCAAGTTACCGTGAAAAATAACAAACCTTGCATACGAACTTTTGAAGGGGAACCTGTAAACTTTTGCAGACCTTCTGTGGACATTCTGTTTTATTCAACTGCGCGAGTTTATAAGGAAAAATGCCTTGGTATATTATTAACAGGAATGGGTTCTGATGGCGTAAAAGGACTTAAAGCAATTAAATCTGAAGGTGGAAAAACTATTGCAGAATCAGAAGAAACTAGTATATTATATGGGATGCCAAAAGTAGCTGCTGAAACAGGAGTCGCTGAACTGATTGTACCTAATTATAGAATTATAGATGAAATGATTAAATTTGTTAATTAAACTTTTTTAATAAGAAAGATTAGTTTATAAATAATGAGTACAGAAATTAGCGAAGAAACTAAAAAGGAAATTCTAAACTTAATAGCAACTCCGGGGGTTGAGATTGAGGAGATTGCAGAAAAAGTGAATTTAGATTATGAAATTATCATGAAATTTCTTGAAGATGAATATTTTAAACATAATTTAGAATTTGGTCGTCGATTATGTTGCAGATTTTAATCCATTTTATTTTAAAATAAGTTTCTAACATTCATTTAATCATAGAATACTTAATTCATGATAATTTTCGCATAATTAGAACATAAAGCCAATTTTTAAAATTTTTTAACTTAATTAATTATTTTATAAAAAGCTTGAACTCTTCATAATCTCAGTAATTAAAGTTAAAAACACTTTTTCCACATTTTCACCTGTTTTTGCTGAACATTCAATATAGCCGAATATATCATAAGAATCGGATAAACTATATGCATCCTCAAGATTTACTTTTCTCTTTGCATATAAATCTAATTTACCTCCTACAATTAAAATTGGTATTTGTCTTTTGGGTTCAACAACTTTATTTTTAAAAAGCAAAATCCATTCATTCAAATTTATCAGTGAAGATTTATTCGAAATATCATACATAAAAATTCCCCCAAAAGTCCCTCGAGCGTAACTAGGTAAAAGAATTTTAAAGCGTTCTTCACCAACAAAATCCCATATTTGCAAATTTATACTATAACCTTCTATATATACGTTTTTAGTATTAAGATTAACACCCATTGACCTTCCAATATCTAAATTAAATTTGTCTGTTATATAACGATGAATTAGTGATGTCTTTCCTACTCCAGAGTCCCCAAAAACACATATTTTAAATGTTAAATCGAACGAGATCCTTTATCCCCTGTGCAGACTGCTAAACTTTCTTTTTATAAACTTAATATTAATATTAAACAATTTTTTTCAAACATTTATCAAAGCAGATTAAATAATATGAATCATGAATAAGAATCGTAATATAAAAATAGATGTGAAAAATTCTTAAATTTAAAAATTTTCATGAGAAAAACAACACTATAAAAATTTATTTAATAAAAAGACTACTAACAACCTATGGGAATTGAATTAAAAGCATATCATTATCCATTTATCTTTATAATTTTAATAATTGCGTATCAGATAAGCTTTTATTTTTTTTATAGATATTTTCGAATTAAAAAAGAAAAATTAGGAATTAATAAATTTTTATTAGCTTTTGGGTTATTATATGGATTTGGATTTACTGGCGTAGTATTTCGCACAATTACCAGTTATTATGTAGAAAATTCAAGACTATCAAATTTTATATTAAATTTTTCACATATTTTAATATTTATTGGAACAATTTCATTTTTATTGATAATATCTCAAAAAGATTTTAATGAATTAATTAATATAAAAATAACAAGGTTAGTTTGTATTATTACAGTTATCATATCTATTCTTATTTTATTTGTCATTAACATCACAATTGTAGGTATTCTCATATTAGTAGCTATATTTATTGGAGGTATCTATATGTTGTTCTTTCATATCAAATTAATAAACAACTCAACTGGAAACATTAGAAATAAATTAATCTTATTGCTTATTGGTGAAACTATAATTGTGGTGATGATAATAATAGGTGCGGAAAAAAATCCATATCTTTTCACCCCTAACCAACAGAATATTATTGCTTTAATTTATAGCCCAATAGTTATTTTAGGACAACTAATCGTGGTTTATGCTATTTTTGGTTTTCCAACCTTTTTAGAGTTTAATTGGCAAGACAACCTATTGAGTCTTTACATTATCGACTCAGAGAGATTTAAAGTTATATATTATTATAATTTTGTTAAAAGTAATGAAGAATATTTAGAAAATAATAAGGCTCTTAGAAATTCTAACAAATACAATGTTTTATTTCCTGGTGGTATTATTGGAATAGATAATATCATTTCAAAAATTACAAAATCAAAAGAATCTAAAATTGAAAAGATTAAGCAGGGAGAGAATTTGATATTATTAAATCATGGTAGACGTGATTTGGCTTTTCTTATGTATTGTATTTTAATCAAGAAGGAAATGGTAAGCATTAGATACTTTTTAAAATTAATATGCGAACAGTTTAGTAAACTGTATAGAAATATATTACTTGATTTGAATGCAATTGAGGGTAAAGAAAACCAAATATTTTTAGATTTTAACAAAAAAATTGAAATATTACTGCACACGAGTTAAACTCAAAATGTTTTCATGATTTGTGAAGAAATACAGTTTCCATTGAGAGGATCTATAGCGGAAATAGCCTTGGTAATTGAATGGGCAATAATCTTATTATTTTTTGAATTTACATTGATTTTTTTGAATCGTGTTTTTAAATCTAAAAATGAATTAAAAAGTCTTCAAGAGAAGGGATATGTATATTTATTTTTAGGATTTTCATTAATGTGGATATTTTTTATTATAGGAGATCATTATGTAATATCCTCCGAATTTAGGACAATATTTTTAAATTTTGGTTACATTTCTTTGATGTTAGGAGCGCTTACATTTATTTACACCATAGAAAGATACAAGATTTTATTAAAAAAATATCTTTTCACATTAATTTTCAGTCTAAATATAATTGTATTTTTTATAATAATAATTCATAATTTTAATTATGGGCAAGTTATATCATTTACATTTTGGCCTATTTTTGTGTTATTTTTCATATTTTATAGTGTAGAATTAAGTTCACTCTTTAAATCAAACCCAATACTAGGAAAATTTAAATATAAGTATCTTCAATTAGTAATTGGAACCATATTTCTTATTTCTGGATTTGGTTTAACAACAGATCTTATAATTAGAATTTTTGGATTAATCTCTCGAATTATAGGAGATTGTTTCCAACTGGTAGCTCTTATTTTCTTTTTTTCATTTTTTATTTCTATTCCTTCCTTTTCAGAATATGAGTGGAAAAAGAAGGTTGAGAATCTTTTTATTATCCATAAATCAGGATTATTGATTTATGAAAAATCATTTGTAGAAAAGGATAAATTGAGTTATAGATCATCCGTTTCAGGAATTTTAGCAAGCTTAAGAATGATGCTAGAGCAGATAAGTGAAGAGCAAGCTGCTTCTATCATTGAGAAAAAAGGAAAATATATTGTTATTCAACCAGGATTTTATCTATATGGCGTTTTAATCAGTGAAGAAAAATTAAATTCATTTCCTCTTTTATTAAAAAATCTCATCGAAAAAATAGAAATAATTTATTCCAATCTTTTACAAGAATGGGATGGTGATTTAAATGTTTTTAGACCAATTGACAAAATTATACAAGATTATTTCCTATAATTATTAAATAAGTTAATTTAGTTTTAAATATGATCTCTAACACCTTGTCTGGAGAATAATTAAAACTTAATATAGAGGATGAACATAGAGTATGGTGTCAATTTTCATTTATTCTTATTTTAAAAAAATTTTTTAACATTCTTTCATTCATAAAATTACTAAGTTCGATTCATTTTAAAAGACTTAGGACGTAAAAATAAAACGGTTTCAATATGTTATATATATTGAAATGAGTAGTAAATAACATTCTTATGTTCCTTTGCCCTTGAATATTTAAAGTGAAAAACTTACTATAGAGGAATTAGAATTATAATGAGTGAAAAAGGGAAAATTGTTGTAAAAGCATTGGTGACTGGAGGGAGTGCTAGTGGTGGACCCCCAATTGGTCCAGCAGTTGGTCCTACCGGGATTAATATTAAAGATGTAGTTGATGTGATAAATGAACAGACAATGGTTTTTAAGGGATTAACTGTTCCTGTAAGGATTGAATGTGATCCAGAGACAAAGCAATTTGAGATATTTATTGAAACACCTTCTACTGCATCTTTATTACTTAAAGAAGCGGGAGTTGAAAAAGGGAGTTCAGCATGTTCAGATGATAAGATTGGCAATTTAACACTTAATCAGATAATAGCAGTTGTAGATGCTAAAAAAGATACGTTTTTGGAAAAGACATACAAAGCTGCGGTAAAATCAGTTCTTGGAACTGCTTTATCAGTGGGATTAACCGTAGAGGGAGAAGACCCAAAAATTATCCAAAAAGGAATAGATAATGGAGAATATGATGAAAAAATAAAAGGTGAATTGTAAAGTGAAAGTAGATGATAAATTATTAAAAAAATCATTAAATGCAGCTATTGATTTTTCAATAATTAGAAGAGAAGGCTTTAAAGAAAAAGTTAGAAAGTTTGATGAATCAATTGATTTGATTATTAATGTAAAAGATATTAATTTAAATGATCCTAAGAACAGAATTGATAAAGAAATTATTTTAACAAACGAAGTAATTGGTAAAGAAAAACCCAATATATGTGTAATTGCTTCAGATGAAATATTACTTGAAGCCAAGAAATTAGGTGTCGATACTCTCGATTCTGATGGATTAATAAAATTAAATAACGAAGAAAAGAAGAATAAAAAAAAATTTGCAAAAAAATATGATTTTTTTGTTGTCGAAGACAAAATGATGCGAGATGTCGCTCGATATTTAGCAAGATTTCTTGGCCCTTTAGGCAAAATGCCTAAACCATTTCCTTCTGGCTATGGAATTATCTCTAATCCAGATGATTTAAAGGTTGCTTTTGAGAGATATAAAAAAGTGGTTAATATTCAAATGAAAAAACACCCAATCATTTTTGTAAAATTAGGAAAAAAGTCAATGGAATTCAATAAATTATTTGAAAATATGAAAACAATTGTTGATTTTATTGCAGATCAAATGCCACATAAATACAACAATTTCAAATCAATGTATTTAAAATCTACGATGGGGAAACCAGTAAAAGTTACTGAAAATTTCCTGAAAGCAATTGAGGTGTAATAACTTGATTAAAAATAAATATATCCCACAATGGAAACTCGATGAAATTGAACATTTAGTGGTTTTATTTAAAAAATATAAAAATATTGCTGTTATCGAAGTTGCTCATATTCATGATCAACAAATTCAATCTATGCGTAAACTTTTAAGAGAAAAAGCAGTATTTAGAATGTCAAAGAAATCTCTGCAACTTCGAGCAATAGAGTTATTTAAAGAAGAGTCAAAAAAACCAAATTTGGATGAATTAGCCGCACATATCCCTGGTCAATCTAGTCTAGTATTTACTAATCTTGATCTATTTGAACTTAAAAACATTTTTCTTAAAAATGAATGGATGGTTCCAGCAAAACCAGATGAAATTACACCAGTAGATATTTGGGTACCCGCAGGAGATACAGGGTTGCCAACTGGGCAAGTCATAAGTGAATTGAATATGACTTTACGATTACCGACAAGGATTCAAAATGATACAATATGGATTAGAGAAGATACTAGGACTCATAAAGCCGGTGATGTAGTTGATGTTAAACAAGCAGCGGTATTGAAGAAATTGGGAATTGCTCCCATCGAGTCTTTAATTAAGATTCATTTTGCATGGAGTGATGGAGAAATAATTCCTGAAGAAATTCTATATATGGATATGGATCAATTTAAAACCGATTTCGCAACGGCTTATAGACAAGCGCTGTCAATTCTTTTTGAAATACCTTTTTATTTAGAAGATATGACAGAAGAGTACATTCGCAAGGCAACATCTGAGGCTAATATTATAAATGCTGTAATTTTTGGAGAGGGAGTAATAACCGCTGTACCCGAAGAAGTAAAAGATGTAAAGACGGAGTCCAAAGAAGAACCCGAGGAAGAAGAAGTGGGGATTGGCGGATTATTTGGTTAAACTAAGATATTTTTTAAATTTCAATTAAAATCATAAATATAATAATAAACAAAATAAAAAGAGGTTAGATATTATGGAAAGCGTTTATGCAGCATTACTACTCCATAAAGTTGGGAAAAAAGTTAGCGCAACAAATGTAGAGAAGGTGCTAACTGCCGCAGGTGCAAAAGTTGATAAAGATCAAATCGCGAAGCTAATTACTGGATTAAAAAAAGCAGATATCGATGAAATAGTGAAATCTGCTAGTACAATGCCGGTAATGGCTGCTCCAACTGGAGGTATTGCAGAAGAAAAGAAAGAAAAAAAGAAAAAAGAAGAGGAAGAAGAAGAAGCGGAACCTACGGGTATTGGAAGTCTCTTCTAATTACTCTAATTATTAGATTATATTAATTCTTAAAGATTTAACAGAATTAATAGATCTTAATGGTTTAACTGAAGAATAATCATTTTTATGAAACTTAATTTTTAGACTCAGTGCTGAAATCTTATTTCTCTAAAATCATTTCTTAGATCAAAAACTTTTTTTAAAATTCAATTTTTTTTAAATTACATTTCAAATTTCAGATTTTAAATCACAAAATTGATACATCTATCAAATATACCCAAATAAAACTGACGCTACTGATTAAATATGGCTGGAAAATTTATAAAATTCTTCACTCCTTTTGTTCGGGCAATGCCGGAAATAAAACAGCCACAGCGAGAAGTTTCTTTTAAGGAAAAGTTCATTTGGACTGCGATTGTCCTTATAATATACCTAATTATGTCAAATATTCCTCTATATGGTGTTCAGCTTCAGGAATCAACAGATTATTTTTATTGGTTAAGAGTAATTCTCGCGAGTAAGAGGGGAACACTTACAGAGCTTGGCATAGGCCCAATTGTAACAGCAGGACTTATTATGCAATTATTATTAGGTTCAAAAATCATAGATGTAGACATGGCAGATTCTTATGATAGAGCTATGTTTAGTGGATCACAGAAGGTTCTTTCTGTGTTTTTAACAATTTTCAATGCTATAGCTTATTTAATAGGAGGAGCTTTTGGTAAATTAAGTGATATTGGAATTCAAAATGCAGTATTCATATTTGTGCAATTAATTTTCGCAGG
>JBHLOC010000029.1:33298-62425 GCA_048940925.1 Promethearchaeota archaeon | reverse complement strand
CATCTGAAAAATTTATAATTATTACAATATAATTAAAGAATAAGCATGATATTTTTAATCTTTAAGAATGATTTCTTAGAGCTGATAAGTACCCTTCCGGGTTCTATGATTTTTGTTTTTCTTTTAGCCTTAACAACAGCATTAATTTCTACTCTATTAACCAAATGGTTAGTCGATACAGCGGAGTTAGCAAGGAAGCAAAAGCAAATCAAGAGCCATCAAGAAGAGAAAGAAAAGATAATTGCATTAGCTGAGACTGATCCTGAGCGATATAGGAAACTCAGAAAAAAATGGGAGCGAAAAGATGATATGTATAAAAAATCGCAACAGGGTATGGCTTTGCAAAGATTAAAGCCAACGTGTATTACATTTCTTCCTATGATTATAATTTTCACTGTTTTAAATACTGTAGTTTTTGGGCGGAGTCCTGTAGCAATCTCTGCCATGAATGCTAACGACATTCCGTTGATAGGGAACTTCATTAGAGCGGGAAACATAGCGATAAATTTTACTGCTTGGTATTTTATATGTTCTTTAGGGCTTAATACATTAATTCAGAGACTTTTAAAGCTTCAAACTCAAGCATCTGGTGGTGTGGGACAAATGATGGGAGCTTCAAAAGCAAAAGCCTTAGAATTTCCTGACGTATGAATATTTTTTTGAGGAAATAGAGAAAATAAAATTATATTATAATGAAGTTATTTAAGGATTTAATTAAATAATATTATTTATATATCCTAAAAATAAAGAAACGCAGACAGAGGGATTTGAACCCTCGAGTGCATTCACACACTGGCTTTCTGGGAGTATCTCCGCTCCAAGCCAGCGCCGTACCAGGCTAGGCTATGTCTGCAGTAAAAAGAATCGAATTATATGTGCTATATTTTCAATATAACAATTTAAAATTTTAATATTTTATTATAGATATCAAGAAGACAATAAACTAAATATGAGAAAATAAAATATTATGAATTTTGAGAAATAGTAAAGGTAAATGTTGAAATTATTTTATTGGAATAGAGATAGTTTCTTTCATTTTTTTTACTAGCTTAGCGCTTTTAATTGCTGCCTCGACATCTTCATGTTTTGCTCCTTTTTTAATATCTATAGTATCTGATAATGGCTCAATATGTTTATAATTAACTCTTCTTCTTCTAACGTTTAATCCATCAATGAGAATATAATTTCTATCAATAATATCTATGATAATGCAATAATGGCCTGCTTCCCTTCCCATAGTTTTGACGCAAAGCCTTCCTATATCATACACGCTCATATAATTTGTCACCAAACTATTTTAATGATTACTGGGTATTGTTATTTCCAGTAAATTAGAATATTTTTAGTAAGTTTAAAAATATATACAAAAATAAATTATTTTTGATTTTTAAAAACAGATAGTACTTTATAGTTTTTTGACAGCGGAAAGTATTTTTTCTATTATTTCCTCAATTGTTAAGTTTCCTGTATCAATAATCAAATTGTATACGTGTCTAATCGTTTCCGCATCTTTTAGATCTATTTCATAGAGTTTTTTAAAGCGTTGCAATTCTGATTCTTCTCTTAATAGCGTTTCTTTTAATTTTTTTTCATATGAAGAATTATCTCTTTCAGCAATTCGTTTTACTCGGATTTCTAATGGGCAGGTTAGTAATATTTTAAAGTCTGCTATTGATCTAAGAATATACGCACTTAATTGGCTATCTATTATTACATCATCATTTTTAGCTATGTCAATTATTTTATCATCAAGTCTTTTATCAATATTAGGATTATTTTCTGCATATTCAGTAAATTCCTCTAGAGTTAAATTCATTTCTTTTGCTAGATCTCTAAAGATCTGTCCGGTACTATAATAATTAATTCCCAATTTCTTAGCAATTAATTTTGCTACTGTACTTTTTCCAGTACCATGAAGTCCTGAAATTGTTAAGATCATTCTAATTGCTGATTTAAATAATATTAATATTTCAAATAAATTAATGAAACCTTACTATATAAATAGAAGAAGTTATAGGTTTAAATAAAAGATTATTGACTCCATACTGTTTCTTTTAATAATCTTTGAAGGCATTTTGCACAATATCTTCCACTTTCCATTCTGTTTGCTTTTCTAGCAGTTTTATCCGTTTTACGCATATTAGATGGGCGTAATCGTGGAATTGATTGAAGCGGTTTTTTACAGAGAGCACAATGTGCTCTTTTAGGTTTTCTCCTCCAATAATGAATTACATTTCGATTTCCTGGCGTTCGAATTCTTTTTCTTGCTTGAGCTTTAGATCTTAATCCTGGGCGTGGAATGATAATTACCTTCTTTCCTTAATTTCAAAGCGATATTTATTATACTAATATAATTTTAAGGCATAGAAGGAATATTAATCTTTTTGTTTTATTTATTGCTTTGGGTTTAGTTTATTTTGAAATTCTTTAAAGAGTTGATAAATTTCATCTACGATTATTTCTTTAGATTTAGTAAGATCATCAAAATTAGTTTTATTATTGAATGATTGATTAAAGATTGCTTTAACTTTTAAGAGAAGAGTATCTATGCCAGGAAATCTCTCCATATTATTAATCAATTCTCTAAATAATTCTTCTATTAATTCTCTTTCTTTGAATCCATTTAATTTTAAAGCATCCATTAAAGTTATAAAAGAAGAAGTTATTTCTAAAGTAATACCCGGGAGTTCTAAAACTATGGAACTTATCTCATTTGAAATAGGAAGTTGATCACTTATACCAGTTTCAGAAAGATTCTTAGAGAATTCTAGAGACGAGAGTTTATTGATAATACCAATTGCTTTATAATATTGCTTAGTAAAATTCATTTTTTTAAGGAGAGTAGAGAGTTCTATTTTTTTCTCATCCAGAATGAAATTAAATTTAAGTAATTCATTTATTGCATTTTTTACTGTCTTTCGAAAGTAGATATTATTAATAACTCCTTCTTTAAATTTTTCATACGCATTAAGAATAGTATGAATTAGCGCATATAATTCAGATTCAATGTTGGATTCTATATTAGAGTTAAGATTTTCCTTTACCATCTTCAGTTTTACAATTTACAAACAAGAATTTTATATAAACATTGGAATATTAGTTAATAAATTTAACCAAACAATGTAGGACGTAAGAAATAGAATATTATTGCAACAGTAATACCTATTATCAAACTTGGAATTAAAACTCGAGATGTTGAAGAATTACTTAGTTCTCTAATAGCCAAAGTTGTCAATATAGGGACCCAAATTGCAATAGTTAATGCATCTATCATATCTATAACACCCCAGGTTGGTGAAGCAAATATTTGATCTAAAATTTCATCAAATAGATTATAATTGAATTCTTCGATGGGTATTGTCTGAAAGCCTACTAGCATAATAAGTATTTTAATAGTGTTAATTACTATAAAAGGAGTAAAGGCACATAGCATCATACTAAATTTATGAGATGCCTCTATTTGCAACATAGTACCTCCTTTATATATACTAAATGGACTAATCTCTGCCTCCTTATATTTTTCTTTTGTCTCTTTTAATCCTCCAAAGCGAGTCTCTAATCGCTCTGTAAAGCCTACTGCGTAGTTTGCTCCTTTTGTAAATAACCATATTAAAATAGCAAAAAATATTAATTGAAAAAAAAATCCAAATACAAAGAAAGTAACAAAGAAAGTAAAATAGAAAAATATTACCATTGGGGAATATGGGGAGAAGCTAACCAAATTAAAATGAGAAGCAACTGCTAAACCCATAAGTCCGTAAAGTAAAGAACAAAATAATAGAATATATCCTCCAGGCGCTTTACTCCTTTTATGATTGATGTCCCAGAAAGCATGATTTGGTTTTACCAAAAGCCAAAAAAACTTTGTATACCATGATTCAGGTTTAATCCATTCTTTCTCCACTCTTCTAAATATAGAAAATTTTTCAATTCTTTCTATTTTTAATCTAACACCACAGAAATTACACGCAAAACTTTCAGCAGGATTTTCATTTCCACATCTAGGACAACGTTGGAATACAGTAACCGTTTGAGACATTCTTCTTATTGATTCTTATAATTTATTTTTAATAATCATATAATAAATTGATCTTTTAAAAATTTCTTTTAAATTTTAATCAAAAAATAATAATCACTCTACTTATGTTTTAGTTTTTAAATAATTATTGAAATTCTATGATGAAATGGTTATTTTCTTTATATATTTTATAAGTTCTATTTGAAAACAATTTAATTAATTCTAAATTAGTTTTTGTATGGCTAGTAAGTTCAAGAACTTTAATTCTCGATGGTTTATTAATGAATCCCATGAGAGGTATTAATTGGTCGCTTAGATAATTGTCAACAGGAATATCATTCTTAATATATTTTAAAAGTTCATTCGCCGCAAATTTACCTAATTCTTCCGATGAAATAGTTCTCTCCCCTAATACTGTTCCTGAAGAAATGATAGCTCCTGTATCTGAGCATGCTCTTAAATAGAGTCCTACGCCTGGACTTATAGAATTAACGTACTTATAATTAATTTTACTATTTATCTTTACATATGTTTTTAATTGTTGTTGAGCTGACTTTATTATGCGTTCAGCTACATTCTTTTTTTTTAGGTGAGTAGTGCAAATAATCTCACCTTCAATTAGCTCCATTCTTCCCAGTTCAGTTAAAAGAATAGGTTTTAGTTTATTTTTAGGGGGATATAGAATACATTTTACATGAGCGCCTCCTTTGGGGTAAAATCCATGTTGTAGAATATCAATTTCCACTTTAAAACCAGACTTATTAAAAATTCGGTATGTGACATCTTTAAGATAATTAAGACTTGGAGCCCATTTACCGAATGTGCCTCCACCATTTATTATGATTTCGATTTTCTCTGGTTGATTAAATCCCAAGCATGCAATCTGAATTGGTTGAAGTAATAAACCTATACTTCCGGCTGTTCCAATATTAACCTCAATTTGTTTTTTTGGAATTATCTTAGGAATTAATGTTATTTCTTTCGTTCCCACTTCACAATTAGAGAGAATACTATTTGTTAATTCTGCCAACATCGTTAATCCCTTTAGGTGTTGTAACCTTAATCCCGGTTTAGGCCTATTTGCACGTATATTTATTATTTTAATTGGTTGATTGAATAGGACTGAAAATCCAGCCCCCAAGCGGAGTATTGAGCCACCTCCCTCTCCTAAAGACCCTTCTATCTCTAAAAATTTTGCTTCATTCATGAGTTAGATTATTTTTTACTTAAAGCTTTGATGCGATTAATTCCATTATATTCCTGGATTAATTCTATAACTTCATTTGGCACTAAATTTTTCCACTTTTTATTATTTTGTAGTATTAGGTTTCTGATATTATTTCCATTAAATTTTTTTAGAAAAATGGATATTTTTTTCTCTACTTTAATTCCTTTTTTAATAAACAATTCTCTAACCCAATCACTATTAGAAACCACAGAATCAAATTCACTAATAATTGAGATAACATGATCTACCCATTTGTTTGCATTAAAAATATCTGGAATATAATAGATCTCATACCGATTTGACGCAATATTCCTTTTTTCAAAAGCAGCCTTAATAAAGTCTTTCCTTTCTTCTTTAGTAAATGGATCATTAATTGTATGTGATATTTGGGAGCTACCGATTCCAATTTTTATTAATTCATATTTTTTTAAAATTTGTCTAATAACATAGATATGACCATGATGCAAAGGCTGGAATCTGCCTATAAATAACGCAATTTTGCTGTCATTTTCTTTTATTGGTTCTGTCTCTTTTTCAAAAAGAGAGATTATATCAGTATTTAATATTTTCTGCCAAATTTTCTTTGAGTAATCAACGTTTTTCTTATGCTCCAATATATTTTCAAGTTCATTTCTAGTATAGAATCTACTAGATTGAACCTCCAATTCTTTAGGATCAGGATGGAGAATAACATCGGATTTAACAATTCCGAAAAAAATGTATGCGATTTCTTGTTCTTCTGTGTTAAAATCATAAAAGAGCACTTTTTGAAGAGCACTTATGGGGATACCAAATTCTTCCTCCAGCTCTCTAATTGCATTTTTTTTAATTTTATTTAAATCCAAATTTTTTTCATAGTTTATATGTCCTGAAGAGGAGTCAGTAAAATATTCAGGATATGTTTTCTTATTTTTTCCTCTTTTCTGAACCAAATATAATATTTCTCCGTCAGTATTTATTGTTATAATAAAAAATCTGGTGATTAAATGACTTATCTTTTTATTATGAGCCTCTGATCGCTCCATTGGAAAAATATATTTAGAAATTTGGCCTGATTGTAAAAATTTCTTGTTTTCATTATCAATACATGCTAAAAGTTCTTGCTCCATTTTTTATTATTCTCCATTACAACTTTATAGTTATAATTTCTCCTGAATCGAAGGCTAATGTTTTTGATGCATTTCCCTGATTGATTGAAATTTCAAGAAAACCAGTTGATCCAACAAGAAATAAAAGGGTGTTAGGGGACACATCCGAGAATTGAGATGTATAATTACCTTCATATGTTTTCCCTCTAATATGAAGTTTAATATTTGCTCCCTCGGGTACTTTTAATTCAGTATTCATGATTTTATTATTTTCAATCTGAACATTAGTTATTCCATTTCCAAAAGAATCGACATATTGAATTGAACAACGAATGATTTTTTTTTCGATGTCTATCTTGTATACAGCAGAAGATTCTTTTAAATCATTAAGATTAAATTTAGGGCCAAAATTATCTAATGGAATACCAGATAATAGATAAGCACCTATTGGGGCCATTATATCTCTTCCATGAAATGTATTTGAAGTAGGTTTAATAAAATATTTATCATTCTGAATTTCTACACATTCAATTATTTGATCAGCAAAAAAGCTAGAGAATATTCCATTATTTGGACCAATAAAATAGTAGTTAGAGTTTGTTTGCAATGCTAAAATTTCTCGAGGACTCCCCACTCCAGGATCAACTACAATGATAAATACTGTTCCTCTAGGAAAATACTTATAAGTTGCCCTCAATATAAATGAGGTTTCGATTATTGAATAAGGTGTTACTTGGTGCGAAAGATCTATGATCTTAATGGTAGAATTTATTTTTAGGATTACTCCTTTCATGCTTGCGACATAATGTTGACCTCTGACACCAAAATCAGTTAATAAGCAAATAATTTTTTGATTAAAATCTGACATCTCAAGAAAAACAAGGAATTTATTGAATAGCTCTAAATTGTAATAAATATAACACTTAAAATTTATTTATTCTTACTATACTTTTGATCTATCTTATAAAAATCTTCCAATGCTTTAGATTTCAATCGATATTCCTCTTCTTTATCATATTGGATTAATTTTTTAGAAATTTCACTTGCTCTTCTATATAATTTATATGCTGTATGAAAATCTTCATTTTTCAAAGCATTTCTTGCCTCCTGAACTGTTTTTACTCTTTCTTTTGATAATTCAGGAATTTGCTGTAAAAATTCTGCTTTCTCTTTTAAAGAAGAAGCAATATCCATTATATATAATTCCTCTGATATTTCTGCTGCTTTACTATAGAATTTAGCAGCTTTTTCGTACTCTGAAGATTTCATAGCAGATTCGGCAAGCTTATAATTATCAGTAATTTTTATATGTTCTCCCCTCTCAATCTTTTCTAAAAGCTCTTGAGCGATTTTTCTTTCTTTTTTACCTCCACTTAACATGAATTTGGTTATATTTATAATATTATTTTTCAACGATTCTGGTTGAAGTATATCAATTAATGGTTCTAAATGGTCTAAGTAAAGATCTTTTAAAATAGATTCAAATTCTTCTTTAGATTTCTTTAATATATTTAAACTTGGCATTTCAAAAGCTTCAGCTACTTCTTTTAGGGACGAACGATATTTTTCAGGTTCCTCATCTTCGTTTAACAATAATCCAAGGATGATTCCATGGGCATTTCTTGCTAGTTTCCCTTTAATTTTATGAAGATATGAGAAAATTATAACCTCTTTTAGTTTTAATAAGTTATACTCATTCTTTGAGTGATCAAGGTTTAATCTTAAAAAGAGATCACTTGAAATTTCAAAATTAGGTTCTCCTTCTTTAAAATAATAACCCATAATTTTATAATCAGAATCACTCGGTAATAATACGACAAAAATACCTGTGGGCATATAAAAGATAGCACCTTTTTTAGTTTTATTTTTTAAAAGGAATTCTACTTAATATTAAAAAATTTATTCATTTAAGATTGTTTTGCACTAATTATTCTATTAGTTTCTTCTCTGATCGATTGAATAATATTTAACAATTGAGCATAATAGAGATTATCTGAAACAGCCTTAGAAGCTTGTTTTATTATGTCAATTGCTTTTTTCTCTTCATCTGTGATTGTTTCGATTGCTTTTTTATCCCATAATTCTTTAACTTTATTATTAAAATCATCAGAAATTTCTTGAAGATTTTTTGTTGATTGGATTCTAAATTGTTTTAACACTTCTACAATTAATCTAATGTTTTCTGTTATAGAAACGGTCTGTTCAGAGAAATTTTGGCTCATTTGGTTAATTGAAGCACTCATTTGATTAATTTGTGCTATAGTTCCATCTAATGAGCTCATTATTTGATTTATTTTTTGTATCATTTCATCTAGAAGTTGTTCTGCCAATTTTTTATCACCTAATTAAGAAATTTAAATGAAAATTTACTCTAATACCTCTTCTTCTTTAATAGATTCTTTTAATTTCTTTACAGAATCAATAGCTTCTGATAAAAGTAAATTAACTGTATCTTGATTAAGTACACTTTCAGAGAGCTTGACTATATCCTCAAGTTTCTTAATTAATAGCTTCAATGCATCTAAACCTAATCCTTCTTGTACTACTTTCAATTCCTTGGTTGTTATATCGCCTATCTCTTTAACAGCATCAATATGTTTAGTTTGTGTCAGATTAATCTCAGTAGAAAATTCCTCTAATTTTGAACTCAAATTTGTTATTTTTTCCTCTATATTTTTATTTAAGGAATTGAGAGAGTTACTTAGCTCCTGAATGGATCCTCCTAATTGAGCGATTCTTTTATAGATATTTTGTAGGAGGTCTGTTAACATTTCAGCCATGTCAATTCACGCTCAAAATATCAATAGAAAATATACTAGTTTTTTGTTAATTTAAATTCAATTATAAATATAACATATTTCAAACATAAAAAAATTTTTATCTTTTTTCTGATTTTATTAGATTATAATTATAGTCAAGATATTTTAGCATTGAAATGGGTTATAAATAAAAATTTATATTGAAAATATGCATTTCGGCAGAAGAGATACAAAATACAAATATCAAGGGCCATTAGCTCAGCCTGGTTAACAAGGTTTTATATGCTTGGTCAACAAGCGCAGGTCTTATAAATGACCATCGGACATACAAGATAAATGAACAAATTTGTGTCCGTTATCAATGAAAACCTGAGAGTTAAAAGGTGTTATCCTTTTAGCGGGTAAATCCGGGGTTCGAATCCCCGATGGCCCATCTTTTATTTTTATTTCATATCTATAATATATAGTTCGTGAAACATCTATTTCACGTGTTTAGATATATATCTGTGAATATTCTAAAAGTTAACTCAAGTTAATACTTTGAGCTACAATATTTTTTTTTAAAAATAAATGAGATTCATATCATTTATCTAAGTTAGTACTAATTAAATCAAGAAGCCATCTTTTAATTTGGGTTAAGTTTTTAAGAATACCGGGAATAAGATTTTCAGGAAAGTTTTGTTCATGATCCAACCTTTGAGCTGCTTCCATCCATTTATTTAATGCTAATTGTACTAAACTTGCCCCTTCAGCCTCCATGAACATAGGAACTACAGCGGCCGACTCTCTCGCATCACCTATGGCAAAATATATTTTTCTATTGTTTCCTTTTAACATTACTAAATTGACACATTCATCAAGTTTTCTCTCAACCAAAATACATTTTAATATCTGTGTTTTAATATCTGATTCTTTAGCCGCAAATTTTTTTTTTCTTTCTTTAAAGATTGGTTGTGTTTCAGAGATCAACTTATCTCCTGTACTTCCTTCACTAAAGTATTTAGTTATTTTTAAAGAAGAGTCTAGGGCTTCTATTGAAATAAACTTTTTAGTATTTGAATATAATATAGCCTTAGAACCACCTTGATTCTCATCAGCAGACTGTTTTATATAAATATTTCTCATAGCTATACTGTTACATGTATGATAGGCTAATTCAAATAAATCTCGAGGGATTAAAGGTTCATATTGTTCTTCTATTTGCTTGAATTGCCATTGAGATGAAATTACATTATTAAACTGATCTAAAAGTCGGTTCTCCATAAAAAATCGCTTATTTTTTGTTAAAATAAAGTTAGAATAAATTTTATTAAAATATAGTTCTTCTAGTTTTTAATTATTTTTATTTCTGATTGATTAGAAAATTTAAATATGGTAAGGATCCTTACTTTTGAGTGATTTGTAAATAAGCTTTTTCAAATCTTTCTACAGCAGATATAATATCTTTTGTTTTTGAGCCTATCGCAGCATTCATTACTATATATGGAGTATGATAATTCTCACAACATGTACCAAATGCATTTTCTTTTGGATTATATACTCGAGGTCCAGTAACTCTTAGATTATATAATGCCCCCCCAATTGCAAATAAATTTTCTTCTTTTAAATTTTCAAGAGATAAAGCCACTGCAACAGGATTATAAATTTCTAATACTCTCTCATTTATATTATTCCCTACAATTGATAATTTTTCTTCAAGTAATTTTCTATTTTGTTGTTGTTCTTCGATTAATTTTTGATAACCATTAACTCCTAAAGAGAGCATAGATATTAAAAAATTAACAATTGGGGTCGCTGATGCTCTTCCAGCATAAGTTTGGCTGATCTTAGTTATATTTTCTTTAATAGGAGAAGCAATCAATGCTCCTCCAACAGGAGTGAGAAAATTTTTATCAGTTGATTGAATTATTGCATCAACTCTCCCAGTATCTATTGCAGAACGAATTAATTTCATCCACTCAGGACTTTGAACTCCATATGCATTGATGACTATGTGTTTAAGGTTTTTTTCCTGTGCTAATTTGCTTATTTCCTTTATATTATCAGGTTCTCTAGGTGGAAAAAAACTTGTGATAGAGACAATTGCATAACAATCATCATCAATATTATTTTCTATATCCTCAGTTGGAATCCTTACAGAATCTCCAAAAATTTTGCCTTTTACAATTTTAGTTTTAAATCCCATTAAGTCTATCGATTTTAACAAAGATTTATGGTCAATTTGAGGAACCAATACAGTTCTTTTACTATTTAAATGTTTATCCTCTCCATCAGGTCTTAAAGCACCTAATGTTAAGGATAAAGACATCCCGGTACATAATGGGACTACAATTGCTTTTCTTATATTTGGTAATCCAAAATTCCTTAATATATCACGCGCTAAATAATTAGAGATTTCATACATGATTGATCCCCCAGGAGCTTTAGGTTGGGGCGCTGTTAGAAATCCACTTCTTCCTACTCCATGACAAAATCCTGCAGAAGTTTGTAAATGTAGTTTTGATGCTATTCTTGCCTCTCTTTCTCCTACTCTTGCTGCTTTACTATCTTTATCCGTATCCATACTGGAAAGAGTCCTTAGGAGATATTCAATTTGCTCATCACTCCAAGATTCTTTTGGAACGCTCTTTTGTTCAAACAGAATTTTTAAGGGTTTCATAAAATTATTAAGCACAATATGTCCTCGATCTAACATATTTTGAGGAATAGAGGTTTTGTGTAAAAACTCATTTAGCTTATTAAAATTAACCATGTGATATCACTTGTACATTCATACAAAGTAAATAAAATAAATAAAGTATATTGCCAAATAATTCTTTTGTTATTTTCTATAATATTATTCTAAATTGTTAAGATGAATTATTAATAAAATTAGTCTGATAAGGGAGAAAAACAATTTCAATTCATTGTATTAACGGTATTAAAAGTCTATTTTTAATTTATGGAGATCATGAAGGAAGATTCTCACATTGTCATATAGATCTCTAGTCTGAAGGAAAAGCCTTAATTATTTTCGATCCTCAATGTAGAATACATTTCCTTAACTGTGATAGAAATATTGGTTTCTGGAGTCAAATTCCTTTAATACAGGTATTTCGAAGATATGAGACTATGAATTATCTTGATCGTCTAGAACAATTAGGAAAAATTAGAAAGATTAAAAAAAAAATATGGCTTTTGTGGGAGAAAATTGGCGGCCCTTGAGGGGAATCGAACCCCTATCCCTCCGCAGGATAACTGGGTTTGAAGCCCAGCGTCAGAGACCACTCTAACCGTCAAGGGCCCTAGTTAATCAACCACTTCTGAAAGACTTTTTCCTTCTTCAAATAAACCATTAGCTTTTTCCATCCAAGATGGAATATTTATTTGTTGAGGACATTTTTCAAGACATTCTTCGCATTGTATACATAAAGTAGCAGCACCTTGAAAGTCTTCTCCCTTAGCTTTCTTTTCTTCAAATACATCTTCAGTTTTTACCATTCTACTGTAGAAAAAGTTAAGTCTTTGTCTACCCCTTTCACCCCAATAGTAGAAATCATTTATCAATCTAATGACTTGAGGAATAGTGACTCCATTAGGACAGGGTTGGCAATATCCACAGCTCGTACACGGTATCAAAATATATTTTTTATAGGCTTCCCGTAATTCAGAAATAATTTTTAATTCTTCTTCTGTGAGCCCATCAATTTTTGAATTATTTGCAGATTCTACATTTTCTACAACTTGCTGCATAGAACTCATCCCGCTTAGAACTACTGAAACTTCTGGATGATTCCAAACGAACTGTAAAGCCCAATCAGGCATTGTTCTTTTTATTGTTGATTTATCAAGCACAGTTTTGATTTCAGGCTTTCGTTCTAATACATGGTCAGGAATGGCTAATTGTCCCCCACGAATAGGTTCCATTATTATCAAAGCAATACCTTTACTCCCAGCATATTTTACACCTTTTATTCCTGCTTGATATTCAATATCAAGGTAATTATATTGAATTTGACAGCAGTCCCAGTCATAAAAATCAATAATTTCTTTAAAAGCCTCAAAACTATCATGAAAAGAAAAGCCAATATATTTTATTAATCCTTTCGCTTTAGCTTCTTCCATTTTTTTTATTAAATTCAAATTTTTAACTCTCTTAAGTCCATTCGCACTCATTCCATGAAATAAATAAATATCTGGTGTAGTTTGTAACCGTTCAATTTGTTCATTGAAAAATTTATCGAAATCTTCTGTTTTATTCACCATCCTTAATGGAAGTTTTGTTGTGAGGTGAACTTTTTCCCGATATCCATCTTTTAAGGCCTTTCCAACTATCACTTCGCTTGTGCCAAGATGATAAGGATAAGCGGTATCCACATAATTGACACCATGGTCAATTGCATAGCGAATCATTTTAATTGCTTCTTCTTCATTAACTTGCATATTTTGGTTCATAGGCAATCTCATTGCTCCAAAACCAAGAGCAGAGACTTCCCACTCAAGTGAACCCATTTTTCTATACTTCATATTAATCTTCTTTGTTGTAATTATAATTTTTAATGTAAAAATCTAGAATATTAATTGAATTTTATTATTTTTTTTCTAAAGATGTTAGTGTAAATTTTTAGAATAATAATCTTTTAATATGTTTTGATTATGATTTTTATCAAAACTAAAATTGTTAATTCTTTTCAATAATTTAGATTTTTAAAAATTACTAGTAATCTTGTTTCTATATTTAATATAGTCCTTAAGGTCTTTAATTTTTTCAATTTTAAATCGTTCTAATCCTAAAGTAGAAATAGTTAATCCATAAATTTTTTCAAGGAAAGTTGATATCATATATGCTGTTGCCCCCCAAACAGTATATTTTTGTCCAGTTTCATGATCAATATAATTAAAGTAAAAAATAGGAAATTTCTTATCTTCAATATCAATAGCTTGTTCTCTGAAATTCGATTTACTAGTAAAAAAATCAATAGGAATTTTCAAAATTTTTTGAACTTCTCTTTCATCTCTTATTAAAGCTTGATTTTTATCAATTATCCCTATAAAAGGAGTAATAATGAATTGGGTCATTGTAGGAAAATCGTCCAAACACCCTATTATTTTAACTAGTTTCCGAGGGACACCTATCTCCTCTTCTGTTTCCCTTAAAGCAGTATCTCTCAATGAAGTATCAAATTGAGGGTCGAATTTTCCACCTGGAAAAGACATTTCGCCTCTATGTCTTATGCCTTTATCTGAACGATGAATTAAGATAAGTTCATAAGGTTTATTTTCATATGGGATAATCGAAAAAACAACTGCAGCTTTAGTAAAAAAATCATCTTCTAAAGTAAGTCTCAAAGGAGAATTAAACGGGTAAATTTTCTGTCTAATCAGACTTTCATTATAAATCAGTTCTTTTGTATCCATAAGGTATAGCAAAAATTTTAAGCTAATATTTATTTAAAAATCATAATATTTTATTCTAAAAAAGTTTATAGCATGTGGTTATTATGAAACTTCCGAAGGAACTTAAAGATAAAAAAGATTTGGTTAGGGCTACTAAGGTTAGAAATTGTTCAATAAAAAATTGTAATCAAAATGCTATTCGTTCTCTTTCAGAAAATGGTTGGAAAATATATATCGAGAAAGCTGGCTTAAAATATAAAGAAAACTCAAACCACAGAGTTTATCTTTGCAAAGCTCATTATAATCAATCCAATAAATTTAGAAAAACACAAGAAAAGGTCTTTCAGAAAAAGGGATTTTTAGATGATACACTTGCTATAAGAAGAGGAAATTGGGAGATTTAACGAAAAGCCGCCATTTTATCATAAAACTGATCGATTAAAAACTGTTGATTTTGAATTAGACCAATTGTTACTAGGGAAATTGCTATAATTAAAATGATTATTGCAATTATTTTGTTTCTCATAGGTATAGGTATTAAAATATATAGAGCTAAATATATATTTTCAATTTTATTTGGTTAATTCTTCTAAGGTTTTGATTTTTGTATTAACTTTATTTAATTTTAAGTCAAAATCTTTATCATTCTTATTGAATTCTTCTTCTGAAATCTCTTTCGCATGAAATCGACCCTTGTTAAGTTTTCTCTCACTAGAGAGTTCCACTTTTTCCAATTTTAAATCCTGAATCCATAATTTCATACCTTTAATTAAATCATCTCTTTCATTTTCTAATTCTGATTTTTCTTGTTTATACTTTTCCTTTAATCTTTCAAATGTTTCTTTATCTACTTTGCGTAATTTATGCTCACGAGATAAATTCTCTAATTGAAATGTTTTTGTTTCAATATCATGAGAGATACGTTGTACTATAAAGGGTTCATCTAGATTTTGTTTGATAACGCTTTCCCTTTGCTTTAGTTCTTCTATGAGTGTTTTAATTGCTTCTAGTTTTATATTAAATTGCTTTTTAAAGTCGATATCATAATCATATTTAGGATCCTTAGTTAGTTTTGAAATTTCTTTTAATTTTTCTGCTAGAACCTTTTTATTTAACTGGATATCGTTATATTCAATATAATAAACCATTTGTTCCTTTACATCTTCAGGTAAAGGTTTGGCTTCTTCTTTCTCCTTTTGCTTTTTTGATTTTTTCTTTTCATCAATTTCTTTCTCTTCTTCTTCTAAAAGTACTTCTTCAGGTTTTTCCTCGACCTTTTTTTCTTCTTCCTTAATCTTCGATTCCTTAATTTCAGTTTCTTTTACTGCTTTTGGAATGTCAGTAATAAGAGGTTTGCCACATATGATGCAAAATTTATCTGTTTCTTTTACTGGGTTTCCACAGTAAGGACAAAATTTAGGCATAAGTTCCACGTTCAAAAATATTATAATATTCTTTAATATAAGAAATATAAAACTTCAATTATAATTTTATTAGAGTCCAATATTTAAAAGAATTATTTATTAGTAATCAAGTCTCATTGTTTAAAGAGAGAGAATGTAAGAATAATAATGTATTTATTCTTATTTTTTTTTTAGTAATAAGAGATGCATATTGAAAATAAAACTCCTGTGCATATTGGTTTATTTGGTCATATAGACTCTGGAAAAACAGCTATAGCTGAAGTATTATCAGAAATCATCTCAACAGCAGGTATCGATGCCCATCCACAAAGTAAAGAAAGAGGTATTACTATTGATTTAGGATTCACCAGTTTTCTTCTTGATAAATATCTAGTTACCTTAGTAGATGGTCCAGGTCATGCTGATTTAATAAATATTAGTGCGTCTTCGATTGAGATTATCGATATTGCTTTAATTGTTATAGATATAAATAAAGGTCCTCAAGTTCAAACTGGAGAGCATCTCATTATGGTTGAATCACTCAGAATTAAAGATATTATAGTCATTCTTAATAAAATCGATCTCTTTAAAAAAAGTATAGAAGAAGAAATAAAACACATAAGAGAATTTTTTGATTCAACATCCTTTGGTTCAAATATACCAATATACGCTGTTTCAGCTAAAAATAAAGTGGGATTTGAAGAATTAAAAAAGGGAATTTTGGAGAAAATTAATTTTTTGAAGATAAAAAGGATTATTGATGGAGATCTTATAATACCTATTGATCATCATTTTCCAATTAAGGGAATTGGAACAATTCTAACTGGAACGATATTAAGTGGAACATTAAGTTTGAATCAAAAGATAGAAATTTTACCTATCAATTCTTTAGGTAGGATTAAAAGTGTTCAAATTTTTCATCAAAATGTTAATTCAGCAAAAGCAGGTGATCGTGTAGGACTTAACATTAAAGGAATAGATGCTAAGAAAGTATATCGCGGTTGCTATGCTACAAATAATTCAAAATCTTTTGAATATTGCGATATAATTGGCGTAGAAGTGAACAATAATAGTTTATTTAAGCCGGATACTCATTTTGGGACACAGGTTCACATTACCATAGGAATGGTGACTATTTCAGGCAGTATTTATCCATTCGATGAGGTAAATGGAAAAAGAGTTCAAAAATCAGTGTCTAATAAAGATAATAGGTTCAAAGCTATAATTATATTTAAGGATAAAGTATTAATTAGAAAGAGGAAAGCTATTTTGCTTATTAGTCGGTTAGATTTACCACCAACAACTTTAAGAATCTTAGGATCTGCAGATGTATTAAAAATCTATGATAAACCTCCATTATTTTATAGATACAAGATTAAAAAGGGATTTATTAAAAATCCAGATCATCCTCAAGGAATTATTTGCACAGGCTTAGCTCAAAGTGCCATTGGGGCTAAAAAAATTATAGGAAAGAAATTAGAACCTCCCTTTACAAAAGTTTTAAATACATTTGGCACTAAAGGAGCTGTGATCGTGGGAATTAAAACCAATGATATTGTAGTTAGGAAGGGAGATCCAGTGTTTTTAAAGGAATTGCGTAGTTTTCATCTAAAAAACATTTAAATTCTTAAAAATTATTATATTCATAATAAAGGTGTTAACAATGGAAAAGACTCATGAATTTGAACTTGATATCAGCCAAGATATATTAGATGAGCTGATGAGATCATTAGAACAATTAGAAAGTTCCACTGATTTAGAAGGAACGGCTATTGTTTCAAAAACAGGATTAAGAATTGCCAGTTCAGAAACTGCTGATATTATTACGGATATATATAGTGCTAGCCCCGCAACTCTGATTTCCCTCGGAGAAAAAATCAGTGAAGGATTGCAACAAGGTGAGTTGAGGGATGTAGTTATTAGAGGGACTAAAGGATATACTATCATCCTAGTAGGTGATGCTGATAATGATTTTATGCTTTTTACTAATTGTAAAAAAGGTTATAAATTAGGATATTATTTCCATAAAATTAGAAAAGCATTTAGAGAAATGGAATCTGTTCTTAAAAAAATAGAAACAAAAGATGTAAAATATTGAAGGAATCTATTTCTTAAATTATCCTTATCACTGATCAGTTAACAATAAAAAAAAGAAATAAAATTAGGAGTTTTTAACTAAATATCCATTTTATTGTGTCTCCATTTTTTATATTATACATATCAGATGATATGCCAGGAAAATCATCATTAACTGAATAAAGCCAATTTCCACTCACTCCATCAATACTTTCAATAAGAATTCCCATATCACCATAATCATGATATTCTACCTTACACCATTTTATCAAAGCGTCAAATACAGTTGTATTGTAATTGATTAACTGAAAATTTTCTTGTGTTTTTATCGTACCATTTCCATAATCTACTATTAATGTTATGTCTTTGACTTCTTTTTGGGGTTTATTTACCTCAGTTACCCCTAAACTTGAGGTGAAAATTAAAAAAGAAGTAATACTAGCTATTCCTATAATAGCAATTAACACATATTTATTGAATTTCCGGAATTTATCATTCACTTTTGCTAAAATAAGAGATGAGACTATTGAAATAAGACTTATAGAAATAATTAATAAATATGGTAAAAATTGTATCAAAGCATTTTCCTTCTGAGGCATTGAGTAATCAAATATAAAATTCAGAGATTTTATTTCGAGTAAATATCCTCCTATGCTAGTTTTTGCCCATATCAGAAATCCTCTTAACGTATCATAGACCAGATAAGTTTTCTGATCACCTCCAACTTGATCAAAGCTTATATAAAGTAGATCATTGGTTTCTTTTACATTAACTTCTCCTAAAATATCCCATAATCCCCCAGGATCTGATTGATTAATAGCTAGTTCTTTTACAGTTGTTAAGTTATTACTTGGAATTAAGAATCCCGGTTGAAAAGAATTATACCCTAGTGTTAAAGCTCTGGCAATTTCACTGTTAGATCTATTATCTAATGTAAAATTTGTCTTTAAAACTCCAGTATTATTATTTAAGATACTTATATCAAACCAAGGGATAGGATCATCGAAAATATTCCCCCAATCATTTGGATCCTTATCATGAAACCCAGAGAAGTTAATAATTATCTGTCCCCCAATACTAGTATTCCATTTCCCCTCATAAGAATTTCCTGGCCATGGTGTAAAATTATACCACCCTGCTGCGCCACCATACCCCAAAACTTCATAAAAATATGTATCTTCTAAATTAAGTTCTTGATAGTAAGAATTTGGAATATTATTTTCAGCTTTTACTATTGGAACAGAGCTTTGATATAAGAGTTGGATCAAAATTAAAGAACCAATTAGAATTATAGTCTTTTCTATTTTGATCATCGTATGACATCTATTTTTTTTTATTAGACATAAATGTATGTAAAAACAGGAAACTTATCCTATTTCTATTCTAGATCCTTCAAACATTTTTTAAAAGATTTACGATTTTAGTTGTTGAATCAATAATGTATAATTATTATGATTTCAATTTTGATAATTTAGTAAATATAGATTAAACCTATAAAATTTAAAATGATTTGATGTTATGATTTGAGTGTGGTTTATTTAGGATTTTTTTAGCACTTCAGTTAACTGATTATGATTTTTTATCCTGAAGGTTAATAAGTGTACGAATTGGAATAGGAAAAAAGTTAAGGTGATAACTTATCCTTAACTTTTTCCTTTAATACGTGCAATGCTTTTATCCATGCATTTTCAAAGAATTTTCGTGCTCTTTGCCAGCGCTCATCTTTTCTCCAACCTGTATGGAAAAGATAAATAATTGTTTTATTTTTTTCAATGAGATCAGATGAAAAAAATACAATTACATGTGTAAGAGGATCAGAAATATTCATGAATGTTTTGAATTGAACTGGTCCCTTCCAATCGAAGGAAATAAATTTATTTTCTTCAATACCAGTAACCATGCATCCGATTGTACTATTGATTTCTCTGTTTTCAGGTTCCCAAAAGAGTTCATATTTACCTCCAACTTCAGGATTCACATCGGCTTTTTCAGTTAACCAACTTTCCAACATATCATTTTTTGTAAAAAATTTAAAAGCTGTTGGAATATCACATTCAATTTCTTCTCTGATATATATAATATTCTCCAATTTTAACTCATTAATAAAATTAAAATAGCCTTAAATTATAAACTCATTACTATATCTTTAAATTGTATCTTTCTTTTATAAAATTAATAAGAAAAATAGGAAACCTATCCTATTTTTCTTAACATTTTCGTCCATTTAATAAAAATTAAGATACTGTGAGAGAACAATTGGAGTTAGAATCTAATATTAAAGATAAAAATCGTCCAAATGAACTTACAGAATCTGATGTAATAAAAGCTAATCATTCAATTTGGTTAGAGAGAAAGTCTTTTAGGATTGCTTTACTTAGCACTTTTACAGCATTGGCAGTTGTTTTAGGTTATTTATTAGCATATATACCTAATATTGAGTTATTTACCCTAACTATTTTCCTATCAGGTTTTATATTAGGTAAAAGAGATGGAATGATTGTAGGTTTTTTAAGTTCATTTATTTTTTGTTTTTTTAACCCTTTTGGAGCTTCTCCTTTACCTCTTTTAACATTTCAATTGGTACATTATTCTTTAACGGGATTATTAGGTGCTATAACTGGTAAATTCTTAAATAATACCAAGTTTTTTGATCCAAATGAGGATTTATATAAGTTAAATATAATGTCGATATTTGGTCTTATTGGAGCATTAATTACCACAAGTTACCAAATTTTCTCTTCATTAATAGACGTTTTTTCATTTTATGGTACAATGAATAAATTTCTCCCTTATTTTCTTACTGGAATTCCATTTACTATTATTCATATTATTGGAAATACCCTTGGTTTTATCTTTATATTACCTGGTTTAATCCAATTAGTAAATAAATTACTTTCCCAAATTAATAATTAAACTTAAAAAATAGCTAGTAATGCTAAGGTAGAAGGAAGCATCATAATTAATATTAAGATAACACAGATTAATATGCATTTTTTTCTTTTTTTACGTTCTTTATCTTTCTTATCAATTTCATTATTATTTTCAAGATTACTCAGATTTGAATTCATTGTACGATCTAAGGAGTAAAAGAAATGCATTTGTAATAGTTAATAAAAAATAGTCCTTAATATAAATATAAGGGTAGTAAAATTTATTCTGTTGCTGATAATAAAGTTATTTTTCCACCAGCAGATTCTATCTTTTCAATAGCTCGTTTTGAAGCTTTATTTACCGTAATATTAATTTTTTTATTTAGATTTCCGCGGCCTAAAACTTTCTGTATATTAATATTGCTTAAATTAATAGTGAAAGTATTCCCTGATTTCGTTGCTTTATTTTCTAATACTAAATTCTCGATTTTCTGATCTAAATCTTTAATATTTAAAGTATTTATTTTATAAATTCGCTTTAGATCTTGAGGTCTATTAAAACCTTTCTTGCCCATTTTCCAATCTGGGTCAGGAAATCCTAATTCTTTTTGTTTTAAATAATAACTTTTTTTACTTTTTTTCCATTGAGTAGTTTTACCTCTCCCAGCGCGTTGTCCAGTTTTTCTATGTTGACCGACTTTTCCATAACCACGGGTTCGACGCCCTCTCATTTTTTGAACTTTTCTAGTATATTTTCTCATAAATACAATCACTCTTTTATTATAGCATTTTGTGAATTAATTCATTAATATATAAACCTACATTACCTAGAGTACCACCTTCAGCGTAGTATTTTTTAATTGAACCTCGATGTCCTTTTCTAGGCGGATGTAAACGGAATACTGGTTTGATTTTAAATAAATCTTTTTCTTTATATTGAATCTCTCCATTCAATAAAGCCCTTGCTAATTCTCTAAAGTTTTTGTAATTAGTTAAGTTTTTTATATGCTCTTCTGTGAGTGGTTTATTTCCTTCTACTCTGCCTCTAACTCTTAACAATCTAATTAAAGTTTTTTCGTTAATTTCACCGAAGGCAATGTAATCTTTACATTTCATAAGCATTCCATTATAACTCCTCGTACCCCAGATTAAGACTCCATGATTTACTTTATGCATTCTTAGCATTTTAAGAGTATCAAGAATTTTACGTTTCATACCAGGTGATCCTCTTATACGTACCGCAAAGTATAATTTTGGAATATATTCAGTTTCTTTTGATTTAATTTTCTTTTTTGCCATTGCCATACCAACACCACTCTTTCTAAATATTGAAATTAAATTTATGAGCATTCTTTAAAGCATCAAAGGTCGCTTTTACTAGATTTTCAGTTGTTCTTGTATCTCCAAAGGTCTTACTCCATATATCCTCAATACCACATAATCTTAACACTTGCTTAATTTTATCTGCACAAGCTAATCCAACTCCTGCTGGAGCAGGAATCAATTGTACTCGAATACTCCCACATTTACCATTAATCTTAAAAGGTATGCTATGCGTTCCTCCGCAACCACATTCTTTACTTCCACAACCCCTAATAACAGGAACAACAGAGAGTTTTGCTTTATCAATTGCCTTCCTTATTGCAGGACCAACTTCTCGTGATTTGGCTGCTCCAATTCCAATAAAACCATCCGCTCCTACAAGAACAACTGCTTTAAATTTCGATCTCTGACCACTAGCACTCATTTGCTGTACCATCTTGATAATAGCCACGTCTTCAGCAAGCTGTGGGAGTAGAATATCAATAATTTCTTTTTCTTTTACAACTAAATTATTTTGAAAGATCTTATCTAAAGTTATTAGTCCTTGTTGTACTAATTCTCCTAACTCGGTTTTGGGAATCCACTCCTCTTCAATATTTCGTAAGCGACTCATTTAATTCACTTTTTTTAAGCTTTAGATTTGATAGTTTTTAATATATTTGAAAATAGTTGATTAATTTTGGTGGGATCAATTTTCTTTTTCTTAATATACCCAGAAAAGATGTGTTCATATTTTTCTGGAACTTCTTTTTTTAAGAGTTTTGCATAATTTTCAATATGAAAACCTTTAATTCGCTCATCCAAATTTTCTGGAAAAAATTCCTCACGATAAGGAATTTTTACTCCAGAATCGATAACACCTTTGCAAGCAGCAAGTACTCGATTTCTGTGATAAAAGATACCTAAATCGAAGATTCCCTCTTCTAATTTTTTCTTTTTTGCTCTAATTCCCGCTAAATATCCAGTTAAATATGCTGCAGGTATATTACCTGTATTAGCCCCCCAACCATATTTCGAGGTTAATTCTTTAGAAAAGGCTGACACCAAGATCCTATCTCCGCCTAAATTGGATTGAACAAATTGAACATTTATATGGTTATTAGAAACTCTAATTACTATTCTCAATTGTTTTGATTTTAATAATTTTAACCTCTTTTGATAATTAGTTTTCCCTTCGAATCGTCTTCGAAAAGAGCGTCTATATCTTGGACCTTTCGCCATTCTATTATCGACCTCTCCTTATTAATTCTTTCTCTTTTATAAATCGATTTAATTGAGCAACACTAGTGAACATTCCACCTTTAGCATTTTTATATAATTTTCTATAGTTAGCTGCTGTGATTAGTTTTCTATCTCTTAATTTTTTCAATTCTCTCCTAATTGGTCGTATTCTTTTAATCCAATTTCTCTTTTTGGGAGTTCTTGCGTATTTTGTCCCTTTTCTTTTTCCTAAACCTCTTGCTCTACCTTTTTTCTTTCTCTGGTGCAAAAGATTTTTTCGATATTTTGAAGTTCCCTTTTTGTATCTTTTCTGAATAACACCTTGTTTAATTAAATTGCGAATATCGTCCCTAGTAATTGCTAAACTGATATCTTCGATTAAGTAAGGATCAAAATATACCCGATTCTCACCACATTTGAGAATCTCTGCTGCCATTCTTCTTTGTGGTTTTAAATTCATTTTTAATCACATCATCTTAATTTTCATCATATTATTCAAGAGAATCATCCAAATCTTCAATATCAATAAAATCTTCACTCTCTATCTCACCAATAGGAGCTTCAGCCATTTCTTCCAAGGCTTCTATTTCTTTTTGTGAAATTCCAAGGTTTAATATTTTAAAGCCTCTTTTTTGACAATAATCAATTAGAAAAATCCTCTTTTTAGCACCCAATTTCCCTGAAATTTTAAGAGCATGGTTTTTTTTATTTAAATTTTGTAAATCGTCAATAGATACTATTTGAACTTCTTCATATCCGGAAGGATGTAAACCTCTTACTTTTTTAGGTCCTCTATATCCCACTGAAGGAGATTTAATCCCTGATTTCTTCTTTTTTCGAGTCTTTGAGTCAATACCTCTTGCTTTTCTCCATGAATCCTTTACTCTTTTATATCTCCAAGACTCAACTCGTCTAAATTTTGGCCTTTTTTTATTTATTTTTTTCCGAAGTTCTATTAGTCGTCTATTCCCAACCATATTACCACCAATTTATTATTTTATTTCCCAAATTATTTCATTTCCTGCCATTTTCTTGTATAAATATACACCATCTTGGAAGACTCGAGGATCTTTTTTCCTTATGCGGCAAGCTCTTTTGACATTCGCAGCTGTTTGACCAAGAAGTTCCTTGTCCGGACCACTGATAATTACATCATCTCCTTCCACTTCTACTTTTACGGTTTCGGGGTACTTTGCTTTTCTTGGGGCTCTTTCTCCTAAGAAATTTTCAATATATATCATATTTTCTTTCTCATCTACTCTAACTGAGCAAGGGAAATGAGAATAACAAATCTTTGAGACATATTTATAATTTGTCTGAACACCATTAATTAAATTATTCACAATACTTAGAATTGTCTTGATCAACGCAAGAGTTCCACTTTTTGGAAAATTAGTCGAGAAAATTATTTTATTATCATGAATTGAGACATTAATTCCTCTTATATGGGAAAAGTCCTTAGTAACATCACCATTAGGTCCTTTAACTCTAATATGGTGACCTCCTTCTAATAGTACTTCTACATTATTGGGAATATCCAATTCTTCTTTAAAGAATGCAATTTTAACCATATTTTTTTGACCTCATATTTATTTTAATAAATAAAGCACAAAGTATGGCCACCTATTTGCCTTTCCTCCGCTTCTTTTAATGTCATTATTCCTTGATTTGTAGTTAAAATAATTAAACCTAAACCCGGAGCGGGCAATAATTTTCTTTCAAGCATCTCAAATTGAGGAAGTTTATAGTTCAGCCTCATTAAACCTGCACATTCATTAATTTTACCTAGCAATGCAATCTTAAACTTACCTTGACGACCATCATCATATCTCTCAAATTCTCCAATGTAGGCATTTTTCTGGAAGATTCGTAGAACCTGTTGTAGAGTTTTAGAAGCTGGACTAATTATAACTTCTTTTAATCTTGCTCTTTCAGCATTTTTGAGCACACAACATGCATCTGCTATAGTATTAGTCAAAAGTTTTCACATCCATCTCTTTTTTTTAACTTCATTCATATCTTTTAAATCCAATTTGTCCTCCAATTTCATAAAAACATCGTCTACAAATATACAATCCATATCTTCGGATTACTCCTCTATGAGTATGACAACGCCTGCATTCTCTCTGACCTTTTCCATATCTTTTACCTTTTGGAATCTTATCTCACCATTTGTCTTTAAATAAATTCCAAATCCAATTCTTTTACAATATCAACTCCAAAATTTTGCTTTAAAAAGTATTGAGCCTCATTACGCGAGACATAATGGTGTTTTGGAATTTTAGTCCTAGCATTTCTCCGATATTTTACTCTCATTCCAGGTCTAACTATCCTTCCACAAACATCTAAACCCCATAATCCTATAGAAGCTTCATATTCTGTTTGCGGGATTTTTATATGTTCATCAATACCAAAAGCAAAATTTCCGTAATCATCGAAGCTTGATTTTAACATTTTATTATTATTAACTATTAATAAACGTTTTAATAGATTTTCTGCTTCTTTACCTCGAATTGTAATTTTACACCCAATCGGACGTCCTTTTCTTAAATTGAATTCTTTTACATTAACTTTTGAGAGTGTTTTAATAGCTTTTTTGCCAGTTATTTGTTGTAATACAGAAATTGCTTTCTCTAATTCTTCCCCTCCTGCACCAACTCCAATATTTAAAACAACTTTTTCTAAATAAGGTTTTTTCATAGGATTTTTCCATTTTTCATCTAATTCTTTAGATAAGGCACTTGAAGTTTTTATTTTGGATTCTGCAGACATTTTTTTTGCTCTACCTTTTTTAATTTTCTATTTTTGGTAAACTTATTTCAGATTGGTCTTTACCAATGATAAAAGTATAGTCATATAGTGTTTCTGTATGCCCTCCATTATGTTGAATTGATACTGTACTCGCTTTTGGACCAAATCTTTTCAAGATATTTATAATCTTTCCGACTTGCCCTATATTTTTACCAGACATTATAATCGCTAAGTTATCCTCTTTAAATCTTAGTTTTTTAAGAATCTCTTGCTCTGGGATAGAAATTTTCAAAACTTCCATTCGTTCATATTTATCTTCTTTTGGATTTTTAGCATCCTTAACTTTTATTAAAATGTTCCTTCCATCATGTAAATTTAATTGAATATGTCCACCTTTAAGGGTTGTCTTATTATTGATTCTACATAGTTTAAATGTACTTTCTTCTTCAGAAATTTCATGTAAAATTAATCCATAATGAGAGTCTGGGAGAATTCGAAAATTTTTGTTCATTTTTTCAATTGAAAGGACATCCATTAGTCCAACTGGAAATGATATATCTCTAATAACTTCCCCATCAACCTTAAAATAACCTAAACCAATTAATTTTTTTGCTTCTCTGTAATTATCTACTATTTTTAGAAGATCTCTTACAATATGGAGAAGTGGTAAACAAAATCGACTAGGGTGTGGACCTGATGAAGGTTTTATATGAAACTTTCCATGTTTCCTTTTAATCTGTAAATAGGCCGGGGTGTTAAGCCTTTTAAGAATCTTTTGACCCCCATGTCTAGTCATATTTATTTCTCAACCTCTTTCTTTTTTTTTGGAGCAACTAATTCTTCTTCAAAAATTCCATATCCTGCTTTTCTTTCTATCATACTTACTCGCCATGGATCCATTTTTTTTTCTTCAGCAAATTTTGTAATAATTAAATTAGAAATATGTATCGCAGGATGATATTGAGTTCCATCTGTTTTTTCAAATTGAGCTTCTTTGATTCTACATCTTAAATCTTTTGTAATTTCCATTGCTTCTCCTTCAAAATCTTTGAATTCACCTTTACATACTCTTACTTGATCACCAACTCTTAGAGGAAGCCTTTTAATCCCGTATTCTTCACGAAGATAATCTGCTATCCTAGTGCTTAGCAGTTTTGACCTTTGATTGCCCTTATAATTATAGAGGGCTTTTCGTTGTCTTCTTGGTTGTTTTGACTTTATTTTCATTTGAATCACTCTTTAAATTATTAGGGATGATATAGATGCTAACCTTGGAAACATTTCAGCTGCTTCTCGAGCGATAGGACCTCTTATCTCGCTTCCACGTGGATCTCCTTCTTTAGTTACTAATACTCCAGCATTATCTTCAAAGCATAATCTTGTTCCATCAAGTCTACGATATATCATCTTTTGTCTAACAATTACAGCTTTCATAATATTTCCACGCATCTCAGGTCTTCCTTTTTTGATAGTTACGGTACAAATATCTCCTACAGTTGCTTTAGATAATCTACGTAATCTTGATTTATAATGATCAACATTAATAATTTGAGCAATTTTAGCTCCGGAATTGTCGGTGATAAAAAGACGTGATCCAGTACATAAACCGTAGCTAGTACGTGGTTTAGAGATCTTTTTCTTACCAAGTTTTCTTCGAGTTCCCATTATGTCTCCCCACTTGATATTTTATTTAAAACGATAAATGCTTTTGTTTTCGAAATTTTACGAGATTCTCCAACTTTAACTAGATCTCCTATTTCAATTTCGTGGTTTAAACACTCAGGTAAATGACACGCAAGTCGCATATTACGACGCTCGTATCTTTGATATTTTTTAACAAATTGAACATAATCGCGTTTAATAATGACTGTGTTTTGCGATTTTTTACTTACTACAACTCCCTGTGTAATTTTTCCTCTTATCCTAGTAGTGCCGTGAAAGGGACAAAATTGATCATTACATTCTTCTGTTTTAACTTTAGGAGGAGTTACACCAGGGATTCCAATATTTCTACTCATCTTTTTACCCATCTCTTCTTTTTTAAACTTCTTAATCTATTTAATGGATGGCCAACAATTTTATTTCCAAGAACTTCTAAATAATAGTCATTATCTTCATTATCAAATTTTGGAATTTTAAACCTAAACAGATAATTTTTTTTAATATATTTTTTGATTTTGTTCCCCTTTTCAGTAATTAACATATTTTTTGTATCATCAATTATTATTCCTATATCAGAGAATTTTGTATCCGTAGATTTTGATTTTATCTTAGCGAATGCATGAATACCAATTAAATCATGATATATTAGATATTTAGGATTAATCATCGCTTTTCCTCATTCATTACAGTTAATATTCTTGCTATTTGCTTTCTTATTATTTTTGCTTTAGATGGATTATCAGAAATTCCTCCACCAGTCTGATTTGAATAAAGCAGCATTAATTCCTCTCTTAAATTAACTAATGCTCTTTCTACTTCTCTCTCTTCCATTTCTCTAATTTTTTCTGCAGTTAATATATCGACCATGATAATCATATCCAATTTTTTAATCAAAATCATTTATCATTATTTTTATCAGGAGCTAATGAAATTTCGGAAATAGCTTCTTCGTCTACCTCATCTATTAATTGTTTATCTTCTTCACTTACTGCTATTTCTTCTTCTTCAATCGCGTACTCAGCTCTAGTTTTAGCTATTTTAGCTTCAGCTTCTACCTGTGCTTTAGTCAATAGATCTTCCTTTATTTTAATTTCATCTCCCATCTTTGTATCAGCATGAAAAATTTTTACAATTACACCCAATACGCCTGATTTTTGAATACATTGGGCCACGCCTTTATCCACCCCTTCCTGAGCAGGAAATCCGCTTTTAGTCATAGTACCTGCTCGAAATATTTGGGTTCTGGCTCGTTGACTAGTGACTTTTCCACTAATTCGAATCTCTGCCCCAAGAGCGCCACCAGAATCCATTATCTTGCGAAGGATGTAGTAACCTGCTCTGCGATAATGACG
>JBHLOC010000029.1:0-33198 GCA_048940925.1 Promethearchaeota archaeon | reverse complement strand
ACCTAACTTGGAAATTCGTAAATCACAAGCTCTATATGAGTAAGATGTTTAAAATATGAAGTACTACGTCCACGTGCACGTTCAATGTATCTTTTTATTATTCTTCCTCTATGTGCTGCTGCATGTATAATTTTACATAGATCAATATCTAATCCTTTATATTCCCCATTAGACTCTGCAGAAGAGAGAACTTCATAGATTCTTGCAGCAGCTTTTTGGGGATATTTTCCTGCGTACCATTTAAATTGTTTTAAATCTTTTCTATGGGCTAGTTTTTTCTTATGGCGTCTAAATGGAACTGATTGCTTCAAGTTAATGACATCTTCAAGATATTTTTTAGCATGATCTACATTCATTCCTTTGATTACAGCACATATTTCTCGAGCATGTTTGGGTTTTATTCTAAGATCACGGCCTGAAGCCTTTGCTAACCTCTCTTTATCGAATTTTTGTTCAATGAAAGAATAACCCCAGTTAGGCATTTATTATCATCTCAATTTTTTATTATCTTAAATTATTTTAGTGGAACATACTTAGAACTTCGAGTGGCTCCTATTCCCGGCGAACCGTGTTGTACTCTCTTTCTAGTTAAAGAAAATTCCCCAAGATAATGACCAATCATTTCAGGGCGAATTTCAACAGGTGTATAATCTCTTCCATTATAAATTGAAATTTTAAGCCCACACATTTCAGGAAAAACTATCATATCGCGTATATGAGTTCTTGTAATTAAATCTTTACCTCTTTTTTTAGCTCGATATGCCCTTCTTAGCCTTTCGAGCAACTTTTTTTGTCTTGGAGGCAATCCTCTTTTTAATGAACGTCTTGATCTAGCTGGTAATAGCTGAATGAATTGATCCATATTCATCTTCTTTAAATCCTCTAATGTATAACCTCTATATTTAAATCTAAGTCGATCTAGCTCTGCTTCGGTATCTAATTCTCTTTCTCCTTCTTTTTCTTCGAATTCTTCAACAATTTCTTTAGTAGGTTCTTCCTTTTCTAATTCTTCTTCAAGTTCTTTATTATTTTCTTCTTCAGGAGCCATTTTTTAACCAATCTGCTTATTCCAATTATTTTTTTCAGTACAAATTTTCTCATAAAACTTATTACGGTAAGCTTTTTAGTATTACTTTTAATTTTAACTTTTAGGTTAAGAAGGCAAAAATCATAAAACTTATAAGTGTTAGATGTAAATTGAAGAGAACCTTATCAAATTTTGAATCTCAAATCATTAATTATTTTTGAATTAGCTAATTCTTTTTTGAAAAATCTTATTCATAATGATTGGGATTAAAAACTCTTTCTATATCATTTTCGTCGAATTTTCCAGTCCACTTCTCTTTTATTATAACAAATTTGTTTTTCTGCTTATTAGGATTGATTATAGAATGATATGAATTTCTTGGATTTTGCAACTTGGTTCCGCTTTGTACAAAATAATGTACTTTATTTCCAATAATTAAGATCGGTTCACCTTCTAAAATTTCCCAGAATTCATTTCTATCTTTATGAATTTGTATTGAAAGTCCGAATTCAGGACGTAAAAAAATCAGATTATAATTAGAATATGAAAATTTAAAACTATACCATTTGGGAAGTGTGCTAACATAGTTTTTTGGTATATCATATCTCTCAAAAAACATTTCAGGTGTTAAATCAATTCTTTCTGAGTATTCATATTTGAATGGATCGTAGATAATTGGGTGTTTTGAAATATCTTGATTATATGTAACTGTGATTGGTTTTTCTTCATGATTAAATATCATATAAAAATCATGAGGTTTAACGATTAAATGGGATTTTGATATATTCTTAGTTAGAAACTGTGTTCCATTAATTAGAAAAATATTTTTGAAGTTTATTTGATTTAAATTAATAATTAAATCTTTAGAGTTATTTTTTCTTAATGTCGTACTTCTTCTAGCGAGAATTTTTTCTTCTTTCAATTCAAAATCCCTTCTATTCTATTTCTATGGCAAGTTCTTTTAATTTAGCTTCAACTTCATTTGAAAAAGGCATTGAAACCTGTGCTCCTTTTCTAGTCACTGCAATAGAGGCTGCAACAGAAGCATACTTAACAGCATTAAGAACCTTTTCCCCTTTACATAATCTACTTGCCAAAACTCCAATAAAACAATCTCCGGCACCCACGGTATCTACAGCTTTTACATTAGGAGCAGCAACTTCGATTGCCTTATTTTCTCCCCTTGAATAGATGAAACATCCTCTCGCACCTAATGTAGTTATTACATATTTTATTCCCAAACTCGCAATATCTTTTGAAACTTGTAGTATGTTTTCATTTTCTTCTACATCTAAATCTTCAAATCCTAAAAGAGAATGCATTTTAAAAAGCTCTCCTTTATTCGGTATTATAATATCTACTTTTTCCAAAAGCTGCTTTGGTAATGGTTTTAAAGGTGCAGGATTTAAGATTTTAATGTTATCTAATTCTGTAGATATATTTAAGATTTCTTTTATTGTATCCATTGGAATTTCCATTTGCACAACTATACATTTGGCATTTTCAATGATACTTGTCTTTGATCGGATATCTTGAGGAGATAACTTAATATTTGCTCCAGGAGCTACACTAATCATATTTTCACCATTTTCATCGATCAAAATAAATGCAACACCACTCATCTCTTCAGGATCTCTAATAACATGATTCATGTTAATTCCTTCTTTAGTTAATTGAGAAATCATCTGATCACCAAAAATATCAATCCCAATCTTTCCAATAAATACCGTTTTCACACCAGATCTAACAGAAGCAACTGATTGATTAGCTCCTTTACCACCTAAAAATTGTTTAAAGGTTCCACCTGTAACTGTTTCACCCGGATTTGGAAAGCGTTTAGAATAGATGTTTAAATCCATATTACTTGAACCAATAATTAGAACATAATCAGTTTCTTCTAACATCATCATCTACACTCTAAGTTCAATTTTCAACTTTATTTGTCTTCACTTCCTAATTATTATTAATGACTTATTATCTTATGATATTTGTGATTAACTTTTAAATGCCTAAGAAAAAAAATAATCACTGCTTTCATTCATGATTGATTTTATAATTTCTGAGAAAAATAGATATCAAAAAATGAAAAAAATAAAAGTATTGATTTGAAATAGATTTTTATTCTCCAGATTCTTCAGATTCCTCTTCTGCAGCCAATTCTTCCTCGAGCTCCTCTAAGGGAACTGGTGCAGGGGTCGTCAGCATGGAATAACCAATCCAGATTGCGATAATTGAAATTAAAATAACAATTAACCACATAGGTAGAACCACGAACAATCTCCAGTCTAACCAATTAATACCAAAGATCCTAGTCCAATCATCCCATCCTGGATTATTCCAAATAGTATTGAAAGCAAGATCGACAATTGAGCCCATAGTATAAACAATGGCAATTATAATACCAATGATCATTACAATGGCACCAATAATCTTATCTTTTGCTATTGTAACTCAACTCCTCAAATAATTATCATTTTTGTTATATTATATAAAATTTAAACAATTATTATGTTTAATATGATTTTTAAAAAATTATTAAATTAAAACCATTCTATACTTTCTTGATATTGAGTATGAATTAAAAGAAAAATTCTTAATATAAAGTAAAAGTTTTATTGTTTAAAAGTAATTAGAACTGAAATCCTCATTTACTACTTATTTTTAACTAGATTTTCATTGATAAAAGATATTTCAATTATATTCTCATTATAAAAAATCGAATGTCAAAAATCTAAAAATAATTCTCCAACATTAATTTTTGATAATAAAAACGAAATTTATATTTTTTATACTATTATCAAAGATAGAATTTATTAAAAAAATCAAAAATTAGAATGTAAGAACAGAAAGGAGTTTAATAATAATGTCCTTTGAGATAAAAATAGATATGGATGCATGTTCAGGGTGTGGTACATGCTATGAAGTATGCCCTTCTGAATGTTTTGGCGAGCCTGAGGGAGGAAAAGTCAATGTAATTGAAGAAAACAGAGAGGATTGTGTAGGTTGCAGAGCATGTGAGACACAATGTTCTGAGGAAGCCATAGAAATCATCGAAAACTAACTTATAAGAAGCGGTAAATCTATTTTCTTTTTTTTATTTTTTTTTATAATTTTGTGTTAAATTTATAAATCAGCGCATAAAAAAACTATTATTTCTTTAATTAATTTTTTTATATCTTTTAATCTAATTGTTTCGTTTACTCCATGAGTATTGGATCCCCCGGTGGCAACACCACGAAGAATAACCTCTTGAGTTTTTAAGATTTGAGCTACAAAACCAGCATCAAATGTAATACTCATTCCAGTCTTTCGAATTTTTTCCTCTGGAATTATATGTACAAGTTTAATCACTTTTGAATCCTCTGTACTTCTGAACTGTTAATATCTACTTTTAAAGGAGGATAGGGATATTTAAAGGAAATTTTTACATCTAATGCATTACTTTTCGCTTTACCTCTTTCTACAGCATCTATAATTTCTTGTTTTACTTCTTGAATATTTTCATCTGGTATGACTCGTCTATTAATTATTAATGAACAAATATCTGAGATAATATTTGATTTGTCACCTGATTTTATTATATCCAAGTTAAAAAGGGGAGTTAAATTACGTTTTTCACCAGATTGAGGGTCTGGAAATCCAGGAATATCTTTACTTTGACGAGTTTCCACTTCTTCTTTCAATTTTTTAAGTTCTACCAAAATTGGTATCATTTCCTCCAAAGCATTGATACCTAATACATTTAATCCGGAATGAGAGCTTCTACCTATTGTTTGAATCTCTATTTCTAAATCACCTGCTGAGCCCATTAAAATAATTGGCTCAACCGTATAATCCATCGAAAAAAGGGTCCCTTTAATATAACCATGTTCTGCTAAGTATCGAATTCCAGGATAAAATCCAATTTCCTCGTCTGTACAGTTCAATACTTGAACATTATATTTTGGCATAAGGTTTAGTTTTTCTATACGCTGAAGTGCTAAAATCAAACAAGCCATTGCACCCTTCATATCTCCAACTCCACGTCCATAAATTTTCCCACTCTTAATTATTGTAGCTTCAAATGGAGGAAATCGCCATCTTTATGCTCCTTCATTTGGAGCCGGTACAACATCCATATGACCATAAAAAGATATGAATTTTTTTTTACCAAAATCTTTATTTGCTATTAAATTAATCCGAGGTCCTTCTAAAGGATAAGGAATCTGTTTAACACACTCTTCTGGAACAATAACTTCTTCTAAACAAAAATTAAGATCCTTAAAAAAAGGTGATAATGCATCTACATATTCTCTATAAGAATCACCTGGCGGAACGACTATATTAACGTGTACGAGAGTTCTTATAATGCTCATGATTCTTTCTTTATCCAAATTATCAACTTCTTCAAATATTTTCTGTAAATTTACCATATCAATATTCACCTATAAATTCTTATTGAAAATCAGAGATCATTTACCATAACAAGATTCTACCACAATTTTTACATGTTCCTTCATTAATTTGAATATTAATGCAATTCTCATGGTAAAACGCATTACATGATTGACAAAAATAGATTTTCCCTTCATATTCAGCAAAATCGAAACTGCAGTATACGCATTTTCTTGCGAATGAAAAATTAGAATTATTTACATCTACTTCTATGATTTGAGAGGTTTCTGTCAATCCTTCGGATCCAATAGCAGGTGTTATATAATTTTTTTCTTGTGTTGGAGATATCCACTGTTCTTCTAAGGGATTTTGTGGATTCTGCTGTCGTGATTGAATTTGAGATGATTGCCAATCAGAGACATATCCGGGTGCAGATAATTTTGAAATTCCCATTTTTTGAGATATTTTTTCGTCTAATATATTAGTCAGAATTAAAGCAGAGGCGTATTTTCCTTTTATACTACCTTTTTGTAAATGGGTATGACTTATCATATGAATAATTCGCCCACTTTTTTTTCCGTAATCAAATTCTACAAGTACAGGAGATTCTCCCCATTTATTCTGGATTTCCCATGAGCTTATTAATACCCTTACAGCTTGTGGATTTATAACTTGAATAGGAAATGAGCGAGTTTCTAACCACCATTTAAATTCACTTTTTTTTATATTTTTATCTGTTTTCTTCTGCCATTTGCTCTGTTGAATTTCACTTAAGACTCCCTCTAGAAATGGATGATTTGGTTCGATAACTTGGCATGCTACTACAGCATCGGCAGTTTTTGCATGATTCCATCTTATATATCCAGGAAAAATAATTTCTACAATGCTTCGAAGTGCCCAATCAGTAGTTATTAACCAACCTCCATTATTGACGAAATCTTTTATTTTGGGATGAGCTGCATAAGGGATATCGCTACCAGGGCATCCAATAAGAGTTACGTCATATTGATTTAAGTCTTCTTTCATAATTTCTTTTTCTCTTATTATTTTCTTCATAGATGCATACATATGCTCTACTACTTTTTTAGGTTTTTCATATCTTCCACTAACAGCAAGGATTTTTCCATGTTTTTCTACGGCTTTCACAACATCCTTTTTATCAAGTGCTTCCATTTTGCGTTTCTTAACTTCTGAATAAAGGTCTTTCCAACTCATTTGATCAGCCTTTAAATAAAATTATAAGGAATCTAGTGTTATTTTATAATTATTATAAAAACTTTAATATATATATTTTGATTGGAAGCGATTTTTTTGTTAAATTTAAAAGAGTTAAGCAAACCTCTTGAATTTTGGGAATATTTTGAGCAAATTACAAAAATCCCTCGGTGTTCTGAACATGAAGAAAAAGTGAGAGCTTTCATAAAAGAAGAGGCAGAGAGGCTAGGATTTAAAACTCAAGTTGATATTGCAGGAAATCTAGTAGTGAGAATTCCAGCTAAAACTATGAAAAAGTACAATATAGTATTACAATGTCACATGGATATGGTGTGTGAAAAGAATGAAGAAAGTATTCACGATTTTTCTATCGATCCATTAAAAATAAAAATTATAGAAATTGAGAATGAAAAATGGGTAACAGCAGAAGGAACTACATTAGGTGCAGATAATGGAGTTGGTATTTGTTATTTATTAGCATTGATGAAAAAAATTCATGATGGAGAACTTGATTACGAATCAGTTGGATTTGATTTATTATTTACTGTTGATGAGGAAATGGGTTTACGTGGTGCCTTTAAAATCGATAATAATTTAATTAGTGGTGACTTTCTAATAAATTTAGATGCTGAAGATGAAGATGCTGTAACGATAGGTTGTGCAGGTGGGATAGTAACTTTTTTTCGTATAAGTAAAGACACTATTAATATTAATGAGAATGAAAACCTAATTCCAATAAAATTATTTGTTTCTGGTTTAATTGGAGGGCATTCAGGGGTAGATATTCATATAGGAAGGGGAAATTCATTAAAAATTATAGGACAAATACTTTGGAAATTAAACCACAATTTTATGATGAATATTGCATCTATTAATGGTGGTAATAGAACTAATGCTATACCTAGAGAAGCCAGTGCTATTTTCTTTGTAAGAGAAGATGAATTTTTGAAGGTAAAAGAGTTTATTTTAGATCAACTTATGAAAATTAAAATTCTTTTTGAGGGTATCGACCCTGACATCAATATATCAATTAAAAGATTAACAAATTATGATAATAAGAAAGTATTAACAAAACTAATTCAAAATAACTTACTTAATATCCTGTATACAATTCCGAATGGTCCTCTTTCTATGCACCCAAAAATAAGGGATCTTGTTTTTTCATCATCAAATTTAGCGGTTATAAAGACTGAAAAAGATAAGGTTGTAATAAAGTTAAGTCAAAGAAGCTTAAGTGAATATTTCAAAAATGTGATTTGGGAAAAAACTAATTCTTTGATTAATTTAACCGGTTTAAATGTTGAGACTATAATTGATAGTGATTATCCTGGATGGACACCTAATTTTAACTCAAAACTTTTAACTTTAACTAAAGATGCTTATCGTCAATTATTCAATAATGAATTACTTGTGAAAGCAATTCATGCGGGACTAGAATGTGGTATCTTAAAGAAAAAATTTCCTCATATGGAAATGATCTCAATTGGTCCTAGAAATGAGGGCGCTCATTCGCCCGAGGAACGTTTATTAGTAAAATCTGTAGAAAAAATTTGGAACTTTTTATTAAGATTATTACAAAAATTAGATTGAAATATCTAATATTGTTTAAATTTATTTAAAAAAATTATTAAACATTAATTAATATTTTAACTATAATTTATTATGCAAAAACAGCAAGTAGCAAAGGAAGAGATTAAGAAAGAAGAAATAATTGGATCAGAAACAGTCTTAGAAAAAATTAAAAGAAAGACTCCCTGGGTATTTGGAAGTAAGCTAAGAAAACCTAAACTAAAATTTCCAAAATTTAAAATTCCGAGGCTATCACTTCCAATGCCAACACGTTCTTTAAGTATTATAGCAATTTTTATAATCTTGTTTGTGCTTCAAACAGGAGTAGCTTATTTTATAGTTAGAAAACCTCCAGCATTAGGAGCAGATAGCCAGGGAAATCCTATATTTATTTATCCAGACATACATGAATCTTTCATTATTGAGGGTATTGTAGCTTCAATTTTAATATTTTTATGTTCAACTGGGTTTATATTATTATACCAAGCATCAAAATATGTGTATAATAGGAAAATGGCAATATATATTTTAGTAATCGGAGTTTTAATGACAATCATCACATTTATCGCTCTTCAGTATATTTTAGCTATTAAAACAGGCAATATAAGTCAATAAGAATATATAAATAATAATTTATCTTACTTCACATATTTTTATCTCATCGTAATCAATAATTATTCTATATAAACCTTTCATTTTATTGTCTAGTTTAGGATCTCTAGTATCTAATTTTAATATTATATTAGGAATACTTTGTAATTTAAACCTTGTAGCAACTATTATAAAGTTTTTACAACCAACTTCTTTCAAAACCATAGGTGAAAGTTGTAGATTTCCTCTTCCAAAGATGAATCCTTGTCTCCCAATAATAGATGTTATTATTTTAACTTTCTTAGCTTTGACATGCTCAAGAATTTGTTGTTCATTTAAATCTTTAGAAATAATTTTTTTATTCAGAAGCAAGTCAATTCCTAACAGTGTTTTAGTTTGATGCAATTTATCAGTAATTGATTTAACTGTAGTACCTGGTCCTAACAAATAATAAACATTATCTTCTAAAATCTCTATAATTCTGTTAGCTATTCGTTCTTGATTGTTAAGATCTGATTTTGGTGTCCCTATTTTAGAAAATTGAGAAAAATCAGGATTAAAAGGTGTGAGTAAATACCCATAAAACTTAGAGACTAACTGTCCTACTCGATATTGCTCTTCATCAATATCAAGCACTTCAGATTCTTTCAAGGGAATTTCATCACAAAGAAATTGCGTTAAGAGATTACTTGCATCAATTGGATTAAGTGCAAATGCACTGGAATAAATTTTTACACCAGCTGGTATTCCTAAACATGGCTTATGTTTCTTAATTACACTTTGTATATCCCTTGCTGTACCATCACCTCCAACAAAGATTATAATTTCTATACTTTTATCATTCATCATAATCTTAGCTGCTAACTTGGTATATTCTGGAGTAGTGTCTAAAATAGTATCACATTTTTCAAATAATATATCTTGAATAGTTTCATAATTGAAATTCATTTCTTTTAGAACTTTTTCACCCATAATTCCAGGGCACGTTACAAAAAGCAATTTATTTTTTATTGATTCTATTCCTTTTAAAAAATCTACAGTTCTATTTGTTGCTCTGGGAGTTGCTCCTAAATTAATAGCTTGCTTCAAAATTGATCTACCATCAGTACCTTTTAAACCTACTGTTCCTCCCATTCCGGATATTGGATTTATTATTAATCCTATGGTGAATTTATTGTTTTGGTTCATAAATTTCAATGAATTAATTAATAAAAAAAAGGAAAAATTGTGTAAATTTATTCAATTCAATAATTATTTATTACCCAACGAAAGCATTATAAGCAGATTCATCCAATAAGTTAGCTTTTTCAGCATCCCAATTTGATGGTTCAATCTTGAAAAGCCAAGCAGCAAAGGCATCTTCATTAATCTTTTCTGGTTCATCCATCAAATCTTCATTAATCTCAATTACTTTCCCAGAAACTGGAGAATAAATATCTCCAACAGCTTTTGAGGATTCTACAGTACAATCAATAGGATCGCTTGCTGGTTCATCTCCAGACATTTTTACTTGTTCAAGTTCGGCATCAATAAGTCCCTCTACATCAACAAAACTTATTTCTCCGAGTTGTTCAGCAGCATAAGGAGTGATTCCTACCTCTTTTGTTCCATCATCAAACCATTGATGCGTTTTAGTGAAGTATTTTGCCATTAAATTTTCCACTCTTTCTTAATTTTTGTATGAATTAAAATTAATTTGTATTAATTATTATGAATTTATTAATTAAAGTAATAATTTAAAATTTTATTATTAAATTAATTATGTAGATTCTTAAGTTAACATGGATTTGAAATTAAAAGACCGCTTAAATTTTTATATTGAGTTTAAAGACTGGTATTATAAGATTTCGAATGATTTTGGCTTTAACTATCAAAAGGAATCTGAATCACGAGATTATTTGGCAAATATACTTCAAAAAAAAGTAAATAAATATAATCTGGAAACAATTTTAAAAGATTTCCAAACTATGGTTGAAAATAAATCCTATATTTTAATATATGGATGTGGTCCTTCCCTTGAATCTACTGTAGATAATCTTGTAAATCATATTGGTATAAGATTATTTAGTGAGTTTTTAAATTTTACAGCAGATGGTGCTTCTATTTTATTGAGAGAGAGAGGGCTACCAATAAATTGTATTTTTTCGGATCTTGATGGAATTACTGTTAAAGAATTTAACATCACTGATTTCATAGTAATCCATGCTCATGGAGATAATATAGATAAAATTAAATTATTTGAACCAGAAATCTTAAAATTTCATAATGTTATTGGGACTACCCAAATTGAACCATCTAATAATATTATTAATCCCGGAGGCTTTACAGATGGAGATAGAATTCTGTATTTCCTACGTCCTCTAATAAAACCAATGCAAAAATTATTTTTAATTGGTATGGATTTCCAAAATATCATTGGAAAATATTCAAAATTAGATATTAATGCAGATCAAGAAGGAAGTCTAATGAAAAAAAAAAAACTTCGATATGCAATGGAATTAATTAAATGGTTAAAAAAAAAAATGATAAATGATATTTATTTTGTAATTTCAAACTCCATATCTGAAAAATTTACTCACCTTTCAATTAGGGATTTTATAAATATAATTAAGTAGGAATTATCTATATTTAGCTATCTTGAATTCCGGATTTTGTTATTGTGAAGATTAGTTTTTTATTAGGGTATTTTAATGAGTTAATCATTTGAACGTAGATTTTTTTTTCATCCTTATAACTCAGATATAAATAGTCTGAAAAAAAATGATTTAAAAATTGGTTTCCAACTGGAATTTCTCGAATAATAGCATTTTCAGCAAAATTTGATGATACTTGAGCTGTTAAAATCGTAATTAAATTATGTGTTTTAGCAAGTGTATGAATAGATTCTAATATTTTCAGAAAAACATCCTTAGTTTTAGTAAAAGTTATGTTATTATTACTAAAATCAGACCGATAGTAGTTATTGATTGTATCAATAATTAAAACACTAGATTGATTTTTATTAAGAATTTGTACAAGATCTTTCACAGCAAATTGTAAAGCAGAATTACTCATGATTGTAGATACAATTATACTTTTTAATACCTTTTCATATTCAAGATTAGAAGAAGAAGATAAATCTTTTATTCTCTCAGGGCGAAATGTATTTTCTGTATCAAAATAAAATATTTGTGAAATTTCTCTTTTTTTTAATTTTTTTGAGAATAGTTTATATGCTTGTATACATAATTGATGGCATAGTTGTGTTTTACCAGTCTTGGTTGCACCAAAAATTAAATAAGTTCTACCTGAGTAGAACCCTCCTCCTATAGTTTCATCAAAATTATTTGAGCCTGAAGTTAATGCAATTTGTTTGTCTTTATTTTTTTGAAATTCATTTAAAATATTTATGGGTTTAATTATTTGGTGTTTTTTAATTTCTAAAATTTCATGAAGACTCATTATTAACTTATAATCAAGAGTTATTTTAAATATAAGTTGAAATTACTAATTAGATAATACATTACAAATTATAAAAATAAATTATTGAAAACAAAAATTTATTTTTTAAAAAATCATAAGAATTAATATTATACTACTTGAATTTTGAATTTAATATTAATTTTTAACTTCAAGGATAATATAATAAAATATCATAACCATGGCCAAGAAGAAAAAAGAGACATGCCCTTATTGTGGCAAAAGTTTTGCTTATTTATCCCGTCATAAATGCAAAATAAAGGAGCGTGTTGAGGGATCTATAGATGAAAAATCTGAAGTTGAAAGAAGAATTGAAAGAATAGAAGAAAAGAAAAAAGAGTTTGTTCGGACATTACGTAAAGATGAGAAAAAGATCTTAGATATAATAAATCGAGAAAAAGATCTTTATTTTAATGATCTTTTAAAACTTAGTGATAAAAAACCGAATGATCTAGAAGAAATTATTGAAATATTAGCTCTACAATCAAAGATTAAACTCAGAAGGGAATTAGTCGATGCTTCTTGGACAAAACATATTTATTCTCTTGAGGATATTGATAGAGAGGTTAAAGAGGTTAAAATTGATAGAAAAAGAAAGGATTTCATTTGGAACATGTTTTCTAGACAACCTTGTTTCATCTGTCCCTTTCGAGATAAATGCAATGATACTAACTTAGATCAATTTAATCCACTTTATTGCCCCTGGTTAACAGAATGGATTGAGTTGACTTCAAAAGGAAAAGAATATTTTATCAATTTTGATGAAATTGAATCAAATTTCCAAGATATGTAAGTTATTTCTTTTGCAGACCTATTAGATAAATTTCATTACTTTTCTTTTTGGAAGATTGAGGTTTAAAAATTTTAAATATTTTAAATTCTGTTAGTAAATGTTCAGTTAACTCCGCAAAATCAGATCCTTGAAAAGCTTTCATCACAAAATTACCCTTATATTTCAGAAATTTTAGGACTATAGTAAGAACATTATAACAAAGATTTATCTGTCTTATTTGATCGGTAAATTTGTTCCCAATTTTAGATATTGAAGCATCAGATAGGATTAAATCTAATTTATCTTTAAAGTAGGATTCAATTTCATTATTAAACTTAGGTGTGGTAAAATCCATTTTTAAGATTTTTACATTTTCAATAGGAGTTATGGATTTAATATCAACACCCATAATTCTATAATATTCTCGGTGGTAATATTGATCCTTATATTTTTCTAAATTATCTTCAGCAATTTTTTTAGCTACCTGAAGCCAGGAACCAGGAGCAGATCCTAAATCTAAAATATAAAATGCTCTTTTGAAAATTTTATATCTGTTTTGAATATCTAATAATTTATAAGCAGATCTTGCTCGATATCCATTAAATTTAGCCCTTTTATAATATGGCTCATTTTTATTAAAATGATGTTTATTTGGCACTCTTTTTCAAATTTCTTTTTTTTGTAAATCTAGTAATATATTCTTAATAAGTTCAATATCCATATTAGTTTTAATTGATAGAAAATCAAAATGAGTTCTAGAAACTTCATAACCACTTTCCTTAATTTTTTTGATTATAGATTCAACTTTTGGAATAAAAGGTAGTTTTAGTTTTTCACTAAGTTTATGAATATTATAATATGTAATTGGCATGTTATTTTCACTTAAAGCTAAATTTAAGAGTTTATCTAGTCTTTTTTTCGTTTTAAATTTGAAAGTAGCATTTGAAATTATGAGTTCTTCTAAAAATTTAGTATCATGAAGGTTTCCAAGCCATAATGGTCCTGCATAATCCATCTTATGGTTAAATTTACATTGAGGACATTTTTGTGGATTCTTAAATAAATTATTACTTGAGATGGATCTAAACCCGCATTGTTGACAATGAACAATATATCCGAAATTTCTGATATATTTCAAAATTCTTTCTTTACTTTTAAAAGTTAGCGCAAACACTCTTATAAAATGATTTGAATAAAAAGTAAGTAAAGGGTAGATGCCAAGGTTGTTTATATTAGCCATTCTTGATATGAAATAAATTAGAATTCTTGCTCCAGTTTCCTTACAATACTCATTATGAAGAGCTTTAGACATGTATTTTCGTAAACATGCTTTTGGTTTAATTCCAAATAATACTGGAGTGTCGGTAGCTGTAATACATAATAATCCATTTACTTTTCTTATAGCTTTAAAAGCAGAATCTATATAATTATTTGGTGTACCAAACGGATCGATAATAATTACATCTGGTTTCTCATTTTTTTTATTTAAATCAAAAAGGTTAGCTTGGGCAATTTCAGAAAAGAGAAAATTAGCATCTTTCCTTGAAACTTCAATCTGAATTTTTAATTTTTCTAATTTGTTTAAATTAATATTCCTTTTAATTAAGGCAACCGCCATTGGGTTTATATCGTTTATGTATATTTTTTTAATTTTTTTACATTCTTTTAGTATTCTTATTGATCCTATTCCAGATGCAGCCATTGAGTCTACAATTGAGATTAAAACAGGATTATATAACTTATTATACGCATTTATCGCAAGATTGGTGATATCACGGTTTATAACCATCTTTTCATTGTAAAAGACATTCATAGATTTTGAAGGAATTAAACTGTTATCAATATTATAAATGTAAAAGTTAGCTAAACCTTCTCTTTTTATAATTAAATCTTTTTCTTCCATTTTTTTACATTAATAAAAGTTTAGGATAGACATAAATATTATACTAGTTGAACTTTTAATTTAATCAATCATTTATAGTAATATTAAGATTTTTTTAAATTATTAGTTGAGGAATTTTAAAGACGAGTTTCTAATTTTGAATTCAGTTTATGTTCAAATATCTCATAAATCTAATAAAAAATTCAAATATAATCAGCTAATATATAAACAAACTCATGGTGATCTAATTAATTTAATGTATATATTAAATAAAGCCATTGATAGTTAAATTTGTGAGACATTCTAGTAATAGTTTTCCTTCTTGAAATACCAAAAATCTTCTTTCATTGAGCTTTTCTGTTCTGTTTATTTTTATGTTGTAAGAAATCCAGTATTCCATCACTTTTCCCCCTGCTTGTACTTCGATAATATGATCATTTAAAGTTTTTCGACTTAATTCATTAATGATTAGAATTTCAATTTTATATGTTTTATTGATATAAAACAAATTTGCTAAAATTTGATTCAAATTATAATTTAAATTGTAATTTCTTTCTTTTTTTTCTTTATTTAATTCTAAACGATAAAGATCAGTAATTGAGTCAATAATAATTAATTTGAATGGATTTTCTTTATTCTTATTGCGTTTTAAAATTAGAAATTCTAAATTGAAAACAATTCTATATAAATCATAAAAATCTTTAGGATTTATATAGGTAATTTTATCAATTAACTGTGGTGAGGTTTTAAAAAGAGCTAACATCTTTTCCGTAGGGAAATTTGGTTTAGTATAAAAAAATAGTATTTTTTTCCCATCATTTATATTTCTAAATGCAGTCTGGAGGGCAAATGTGGTTTTTCCTACACCAAAATCACCCCAAATAGAAATAATGCCTTTAAAAAATTCAAACTTGTTAAAATAAGTATTTAATCTAACTGTTGGAAATTTCATTAATTAAAAATTATTAATTTTATTTACTATTATTAATTATAATTTGAGAAATAAAACTTTATATATATATACAGAAAATTTAAATTTCTTCTATAGGCTAAACAGGGCATTAAAACAACTTAATATCAATTTTGCAATTTTAAATTCAAGAACTAGTATTCCAGATAATAACTCTATACTTCTTACCACATCTAGAGAAATTAATTTATTTAGAAATTCGTATAAGAATTTAAAGTTTCTTCCCTACTCTTTAAATCAAGACTTTAACAGTTATATTTTAAAAGTGTTAGCAGCATTTAGAATAGAATATAAAGATAATTATACAAAATTGACTTTTTCTGTTGATCCCGGTTCAAAATACATGGGGATTGTTGTTTTTTTAGATAATTTTTACTTAATTTCTCATACAATTTATGAAAAAAGAGAATTTTTTAGAATTATTATTGATGTGATAAGAAGCTTTAAAATAAACAACTCTTGCCCATTGGAATTGGAATTTAAATTAGGGAGCGGAGTATTATCTATTACTATTGAACTAGTAAGAAGTCTTTATCAACTTTTTAAAAATGAAAAATTTTTAAAAATTTACTTAGTTGATGAATCAAAATCATCAAAACTAAAAATACGTGATATAAAAAAGGGTATAACAAAACATGAAATTTCTGCTTTAGTATTAGCATTAAGAAGCGGGATAGAGATAAAAAAGTCCAATTATTTTAAAACTTTAAGGCAAATTCGAACAGAATTTTCAAATAGTAAGAAGAGAAATGAGGAAAATACTATAGAACTCAAGGCTGTAACATCTGGATTAAGGGAGATTATAAAGAAAATACTAAATGATGAGATTTCTCTTATTGAATCATATGAATTTTTAAAAGCTCAAAAACAACTTAACTAATATGTGGAATTAAAAAATGATAGTATAAAAAAATCTCGATTTAGATTATTTTAAACGATTAATGGAGTTTAACAATATCAAAAATTATAATGGAGCTTCAAAGATTAAAGGGTATAGATATTTTTCGTGGACTTTGCATGTCTTGGATGATTTTAACACACTTAATTGATTGGTGGTTAAAAAGTGAATATCATTGGCTACATTCAATTACGATAATGATATTAGATCCTATTGGTGCTTCTGGATTTTTATTTATTTCAGGAGTAAGTATAAGTCTATCAGTTAGAAAAAGAATAATTAGAGTGCTTAATTCAGAAGATTACAACTATAGAATAATGCGAAATTCCTATTTTTTAAGATCATTTTTTGTATTTCTTGTAGCCATAATTTATAATTCCACAATTGCAATAAGGTTACTTGATCCTTCCATGATATGGTCTTGGTTTGTACTTTTAACTTCAGCAGTATCACTTTTTATAGGATGGCCACTTTTAAAAATATCAAAATTTTTTAGAATTATAGTTGGAATAATAATTTTAATAACTAATCAGATTATCATTCAATTATTAATACCATTTGATGGTAATTCAAATATATATGGGTTTTTATTTCATGTTTTATACTTTCCTATTTCCCAGGATCCCATATTGACTTTTTTTCCCTTTTTTCTATTTGGCACAGTTATTGGAGATTCACTTTTTGATACATCTCTTATTAGTGATGATACTAATAGACAAAAAGCTTTTAGAAATAAATTTTTATTTCCAGCAATGATAATTGGAACAATTCTTATTATTTGTGGTATCTTATTTAGTTATCCAAAATTCTTGAGAAGAGAAAGTTTTTCATGGATAATTTATTCTTTAGGCATTAACATAGTTTTAATTTCGATACTTTTAATATTTGATATATTTAAGTTTGTTAAGACGAAAAAGAGCTATAAATTATTATTTTATTATTCGTATTATTCTCTAACTATTTATCTTGCTCATAATATATTATATTTTCTTTTTCTAGACCAATTAAATGTGTTTAATATCTGGTTTTTTGCTGCTGGTGCTTTTATTATAATTGGAGTTATTCTGAGAATAATTTACAAAAAATGGGAAGGAAAAGCATCAATAAAATTCCAGATAGGGAGATTGAGTTATAGATTAGCATTAATAATCGAGGAAAAATTATTAATAAAAGTACAGATTATCGATGAAGGAAAGAATTGATATTCTAATAGTAGAAAGAAGGTTAGCAGAAAGCAGAGTAAAGGCACAATGGCTAATAAGGAAGGGTTATGTATCTGTTAATAAAAAAACAATAGCAAAACCAGGAAAAAGAGTAGATAATACTCTTGAAATTCACCTAAAAAAAGAATTCCCATTTGTTGGTCGAGGAGGTTTAAAATTAGAAGCAGCTTTAAAAAATTTTTCGATATCAGTTGAAAATAAAGTATGTGTTGATATAGGTGCGTCAGTTGGAGGATTCACAGATTGTTTACTAAAACATGGAGCTAAAAAAGTATATGCTATAGATAAAGCTACAACCTTACTACATCCATCACTACAATGCGAAAAAATAAAAGGAAAAGTAATTCCTAAATTAGGTATAGATGCTCGAAATTTAATAAAACTAAAAGAAAATGTTGATATTTGTACTATTGATATTACATTCGCCTCATTAAAAGAAATCCTTCCAAATGTAAAGTATTTTCTAAAAGACGACGGTGATATTATCGCATTGGTAAAACCACTCTTTGAGACAGAATATCAAGGTGAAACTAAATTTAGAATTATAAATGACCATGAACATTTAAATAAAATTCTTAAAAATTTAATTCAATGGAGTTTAACTAATCAATTTTATCCATGTCAGATCATTAATTCTCCTAATTTAGGAAAAAAAGGATCAATTGAATTTTTTATTCATTTTAAATTAGAAAAACCTAGTTTAAATCTTGATTATAATAAAAATATTGATGAACTTTTAAAAGGAAAAAATAATTAATAAGTCTTGAATCTAAACTAATTTTGTGGATAACTGTTAAACAGCTTACCCCATTCTGTATGGTAGAATTTTCTAATTCTATGTTTACCAATTAGTGGATACCAAAACATATCATGGTATATCATAGAAGCATACGTTGGACCTAAAAAAAAGAAATCACTACGAAATAAGGGATAAAGAAATTGTAATGGTCCTTTTCTGACCATTTGATCTCCCCAGATAACAATACTACGTTTAACCTTAAAATTCCAATTTATATGTGATATGTCTTCCCCAATTATTTCAATTTGATCAAAATCTCCACATCCTAAACCCTCATCATGGGCTAATTTTATCGCAGGCAATTTTAATGGTTCGAAACCCATCATTTTCGCTACAATTGTATCAACAGCAACTTGATCATAGCCAGCGAGTAAAAAGTTCTTTATTCGAGGTAGCATTATTCGAGGACCTGCTCCATCCCCACAAATTGTTCCATCAACAATAGCGAATATATGTGGGTGAATTTGTTTTTGAATAATTAATAGATCAACTAAAACTTCAGACATAAATTGATGCGAAAAATGCCTTCTTTTTGTTAAGAGTCCCCCAAATGCATTTTTCATGGCACAAGTTATTCCACCATTTTTTAATTCTTCAGAGGTATGTTTCAAACTACCCCCTATTGCTCCAGTATGTCCATGAGTTTTCATGGTTGGGAGATGTATTATAGGCTTCCCTACATAAAATTTAGGTATTCTAAATCCCTCTGGGAATATTTTAGTATCTAATGCGTACAATTTTTTATCTTTCAACCTTAAAAATTTAGATCTTAAAGATTCATAAGGTACAAATGGAATCCTAGTTAATGGTACAAACCAAACACCGTATTTTTTAATAATTGGATTCCACTTATTTCCATTTAATCCCTTTTCTATATTTGTTACGACTGTTCTATTTTCAGCACTAAAGATTTTCTTCGAATCATATCCATCCTCCATCATAGTTTTAAGAACACCCTCAAGTTGCCATGGAGGACTAGAACAAGCAGGGAAAAACTTGGACCAACTCAAGTTTAGTTTAATAATAATCTTATTATTTTTATGATAATAATTTTGATAATTAGCCATATGCATTAATTTCTGGTAATCTTTCAAAATTGTTTTAGGCGTTGTTTTAGTAATAAATATTTGAGAATTCTTTAATGTCATTTTATTAGAAATAGAATGTATTTTTATTCATTTTGTTGAATTAAATCAATATGATAATTATTGAAATTTACAATTAGAAATAAGAATTATTAATAATGATAGAAAAATGAAAAAGCAAAAAAAAAAGATCTAATTTTGTTTAATCTGATATATATTCCATACCTTCATAGGATTTTTTCTCATCTTTGAAAGGTAAGCACACTATGTAATGGTCTCCACCTAAATGAATTTTCCTTGGTTTTTCAATACCACATCCAACATGTTTATCTTTTTCGGGACATCTTGGATGAAACGGACAACCTTCTGGTGGATTAATTGGGCTAGGAACATCTCCTTCTAAAATAATTCTATTTGATTTTGTTGTAGGATCGAATGTAGGTCGTGCAGATAATAATGCTCTTGTATATGGATGAGAAGGATTATAAAATACCTCATCTACCGTTCCTGTTTCAACAAACTTACCTAGATACATTACAGCAATTCTATCAGCTATATGTTGAACAACACTAAGATCATGGGTAATAAAGAGAAATGAGAGATTAAATTCTCTTTGAAGTTCTTTTAATAAATTCAAAATTTGAGCTTGTACTGATACATCCAGAGCAGAAGTGGGTTCATCTAAGATAATTACTTCAGGATTGCATGCTAATGCTCTGGCGATCACTATCCTCTGTTTTTGTCCCCCTGAAAATTCATGTGGATATCGATCTAAGTGTTCAGGCTTCATAGATACTGTTGCAAGGAGTTCTAAAACCCTTGCTCGCATTTCTCTTTTTTTAGTCATTCCTTCTAATATTTTAAGTGGTTCGCCGATGATATTTACTACTTTCCATCTAGGATTTAAGGAGGCATCGGGATCTTGAAAAACCATTTGAATTCTCTTTCGGATAAATTTACCTACAAGAAATTCTTTCTGAAGTTTTCTAATATCAATTTTAAGTTTTTTATATCGTTTAGAGAGAAATGAAGGTAATCTGGAAAACCATTTTTCAAATTTTTCTCTATTTTTTTCATAGATTCCTGGAATTGCATAAAGTACTAAAGTCTTATATCTTCTTAACCATCGTTCAAGCAGTCCCTGAACTTTTCTTGGATCGATTCTCAGGTCTTCATAATAAATCTCTCCATCAGTATTTGGAACTAATCTTAAAATAGTATTCCCAATTGTTGTCTTTCCGCAACCACTCTCTCCAACCAATCCTAAGGTTTCATTTCTATAAAAATTAAAAGTAACACCGTCAACAGCTTTGACCTCACCTACTTTACGTTTGAACATTCCTCCATATATAGGATAATACGTCTTAAGATTCTTTACGGTTATTATCGCATCTGTTTTTTTATTATACTTTCTTGGTTTTTCTACTGCAGTTTTTTTAGTTTTTAATTCTGGAACAGTCATATTATAGATTTTAGATATAATTAATATTAAATTTTCAATTTTATACTCTCAAAGAAACTTCTTTTTCTTCTTCAGTCCACACGTATTTAGGTGAATCTTTATACTTGTTATCAAAAAGATGACAAGCTACAAAATATCTATCTGCAATTTCAGTTAGAATTGGTTTTATTTTATCACATACTTCTAACCTATAATCACATCTAGGATGGAATCTACAACCTGATGGGGGATAAATCAAATTTGGTACCATACCGCGAATAGTTTGGAGTTTTTGGTCCTTTTTTTCTATGCTTGGAATGGCACCAATTAGTCCCTGTGTATATGGATGTCTTGGATTTTTAAATAAATCTTCTGCTGTTGCGTATTCTACTATATTTCCACTATACATTACTGCAACCCTATCACATAATTCTGCTATGATTCCTAAATCATGAGTTATTATAAGGATTGAAGTTCTGAATTTTTTAATTAGATCTTTCATTAAATCGAGAATTTGAGCTTGAATTGTTACGTCTAAAGCCGTAGTTGGTTCATCTGCTATTAACAGTGCTGGATTACAGGAAAGTGCCATAGCAATCATAACCCTTTGCCGCATCCCACCACTTAACTCATGTGGATATCTTTTTAAGATCCCCTTTGCGTCTGGTATTCCTACTTCCTTTATTATTTGCTCAGCTCTCTCATTCGCAATTTCTTTTAAATTGGGAGTATGAGCAGTTTCTTTTTTAAGTTGCTTAATCTTAGATTCAAGGTCTTTTTTTTCTTCTACCGTTAATCGATTTTGATCTTCATCTTCCTCTAATAGTTTCTTTAATCTATTTTTTTCTTCTAGCTTTTGTGTTCTCTTTAATAGGCGTTTATCAAGGTCTTTTTTCATCTCTGTTTCTTGGTGTAAATAAAATACTTCCGCAACCTGTTTACCCACTGTAAAAACAGGATTAAGAGAGTTCAAGGGATCTTGAAAAATCATTGTTATATTTTTACCTCGATGTGTTCTCATATCACTCTCTTTTAATGTAAGAAGGTTTTTTCCTTTGAAAAAAACAGTCCCATCAATAATTTTTCCTGGTGCCCGTACAAGTCGTAAAATTGAAAGAGCGGTAACAGATTTTCCGCATCCAGTTTCACCTACAAGGCCAAGAACTTCGTCTTCATAAATATCAAAAGATACACCATCAACTGCTTTAACAATACCTTCTTCAGTATAAAAATAAGTTTTTAAACCTTTAACTTCAATCAATTTTTTAGAAGATTCAAAATCTTCTTTCATAACAACATCGCTAGAATCTTCTTTTTCCAAAATATCCATTGTATTTTTTTCCTATAGTTAAGTTAGATAAAAAATAAAATTTAGAAAAATATTATAAGTTTTTCAATCTTGGATCTAATGCATCCCTTAGACCATCACCTACTAACATGAATCCCAATACAGTGAGGAAAATCATGAAACCAGGCCATAATCCTGCCCAAGGTGCTTCATATGGATTCTCTCTAGCCACATTAATATCATTTCCCCATTCAATCAATACAGATTGATTCATTCCTAAGAACGAAAGTCCCGCTAATCCTAGGATGTACCCACCAATGTCAAGAGTGAAGAAGATAATGATGGGTTGTATTACATTTGGTAATATATGTCTAAACATAATTCTCCAATTTCCTGCTCCAGCTACCCTTGCAGCTTCTATGTAAGGAAGTTGTCTTGCTTGTAATACATTTCCTCTAATTAATCTTGCATATATAGGAATTCCAAGAAAACCCCACACCATTAGAATAATCTCAATATAAGGACCGTAAATTGCAATAAAAACTAATGAAAGAATTAAAGAGGGGAAGGCTAGAAAGACATCACAGATTCTCATTATTAACGAATCTACCCATCCTCCATAGTAAGCAGAAATTACCCCAAATATTATTCCGCCCGACACACTAATAGAAATCGAAGGTAGAGATATTGTTAACGATGTTCTTGCACCCCAGATTAACCTCGATAATACATCACCACCCATAACAGTTTGTCCTAAAGGATGTTCAGGAGAAGGGGGATTCCACGAACCTGCATGATGTTGCATGGCTACTGCAAAAGATTGTGGAGAAATCCAAGGAGCAAATACCGCTAAGGTAGTAATAAAGAAAATAATGCAAAAGCCCAAGATAGTTAATGGATTTTTCAATCTTTTCAATAATTTTCGTTTACTTATATTCCTTTCATACTCAAATTCTCGGCGTGATAATTCTTCTATTCTAGACCCTGGGAGGAGTAGAAATTTGATATTTTTGCCTATCCATGAAATAATCTTTTTTAGAATCTTTTCTCTTTCTTCAATTTCCTCTAATTTTTCTTCTTCAACGATTACATAAGGTTTTTCCATAATTTTTTCATTTCCTCTTTTTATTTCATTATGTATATCTTATTCTCGGATCTAATATAGCATATATAACATCTGTCATGAGGTTTGCAAATATGAAAATGATTGTTATCATAAACACCAATGCGTTTAATACCCAATAATCATAGAGTAAAATAGCATCAACAAACAATTTCCCCATTCCATTTAATCCAAAAGTAGTTTCTGTTAGAACAGCTCCTCCTAATAGTCCTGCAATACTCATTCCTATTATAGTTACAGTTGGAATTAAAGCATTTCTTAAAGTATGGGAATGGATTACTACTTTCTCTTTACATCCTTTTGCTCTTGCAGTTCTTACATAATCTTGTTCCATTACTTCCAGCATACTTGACCGAGTTTGTCTTGTAACTGATGCAAGCATTATAAATGATAAACAAAAAACAGGTAAGAACATATGCCATAAGTAATCTATTATTACATAATATTGTCCCGACAACAAAGCGTCAATTATAATAAAACCTGTGACATATGGAGGATTTTCAATATCGTTACTTAAATACCCTGTTGGTTCGAAAATATTTACTACATAGCCGAGAAAATATTGTAATAACATTCCTAGAAAAAAGACTGGAAGCGCAACTCCTACTAAGGCAAGACCTCTTACCACGGTATCGGTTGTTTTATTTCTATGCACAGCAGAAATTACCCCTGCCTTGATTCCTAAAAAAGATGCGATTGCCATTGAAAATATAGTTAGATCTATGGTTAGAGGCATTCTCTCCGTTACAAGATCCCAGACAGGTTGATTTCGAGTAATAGAGACAGACACACCCCAATGTCCTGTAAACAATTCGCCTATATATCGAAAATATTGAATTATTATAGGATCACAAAGACCAAGTTGACATTTCATCTGGTGATAGAGATGTTCTGAGGGGTTATGTTGTCCTGAAGCAGCTAATCGAGCAGCAATCGGATCCCCTGGCATCAATCTAGTGAGAATGAACGTTAATGTTAATACTCCGAATAATACTGGAATCATGACAACTATTCTTCTTAATATATATTTGAGTAAACTCATATAGCTTATTACCTCCTAAATTTTTTTTTAAATTTGTTTTAATTGTTTACGTCTTTCAATAATCATAGATGCTAAAATTGCAGCTAACAAATTTATACATAATAATGATATTATTGTAAGATAACCTTCAATTCTTATGAAATAAATGTAAAAGACAGTGGCATCAAAACCAAAAATGAACCAATACCAAAACCAGGACATTATCATAATTGCTGGAATATACCAAATACTATTTCTTATTGCATATTCAAAAAAGTTTTCTCTTATTGAAATAAAGAAAATAATAATAAAGAGTATGATTAATGATAAGAAAGTATTTGGATTAAAAAATACCTGATATAAAAATATAAGTTTTTGTCCAATTTGTTTTTTATAAGCATTACATATATATCCAAAAAATACAAAATAAAGCAAAAAAAGGCCCAATATAAAGTTTCCTTGTCTCCCAAGTTCAATTTTAGAAAACTTCATTTTCTCTTCTTCAAGAAGTCATAATTTTTTTTATATTTAATGAAAATTATACATATTTAGATTTGATCATTTATTAATTATTCTATTGGTATTATAAACATTTGAGTTATTAAGACTCATTTTATTTAATATACCATATGAAAGTAGTAAAAATGCTAAATCAATTCCATTAAGTAATATAATATTTTTTGATACTCATTTTGTACTTCTTTATAATTATCGTGATAAAATGATAACTTCCAATATTAAATGACTATATCAAAATATCTTGATAATTAAATGTAAAAAGTAAATGAGTAAGTAATATACGATATAAAGTAATAGTGTAGCAATCTACTGTTTTTTCAAAATATAAAGCGGATAATAAAAGCAAAGCAAGGTTTTTCTCTAAAAGATGTTAATAAGGATTAATAGAGGAGCAGTAAAATTTCTTTAAAGATTACTCACCTAAAGATTTACACAATTATGATAACATAAAAATCGAAAGGAATGTCATGTTCTTGGGGACCTCTTGCACATCATTGTTTTGCAAATGAAGTCGGTTGATTGAATATTTAATTTAAACCTTAAATTGGATTAAGCACAAATTGAGATATATTAAATCATATATTTCTTTATATTTCTTGTAAAATCGACAGTTCATTATTAAAGCAGGGCAGAAATAAAATATTAAGTAGAAGAGATTCAATACACTATCAACATCAAGATATTTAAGTAAAAACATTTCTAACTTGTGAGTAAAAATCACACGGAGAATTTAATAAAAAGAGAATAATGTCGGTTCTGATATTGTAAAAAATGAAAAAAAAAAAGTAAAATACTGAACTATAAAAAAAAAAAAAAATTTAGTTTTTTAAAATAATTTATTTGTTAATTTATTCTTCATAATACCATTTCCAAACTTCAAAAGTAGTCATAACGTTATATTGAACTCCCATTAAGCCCTTCTTATGAACTTGTTGTACTAAATAAACCCAACCAGATATATGAGCATGGCTTGCGTGATTTACCGGTCGCTGAATATCGTAGATCAAAGATTGAATAGCCATCCAATCTTCTAATTGCTTGGTTTCATTTAGTTCAGTCGCACCAGCTTGCATCAAGGCAGTTAATTTGGTATCATTGATTCGAGAGAAGCATGAACCAGAATTTAAGTTGAATAATGGATCGATCATGTTAAAGGGGTTAAGATAATCTGGACACCAACCAACATACCCAATATCCATTTGATATGGATTGTTTTCACCAGTATCCAAGTAATCGCCCCATTCTCTGATTGTTTCTTCAGTTTGGATCCCGATCAGGTCAAAATTTTGTGCCATGAGTTCATTTAATCGTTGATTGGTAACACTCCCAAAATGTCTATTTAGCTCAAGTTTTCTACCAAGTATATTTTTCCCTTTCCAATCAGAGTCTTTTTCAGGATCAAATCCAGAAACATCTAGACCACCACGAGCTTTAATATCAGCAGAGTTTTGAATCAAGAGTTCTCTTGCTTTTACAACATTTTCTGCCCATTTAAATTGGGGGTCACTTGCTTGTACAACTGAAGCATTGTATCCAGGCATCGATCGGGGTACAGCAGGAGTTCCCTCATCGGCATATCCCGATTGAATTTCTTCAATAATATAAGAATAGTTAATTGCTAATGCAATAGCTCTTCTTAAGTAAGCAGGGTTCTTCTGATATTGATAATCTTTCACATGACCTGAAAACCAATCACCTTCGGCATCATATGGACCACAATAAATTTCTAAATAGAAATAGCATAAGTCTTCACCAACATCCTTAACGATAAATTCATCTCTATTCTTGAACGTATCAATATACGATTTTGGAACTCCACCAACATAGTCAAATTGTCCCGCTAGACCTGCGGTCATTCTTGCAGTGTCATCCTCTATAATTCTGAAGATAACTACTTCAAAATACCCTGGAGTACCCCAGTATCTTTCAAATCTCTCCATTCGTACTTCACGATCTCTCTTGAAATGAATCCATTTGTAAGGACCAGTTCCTACTAATGTATCAGTAGCTAAATCTACATATTTATATCTAGGTGTGGAAGCAGGGGATAAAATATTAGTGGCGCCAAAACAGAGTAGATCTAATAGAGGCCCAAAAGGAAAGTTTAAATTGATGGTAAAGGTCATACATGGTTCAGGCTTAAGCATAGGATCTGCTGATGGCCAAAGGTCTGTTTCATTAGCTGCAAAACTTTTGAATATGAATTGCGAGGCATTAGAAGAAGAAAAGAATAGAGATGCCGGGAAACCTTGCCATGAAGTTTCATTAGCTACAAGTGTTCCAGATGCATTAAAAAAGTACTTTACTCTTTCAAAATTCCATAAAACTGATTCAGCTGTCATTGGTGTGCCATCGTGGAAAAATACATTATCTCTGAGCCTAAATTTAATTGATGTGTTAGATAGCCATACATAGTCTGTGGCTAACACCAATTTTATAGTGTAGTTAGGGTGGTGTGATATATCATATTCAACTAAAGACTGAGTAACTTGGTGTTGTAATGGATGTGAGGGGATATCCCAAGTATCGACAGGATCAAGCGCGGCAGGATTTGAACCGAGTCCATAAACAAGGGTTGTTTTCTTTTCTTGACGTGTGGTAATTAATCCGCCGGTTATAGCTAGTACGACGTTACCGATTCCAGAGGCTGCAAGTACAACTGCTAAAATTATAATAGCTAAGTTTTTCTTTTCCATTTCCATATTGAATTCACTATATATTGTGTTTTTTTTTTTATTTTTTTTAGATTTGTTGTTAAATATGTTTTTAAATTCGTATACTTATAAGTTTTATCTTTTTTTTTTCATTATTTCTTGAAATCATAACTATTTATTGGATATATGGCAATTATGAATATAAATTAGTCTTCCCAATTTGATAATTTATTCTTGATTGTAGTTTTGCTTATTATCATCAACTTTTATAAAAGATTTAGTTAGCTGTTCGTGTTAAACTATAGTTAAAGTAAGAGAAAGGGGATATGGGAATCTAATGGGATTGTTATTATTAGTTTTATTTCTAGATAACATCATCGAAATAAAAAGCGAAAAATAATATCAAAATAAGTCCTAAAGCGGCAATCACAATTCCTTTATCAAAAAAGGCTTTCTCTGGATTACGGGCAATTTCAGGCTTAGCTGAAGTTAAATACATATATCTCATGAGAATATATAACGAAAGAGGGATGGTTGCAACTGCAATATATTCATATAAGGGAATTCCAGGTTCAAATAAATTAAATTTTAAAATTAAATAAAGAGAGTATGTCATAAACAATGAACCAGCAACAATTGTGTTAAATTGATCCAACAAATTAAGAGAATATTGATCATAGACTTTTTTATGTTCAAAAGCGATATCATCACCTAGAAATTTTAAATCTCCTTTTCTTTTAGCAATACTTAAAAATATAGCTACTTCAAAAATAGCTAGAAGTAACCAAGCAGAGACATATTCCTTAATTACTATACAACCTGCCAAAGTTCTCCATATATAACCGGTAGATAATATTAATATATCTATAAAAGCATAATTTTTGAAGAGATGGTTATAAAGTTGACCAGTAACAATTATTAAAATTATCATTATTATAAAACCTAGATGTGGGATCAAAAATATGAGAGATAATGTAATGATCGCTACTAGGATAATTATCATTAATACCGCAAAATGCACAGAGAGAGCTCCAGAAGCAAGAGGTCTCTTTTTTAACTTTTCTGAATGTAACTTATCTCGTTCAATATCTTTTATGTCATTAATTATGTAGTTAATAGAAGATGCACAACATAAAAGTATAAACCCAATTATAAGTGAAAGATAAAGGGAATTATCAAACAAGCGTTCACTAAAAAAAATTCCAATAAATATCATTCCATTTTTGTAGTACTGGCGTACTCGTAATAGAGTTATTAGACTTTTGATTTTCCCAACCATAATTAACTTTTTGAAAGGCACATTTATATTAAATTTTATTAGGTTATAATAATTCTTTCAGGTTTAAATTTCTTCAAAATTTTATAACCTAAACGACTGGTAATGCTAGTTGCAGATTTGATTTGAATCATTACGCTATTATACTCAAAAGCAATTAAATCTATTATATCGTATGATATCTTTATTTCATTTCCAAAAATATTAATTACAATAATGGTATTGATTTCTTTTTTTTCATTTGGTTTAGTTTTTGTATCTGAGGATTTTAAAATAACTGTCTTAACAAATCCTAATTCCACATTATTTACAGGTTTTTTAAGATAAATATGAGTTAGAACTTGATTCTGAATTAACCATTGTATAACTTCAAGTTCAGATTTTCTATAAGTTTTATCTTTCATAACAGGAAGAAAGATATTTTTTGGTCTAATAATTAAATCTTTGAGAGTGTATGTCAATACATCTTGATCTTGATTTTTAATAACACTTGATTTAGATAAAGATATCACATATTCATTATACTTATTAGCGACAGCTAGATTCGAACATGTTAATATCTGTAATTTTCCTTTTAATTTTAAAAATATTGTAGATCCTTTAAGATTTTTAATCAATCCTATTGAATTTGGTAATTTTGTTTTTAAAATAGGTTTCAGAATTTGATTTTTGTCGTTATCTATAAAGACATAGAATGCCTTGTTGTTTTGATCAGTTTTCAAATTAATATCCGTTAAAATTAAGGGATTATCTTTATGTAAAAAGTATATTTCATTCAAATCGATTCGAATGCGAGTATATAATGATGATTCTAAAAATTGTTTTTGATTAGTTTTTAAATTCTTAATAATTAGTTGATCGCTGTCACATATATCATCAATAAAGCGGACAGTCTCTAAATGACCGACAATAATCTCATCTGTAATTTTATTTATGAAAATGAAATCTCTATTAAGTTCATCTTTATATAATTCATTTCTTCTAAGATCACTCATTAATAATGAGATATCATGAATTTGAAAAAGTTCTTTGAATTTAGTATTTGCTATCCTTTTGAATAATTCTCTTGATGTTTCAAATTTATGTGCATATTTCTTTTGTTTTGATTTTTTTAAACAAGTAAATGGCAAAATTGCCTCTTTGCTTGGTTTTATTTCATCACTTAAAATTGTTGCAATTCTAAAATAACTTGGTGGATGAGAATTTATAAAATTGCTTAAAAGAGACGTTTTTGATGGTTTTATCATTGATTGATACAAATATGAAGCAGTTTTCATGTAATCTAAAAGTTGATTATCTTTTGATATTTTTTCGTCACATAATAACATTGTATTGAGTCCAATCTCTCGACCTGTTGCATAAAAGCTTTCCAAATTATATAAAGCCTTGACAAGTTCTTTCCCATAACCTGAATTTTTTGCTTTTAAATCTGCCTTTCCCTCCAGAAATCTCACAAAAATAAAGAGAATAATGTATATCAATAAATTTATGAGAATAAATATTAATAACGGAATTTGAGGGTGTCCAAAAGTATAATCATAATAAGTAGCAGGGATACCAATTATCATTCTAATTATAAGATCAAGTGAAGTAATAAGTGTTAATATAAGTGTATGGTTTCCTTTAGTATGAGCTAATTCATGAGCAACAATTCCACGTAACTCATCTTCTGGAATAGAATTAATATCATCGGCAATAACAGCGATCCTTTTATCAAAAAAAGATCCATATGCCATAGCATTCAAGATTGGATATTTTCCAAATCCAATTTTTACTCTATTTTTTATACCAATATTATTTTTAACTTCATTTACTAAATCTATTATGCTATTATTTTCAACTTTTTTAATACCAAGTAACCTATCTAAAACTATACCCGAAATGAAATAAATTAACCAATTTACTATAATTAAAGCAAAATAAATATTTAAAAAGAAATCAGTTAATCGAAAATGTTTGAAATCAACAGGTCTGGATGTGATCAAATTAAATGGAGTAAATTGATTAATAAAAACAACAGCCAGCCATGCGATAATATAGAGAAATAATGTTAAGTATTCAGGGCTCATAAAACGCCAAACAACTAAATACTTTCTTCCAAACAATAGAAATCCCATAATAAGTATAATCCAGAATGAAAAGGCAAAACTTGTATTTATATAAAAGGGATCATCCAAATAAAAAGAGAAAATGCCAGCTATAAAGATAATATTGTAAGTCACTAATGAGATAATTAAAATTTTATTAAGAACGGGATATTCTTTCAATTCAAAAACGCCTATCCATAAGTAAATTGAAAATGCTCCCATTATTGAAGTCAATAGATCTTTCGAAAAGAAAAAAATAACAAAAAAGAAAAATAGTATTGCGACAAGATCACTCATTTCACTTCTTTTTCCATTTTTTAACCATTGATAAAATTCTTCAATTGTTAAAAAATAAAGAAAAGCAGTTATAATAAAACTCCAATCTGTTATAAGTTCAATAAAACTGATATTAAGGAAAATTACTATAAATAAGTAAAAAAACACAATTGATCCCATAAGATAAAATATGAATAGAATGAACCTTGTATAGTTTTTCATTGGATATACCTTGGGTCTAATTAATAATTTTAAACCTTATTTATTTTCATATTTTTAATCTGATACCAAAAATATTTAATTGTGACAAAATACCATATTAAAATTCCTACAATCGATAAGATAAATATGAGAATTATATTTAGAGGTAATTGAATTATTCCTATATTTATACTTCCTAAAGGTATTGGCATTATAAGAGATTCTATTATTATTAGAAAAATAACTATCCCTATTAATAGACTCACCATTAAAACAATTATTCCTCTTATCCTAGGGAATTTTAATAATAACAATCCGATAGGTATTACAATAAGTAGGGATATGATAAGAAAGATTATGAAATCTAACTCCCCTCTTGTGAATTGCGTAAATAGGACTGATATAATTGATAAAAAACCGCATATTGTTGAAATTGCTAAGAAATTGTTAACTAAATCTGGTTCTGATAAGGGACCTTTCGCAAGGATTAATCGTGGCAGAGTTAAGGCAGCATCCTTTTGATCAGACGCTTTAATTTGATCATTTTCTAGTAAAATTATGTCTTCTTTAGTTTCTCTTATTTTATCACTTTCTAAAAAACCTCGTACTGAATAAATTACATAAAAACTATTGAATATCTGTATTAGTAGTACACAAAAAGTAGCAACTTCAAGTGAACCAAATAACATAATACATGCTAACATCGCACCCATACTTAATGTTCCAACATCTCCAGGGAAAATTTTAGCCGGATATTTATTATATACAAAAAAGGGAATTAAAACTGCAATAAATGGAATAGTAAATAAAATACCTTCAGTAGAACCCCAAATTATACTACAAATAAGAAGAAAACAAGCAGCTATCAAACAAGTTCCTGAACCTTCACCATTATATCCCTCTAACATATTGACAGTATTTGTAGAAATGGCAATAATAATTGGAATTAGTAAGGGGTATATAATAGTTAATCTTGTTCTATCAAGGATAGGAATAATTGGAGATGAGATATTTACAAAGGCAAAATAGTTAGCTAAGAAAAACGGAACTCCAGAGAAAATAGATAAAAGTATTTTATATCGTGATTTTAGCTTTTTACGATCATCAAAAAAACCGATAGCTGCTGTTAATAAAACTGTAAAAAGAAAGATTAAAATTTCATTAATAAAATCAATAAAAAAGACCATTAAAAGTATTGCTGTAACCGTGAATCCAATAACTATACTAAGTCCTCCAGATTCTGGGATTTCAGGTCTGGCATTTTTATGAATATCATAACCAACATAACCCTTTTTCTTCATTAAATTCATGATATAAGGGAGTATAAAATAAGTGGTTAAAAAACCCCCAAAAAATATAATTATCAAGAAAAAAATATGAAGAAAATCCCAATTTAAATCCGATAAAGGAATCATTGATCAAAAGAATTCTGTAAACTTTATATATAA
>JBHLOC010000066.1:0-16636 GCA_048940925.1 Promethearchaeota archaeon | reverse complement strand
ATTTATTAGTTAATAGCCTCAAAATTGGAGAAGACCAGTTAATAGCCACAATTTACTTCTTAAATGAGGAATTTGTTCAAAGTGACCCTAATGTTAAGATAGATATCTTAGATTTTGGTCAGCAGTTCATGACTTTTTATCTTTTACATAGAATTTCTTTACTTATTATTAAATTTAAGGTTACGCATGTGGAACTCAAATATTTAATTGAACATCATCAGAATTTCGAAAACTTTGATTTGAATAGTGATATAAATTTCAGGTTTAATAATTTCTCATTTCAGCACTGGGAACGCTTCTATGATGTATTTAACCTAAAAGGGAGCCTTAAATTAGGAGAAAATGATATAATCGCTATTTTTAAAACAGCAACTGATTTTGATGAAAATATTCATAACATAGATGACGAACTTAGTAAGCTTAAAGAGGTCATAAAGCAATTTACACGGTGGAATTCAAAGGATCTTGATTATCTAATCGATACTTTAATAACTCGTCTAGGAGATTTCGTAAACGTATTCAAAAATGAAATTCAGCTGATTAAACTTAAAAAGTGCCTTGATTTAAGTAATAAATTAGGAATTTCGGCACAAAAAGTAAAATCATGGGCTCATCCCATTAAGTCCATAACCACTCCAGAGGATAATGAAGAAATAATAATGATCTCTGAAGAGATTAAAAAAAGTGTTAAAGCTAAATATGAACAGGAAATCTGGATAAAAGTCGTAAAATCATTAAGAAATATGGTACGAGAAAAACAAAGAAATGCTCTTGTATCATATATACTCAATATGAAGCAACTTAACAATCCAAATGAACTTTTTGATGAATTGTTAATTGATGTAAAAATAAGTTCTTGTAAATTAACCTCTCGTATCGCGCAAGCGATTTCCACTTTACAACTATTTATTCAACGTTGTTTAATGAATCTAGAAAAAGACATCAATCCAAAACTAATAAATAGTAATAGATGGAAGTGGATGAAAAATTATCGTGTGTGGGAAGCAAATCGCAAGGTTTTTCTTTATCCTGAGAATTATATAAAGTTTGAATTACTGGATAATAAAAGTCCTTTCTTTAAAGAACTAGAAAATGAACTTCTACAAACTGAGGTAACAAATGAGGCTGTTAAAGATATCTTTTTGAATTATTTAGAAAAACTCGATAATGTTGCCAATCTAGAAGTCTGTGGCGAATATTTTAATGAACAAAAAGATATAATTTATGTGTTTGGGAAAACTGCTGAAAATCCTAAGTTATTTTACTTCCGTCAGTTCAAAATTCTTGAATATGAAACACCTAAAGGAGATAATCTAACATCTATTAAACAAGGCTATTGGACTCCTTGGGAAAAAATTGATATCGACATCGAAGGAGAACACCTTATACCGACAATTTATTATGATCGTTTATTTATTTTCTGGATAATTTTTAATCAATCGGCAGAACAACCTTCAGAGGGATCCGATATCGAATCAAAATGGGAAATTAGACTCAATTGGAGTGAATATAAACATAATAAATGGTCAGCTAAAAAAATTGCTTCTAAGACTATTGAAATTAGAAAAGCTGTAGATCTCTTTAAAAAAGAAGATTATACTTTCTCGGCTTGGGAGCAAGATGATGAACTCATAATAGGGATGTATCGTGATGAACCAACTTTTAATTTCCATTACGATCAAGCAGGAACGCCTCCAGAAGGCTGGGAACTTATAACATCGGGGAGTCCGACAGGGACTGGTTCGGTCGTTGATGAGTATAAAGGACATTATAAAGTTGGTAAATTAAATCATGGGGGAGAGAAGGGGACATCAACTCGTTTTAGGCATGAGTTTGAAGCTAATTTTGACATAAAAAAAGGCACAATTGAATGGTGGGCTCTCGTTAGCTCAGCTAGCAAAAGTAATATTATTACATATGTACCATATGGGGGCATAATCTGCGGATTATCAGAAGGAAATGTTGTTTATTATAATGGTCATACTAAAAATACAATATCAGGATTTACTGTTAACGAATGGCATCATTTTAAAATAGATTTTTATTGTGATAGTAATAACTATGATCTTAGTGTCGATAATCAGTTAATAGGCATAGGAATCAGTTTTTGGGGCACTCAAGAACATCTTTCATCTATTTATTTTCAATCAGAATCAGAGTCCACCAATGATGTATATTTCGATTCTGTAGATTTTTCTTGGAACCCCAAAGTGCAAGGATTATGGCAATTTCGGTTAAAAAGCTATCAGGGAAAGGTTTCATCCAAAGAATGGAATGGTTCTAATCGAACAAGGCCCCAGTTACCCATCAACACTTGTGTAAACAACATGGCATTAAAGGCAAATGAAGAAACTGAATTAATTCTACCCTTATATGATATAGATGAGGATATCTTATATCTTGAATCTCCTGCACTTGTTATACTTTCACCTAATTTAGTATCAGGTAATTGGAATCTTATATATTCCCATCAATACTGGTATACCGGTGAAAATGAAATAAAATATGTTTTATCTTACCCCCAATATTCACCTTTTATCAACCAAGATGGTGAAAAAATGTTTCTTCAATCGCCTTTCTTCTATCAAGACGGGAGAAAAGCATTTTTTATCATTCCAAAAATAAATAAGGATGAGAATGGAGACATTACACCAATAGTGATTCCACTTGATGGTGTAGATGAATTCACTTACACTTATTTCAAGTTTAACCTATTTTATCATCCCCATGTCCCTACTTTCATAAAAGAACTTTATAAAAACGATATTCGTGGGCTTTTGGAATGTGATATTAAATATCCATCATGTGAAGATCTTAGAAAGGCTCCTATGGTTGATCTTTCAACTTCAAATTATATTGTCTCAAATAAATCTCTTGTATATGAGACATATCCCCCCGAATGCATTGATTTTAGCTCCGATTCTGCTTATTCTCTTTATAATTGGGAATTATTCTTCCATATACCACTTCTAATCGCTACTAGCCTAAGTAATAATCAGAGATTTGAGGATGCGCAGCAGTGGTTTCACTATATCTTTAATCCTACAAAGGGAGCAGAAACAGGAGAGGATGTTACCGATTCTAAGCCTCAACAATGTTGGAGATTCAAACCTTTTTATGATATTTCAAATAATCTGGAAGAGACTGATTTAATTCAGGAGCTTATGGAGTTACTTTATGGTCCTGACAATGAAAAAAAGCAAAGATTCATTAATCAAGTCGAACAATGGAAAGAAAACCCATTCAATCCTCACTTAATTGCTAGATTAAGGATAGGGGCTTATCAAAAAACTGTTGTCATGAAATATATTGACAATTTAATTGCTTGGGGCGATTATTTATTTAGACAATTCCAAAATGAAACGATCAATGAAGCAACACAACTTTACATTTTAGCATATGAAATTTTGGGTCCACGCCCAGAAACCATTCCATCAAAACAGATCACATTAAAATCATATAGAGCTTTATCTGAAGAATTTTCAAAAACGCTGGCTGAACTGGAAAATCAGACCTCAACATTAAATATTAATCAATCAAATACAGAAAATCCTGATCTTTCAGATATTCTATCAACTTTCGGTCCTACATCCTATTTTTGTATTCCTCGAAATGATACGATGCTAAGTTATTGGGATATAATCGAAGATCGTTTATTTAAGATTCGTCATTGTATGAATATTGAGGGTGTGGTTAGCCAACCGCTTTTATTTGCTCCTCCTATCCCACCAGAATTATTGGTCAGAGCTAAAGCAATGGGAGTGGATATTAGCAGTATTCTAAGTGATATAGATATAGATAAACTACCAACTCCTCATTATCGATTTCCCTATATGCTACAAAAAGCAAAAGATTTTTGCAATGAGGTGAAAAGTTTAGGTTCTTTATTACTTTCAGCACTCGAAAAAAAGGATGCTGAAGAATTATCATTAATCAGAGCCGGTCAGGAAACTAATTTGCTAAAAGCCATTAGAGTTATCAAGCAGAAAAGGATTGATGAAGCTCAAGCAACGTTTAATAGTTTAGATTGGAGTCTGAAAGTAAGAGAGTACCGAAAAGAAAAATATAGGGGATGGGTATATGCACCATGGAATCCTCATGAACAAGCTGAAATGAATGCACGGATCGCTGCTATAACAATTAAAGGAATAGAAACTTTAATTAGTCTCGTTGCTACAATCCTTCTTCACATACCAGAGATAAAATCAGGTATTTCGGGAGGACTTCCAACGCTACTTTTGGGTCTTTTAGGAGGAAAAAAGTTGTCAAGAGCAGAAGAGTTCACAGCAAACACTCTCGATAATATTTATACGACCCTTGATCAAAGTGCAATCCTCGCAGGAATACAGGGGAAAAAATGGTGGGACGTTGCAGGATGGAAACTTGAATACAATATCGCATGTAGAGAAATAGAAGAAGTTAAAAACCAAAAACTTGCTGCTGAAATTAGGTGGAATATTGCTGACAAAGATTTAGAAAATCATGACCAACAAATCAATAATGCCAGAGAAATTGATGATTGGATGAGGAGCAAATTTACTAATCAGGACCTTTATAGCTGGATGGTATCCCAAATTTCTACTGTCTATTTCCAGAGTTATCAATTAGCTTATGAAATGGCTAAAAAAGCTGAAAAGGCATATCAGTTTGAATTAGGTCAACCAAGTTCAAGTTCAAGTTTCATTCAATTTGGTTATTGGGATAATTTAAAGAAAGGATTGTTAGCTGGTGAAAAATTATACTACGATCTAAATCGTTTAGAAATGGCTTATATTGATCGAAATGAACGCGAGTACGAAATTACGAAAACCATTTCTCTGAGTGCTATTGAACCTTTAGCATTATTTGCGCTTAGAGAAAAAGGAATATGTTCATTCAGGCTAGGAGAGGAAATTTTCGATTATGATTATCCTGGACATTATATGAGAAGGATCAAAACTTTAAGTCTTACAATCCCCTGTACCAAACCTCCAAATACAAACATAAATTGTACTTTAACTTTGAATGGGAACACAATCCGTATTAAAGATACACTTAACGATGGTAGTTATCTTAAAACGGATCATGGTGAAGATCGTTTTATCGATGATCTCGCTACAATGCAATCAATAGCAACCAGTCAGGCTAATGATGATTTTGGGCTATTCCAAGAATTAGACTTTTCTGATGAGAGATATTTACCTTTTGAAGGAGCTGGTGTAGAATCAACATGGTATTTAGAAATGCCTATTCAATGTAATAATTTCGACTTTAATACAATTTTAGACGTTCTCATAACGATTAGGTATACCGCCAGAGCTGCCAGAGATGATGACACGCTTAAAAAAGCCGCTATGACAACGCGAGGGTTAGATCCTGGAACAGAAAAACAAGAGCTAATACAATTATTTAGTGCTAAGTATAACTTCCCAGATTCATGGCAACGTTTTTTTAATCCATTAGAGAATGAAAAAAAGCAAATCTTAGAATTAAATTTAATAAAGACATTATTTCCATACCGATTTAAGACAATCGATTCAATTGATCAAATATCTATTATCTTAATACTTAAAGAAGATATCGAATATGAAGAACCGCTCTATATTATTATAGATCCCCAAGGGATGAGTCCGAGTGATCCAAGAGAATTAAACATCATTGAAGATGGTATTACTAAGTCGCCGTATACCAATTATCCTACTACTAGTGGTGAATTAGGAAAATGGTTGATTGAGATTGATAGAGCAAGTAACATTGAGAATCCAATTCCTGAGACACTTAGGCAAAAAAAGAATGGAGTGGATGAGATTGTGCAAATAGATGGCATCGATCATTATCGTTTAAACCTTGAAGCTGTTAAAGACTTAGGGATTATAATTGAATATTCAGCTACATTGCGTTAAGTATTATTATAATATAATTCTCTTTTTTATTTTTATATTTTTTACATTTGGATTTTTTTCTAAATTTATTGTTTCGTTGACTTTCTTTTTAACATTAATTCCTCCAGTCCTGAATTTTTATTTCTAATATTAATGTTATTTAACAATCAAAAAAATCCTTTCCCTTGAACCCGAGCTTACTTTTAATTTTAATCTTCCCAGTTGATATTAATTAATTTTTAAAATCAATTAGACCTGATATTTTTATTAGTTAGTTTTATTGTCCTTGATTAATGATTAATACATAAATTAACTATAAATTTTTTTAGTTTTAAAGAGTTGATATTTAAAAAGAAGTATTATCTTTCCGATTAATAAATTAATCTTAATTACTGAATTCTGAGATTTCCACATTTTTAGTGGTACTTTCTTTACTTTTTCCCAGTTCAACTAAAATCTTTACTACAAATCTTTCCAACAACTTTTTCTTAGGAATAATTGAATGAAGAAACAAAATTTCAATAAATTCTCTTACTAATCCTCTTAATAGTTGTACTTTGCTTTCTGGAACTCTTACGCTCACCCATTTGGTTTTCTCTCCATATTTTAATCTCCTTCCCATTATGTCTACTCAATATCTCTTTGCTAAAATCACATATTATAATAATATATTATTACTTATTATCAATCCATTTAAACTCCATTAAACAATTTTATTATATATATATCAATTTATTTAAAAATGAGAGTGTATAAATAGGAAAAAAAAATTAATTAAATTTTATTAAACTCTATAATATATATTTATATCAAATTCATGATTTTCATATTTTTTTAAACCTGATTTATGATTGAGGAGATTCTCATTAGGAGCAGAAATAACATATATTTCTGTTTGAGGAAATGGTTCATAAGTAGTTAAGAAGAAATTTATTAAGCTTTTATCTGCTGTAATTAAATAAATCGTATTCCATTCTTTTGAATAGAGATTATTCAGATGATTAACAAAATTTTCAAGCTTTGCGTCCACATCTGACTTTTTTTTCCCTTTGGAAATGTATATCAAATGCCAATCTGAGTCTTGTTCCAAAAAATTAATACCGGCTGAATTTTCGTTCAATACATCATCAGTAATAAAGGCATATTTATAAATCTGGCAGTTAGGCTTTTTTTTTAAGAGTATGAATTTCTCTATTTGGGATATCCTAAAACTAAAATATCCTGATTTGAAAAAATATTTTTGATTTGGAGTATCATAGATCGCTAATTGATGTTTTAATAGTCCTTTTTCCCTTTTACTTATTCCTTTTTCACTCTCATATATAGGAAATTCAGATAATCCTTTTATTATGATGTAATTGCATAGCTTTTTAGTGGCGATTTCATTTATTTATTTTAGTTTTCCAGTTATAAAAGAATATTTTACATCTTTATTTTCAGGGAAAGGCTCTAGTATTTCATCCAATTCTTGAACTAAACATTTAGGAGTTACTATTGCTTGAATTTGATAATTATCCGCTATTATAACTTCAGTGCATCGAAATTTATTTGTAATTTTTCTGAGTTCATCATAGTTTACATTTTTAAGATAAGGATATTCGTTTGTTAGGTCATTCCATAACAATTTATCTTTTATTTTTTCAATAATAGGGTTGAGTATTCAGAAGCTTACAAAAAGTCTAGGATTATTATCTGAGCACCTAAGTAAATCAAATAAATTCCTATCAATATTATTATTATCAAGGCTAATCTTCTTCAATTCAAGTAGTCTTTCCAATCCTTCAATAGTACCGATTTCATTATTTGCTAGATATAACTCTTTTAAATTGGCATGAAGGTTAATACTCTCGATTTTTGATACTTTATTATTATTTAAATTTAACATTTCTAAATTTTTTAATTTTTCAATACCTTCAAGTGAAATTATTCTATTATTTTCTAAATTGATAACCTTTAACTTTATAAGGTTGCTCAATCCGTGAAGTACACCAATTTGATTATTTGCTAGATATAATTGTTCTAAATTAATTAATAGTTGAAGCTCTTTTATTGATGTTATTTTATTATTAGATAAATCTAATTCTTTTAAATGTGTCAAATTTTCAAAACCTTTAATTTTACTGAGTTTATTATTACTGAGGTTGAGATGTTTAAGATTTATCAATTTATCAAGATTGGTTATTTCTACAATTTGATTAACATTAAGTGCCAGTAATTCTAAGTTAGTGAGGGCCCTTAGATTGTTAATTTCCTTTATTTGATTATTACTTAGATACAAATTCTTTAAACTGATAAGGGTGTCAAGACCTTTAATCTCTTTTATTTTATTTCCTCTTAAATCTAAATATTCTAAATAATATAATTTATTTAGACGCTTAATATCATTGATGTTCTCAATTTCTAAATTATTTAGATTTAGCATATTTCCAATTAAATAATAGAATTTCCCTTGATATTCAACATATTTCCCTTGGCAATATGTTACTAAATTTTTCAATTCATCTCTATGACTAAATATACCCGTACGACTACCTAATTTTTCAAATAATACTTTTTGAATTCTTGTTTCATTTAATCTTACTTGAATTAAATTATCATGAGTTTCAAATCCTTGTATTTTACCAATTGGATTTGAACTAAGATCTATGACTTGAAGATTAAAGAGATTGTCAATATTCTCTATTATTTCGACCTCATTACTATATAAATACAAATCGCGTAAATTCTTTAAAGAATCTAAGCCAGATATCTTACTTATTCTATTGTTACCTAAATTCAAACTTTCTAAACTAGTTAGACTTTCTAATCCACTAATAGTTTTAATTTCATTTTGATGAAATTCTAAGATTTTTAAATTCTTTAATTTTGATAATCCTTTTATCTCTTTTATCTTATTGTTCGAGAGTTTTAATTCTTCAAGATTTTCAAGGGCTTCCAATCCAGTTATTTCTACTATATGATTTCCTTGCAAATTAAGTTTATGCAAGGAAGATAATTTTTCTAAACCTTCTATATTTGTAATATCATTATCTTGAAGGTTTAATGATAATATTGTTTTAATATCCTCAAAATTTGAGACTTGGTTAATTTCATTTAAATTTAACCCGCGTAAGTCTAAAGTGTAGTTGTATACAAAATGCTTTTTCCCTTTATATAATACATATTCTATAAAATAACAACTCAATTATTAATAAGTAATTTAATGGTTATCATATTTCTTAATAGGGTTCTAGTTATCGAATGTTAAATTTCATTTAATTGGTATTTTTATCTTTCACTTTAAATCAAATTAAATTGTAATATTTAATTTATCTATTAAAAAAAACTACAATTTTATTTAAAATACTTGAATCTAGTATTAAAATATCTGTTTCAAATTATTGACCAAAATAGTAAATCAAATTATCTTTCTCTGTCATCACCGCTTCTTTATTTAATGAATGCAATAAAAATTGAGCTTTTGTCCCGCTAATTAAAATACAAATTAACAAAAAGATATAATTTTCAATAAAATTTAAATATGCGAAGGATCATAATATACTGATTTGCCCTCTAATAATATTAATAAAAGATTGGAAAAGTCAATTAATAGAATTTCAATTAAGCAAGGAAAAGAACAGTACATAAAAGGGCAAGTGAAGTATCTAACTCGCCACATTAAAGCGATTTCAAAATTTACAGTAGAGCAATATTTCAATTCTTTTTATCCCGTTTTAGATTATGAATTTCTGCAATTTAATTATGGGGGATCATTCGATAGACATACTTGTATTAAACAACGTTATGATGTAGACACATATCTAGTTTACCGTGAAAAAGACTCACCTTGGTACCCTATGATACCAAATAGAATAACAGGCAGTAATTTATTTGAATTAGTCAGAAATCATCTAGAAATGTTTAGAGCTGATTATAAAGTAGATTTGAAAATATTGAAAGAATTTCCCTATACACATGCGATCCCAATTCGTATCGATTTCAAGAAGCAATTTATTCTGTTAGATTGTATTCCGGCACTACTTAATAATGATAATTTAATGACTCCAAATGGAATGGATTCGATTAAACTTGTTAATCCTAATATGGAAATTGAATTATTAAAAGAGTTAAATGATATGCATCATGGTAATGCAACAAAACTTATCTTGCTTTTAAAATATTGGAATATATATCACAACAAGCCATTAAAGCCATATGTAATTGAAAGATTTGTAGAAAATATATTCACTACAAGGAATATTAATACTTGGGCTAATGCTGTAAAAACTTTTTTCAGTAATTCAGTCCATATACTTAGAGAAGGAATCCATATTCCAGACTATTTTGATCCCAGAAAATCAATCTTAGAGGATTATACTTATGAAGAAATACAAGAATTTTATGATGCTATAATTAAGGCTAATAATTATGTCAATGATGACAACTGGTAGAAAATATTTGGAAATTTTTAATTAATTATCTGTTGGAATCTTTAATATTATAGCTTTATTTAATAGGTTTTCTGACATATATCTTGATTAAGTGTGAAATTTACACACTTAATTAATAAACGTGAAATAAAAAGGGAAAATTACGTATTATATTCAAATATAAGTCTGAATATTAGTGTTTTTTTACACTATTGTAAAGGTTTTTAAATTAGGGAATTTAAGTATATTATTAATCAAATCAATATAGAGTCATAATGGAATGGATAATTTGTTAAAAAGTAGAGAGAAGTATAGTAATACATGCAAAGAACTTATTATCGCGAGCGAAAAAGACTTAATTGATATAAGCAAATCTGTTGAAGAGATAAAAAAAGAACTTGCTCAAGAAAAAAATTATAAACAAGAGTTAATAAAGGAAAAAGAAACAAAGGAAAATGAATTAACAAATCTTAATGAATATTTATATCTAAAAATAGTAATTATATTACTAGGAATTCCAGGAGCAATACAAATAGCAACATCTGAAATTGTTGGAAAATTACCAATATTTCTTATAGTTGTTGGAATCTTTTCCGTTTTAATTTCAACATTAACTGCTATTCAAACTCTATTGGTTCACAGATCAAAAGAAAAAATTGAACCTATTAAAACTAAAATCACGGAAATCCAACAAGAAGTTAGCGGAAAAGAGGAACTAATTGATTCTATGAATAATAAAATTGAAGAATTCTATGAAAGAAGAGCTGAATTAAAAAGATTACAAGTAGATATAAGAATATTTCAAAATTTAAATATTCCAAAAGAAGATATACCTGAGGAGAAACTTGAGAGCGATATAAAAGAATTTCAGTCTAAATTAAAACCTTTATTGAAAATTGGACCATAGAGAAAATTGACTTTTGAAATTTTATTCTCATTAAATGACAAGTCTCTTAGCTATAAACACATAGAATATTGGTATATTGTTGCTTGTTATTAATCCATTTAAATCCCCTTAATTTACGGAACAATTCTGATAATTATTATGAAAACTATTAATAATTTTAAAATAAGAAGATACTAGCTGTTTTGGTTAATATTTTACAATAATTTTCATTTATTTTGTAAATGAATAAATATATATTTGCTTTATAGTAAAAAATTATTAGGAGACATTAAATAATGCATCATTTATCCTAAATTGTTTTTTTGGGGTAGTACAATGACAATTGAAAGCCACTGGTCAAATAGAGTGCTGGAATTATTAAATCATGGATTAAACCTTATTAAATAGAGAAAAGATTTTGACTTTAGGATTGCTATGAAAAATCTTTTAATCACATTATATTCTTCTCAAATAATAATCCTATAGCCATTTTTATTGATTCTTTTTTTTCCATTTATAGTTTTTTCTAATTGAATCTTATTAGCTCCTTTAAAAATATGATTATCTATTTACTTGTAATTCTCTTAATTAAACATTTTATTCTGTGTACTCTGGTGATATTTCTTGCTTAATCTACGCAAAGCTATTGTATCTCTTAACTTAGGATCAATCTATTTAAACTATTTAATCGTAGTGAGTATTATTCATAACTATTAAATTTTTCATTGTTATCAGATAAAGCCCTCTTAAATTATTATAAAGGTGAAATGCTAAAAGTTACTGGTTGGTCAAATTCTTCTTTAAATATATACTCGACCCAAACTTTAATTGGTTTAAAATGATCGGGAATTGGTTTTGCTTCTGGAAAGCCATATTTCCAATAAATATCTTGATATGTTTTATATCCCTTAGCTAAATCTTTTGTTTCAGATACTGATGGACTACGCATTACAGAATTAAAGTTCATATCATGCGGTAAGCCAATTATATGTCCATATTCATGAGGCCATCTGCCCTTTAAATCGTAATTTTCATCCGCTTCTTCGATTATAGGCAAAAAAGAAAAACTCTCACGCACATCAATCTCATAATTACATACTTCTTCCATGATTAATTCTTGATAAGAATCAGGGTATACATTAACAGTAATATCTGGGTTTTCATTATCCATATAGACAGTAGGGAATATTTGTATAGAAATATCGTTTGATTCTAATTTATAGTGTCGCCAGTACGCAGTAATTGCTTCTTGGGCATGGTTTATTACTGAATCTACATTCGCTCCTTCATTACTAATTAATTCAAGCTTTACTTCAATTCTTAAACCGTATAATGAATCTGATATTTTTTGCAAGATATAGCTAAAGCATCCTCCTTTATAATTTTCTATATGCTGAGGATAATGAATACCTTTAAAATGTTGTGAAACTGATTCATTATCCTTCTTTATAGAATCCCCATTCGCAATTAGTGCTTCTAAGATTTCCTCCTCTGTGATCCATGTCATAAATGCCATTTGCATTTTAACATCTTCATAAGATTCTCTCAATTGCTTTTCTTCATTACCAGTAATCTTTTCTGTGTTTTCAACCTCATTTGGAAGTTTTACAGCTTTCTCACTAATTTCAGCCGCTTTTTCACCCATCTCCACTGCTTCTTCGCCTGATTTTATTGCCTCTTCACCTGAGCTAAATATATTTACCAAAAACTACAACCTCATGTGTTATTTTTCTCTAATTTGGGCTGAATGACAAATAATTTTTGGTAAGCATCAATGGCTTCGTTTATTTTTCCACCACCAATTAGTTTTTCTATTAAATCTAATCCTTTTTGTATTTTATCATTCTCAAGCTGCTTATTCCTTAGTACTTCTATTTGTGTGTTGAGCGCATATTCATCAAGAGCAGGGGCTTTCCCGAGCATGGATTCTACAATTACACTATCAGTTCTCATTGAAAATTTTTTAGCATTAACTATTACTCCATCCACATATCTTACATCTTTTGGTTCAACTATATTCCCTTGATTATCTTTCTTTTCCTCTCTCATTACATATTCCTGGCGTCCAAGATATTTATTTGGATTATTCGGATCCTTTCTAGGGGGAATAATTCTTAAAAATTTTAACGAATTCCCATCACTACTACAAGATACCTCTTCAACAAGTGATTGAGAAATTCCTTGATAATCAAATACTTGTTTGCTTCCATAATTATTTTTTATGATATCACCAAGAAATTTTTTAGTTAACTCTTGATTTTGTGGTGGTGCTTTTACTTTCATATATGCATTGACTAAGTCTTCGATTTCATATAATGCATATTCTTTCATGCTCCCAGGATAACCATTAAAGAAAGCAACTCGAACATCGATCAAATGGAGTAGCGTATGAAATTCTTGATTCATTTGCCGAAATACAAAATTTAATGCCCTACTAGCATTTAAATTTTTAATTCTTCTCATAATAAGTTCTTCTTCTTCAACTTCCTCCGTTTTTGTATAACTTGTATCTACATTGACTTCACGATTTGCACTAGACGATTGGGCATGGTTTTCGGTTGCATTCAATACATTTTTACTAAATTGTTCTCTTGATGAATTTGAACCCCCAGCATATCCACCACTAACTTTTGCACTTCCCCATCCCCAGGAAGCCTTTGCTTCAGCCTCTGCATGATACGATTCGGATTCCTGAACTTGAGAAGATTGAGAATTCTCTGATTGAACACCGCTTTCAAATTCATCGGCGGTTTCTTCAGTGTATGAATCCAAAATTGATGATGCCTTTTGAATGCTTTCGGTTGTTTTTTTCCATGTTTTTATACTAATTTCAGTTTCTTCACCGGGGAGTAGTGAAAATGTTTTAAGTGTTAAACCAGCTCCGTAATCTCCAGGAAAGGATGTTAATTTATAGGTTTCGATAAATAACAATCTTGGTCGAACTTCTTTCGCCGAAATAAATTGCAATTTAAGTGTTCCGCCCATGGTTCGATAAAAACTTGGAAATTTGTCATAATTATCATAGGCGATTTTAACAAGGTATTTGAACACTTCATATTTAGTTTCGGTTGTATCTTTTTTTGCCTCATCTGTCAGTAGAACACCCCAAAAAGGATTCATAACTGCGATTTGGGGTGCTTTTATAACGTCTTTAGTTGCTAATTCTGCTGTTGAAAATTCAGCCATAGTTGCATATTTTTTGTCAAGAGGGGGATTATCAATCTTATCAACACCAAAACTGCAAAGTTCTTTTTCTAATTCTTCTGGTGTCTTATCAGAGAGAAAATTATCAATTGTATCTCGGTTAGCTTCAAACCAATCACCTAAAGAAGGCTTTGCATAGGCTATTGTCCCCTTATCTTTTTCTCCCCTAAAAAAATCTTCCCCAATATCTAATTCAATATAATGCCTCCCCTCATAAGTAGAAGGAGAAGGGATATCATATCTAAGAATTGGGGCTGAAACATCTCCCTCAAATTTCATTAAAGGTTGGTCTTTATTTTGCGGTATAGAGATCACCCTCTGTTTATTTAATTATTAATTTATTGACGTTTTTGTTAAGATTTCGTGTTAATTTAGAATTAAAGAAATCTTGTATTTAAGTTTAACGTAATTTATATAGAAGGAAATCCCTCAACAAATATATGTTCTTTAGCAATAATATAAATAATTTTGAAGTAAAATTTATTGAAAAAATTATGACGATTCTTAAGAAGAGTCCGAAGAATATTCTAATAAAGTCTTTTTATTATGATTTCCCGCACTAAATAGAAATCCCAAAAAATATTATGAAATTCATAAGTAATTGGGAAAATTTTATAAGAAATAAAATTAAGTGACACCAAGAAGAATGTTTTCACTTAATCCCATATATTTTTTTTACCTTTACTTCATTTAAAAAAATTGTATCGTTTGTAAGTGGCGTTTTGCATCCCTATAATTACATACTCCATAAGCTCCTACCCAGTGTCTAAGTTTTCTATTTATGGCTCGATTGGAAGCGCTGTATTTTTGGATAAGCTCTTTTAATAACATTCCCTTTTTTATATCTGTTAATACAATCTTTTTAGTGAACCCATTCAAAAACTTTCGTACTTCTCTACAAGTTCTAACTCTAAAGACGCCTAATATTCTTTCAATATTAATCCTAAATGTGTGCTATCATAGAACCCGAATAGTAGCCGATAATCCCTCCAATTGCCCCTCCTATTATAAAAAGAAGATAAACCATTCGACGATCTGGTTTTATATCTTGACATTCTCGGATTAGTTCAATTGTCAGTTCATTATAAGTGGTAAGTGAATCATTATTTGTACATATATTAGACTTCATTTTTCTCATCCGAAACTCTCTCCTTTTATTTACATAATAAAGATAGACAAATGAGACCATCGGACTAAGAAATAATGGAGCAAACCACCAATGAAGATAAATAAAACTAATGAGAGTCGATGTTATTAAACCCATCGAAACATAAAGGAACGCAGAGTATTGAGTTCGCGAAATTTTATCAAAATATGTACCTTCGAGACGATAGAGACTTTCTGGTTGAATTTTATTACTTTCAAAATAACATTCTCGAGTAAATAATAAATTTATAAACATTATCTCATTATTCCTTACTAAAAGGTTATCGCATCCCTGTAAGTCAAGCATATAAATTTTACAATTTTCTATAATGACATTATCGACATCCCTGCAAGAAATCTTAATTACTTTAATATTCCTTAATATTAGATGAAAATTACTCTTATGAATTATTAAATTGGGTTGGAGCCCCTTTATATTATTAATAATAATCGGATCTTCAAATGTACCTGACCCTTCCCATCCCATTTGAGCTTTTAAGTCAAGAAGATTATTTCTTCTTATATGTGTGTTATTAAAACGATACTTTCGCAGAGTTGGTGAATATAGCATTTTTAGTTTATTCCTCTCTTTGATTTATTTCTTTTACTTAACTCATCCTTAGTCCAATATACCAGATTATCTTATTTTCTAACCATCGTAATTCGATTAATAAAATATTTTTTATTCCTAAGTTTTTTAAATATTTTTTTCCCTTTAATGTCAATCTGGAGCATCGCAATTTTTTCTAATTTCATACCTTTCTAACGATAGCAAATATTTACCTTATTTTGCTAATAAATCTTTTAAGATTTCGCTATTATTATTAAGCGTTAGTGAGCAGAGATTCTGATTCAGCTGGATTTTAGTATTAATATTGTTTTTGGCAATTAGATTTAATATGACTGTGAATAATAAACTCTCTTTATTGAGAAGTTTTGTCCATAATCTCTATAAGGAGACTTTCCTTTTTAAATGTTGCGAGTGATAAAATTTCCTGAATTGAATCTATAAAGAATCATTTTTAATAGAAACGATTCATTGGTTATTCTTGCGGTTTTGAATATTTATTCATAATATTTAAATAAGTTATTTTCTAGTTATTATTTAGAAAAGAATATTTATTCAAAAT
>JBHLOC010000065.1:11485-17249 GCA_048940925.1 Promethearchaeota archaeon | reverse complement strand
CATCTTTTATTTATTGAAACAGATGGACAAAAAAAGAAATTTTATGGAATAACACCAAGCGAAGAAAATGAGTTTATAGTAACTCTTAATAATGTGAATAGAACTATCGAGCCTCAAGTTTTAGAGAAACCATCACCTTTTAAAGTTACTAAAACATCATCTAAAGACATTAAATACGCCTTAAGTTTATTTGTAATCTCAATTGTTCTTTCAATTTCAGGGTTAGTTTATTTCTTAGTTGTCTATTTTCAATTACCCCAAACAGTTCCACTTCATTTCTCTTACAATTTTATTCCTAACAGGTATGGAAATAAAATTGATTTAATTGGATTAATTTCATTTTTCATGATTTTCGGAATTGGACTTAGTTCACTGCTCTATTATTACATCCATAGAAGAACCCATTTAGACCAAACTAAATATGGGTATAGTGTAATGTTGATACCAATAGTAATTAGCATATTATTCTTGATTTTGACAATCGTTATATTGAACCAGATTTTGGCTTCCGTTTGAAGAATTTTTTGAGTTATGGTTATTTGACTTATTGGGAGCCAAATAAACCCCATTTATACGAATTTACTATTATATTTAATCCATCCTCAGTGCATCGAAAATCATAATTTTCTTTTTCATATAAAGAAGGACAATTTTTCACTCAATATTCAATTAATAATTATCTATGGCAATTTATGCTCAAAATTAAAATAATTGTTAAATTTAATTATAATTTATTTAATTTTTCCTTTAATCTGAATTCTATGAGCTTTCTCACTAGATTATAAGGGACCGGAATGTTTAATGTGATTTTAATTGAATCTTTAGCTACTTCATGGGTTGTTAATTCAATTTTGAAATTTTAAATATTTGAAGAGGTGGGATAAAATCCATAATGTCTCTTACAGCTTGTAAAATTTCATTAAGAATCTAAATTATCATAACATCAAATAGTTGAATTATAATTAATAAATATAACCTTACTTCAACTTTAGATTATCAATCTTCTCTCTTTCCTTAAGATCTATTATATCTTATTATGCTTTGATTTATGTTAGCAATTTTTTATTTAATAAGTGGTGATATACTATAGAAGAAAATATTTCAAAAACAGATGATGATGTGCATGGTAAAATTGTAATGATAACTGGTGCAAATTCTGGAATTGGTAAAGAAACCGCAAGGATTTTAGCAGAAAAAGGAGCTTTCATAATTATGATCTGCCGTAATAAGGAACGAGGAGAATCTGCTTTAAAAGAGCTTAAAGAAAAAACGAGGTCTGATAATTTTGAATTAATTCTTGCAGATCTAACTGATCCTGAAGCAATTCAAGAGGCTGTAACTCAGTTTAGAGAAAGACACGACAAACTCGATGTTCTAATCAATAACGCTGGGTTAGTATTAAGTAAAAGAATCATTACCCCCTTAGGATACGAAAAGACTTTTGCTGTAAACCATTTAGGTCATTTTCTATTGACGAACTTACTTTTAGACCTACTGATAAAATCAGCACCTTCAAGAATTATAAATGTATCTTCAGGAGTTCATACGTCGGCAAATCTCAATTTTGACGATATCAATCTCTCATCTAATTATATGAGTCTTCATGCTTATGCAAATTCGAAACTGGCAAATCTTCTTTTTACTTATGAGCTTGCACGGAGACTTGAGGGTACAGGAGTGACTGTTAATGCTTTACATCCCGGATTTGTAAGAACCAACTTTGGTAGACGAGGTAGGAAATGGTATGTGAGAATTCTTTTTGATATAGCACGCATTTTTGCCATAAGTGTTGAGAAAGGGGCGAAAACCTCGATTTATCTTGCGAGTTCACCTGAAGTCAAGGACGTAACAGGAAAATACTTTTATAGATCCAAACCCATGAAATCTTCAAAAGCGTCATATGATCGAGATTCACAGAAAAAATTATGGCAATTAAGTGAGGATGCTTTCAAAGATAGACCGATACTTTTACCACGCATAGCAGAACTAAAAACTATTTAAAATTTATTTTTCTCTTTTTTTTAAGAAAAAGGAATTAATAAAAATAGGTCGTATTCTAATCCCTTCGAATTTATCAACGTTATTTTACTTGTTAAAATTTTCCCTTACTACTCACACATGGGAATGGGTGATAGAAATGCGACAATTCTTTGATCTTTAGAAAATAATCAAATCTAGAAGATCTATACTCAAAATAATGCATTCAAAAAAATTCCAACTTTAAATTAATCGATCTTATTACAATTAGCATGGATTAAAATTACTGTATTAATTTATAGAAACAAGAATTTTACTCTTAAAACGGAAGGATCAATTATAAATATCAGTATACCATAAAAGCATATTTACCTTTATCTTACACGTTTTTGAATGCCAAAAAATAGGTGATGAAAATAAAGCGAGAGTTCCTATAACTTTACTAAAACAAAGAACCCTCAACTGGTTAAACAAGTATCGAATATAGTTCAAGTCAAATTTGGGAAAAAAACATCCGCTGAGAATTATCAGTGCATTCTTCTATTTTTAACTACTATCGATTCTGCCCAGACGACTATGCTTTTAAGGATTAGAGGCTCAACTTCTCTGTTCATATTGCTTATGTAGCTTAATTGACTAGACTGATGAGGCTCAAACTTTAACAAGTGATCGATGTTCGGGAATAGGAGCAGCCTTACGTTGCTATTTCCTGAATTCTCCAATGCATCCCTAAGAGCTAATGCGTTGCTATAAGGAACCTGAAAATCTTTTTCGCCTTGTACAATCAATACAGGACATTTCACTTTCCTAATTGTCTCCAGAGGATCATGTGTAAAATGTTCGCGAAACCATTTAGCATAAACTTTGTGCCCCTCAATTTCCACGTATTGATCGCCACGTTTGACCTTCTCAACCAGCTCTTCTACTATCTTTACTGGATCAGGTGCATTTTTAACCCCCAATTTGTCTTTTTGCTCTTGTGTTAACCCTTTGAGCATTTTTTTGGCATAGTTTGCTTGGTGTATCAATATATCGTCAAGCTTTTGGCTTGTTCCAGCACAAATCACAAGTGCTGCGATATTAGGATCCTCTACACACAGAACAGGACCAATGATTCCACCTTCACTATGTCCTAATACGATAATTTTAGAAGGATCTATCTCTGTTCTATTACGTAAAAATTTGATTGCTGCATGAGCGTCTGATATGAAATCTTTGAATCCAGCTGTTTCATAATTGCCTTCACTTCTGCCTACTCCTCTTTTATCATATCGCAATACAGCAAAACCCCCTTTTACAAAATAGTCAGACATTTCGTTGAACACGTTAAGCTTGTATTGACTCAAGTCTAAATTGAAAGCTTTCAATGCCTGTGCAAGCTTTTCTTTATCGTTTGGAGGCATGAGTGTAAGATCTGGATTCTCATCTCTATCATTCGGTCCAGATCCATGTACTAACACGAAAGCAGGGAGTTTCTCAGTATATTCATCGGGAACTGTTAAAATCCCTGCCAAGTTGATACTCCCATTAACAAAACTAACTTCAAAATCCATATTTATTTCAACCTATATCTAAATAACGATTTGTAATTGGGACTCTAGTGCGTCATTGATCTTTTTTGCCACTGCTTCCTTATCATCCACTTCAAAAACAATCTTCTTATAATGTTCATGATTTAAAGAGACTGTAATACATTTATCAGGGTCACGCATCTCAAAGAATATCATACCTTCAGAAGTCAGAAATCCTCCATCTTTAATAATTGTTGGAAGACGAGCACCAACTAACCTCATCTGAAGTTTTGGTTTCAGAGTAACACGTCCAGTTGATACAGAGGTTACATGTTCAAGAGGAACTCTTATATGCCTTTTGATACTAAGTATTGCATCAATTCCATGCAATTCAAAAACGAGATCTGGTTTTTCAATTCTAACGGTTCCAACCATTTTTCGTATTCGCCTTAATTCTTTTTAAATTAAACTGAAAATTAAATATTTAAACCAATGCTATAAAAATTATAAAAAATGGTAGAAAAATCAGTCTAAATTGGAATTTAATTTAAATTTTGATTTATCAAAACTAAATTTCAATAATCTAATTAATTTAGCTCATATCGACTATTTTTGATAGCTTTTACATTTTTTTTAAGATTAGGTTCTTGAATTGTCTTCATTATGTATTTTGCATAGATTTCTTCAGTAATTACAAATTATTTTTTTAATTTCATTAATTCTGCTTCTTTTTCTTTTTTTAATTCTTTTAAGTTTTGTTTTAAAATCTTTTTTTTATTCTTTGTTAAAATTGAAATTTCTTTTTTAAAAATTTTTAATATAGATTTCAATTCAGAAATTCTTCCCTTTAAATTTTTTTGTTCTTTTTTAACATGTCGCATATCTCGAAAATCATTTTCATATTTTGAATAAATCTCGGTGAGTACTGAATCAAATTCTACTGAAATTTTTTCTTGAATTTCAGCTTCCTTTTCCTTATATTTTTTTTCTATTTCATCAATTTGTTTTTTAGTTTTAACCTTATTTATCATAATATTTTCCTCAATATATTGTAATAAAAGTTTATTGCTTTATTTTTATTTAAAAAATCTTAAATTTCCAATTAGTACAGATTAAAATCGCTAATAATTATCTTTCCTATAACTTATTTATTTTTTTGATATTCATATTATGATAGATTAAACTGCGTATTTAATTTGAGACTTAATTTATTATTAAGATTATTAATATGGATATGGGAAGAATAACCCACCATAAAAAAATATATGGAAAAATTAGTGTTCATTAACACTATAGTCTACAGTTTTTCTCATTAGATCAAGACGTATAACTTACCGGTGAAAATAATAATGGAAAAAAAAAATTTTCAAAAATATCATTTTTCTTTTCTTTATCTAAATTTTAGCAGTTTGAAAATTAATAAAAGGAAATTATTTAAGATTTTTAATAAAATGTTTTAAATATCAGCTAATGAATAGAGATATTATTAAAGTTCATATTTTACAAAATAATGTTAAAAATAAGTAATTATGGAAAACAATAATTTAGAAGAACAAGCCAAAGAGGAAAAGAAAGAAGGTGAAGTAATTTATTTAAGAACTTATTCCAAAGCGATTTTTCTCTTTCCCTTATTTATCACAAATATAATCTTGTGGATATTACAGTATTTTCTGGGGGAATCTGGAAATCCAGTTCCTTGGTTAGGTTTTATATGGACGCTAGTATTCTTTATAAATCTGTTGACAATTGCATTTGATATTTCTTCAACAAAGCTTTTAATCATCATATTAATATTTGTCATTGTCATTTTACTTATAATTTTTCTAATCCTCCCTCCTACTTTAAAAGATTTTTATAAAAAAGTCCAGTTCGTCGAATTTAATATTGGTATGAATGAAGATTTCTATTTGGTGATGACATTCGTTTTAGGGATTGTCTTATTAATCACATTGATTACTCCACTATTTAATTATTGGAAATTGGAACGTAATGAGCTTTATCATAAAAAAGGAATATTTGTTGAAGCTGATCGATATTCTACAAGAGGTTTAAGATATCAGAAAAAAATTCCTGATATATTGGAATTTTTCATATTAGGAGCAGGTTCCATTACTTTTATACTGGGAAAAGATAATTCAGAACATTTAAATACTGTACCTCGAATTAATCGTAAAGCGAAGAAAATAGATTTTCTCTTAAGCGAATTAGAAGTTGAAGTTGAACCAGATGAGTGAATAATAGATGATATCTCGAAGTTAGCAATCGAAGTATTTGAT
>JBHLOC010000065.1:3264-11385 GCA_048940925.1 Promethearchaeota archaeon | reverse complement strand
AAATGATATATACATATAAATACCGTATTTATACTATAACATGTTGCGAAAAGGGTCTGAGTTTCTTGTAGGATTATTTTTTTCTGATGATAAAACAATAGTATATGATAATATCAGATTATCTTATGAGTTGCCAAAAGAAACAATTCGAAAATTAAGGGGTATGTCACTTAAATTTCTTGGACCCTTATTCATGTCAAGAAATTTGTATAGTCAAAAGGGGTGGAAAATTGATTATATTGAGACATCATTAACCCCCCAAATAAGAATGACAGTTGATGATACTCTAATGCAGTCGTTTACTTGTCTAAATTCAACAAAAAGGAAGGCTAAATCTATAACAAATCTCTTTAGTTTTATAGGTTCACCATATACAGAAGATTTAACAATGATATATGAGAAATTAGATAAATATGTGCATCCAAGTATTATTCAAGGAATATTAATAGCTCAAACTATTTATGGTGCTAATTTTAACTTTAATAGGTTAATAGAGGATGAATTAAAAAGAGGGGTTGATCTAATTGAACATACCCTAGGCTCTTCCAGAAAAATTTATTGGGAAGAGAAGATCTCATATTCAACTATAGGTATAATAAAACGAACTAAAAATAATGGAAAATTTGAGTCTGATCTCTATACATTTGATTTAGATGATATTTTGAGAAAAGAGGCATTAGAACATATCCCTTCATATTATTTTATGAGTATTTTACCTGATTATTATGAACAACAAATGAATGAGACATTAAGATTATTTGGGAAAAATAGACTAAATGCCAATATTATTAAAATAAAAGTTAGTAATCCAGAAAAAGTAGTGTTATATATCGAAGAATTCGCAACTAAAAATGATGTTAAAACGAGTTATGGTTTAATTTTAATACCGAGTAATGAACAAATAAAGGAAGTACAAGATTTATCTTTCTATAAAAAAAAGTTAAGGTATATATTAAATAAAAATAAAGATTTTGAAAGAGCTGTTATTGAGTTTAATTCTAGGATAAATCCATTTGATAATTGGAATTTAAGCTCTAATGAATCTCTCAAGAATGTAGAAAGATACCTCGATAGTAAATTATAATAATAAATTTTAGAAGGACATAAAGAAAAATGGAGGAAATACAATTCAATAAACTATATAAAATTGATAAAGAGAGATTAAGTTCCAATTTTCAACGGATTCAAAATCTGAATAAAGATTTGAATTTAAAGGAAGTTATAGCTAAATTTCTAGATAATCAATCAATTGGAAACCAAAAAGATCAAATTTTAGAAATATTAAATTATTTTGAGAATAAACTCTCAAATGATAAAGAATTATTAGATGTTGCATTTGAATGGATAAGAGCTAATAAAATTCGGCTTGAATATAAGAAATATATTATTTTGAATAATTATAAATCATACACTACTGCGTTAGATGATGCTATTTTCCTCTTCTTTTTGAAATATGACAAATATTTAAGAGAGTTATTTAAGTCAGACATGGAAGAATATGAGTTTTGCACCCTGTATCAAATCATTTTCAATTTAAAACAATCAGAATCAATTAATTTTATAGCACTATTAGAAAAAAATAAAACTAAAATTCCCTCTGTTATAATTCTTGGAAAGAAATATAATACTACGATTCATACTCTTCGAGAAGGATTATCAGATATGATAAAAAATGATTATAATGAAGGATTACCATCAAATATAAAAATTATTAATTACGGGAAGAAAAGGACAATTGAAAATGCCATTGATCGAGATTTTGATGGAACTATGGTTGAAAGATTAATAAAGTTTTATTGTTTCCAAAGAAGGGAGATTGATAAAAAAGAATTTACCATGGCTATTAATCAATTTTTATCATCATACTTTCAATTTGGTTTATTTTATAATTTTAATGAATTTAAGGAAAAGTTAGTTTCTAGTTTTATAGATTATATTTATTCAGGTTTAACTGAAAATTATGCAGATCAATCGATAGATAGCTTAAAAAATGAATTTTCTTTAGCAATAGAGGAATTTGAAAAAAACCTCAAGCAACCTGTATTAAAAGGTAAAGCTTGGATTGAAGATTTAAAACCAATCTTACAAAATTTTATTGAAAAATTTGTAAACAGCTTGTAAATTTTGGAAATTTCCACTCAATGAAATAAGAATTTACTTCATGAATACATTCCATATGATAACTGAATCAAAAAGATGTGATCCTCTCAATATTAATAAAATGAAAAAAAGTAAAAAATTTCTTAAAATTTTCAAATATCTAATTATTTTTGATAACTGTTCCACTTATTTTCAAGATTAGGATCTTGAAGAGTTTCCAATATATATTTAGCAAATTCTTCTCCTGTTACTCCAGTATCTCTTCCTGTAACTTCTATTTTCTTTTCATATTGAGCACAGATATCTAATGCCATTTCAAGGTTTTTTGCTTTTTTAGTGTAACCAATATGATTCAATAATAATGCTGCTGCTTTAATAATACTCGATGGATCAGCATATTTTGTCCTTCCTGTCTCAACCATCCTTGGAGCAGTACCATGAATTGCTTCAAACATAGCATAGCGCTTACCGATGTTTGCACTTCCAGCAGTTCCGACTCCACCCTGAATTTGAGCAGCTTCGTCGGTTATTATATCTCCATATAGGTTAGGAGCAACAAAAACCTTGAAATCTCGTTGACGAGCTGGATCAACTAATTTAGCAGTAGCTATATCTATATACCAATCATCCCATTTTATTTGAGGATATTCTTTTGCAATTTCTTCTGCTATTGCAAGGAATTTACCATCAGTAGCTTTTACGACATTTGCTTTTGTTACGACAGAAACGCGATTAATATTATTTTTTGCTGCATAATCAAAAGCTAGGCGTATAATTCTATCTGAACCTTGCTTTGTTATCACTTTAAAATCAATGGATAAATCATCAGTAATATTTATCCCTTGAGATCCTAAAACATAAGCCCCTTCTGTATTTTCTCTGAAAAACATCCAATCTATACCTAATTCTGGGACTTTAACAGGACGTACGTTTGCAAATAAATCTAATTCACGTCTCATTGTGACATTTGCACTTTCAATATTTGGCCACTGATCTCCTTTTCTTGGTGTTAGTGTAGGACCTTTTAGTATTACGTGACATTTCTTTAATTGGCCAAGTACATCATCAGGTATAGCTTTCATATGTTTTGCTCTGTTCTCAATTGTTAAACCTTCAATATCTCTTATTTCAACTTTTCCTATTTTAATTTCTTCCTTTAAAAGGAACTCTAAAATATTACGCGCATGCTTAGTAATCTCCGGACCAATTCCATCTCCCCCCGCAGCACCGATAATAATCTTGTCTAATTTAGAATAATCAACCCAATCTTCTGCGCTCTTCATTCGTTCTACACGTTCTAGTTGTTCTCTAACAAGCTTTTCAAAATGGTTTTTAGCATTTTCTACTAAATCTCCCATTTCATATTGCCTCCTAATTTTTTGTTATGTTTTATTAGTGAAAATTCAAATTTGAATATTAAGCATATAAATTAATTAAATTTTATATAAAATTATTCTGTAAATAAAATTTCATCATAAGGTTGGCGATATAATCCTGCTCTTTGTCTTTTCTGATCAAAAATATGCCCCATCATTCCAATTGATCGTCCTAAGACAAATAATCCATTCAATGCTTCACTATAAATAATATCTTCAATTTCTTCCTTTGTATAATCTAAGTTTTCTAGTAAATCCAGAAACGTAATCCCTATACATCCATCAACATTTAAGATAAGGTTATTCCTTTTTGAAGTAGTAACTTTTTCAACTTTTAAAGCATAATCTAAGTGGGAATGTTTAGGGAAATTCTTGATTATAAATTCTTTTAACAAAACCACACGCATATCAGGATTTTGAACAGATTTTACTCTATGTCCTATTCCAGGGATATTAATTTGCACTACTTGTTTCATATAATCTACAAACTCCTCTGGTTTCATTTCTTTTTGCATAGCATCTCTAAAGTATTTAGCAGCATCAGAGACTGCTCCTCCAAATCGAGGACCAATAGTAAGAATTCCACTTACCAATGACGACATCAAATCTTTTCCCGCACGAGCAGTTATTATAGCATTATGGGCTCCACTAACTGCAGGACCGTGATCTGCAGTCAACTTAATCACCATTTCAATATATTGTTGTGCAAATTCTGGTAATTCACGTTTAAACCATAACAAACCGATGACATACCCAATTGACTTATTTTCACGTATAATTGTATCTAATGGTACTTGATTAAAGGTTACTATTTCCCCTCTGTCATCACTAATTGTTACTACTACATCAGTAGGTCTTCTTACCATTCCTAATCTTTTTGCATCATCAAAATCTAATGGTATAACAGGTGGTTCAAACTCTTCAGCAGGTTTAACTTTTCCTTCTTGCACTAATTTATTAAAGGCCTCTCTAATTACTTTGTCTAAATCTTCATAAGAGTTTGGAACAATAGCTCCTACTTCTCGTAGAGCTTTATTTTTGGCTTCTGCGGTTTCCATATCGCTTCCTGCCATAGCACCTGCATGCCCAAACTGCAATCCTGCTGGAAGAATCCGAGCTCCAGTACCTGCAACCCAAATTACTAATGGTTTAGTAATTTTACCAGATTTAATAGCATCAACAATAGCATACTCATCTTTTCCGCCAATTTCACCTAAAGCAACCATCATTTTGATAAGAGGATTTGCTTCATAACGTAATAAGTGATCAATTAACTGCGAACCAGGATAACGATCTCCACCAATAGCTATCCCTTCATAAATCCCATCAGTAGTTTGGGATATCATAAAGTTCATCTCATTTGATAATCCTCCAGATTTAGAAACAAATCCTACAGATCCGGGTCTATATAATTTGGATAACGTTATATTTTCGATAGTTCCTGCACTATTACCTATTTTAAAGCTTCCTGCTTTTATCCCTCCTACCGTTGCAGGACCTATTATAACTTTATTTTTTTCATTTGCTATTTTAATTAAATGCCTACTTTGTCTTTCTGGCATTCCTTCTGCAATTATTGCTACTGTCCTAATAGTCTCAGATTCAAGTGCTTCTTTGCTTGTAGGATATGCTGAGCGAAATGATGCAAAATTAATCATAACATCTGCATTAGGATGATTTTTTATAGCTAATTGTAAAGTTTTATAAACAGGAACAACAACTTCATTCGAACCCCAGAATACTTTATGATATGCTACAGCAGCAGCTTGAGTGGGGCGTATTACGGCTGCTACTGAAGGTTTTTCTCTTCTACACACATAATCAAAATCAAGCATTCTCTGTATTGCTCTTGCTTGAAAACCATAAATTATAGCTTGAGTTTTCCTGTCAAATAATTCATAATCTTCCATTTTTTTTTCTCCTCTTTTTAGATACTTCCCTCTTCAGTTTTTTTAATTAACTCTACTACTCTTGTCATATGTGTATATCTATCATATATTTCAATTGGAATTCCTGTTTCCTCACCAACTTGCTTCATGAGTTCTAATCCTTGTTTCTCATTCGGTCCACCTCTACGCACAAAAATTTTCACATTTGCTTTTTTCAACTTATCAACCGACTTTTTGATAGCAGATACTATTCCTGTAAAAGTGGCTTTTACATCAGTAAAATTTGCAATTCCTCCTCCAATAATAAGATACTTTGGTCTTCCTTGAGGGTCAGGGTTCTCTGTCATTAAATTTATAATAGTTTGAGCATAGATTTCAGTATGTTCGCGTGAGGGATTACCACTATATTCACCATAATTCCCTAATTCATTCCCTAATCCAAGATCAACCACAGTATCAGTATAAATGACCGAAGCACCACCTCCTGCAACCATTGTCCATACACGCCCTTCTCTGTTTAAAATTGTTAATTTAAGAGAGGCACCTGTCTTTTCATCTAATTCATGAATCAATGCTTCATCTTCTGACATCGTTTGACCAAACCCTGCAGGAAATTCTATAGGATTATTCGGATTACCCCATGTATCACCATGTAAAAAAATAGCGGTATCATCTAATCGAGCTTTCACGTCTAAAGGTACTATCTCCTTATCTTCAGTTATAGCAAATGGATTTATTTCAAAGAATGCAAAATCTTGATCAACGTAAACTTGAAAAAGTCCCTTTATAAAAGGAATCAAAATATCCTTATATTCCCCTAAATCTGGTAATTTTCCTTCTAAATCAAAAGAATTTATATCGGTTCCTAAAGGGACAGGAATATGAAATACTTTGTCCCAATTTTCTTCGACAAAGATACCACCTTCAAAACTAAAGTGGATAATATCAGTTTCTCTATCTGAGGTAATAGATACATAATACTCTTTTTTATGTGGAATAAAAGGTTCAATAAGAAGGCGTTTTAACGCTCCTCTGATATTCCCAATTTCGCAAACTCTATCTAAATTATCAACACAAAATTGTTTCATTTCGTCACAATTAGCATCAAGTAAAAGTAAATTCGCTTTCCCTCTTTTTCCAAATAATTGATCAGGTTTTACAACGACTTTTTCTGTTCCTATCCATGGATTATCTCTAATTAATTGTTCTAAATCAGTATCACATTCAGCAATAGCTAGTTTATTATGATATTTAAACTCTGGATAATATTTAGGTAGCTCTTTTGCTAAAAGTATTTTAGCATCATATTCATAAATATTTTTTTGTGCCAAATTACTCTAACTCTTTCTATGATTATGATAATTTGATTAATTTATTATTTTGTATAGAATCCTTTGTCATATAAATTTTACTTTCGTATTGAACATAGCAATTGATTCCTTTACTTTCTCTATTCAATGTTTCCATTCTGATAGGAGAATTACTTTTCATTAGAGAAATTAGATCTAATCTTTTTATAATACATAATCCATTAATTTTGAAGTATAAGCTACTAAAAAAATCCTAATATTTGTATTTAGTATAAATTGAGTGATTATATGGATTATGATTTAACCATTCTAATTAAGTTTCTTCAAGAAGAGAAAATTCAAATTTTACATGATATTTTTAATTAATTGTGGAATCTCCCAAGGAGTATCAGCAATTAGTGCTCCTGCTTCTTTTAATGCTTTAATTTTCCCCTGAGCAGTACCAAAATCACCTGAGATTATGGCACCAGCATGTCCCATTCTTTTTCCTTCGGGAGCACTTTTTCCTGCTATAAAGGCTACAATCGGTTTTTCTACGTTCTCCTTAATGAATTCAGCGGCTTTTTCTTCCTCATCGCTCCCTATTTCACCAATAAGCACAATTACTTTTGTATTATTGTCTTGACTATAATATTGCACAGCTTCTTTCATAGTTTTACCCCTAACAGAATCACCTCCGATTCCAATATAAGCAGAAACACCTATTCCTGCGTTACCTATTGCTTTAGTAATTTCATAAGAAAGGGTTCCACTCTTTGAAATAACAGCCACATTTCCAAAATGACACATATCTCCAGGCATAATTCCTAATTTAATTTTATCTGGTATTAAGATACCTGGGCAATTTGGTCCTACTAAATTTAATTCTTTCTCCTTAGCCATTTCAACAAGTCGTAACATATCAAGAACAGGAACATTTTCGGTTATAATACACGTGATCTTTATACCTCCCAATAAGGATTCTTTTACAGCTCCAAAAGTGAAACGAGCAGGAACAAAAACAATACTAGTGTTACATTCAGATTCTTGAACAGCTTCTTTTATTGTATTAAAAACCGGAATGCCATGAACAACCTGACCTCCTTTCTTAGGAGTTACGCCAGCTACTATATTAGTGCCATAATCTAGCATCAGACGTGAATGATACATCCCTTGATTTCCAGTAATACCTTGAACAATTACTTTAGATTTCTCATCAATATACATCTTATCACTTCACCACTTCCTTTACTTTTTTGACTGCTTCCATAATATCTTTATATGCGCTTATCCCTTCCCTTTTTAATAGAGCAACTCCTTCAACTTCGTTAGTGCCAGTTAATCGAATAACCATTGGAGGTGAATCTTTAAAATCATTTAACGCTTGGATAATTGCTTTCGCTACAATATCACATCGGGTAATTCCCCCGAAAATGTTTATTAAAATGCATTTTGGATTTAATTTAA
>JBHLOC010000065.1:0-3164 GCA_048940925.1 Promethearchaeota archaeon | reverse complement strand
TTTTCGCTACTTCTTCAATATCAATTCCTCCCTCTTTACTTCCGATAATAAAAAATTGCCTTTCTGAAGCATCTAACGCTATTGAAAAATAATATTCATGTTGAATCTCTACTAATTCCTCAATTAGGATTGCTTCTACCTGGAATCCCGCAACACTTTTATTAAAAAAGTCTTTACATAAGAATAGAGCTTCATCAGTTGTTTGTGCAATTTTAATTAAGCCTGCTTTTTTTCTACTACCAATTGCTATTTGAGATTTAATGATTGCTGGATATTTAAATTGCATAACTTTATTATTAATATTGTCTCCTCTTTCAATTACTATATTTTTAGCGAGAGGGATATCAAATTTTTTAAATATTTTCTTACTCTCATATTCAAGTAATCGAATAATTCAATCCTCCTTAATAATTAACTTAATGGAAGTATACATTATGTAATTAAATTTCAAGATAATATGAAATTCCTTCAGTTATTAATAAAACTTATTTTAATAATCTATAAAATGAATTAGATTCCTTTTGAAAATTTTATCATGAAATTGAACCTGACTTCAACGGAGCATGGAATGATGTAGCTCCAGAGTCTAAATAATAACCACAACAGATGAAAGTAATTGAAGAACTGGTTTACTGCACTTTATGCGGTGTCTGCTGGGCATGTCCGATTAATGCTCTTTTTTACTATTTATATAACTTTTTTAATAAAAGACATAGTGAAAATTGATGATATTTAATTAATCATATTATAAGGTCTTTTTCCATAAGATATACAATATGAATATATATCAGTTTCATAATCGATTTTTTGGATAGTAATAAGTATTTCAAATGTCTTGATTCAATCTTATTTTTAAAAAAATAGTATAAACTTTTTTTATATATTCTTTCTAATTAAAATATTACAAATTGTTTTAGATGGTGAGTGAATTTGAGTTTTCGAATTGAAAAAGATGTTTTAGGGGAGATGAAAGTTCCTAGTGATGTTTATTGGGGTATCAATACTCAAAGAGCAATTAAAAATTTTCAAATTAGTGGAAAAACATTCCCTCAAGTATTTATAATTTCATTAGCTCAACTTAAAAAAGCATGTTTATTAGCTAATATGGAATTGGATTTGATTAATAAAGACAATGGGAATGCAATACTCCAAGCAACTAATGAAATATTAAAGGAAAAGAAACACCTTAATCAATTTCCTATAGATATTTTTCAAACAGGGTCAGGAACTCAAACTAATATGAATATGAATGAAGTATTAGCAAACCGTGCAAATGAAATTTTAGGTTATCCATTAGGAAAAAAACAACCAATACACCCTAATGACCATGTAAATCTGTGTCAATCTTCAAACGATGTGATTCCTACTACAATGCATATTGCTGCTTTACATCTGATTCTAAAACTTTTCCCTACCTTAGAAAAGTTAATCGGACACTTAGATAATAAAATAAGAGAATTCAAAGATATTGTAAAAGTAGGAAGAACACATTTACAAGACGCCGTACCTATACCTTTATCTTTAGAGTTTGAAGTTTATAGGAAACAAATTCAAACTAATAGAGAGAGATTGCAAAAAGCTTGTAATGAATTATACTTAATTCCAATCGGGGGAACTGCATTAGGAACAGGTTTAAATGCACATAAGGATTTTGCTAAACTTACGGTGTCTCATCTTTCGAAAATTACAAATTTACCTTTTAAAGTTAATCCTGTAAAAGCAGAAGGTATTGCTTCCCATAATACTATAGTAAATCTTAGTGGAATTCTCAAACTATTAGCCCTCTCATTATTAAAGATGGCTAATGATATACGTTGGATGGGTAGTGGTCCACGAGCAGGATTATCTGAATTAAAATTACCACAAAATGAACCAGGATCATCAATAATGCCTGGAAAAATAAATCCCACTCAATCTGAAGCGTTAATCCAAGTCTGTCTTCAGGTTATTGGAAATGATTCTGTCATATCATTCGGAGAGGTTTATGGAAGTATATTAGATTTGAATGTATGTAAACCTATTATGATAATGAACTTACTTGAATCAATTGAAATATTGATTAGAGGAATAAATTCTTTTATAGACCATTGTTTATCTGGATTGGAAGCTAATATTTCACAAATAAATGAAGATTTAGAGCAAATGCTTATGATTGTTACAAATTTGACTCCTATAATAGGTTATGATAAGTGTTCTGAGATTGCTCAACGCGCTTATCAGGAAGGAAAAACTTGTAAGGCAGTAATTAACGAAATGGGATTAAAAATAGATAATTTGGATGAGTTATTAGATCCTAAAAAAATGGTATAATTATAAGTGAGAAGAATTAATGGCTGAAGTAAAATCATTAGAAGATGTACGCAATATCGCAAGAGAAAAGTTAAAAGGTATTTGTGGTGTCTATAAAGAATGTGATGGAGATCCACGTAGACTTTGTCAAGGTCAAAGTTATGGTAGAGCTTTGGGTATTGGAGGGATTGGAAGTGGTGCCAGTTTCAATAACAATTTTTTAGCTTTGAAAAAATACAAATTAAAAATGAAATTATTGGGAGAACATTTTACTCCTGACTCTAGTTATAATTTCTTTGGCAAAAAATTGAGTATGCCAATCATGGCTGCTAGTGTTGCAGGTGTTAATAGTTTTGGAGGAGATAAGGTAATAACAGAGAGAGATTTTTGCCGAGCAGTAGTTCTAGGGTGTAGAGATACTGGAACATTGGGATGGAGAGGAGATACTTATACATATTCTCTTGAAAATTCTTATGGACTTAATGCAATAGCTGAAGCTGGAGGTTGGGGAGTTAAAATTGTAAAACCAAGAGATCAAGGAATTATTATGAAATTTTTTAATAAAGCTGAAGAGGTTAGATGTGCTGCTGTTGGTGTAGATATTGATGGATGTGGTTCATATGCCATGGCTACCCATAATGAACCAGTTTTCAAAAAATCTATTGAAGAAATAAAAGAATTGGTTTCTTCTACAAATCTTCCTGTAATTATTAAAGGAGTAATGTGTGTTGAAGATGCTATAGTTGCAAAAGAAGCTGGAGCAGCGGCAATTGTTGTATCAAATCATGGAGGAAGAGTTTTAGATCATACTCTTGGAACTGCTGAAGTTTTACCTAGTATTGTAGAGGAAATTAAAGGGAAGATTAAAATTATTG